>NZ_JQLQ01000002.1:600000-1200000 GCF_000744285.1 Carnobacterium pleistocenium FTR1 | reverse complement strand
AAAAGAAACGTTACCTTGGCATAATAACCATTAAAGACTCACCGGCTTCGACCGCTTGACTGTTTTGTACATTTACCTTAAGAACAACCCCACTAACTGGAGACACAATGTCATTTTCCATTTTCATTGCTTCTAATAAACACATCGTTTCTCCAGCCACTACAGTTTGATTTTCTTTTACCTTTACAGATAGTATTCTTCCTGGCATAGGAGCCGTGATCATTACTCCTTCTTGAGGAATTGCTTCGGATTGTTCCGCACGCACGCTTCCTCTATCCTTTTTTTCATTGATTCGAGAGGGTTCTTGGCTAATTTCACCTTCTATTTCCTTTACTGAAACTTGATAGATTTTACCATTAACGGTTATCTCATAGTTTTTCATCAGCACACACCCTTACCGAATTCGCTCAATTTTTGTTATTTGATAGCTTTTATCTTGCTGATCCTCATTAGCTAAAATCAGCGCCATCAAAACGGCGACCATTTTTGTCTCATCCTCTTCATCGATTGCTGAAGAATCTTGTTTCGCCTGAACAAGCACATCAGTTTTTCTATTCATTTTAGCAAATTTCGAGCCAACTATGACCAGTTGACGAATCAATTGCCAGCTCATGAGTACTAAAAAAACAACTAATAGTCCAACAACAGCAATCACCACTATATCCAAATAAGAAAAACGGTCCATTTAGTCACCTCATTTTATATAGCCAGAAATTCTTATTATTTGTTCACTATTCAACTCATTTTTTTTTAACTTTGCATCTGGAATTGCGTATTTTTTCAGTAAAAATTCTTTCCCAATTTGCGGAAATAGAGCATAAGTCAACACATCTTCATCCGTTTTCGCTAAAACACCTAATTCTTCTTTCAAGCGTTCAAATTCTGGTTGGATATGATCAGCCGGCCGATCCGTAATAACTGGATCGTTATAAATAATTTGTTTTCTGAACTCATCACTGATAGGCATTGGTGGACGACCATATGAACCGTGTAAATAGTCTTTGATTTCATTTGGGACCATTTTGTAACGTTCCCCGGATAATACATTAAAGACGGCTTGTGTCCCGACCATTTGACTCATAGGCGTTACCAATGGTGGGAAACCTAAATCTTTTCGAACTTGAGGGACTTCTTTCAAAACTGCTTCGTATTTATCAGTTGCATCAGCTTGCTTCAATTGCGAATATAAATTCGACAACATCCCACCAGGAACTTGATACAAAAGAGCTTTTGGATCAACACCCAACATCTTTGGATCCAGCAACTGATTAGCCAAATAGTTATCTCGAATTGGTTTAAAGTAATCCGCTATCTCTTCTAACAGCTGAAGATCAAGTTTTGTTGTGATCTTCCCTTCATTTAACGCAATGGCCATCGATTCAGTCGGCGGTTGACTCGTTCCTTCCGAAAATGGCGAAATGGCTGTATCAATTATGTCCACCCCTGCTTCTACAGCTAATAAATACGTCATTTGTGAGACGCCGCTTGTAGCATGTGTATGCAGACTAAGTGGAACGGTTAAAACTTTTTTTAGCGATCCAACAAGTTCCTTTGCAACATATGGTGTAAGAATGCCGGCCATATCCTTTATACAAATAGAGTCAGCACCCATTTTTTCTAATTCCCTAGCAAGCTTGATATAATAATCTATGGTATGAACTTCACTTATTGTATAACAAATAGTCAGTTGAGCATGCTTGCCGTATTTTTTGACTGCTTTTAAAGAAGCCTCCAAATTTCTAGGGTCATTCAGTGCGTCAAAAATCCTAAAGATATCTATTCCATTTTCACTCGCCTTTTGAACGAATTTGTCTACGATATCATCTGCATAATGACGATACCCAAGAAGATTTTGCCCTCTTAACAGCATTTGTAATTTTGTATGCGGTGCACGCTCTTTAATAGCTCTTAAACGTTCCCAGGGATCTTCATTTAGAAAACGGATGGCTGCGTCAAATGTAGCTCCTCCCCAACATTCTAGTGAGTAGTATCCGACTTGAGCCATTTTTCCGATAATAGGCAACATTTCTTGTGTGGACATCCTTGTCGCCATCAAGCTTTGATGAGCATCTCTAAGAACAGTTTCCGTTATTTCAACTTGACGTTCTTCCATCTCCTCATACTCCTCTCTAGTGAATGAAAAGGGTCATTTGAAGCGACCAACCTTGATGTCATTTAGTACAGCTTTTAGTCAATCAGAGCTTTCATTGCTTCTAAAGCTTCATCTGGTAAAACATTCATTTCATTTTTTTCTTTTTGTTCTTGAATATAAGCAACACGCTTTTGCAAACGCTCTTGAACCAGTTGACGATACTCATGATTGTTAAAATCTGGCTCATAGCCATCTATTACGAGATAACTCAGCTCATTGATTACTCCAAATGTTTCGAACACAGCTGTATCCTCAACAATTGATTCAATACTGCCTAATGTAACTGCAGGAGTAACCTTCTTATCTAAAAAGTAACCTGTATTTAAAATATAACAATCGATATTTTGATCCGTAAATAATGTCTTGAAATGATTGTAATCTTCAATAAGCGGATAAATACGGAAAGGATTTGCATAAGGCTCGATCACCAATTTGTTTACATCGATTCCTTTTTTTAATTGCTCGGCTGTTGAGCGTTTCGTAGCCAATGTAGCCCCAAATGTTGCAGCAAGAACTGGGTCAGTTACCTTGATTACAGGAGGCAAGCTATCATCTTTCATGATCCAATAGATAGCATTGATTGGTTCATTGAATTTATCTACACGATTTGAAGTAGAATAACGTGATTTGACCGTTCTTCCATTTCCATTTCGTAAGTCTTCTGTCAAAAGGACTTTATCTCCATTTTCATCTAACGTGACCGCGACATTTTGTACCGTTACAAAATAATCAACTTCAGGATGATCTGAAGGATAATCTTGTGTTTTATCAAAATAGGATGGTTCCAATGCAATAGAAGAACCATTCGCTAGTGAAATGATAAACGCATCATCATGTAAAACTTCAACAGCATATTTATTTCCATGTTTAGCGTGGGTCAATGTTGATTTCCCTGAACCTGATAAGCCAAAAAAGGCTGATACATAATTTTTCCCATTAGATAAGGTAAATTTCTTTTGACCACCATGACAAGCAACATATTCCAATCTATGAGCTATCCCCCAAGCCATTGTTAAGGTTGCTTTCTTTAATTCACCAAAATAATTCATTCCTAAAATAACAGCTGCATTGTGATTTGAATCAAAATAAGCCAGTCCCATAGGGTAATCTGGATGATGCCATTCTGGATCTTGATAAATAAAAATATCGCCTTCATTTATTGCTCTAGATTGAACATATAATTCATCATAAACTTCATTACAAATTTGGAAATTCAATAACCATGAATAGATATTATTTTCTTGACCAACAGGTACGCTCAAGTGGGCCTTCACCATGAATTCGGGATCTAATCCAACATAAGCAGTTCCTTTATACCGCAATTTTTTTTCGCCTTGATGAATAGCTTCACGAATAATTGGTGCCAGTTTAGCATCTTCTTCAGGATTTTCTCCCAAGATACGTTTTGCCGCTGCTGTTCTCCCGACTACTGCTCCACCGTTCTCAACTAATACCCTTGCTCCAAAGGGTAACTCGAGTTTTTCTGGATATTTGACTAATAAATCTGTTACAATAGTATGCATTGAATCCTTAGCCAATAAGTACGCTTCTTCGATCGTCTTTACCTCTTTATTATTGTTTCCGTACATCGCCGTTTCTACAACTGAGCGTAAGGACGAAAATACGGGATTATCTTTTCTGATTTCTGCTTTTGAAAAAGTTGACTTTGTTGACATTATATCTCCTCCTATTTTCTAAAAAAATTAATTCAATTAATTTTCACGAATATAAAAGCGCTCTCATTTAACTAAAAAAACATTAGATATTAATATCTTTATCATAACAGATTCAATAAAAAAAAGCCCCTAAAAACAGTTTTGTTTTTAGGGGCTTTAATATACCGGCGGCCGGAATCGAACCGGCACGCCCTCGCGGGCACAGGATTTTGAGTCCAGCGCGTCTACCAGTTCCGCCACGCCGGCATATGGACTACTTTTTTTCATCTTTTCAAAAATAAGGCGGTAACCGGATTTGAACCGGTGATGAAGGTTTTGCAGACCTCTGCCTTACCACTTGGCTATACCGCCATCTTTTTAGTTGAATAGCTATTCAATTAAACTGGGCTAGCTGGATTCGAACCAACGCATGAGGGAGTCAAAGTCCCTTGCCTTACCGCTTGGCTATAGCCCATTAAAAAAAAAGGCGACTGATGGGGTTCGAACCCACGCATGCCGGAACCACAATCCGGTGTGTTAACCACTTCACCACAATCGCCATGGTAATTATTTGTTATTGGTCTTACTTTAAAAATGGCAGGGGTAGTAGGAATTGAACCCACACTGATGGTGTTGGAGACCATAGTTCTACCTTTAAACTATACCCCTATCTTAATAGAAGGTCTTACATAAAAAACAATGGAGGGGGACAGATTCGAACTGTCGAACCCGAAGGAGCGGATTTACAGTCCGCCGCGTTTAGCCACTTCGCTACCCCTCCATAAATGGTGGCCTGGGACAGAATCGAACTGCCGACACCTTGAGCTTCAATCAAGTGCTCTACCAACTGAGCTACCAGGCCTTTATAGAAATGGTTTTTAGTTTAATTATTCTACCAACGGTCTCGACGGGAATCGAACCCGCGATCTTCTGCGTGACAGGCAGACATGTTAACCCCTACACCACGAGACCTTTTTAAACTAATGGAGGTTGACGGGCTCGAACCGCCGACCCTCTGCTTGTAAGGCAGATGCTCTCCCAACTGAGCTAAACCTCCAAGTGAGACCGTGCTTTTACTCTAACCCAGTAACGTCGTTACTGATGACCCGTACGGGAATCGAACCCGTGATACCGCCGTGAAAGGGCGGTGTCTTAACCGCTTGACCAACGGGTCATTATTTTAAACGGAGAGTAAGGGATTCGAACCCTTGAGACAGTGTTCACCGCCTACATGATTTCCAATCATGCTCCTTCGGCCACTCGGACAACTCTCCAGATGGGGTTCACTAACTGATCTCTCTTTTGTTTTCATAGATCGACTATGGAACTCCGCAAGTAGGACTCGAACCTACGACATCATGATTAACAGTCATGCGCTCTACCAGCTGAGCTATTGCGGAATAAAATTGAATCTGCGTGGCAACGTCCTACTCTCACAAAGGGAAACCCTTCACTACCATCGGCGCTAAGAAGCTTAACTTCTGTGTTCGGCATGGGAACAGGTGTGACCTTCTTGCCATCATCACCACACAATTTCAATCAGAGAACATTGTTCTCTCAAAACTGGATAAGGTAAAAATCGTTTTTGTTCTGAATCCGTCGTACACCGGTTATTTCTTTGGTTAAGTCCTCGACCGATTAGTATTGGTCCGCTCCATATATCGCTATACTTCCACTTCCAACCTATCAACCTGATCATCTCTCAGGGGTCTTACTCACTTACGTGATGGGAAATCTCATCTTGAGGGGGGCTTCACGCTTAGATGCTTTCAGCGTTTATCCCGTCCACACATAGCTACCCAGCAATGCCCTTGGCAGAACAACTGGTACACCAGAGGTGTGTCCATCCCGGTCCTCTCGTACTAAGGACAGCTCCTCTCAAATTTCCTACGCCCGCGACGGATAGGGACCGAACTGTCTCACGACGTTCTGAACCCAGCTCGCGTACCGCTTTAATGGGCGAACAGCCCAACCCTTGGGACCGACTACAGCCCCAGGATGCGATGAGCCGACATCGAGGTGCCAAACCTCCCCGTCGATGTGGACTCTTGGGGGAGATAAGCCTGTTATCCCCAGGGTAGCTTTTATCCGTTGAGCGATGGCCCTTCCATACGGAACCACCGGATCACTAAGCCCGACTTTCGTCCCTGCTCGACTTGTAGGTCTCGCAGTCAAGCTCCCTTATGCCTTTACACTCTGCGAATGATTTCCAACCATTCTGAGGGAACCTTTGGGCGCCTCCGTTACACTTTAGGAGGCGACCGCCCCAGTCAAACTGCCCGTCAGACACTGTCTCCCAGCCCGATAAGGGCTGTGGGTTAGAGTGGTCATACAGCAAGGGTAGTATCCCACCAACGCCTCCACCAAGACTGGCGTCCTGGCTTCATTGGCTCCTACCTATCCTGTACAAGCTGTACAAACACTCAATATCAAACTGCAGTAAAGCTCCATGGGGTCTTTCCGTCCTGTCGCGGGTAACCTGCATCTTCACAGGTACTATAATTTCACCGAGTCTCTCGTTGAGACAGTGCCCAGATCGTTACGCCTTTCGTGCGGGTCGGAACTTACCCGACAAGGAATTTCGCTACCTTAGGACCGTTATAGTTACGGCCGCCGTTTACTGGGGCTTCAATTCTGAGCTTCGCCCGAGAGCTAACCCTTCCTCTTAACCTTCCAGCACCGGGCAGGCGTCAGCCCCTATACGTCATCTTACGATTTTGCAGAGACCTGTGTTTTTGATAAACAGTCGCCTGGGCCTATTCACTGCGGCTGACCAATTGGTCAGCACCCCTTCTCCCGAAGTTACGGGGTCATTTTGCCGAGTTCCTTAACGAGAGTTCTCTCGCACACCTTAGGATTCTCTCCTCGACTACCTGTGTCGGTTTGCGGTACGGGCAGTTTGTTTCTAACTAGAAGCTTTTCTTGACAGTGTGACATCGGGAACTTCGGTACTTAATTTCCCTCCCCATCACAACTTGTTCTTAAAGAAGCAAGCATTTGACTCACTTCAAAACTTGTTGCTTGGACGTGCATATCCAACAGCACGTATTCCTTAGCCTACTGTGTCCCTCCATTGTTCAAACAAAACAAACTGGTACAGGAATCTCAACCTGTTGTCCATCGTCTACGCCATTCGGCCTCGACTTAGGTCCCGACTAACCCTGGGAGGACGAGCCTTCCCCAGGAAACCTTAGTCATTCGGTGGACGGGATTCTCACCCGTCTTTCGCTACTCATACCGGCATTCTCACTTCTAAGCGCTCCACTAGTCCTCACGATCTAGCTTCAACGCCCTTAGAACGCTCTCCTACCATAGAACCAATGGTTCTATCCACAGCTTCGGTGTTATGTTTAGCCCCGGTAAATTTTCGGCGCAGGGTCACTCGACTAGTGAGCTATTACGCACTCTTTAAATGATGGCTGCTTCTGAGCCAACATCCTAGTTGTCTAAGCAACTCCACATCCTTTTCCACTTAACATAAACTTTGGGACCTTAGCTGGTGGTCTGGGCTGTTTCCCTTTCGACTACGGATCTTATCACTCGCAGTCTGACTCCCGGATATAAATCAATGGCATTCGGAGTTTATCTGAATTCGGTAACCCTAGAAGGGCCCCTAGTCCAAACAGTTGCTCTACCTCCATGATTCTAATTCCGAGGCTAGCCCTAAAGCTATTTCGGAGAGAACCAGCTATCTCCAAGTTCGATTGGAATTTCTCCGCTACCCACACCTCATCCCCGCATTTTTCAACATACGTGGGTTCGGTCCTCCAGTGCGTATTACCGCACCTTCAACCTGGACATGGGTAGATCACTTGGTTTCGGGTCTACGACCACATACTCATTCGCCCTATTCAGACTCGCTTTCGCTACGGCTCCGTCTCATCAACTTAACCTCGCATGTGATCGTAACTCGCCGGTTCATTCTACAAAAGGCACGCTATCACCCATTAACGGGCTTTAACTATTTGTAGGCACACGGTTTCAGGGGCTATTTCACTCCTCTTCCGAGGTTCTTTTCACCTTTCCCTCACGGTACTGGTTCACTATCGGTCACTAGGGAGTATTTAGCCTTGGGAGATGGTCCTCCCGGATTCCGACGGAATTTCTCGTGTTCCGCCGTACTCAGGATACTGATCAGAGTGAAATTGGTTTCGGTTACAGGGCTTTTACCTTCTTCGGCAGACCTTTCCAGGTCGCTTCTCCTACCAACTTCATTTATGACTCTATATGTTCAGTCCTACAACCCCAGAAAGCAAGCTTTCTGGTTTGGGCTATTCCCGTTTCGCTCGCCGCTACTCAGGGAATCGATTTTTCTTTCTCTTCCTGCAGGTACTTAGATGTTTCAGTTCTCTGCGTCTACCTCTACTGACCTATGTATTCAGTCAGCAGTAACATCCTATCAAAGATGCTGGGTTCCCCCATTCGGAAATCTTTGGATCAAAGCTCACTTACAGCTCCCCAAAGCATATCGGCGTTAGTCCCGTCCTTCATCGGCTCCTAGTGCCAAGGCATTCACCGTGCGCCCTTATTAACTTAACCTATGGTTAATCGTTAATGTTTAATACTCATCTTTCGATGAGAACCTTAAAAAACTTATTTTTTTAAACTTTTCGGTGTGTTTCTGGTTTCTTACTTAATTACGATTTTTAACTTTATCCAGTTTTCAAAGAACAATTTTTACATTCAAGCGTTTGAGAAGATTAGACCTCTCAAAACTAAACAAAGTAAAGACGAATGTGTGGGTTTCCGTTATATTCCTTAGAAAGGAGGTGATCCAGCCGCACCTTCCGATACGGCTACCTTGTTACGACTTCACCCCAATTATCTGTCCCACCTTAGGCGGCTGGCTCCCAAAAGGGTTACCTCACCGACTTCGGGTGTTACAAACTCTCGTGGTGTGACGGGCGGTGTGTACAAGACCCGGGAACGTATTCACCGCGGCGTGCTGATCCGCGATTACTAGCGATTCCGGCTTCATGCAGGCGAGTTGCAGCCTGCAATCCGAACTGAGAATGGCTTTAAGAGATTAGCTTGGCCTCGCGACCTTGCGACTCGTTGTACCATCCATTGTAGCACGTGTGTAGCCCAGGTCATAAGGGGCATGATGATTTGACGTCATCCCCACCTTCCTCCGGTTTATCACCGGCAGTCTCACTAGAGTGCCCAACTGAATGCTGGCAACTAATAATAGGGGTTGCGCTCGTTGCGGGACTTAACCCAACATCTCACGACACGAGCTGACGACAACCATGCACCACCTGTCACTTTGTCCCCGAAGGGAAAGCCCTATCTCTAGGGTGGTCAAAGGATGTCAAGACCTGGTAAGGTTCTTCGCGTTGCTTCGAATTAAACCACATGCTCCACCGCTTGTGCGGGTCCCCGTCAATTCCTTTGAGTTTCAACCTTGCGGTCGTACTCCCCAGGCGGAGTGCTTAATGCGTTAGCTGCAGCACTGAAGGGCGGAAACCCTCCAACACTTAGCACTCATCGTTTACGGCGTGGACTACCAGGGTATCTAATCCTGTTTGCTCCCCACGCTTTCGAGCCTCAGCGTCAGTTACAGACCAGAGAGTCGCCTTCGCCACTGGTGTTCCTCCACATATCTACGCATTTCACCGCTACACGTGGAATTCCACTCTCCTCTTCTGCACTCAAGTTCCCCAGTTTCCAATGACCTTCCCCGGTTGAGCCGGGGGCTTTCACATCAGACTTAAAGAACCGCCTGCGCTCGCTTTACGCCCAATAAATCCGGACAACGCTTGCCACCTACGTATTACCGCGGCTGCTGGCACGTAGTTAGCCGTGGCTTTCTGGTTAGATACCGTCAGGGGATGAGCAGTTACTCTCATCCTTGTTCTTCTCTAACAACAGAGTTTTACGATCCGAAAACCTTCTTCACTCACGCGGCATTGCTCCGTCAGACTTTCGTCCATTGCGGAAGATTCCCTACTGCTGCCTCCCGTAGGAGTCTGGGCCGTGTCTCAGTCCCAGTGTGGCCGATCACCCTCTCAGGTCGGCTACGTATCATCGCCTTGGTGAGCCATTACCTCACCAACTAGCTAATACGCCGCGGGTCCATCCATAAGCGGTAGCCGAAGCCACCTTTCTTCTATTCGTCATGTGACGTTTAGAAATATGCGGTATTAGCATCCGTTTCCGAATGTTATCCCCCTCTTATGGGCAGGTTACCCACGTGTTACTCACCCGTCCGCCACTCCTTGACTTCGGTGGGTGCAAGCACCCGGTGAAATCAAAGCGTTCGACTTGCATGTATTAGGCATGCCGCCAGCGTTCGTCCTGAGCCAGGATCAAACTCTCATATAAAAAGATGTTTGAAGCTCATTATTGAATTGCTAGCGAATAATTATTCACTAATTTTGTTACTGTTGACTTAGCACTGCTAAGTCACCCTCACATTTTGTTCGTCTTACTTTGTTTAGTTTTCAAAGGTCTAAAGTGTGTCACAACAGCTCGTTGCAACTTCTATATAATAACAAGTTATCTTTTAATTGTCAATAACTTTTTTATAAAAGATATTTTCTATAGAATTTTTATTCATTATTTCTGTAAATTGCTTGTTCTAGCAACTCCTGTTACTTTACATGCTTTACACAAAATTGTCAACTATTTTACAATCGAATTATCTAAAAAAATACGATTAGACTAAAAAAAAGATTCATCCCCTTTTTAGCTCTTCTTTCTTCTCATTAAATTTTATGAGAAATGACCTGAAATTCACTTATCTGTGCTTATGCTTTTTTAATTTAATGGAGCTTATGTAGACTGTATTTTAGTACAACATATTTCACCTATATTTTACAGATACTTATTGCACCCTTATAATCACTACACCATTTCCCTAATTTATTTTTGTTCAATGATAGCCAATATTGGGGTATTACTATTTTCTGAATTTATTCAAACAATTTATTTGAATATCTTATCTAGCAGTAAATTTATTCGTACTTAATAAACGTAATTGAAAAAGATAACCAAGATTAGCAAACCCATTTAATCGTATAATTTTATTAGGTACCACTTTCATTGAAAAAAATATACTACAAGCATTCCATTAGATCAAGATGTTTATCAAGAAGTGAACTTGTTTGTAGCCGCATTAAATCCTTATAGTAATAAAAATTTAATTAGCGCTCCAGCGACGAGCCATTTTTTGATTCCTAAAAATTCAGACAATATCCTTATAAGCCAATTCGTCACTCTAAAAATTATGTCATATAAATATTTTAAAATACCTATCCACTGTGACAAATTCAATATAATCAATATCTGGAAATTAGTCAAAAAAGGTTTTATAGTATTCTCGATATTTGTAACCTTAGTGTTTGACATAGCTAATTATAGGTAAGCGTAAATTGCGGTTCAAGGTTATTTGTAGGTTATTTGTAGCTTCTTTCCATTATTACCCAATTTTATGACAGTTTGGCCAAACAATAGCGGAAAGAAGGCTGTTGTTTCTACCAAAAACGATAAGCATTCTCATTCTCCTTCATATAAAATCTAAAACTTTTAAGAGTTTATGCAAAATCAATGAACATCCATTTTTTCGCTTTATAATGGTTATTCTTTCATCAGTAGTTTATTAAGCGATTATTTTCAGTCTTTTAATTCACTTTATAGAAATTTTTGAACCTACTTCATAAGTGTGTTATTAATCAACAATATTTTCTCCTTTTAATCCGCTTATATGAAAGGCGTCAAATTTGATATCTTAAAATGCTATAAAATCAACTTTTTCCTCAGCTATTTTCATATAAGTAAAGACGGTGGCTTGTCCTATTAATTTACCACCCACCTTAATACCATGTACCTTGTTGTCAGAGGACAATATCATGCGATTTAGCGAAACTATTTACTGTTACTAATTTAATTTTTGCTTTATTCACATAGTCCACTCACTGATCCCTTAAGTCCAATAATTCCTTATCTGCATGAGTCAATCCAAGCAGATAAGGAATATCTTTTTCCTTCGACTTCCCAATCCATTATTCAGCCGTTTCAATTGTTGCTACTAGTGTTGCACTTTCAGTTTTATGTTTAAGTAACGAGAAAGAACATTCAACGAGCTCCAGTGCATTAATATTAAGAATGTTTAGCTAAAACTCCTTGATCAACTGCTTGTTAATTCATCCATAAATACATCTGATTAGATTAAAAATTCTTTTAGAGTATAAAACTGTTCTTCCGAAATAACTTCTTAGACTATTTTGTTTTAATATCTGGATAGTACATAATTTATTGTCTCCTACACATTTAATTGTCTTAAAAAATAGACTGTAAAGAATCATCTATTAAAGGATCAAATAATTGCATAGGTTGAAGTGCTATGGAATCGAAAAAAACTTTGTTAGCAAATTAGTTGCTTTCTATCTCAGCCTCTTCCTTTATGCGTTTGAAACTTTCATTACTCTTTTGTTGAATAGAAGAGCACGCCTTATTTTAAGCTTGACTAATTAAAGGTTAAAACTAACTACCATCTGTATACTTTTTTAGTCTTAGCCTTTTATTCTAATAAAGCACTTTCCCTCTACAAAACAAAATGACCAATAAGTCAAATTGAACTATTTTACTATCAGTTTATTTAAGAACCAAAGAGTGTCTTTTTCCGCACTATCTTAAGAATTAAGAAAAAATATTTTCATTTTTATATAGCTTGACTACGATATGTTTTAACACTAATGACTTTTCTGATTTTTGGGTTAATTGAGAAAAATATGGCATGATTAAAATCAGAATCGAACAACAACATTGACCTGTTGAGTCAAGGAGTCAAATAAAATAGTCAACTATTTGAGTTACTCAAACTACGCTCGTCCCGGGTACTCAAATGCAGATCAGGGTCTCAGGTACTCGAACTAATGCTCGTTCCCATTACTCAAATGCAAATCAGTTCTCAGTTACTCGAACTAATGCTCGTTCTCATTACTCAAATCAAAATCGGCGTCTAAGTCACCCGAACTAACGCACGTTCTGGCTACTTGCTCTTAACAAGATAGTTTTAAAACATGACCTAAAAAAATAGATTCTTGTTTACACATGCTTTATCTCTAATGTAGCTAATGTCATAAGAGTTAGGTCAACGTGAGGAAATAAGCCCGGATGCTCATCATCATCCATCGAGCTAAGTACTATTAGACTATGACAAGTAACTGTAAAATGTGTGTACGTGGCCGGGCTGGAGCAACTTCAGCTATGACAAAAGCAGATTAGGTCCACTTTTTGAAACACGTTCTAGAATAACCCTTACAGACGAGTTCACAACTCCATAAGCAAACACGCCTATTCCAGAAGATGATTTATTTTGTTTTATCGACAGATCTTACGAGAAATCATTTGATTGAGAGCCAAAAAATAAAATAAAATAAAACGCAAAAAAGACACCCAACATCTTATAAATGTTGGGTGTCTTCAGTATACCGGCGGCCGGAATCGAACCGGCACGCCCTCGCGGGCACAGGATTTTGAGTCCAGCGCGTCTACCAGTTCCGCCACGCCGGCATATGGACTACTTTTTTTCATCTTTTCAAAAATAAGGCGGTAACCGGATTTGAACCGGTGATGAAGGTTTTGCAGACCTCTGCCTTACCACTTGGCTATACCGCCATCTTTTTAGTTGAATAGCTATTCAATTAAACTGGGCTAGCTGGATTCGAACCAACGCATGAGGGAGTCAAAGTCCCTTGCCTTACCGCTTGGCTATAGCCCATTAAAAAAAAAGGCGACTGATGGGGTTCGAACCCACGCATGCCGGAACCACAATCCGGTGTGTTAACCACTTCACCACAATCGCCATGGTAATTATTTGTTATTGGTCTTACTTTAAAAATGGCAGGGGTAGTAGGAATTGAACCCACACTGATGGTGTTGGAGACCATAGTTCTACCTTTAAACTATACCCCTATCTTAATAGAAGGTCTTACATAAAAAACAATGGAGGGGGACAGATTCGAACTGTCGAACCCGAAGGAGCGGATTTACAGTCCGCCGCGTTTAGCCACTTCGCTACCCCTCCATAAATGGTGGCCTGGGACAGAATCGAACTGCCGACACCTTGAGCTTCAATCAAGTGCTCTACCAACTGAGCTACCAGGCCTTTATAGAAATGGTTTTTAGTTTAATTATTCTACCAACGGTCTCGACGGGAATCGAACCCGCGATCTTCTGCGTGACAGGCAGACATGTTAACCCCTACACCACGAGACCTTTTTAAACTAATGGAGGTTGACGGGCTCGAACCGCCGACCCTCTGCTTGTAAGGCAGATGCTCTCCCAACTGAGCTAAACCTCCAAGTGAGACCGTGCTTTTACTCTAACCCAGTAACGTCGTTACTGATGACCCGTACGGGAATCGAACCCGTGATACCGCCGTGAAAGGGCGGTGTCTTAACCGCTTGACCAACGGGTCATTATTTTAAACGGAGAGTAAGGGATTCGAACCCTTGAGACAGTGTTCACCGCCTACATGATTTCCAATCATGCTCCTTCGGCCACTCGGACAACTCTCCAGATGGGGTTCACTAACTGATCTCTCTTTTGTTTTCATAGATCGACTATGGAACTCCGCAAGTAGGACTCGAACCTACGACATCATGATTAACAGTCATGCGCTCTACCAGCTGAGCTATTGCGGAATAAAATTGAATCTGCGTGGCAACGTCCTACTCTCACAAAGGGAAACCCTTCACTACCATCGGCGCTAAGAAGCTTAACTTCTGTGTTCGGCATGGGAACAGGTGTGACCTTCTTGCCATCATCACCACACAATTTCAATCAGAGAACATTGTTCTCTCAAAACTGGATAAGGTAAAAATCGTTTTTGTTCTGAATCCGTCGTACACCGGTTATTTCTTTGGTTAAGTCCTCGACCGATTAGTATTGGTCCGCTCCATATATCGCTATACTTCCACTTCCAACCTATCAACCTGATCATCTCTCAGGGGTCTTACTCACTTACGTGATGGGAAATCTCATCTTGAGGGGGGCTTCACGCTTAGATGCTTTCAGCGTTTATCCCGTCCACACATAGCTACCCAGCAATGCCCTTGGCAGAACAACTGGTACACCAGAGGTGTGTCCATCCCGGTCCTCTCGTACTAAGGACAGCTCCTCTCAAATTTCCTACGCCCGCGACGGATAGGGACCGAACTGTCTCACGACGTTCTGAACCCAGCTCGCGTACCGCTTTAATGGGCGAACAGCCCAACCCTTGGGACCGACTACAGCCCCAGGATGCGATGAGCCGACATCGAGGTGCCAAACCTCCCCGTCGATGTGGACTCTTGGGGGAGATAAGCCTGTTATCCCCAGGGTAGCTTTTATCCGTTGAGCGATGGCCCTTCCATACGGAACCACCGGATCACTAAGCCCGACTTTCGTCCCTGCTCGACTTGTAGGTCTCGCAGTCAAGCTCCCTTATGCCTTTACACTCTGCGAATGATTTCCAACCATTCTGAGGGAACCTTTGGGCGCCTCCGTTACACTTTAGGAGGCGACCGCCCCAGTCAAACTGCCCGTCAGACACTGTCTCCCAGCCCGATAAGGGCTGTGGGTTAGAGTGGTCATACAGCAAGGGTAGTATCCCACCAACGCCTCCACCAAGACTGGCGTCCTGGCTTCATTGGCTCCTACCTATCCTGTACAAGCTGTACAAACACTCAATATCAAACTGCAGTAAAGCTCCATGGGGTCTTTCCGTCCTGTCGCGGGTAACCTGCATCTTCACAGGTACTATAATTTCACCGAGTCTCTCGTTGAGACAGTGCCCAGATCGTTACGCCTTTCGTGCGGGTCGGAACTTACCCGACAAGGAATTTCGCTACCTTAGGACCGTTATAGTTACGGCCGCCGTTTACTGGGGCTTCAATTCTGAGCTTCGCCCGAGAGCTAACCCTTCCTCTTAACCTTCCAGCACCGGGCAGGCGTCAGCCCCTATACGTCATCTTACGATTTTGCAGAGACCTGTGTTTTTGATAAACAGTCGCCTGGGCCTATTCACTGCGGCTGACCAATTGGTCAGCACCCCTTCTCCCGAAGTTACGGGGTCATTTTGCCGAGTTCCTTAACGAGAGTTCTCTCGCACACCTTAGGATTCTCTCCTCGACTACCTGTGTCGGTTTGCGGTACGGGCAGTTTGTTTCTAACTAGAAGCTTTTCTTGACAGTGTGACATCGGGAACTTCGGTACTTAATTTCCCTCCCCATCACAACTTGTTCTTAAAGAAGCAAGCATTTGACTCACTTCAAAACTTGTTGCTTGGACGTGCATATCCAACAGCACGTATTCCTTAGCCTACTGTGTCCCTCCATTGTTCAAACAAAACAAACTGGTACAGGAATCTCAACCTGTTGTCCATCGTCTACGCCATTCGGCCTCGACTTAGGTCCCGACTAACCCTGGGAGGACGAGCCTTCCCCAGGAAACCTTAGTCATTCGGTGGACGGGATTCTCACCCGTCTTTCGCTACTCATACCGGCATTCTCACTTCTAAGCGCTCCACTAGTCCTCACGATCTAGCTTCAACGCCCTTAGAACGCTCTCCTACCATAGAACCAATGGTTCTATCCACAGCTTCGGTGTTATGTTTAGCCCCGGTAAATTTTCGGCGCAGGGTCACTCGACTAGTGAGCTATTACGCACTCTTTAAATGATGGCTGCTTCTGAGCCAACATCCTAGTTGTCTAAGCAACTCCACATCCTTTTCCACTTAACATAAACTTTGGGACCTTAGCTGGTGGTCTGGGCTGTTTCCCTTTCGACTACGGATCTTATCACTCGCAGTCTGACTCCCGGATATAAATCAATGGCATTCGGAGTTTATCTGAATTCGGTAACCCTAGAAGGGCCCCTAGTCCAAACAGTTGCTCTACCTCCATGATTCTAATTCCGAGGCTAGCCCTAAAGCTATTTCGGAGAGAACCAGCTATCTCCAAGTTCGATTGGAATTTCTCCGCTACCCACACCTCATCCCCGCATTTTTCAACATACGTGGGTTCGGTCCTCCAGTGCGTATTACCGCACCTTCAACCTGGACATGGGTAGATCACTTGGTTTCGGGTCTACGACCACATACTCATTCGCCCTATTCAGACTCGCTTTCGCTACGGCTCCGTCTCATCAACTTAACCTCGCATGTGATCGTAACTCGCCGGTTCATTCTACAAAAGGCACGCTATCACCCATTAACGGGCTTTAACTATTTGTAGGCACACGGTTTCAGGGGCTATTTCACTCCTCTTCCGAGGTTCTTTTCACCTTTCCCTCACGGTACTGGTTCACTATCGGTCACTAGGGAGTATTTAGCCTTGGGAGATGGTCCTCCCGGATTCCGACGGAATTTCTCGTGTTCCGCCGTACTCAGGATACTGATCAGAGTGAAATTGGTTTCGGTTACAGGGCTTTTACCTTCTTCGGCAGACCTTTCCAGGTCGCTTCTCCTACCAACTTCATTTATGACTCTATATGTTCAGTCCTACAACCCCAGAAAGCAAGCTTTCTGGTTTGGGCTATTCCCGTTTCGCTCGCCGCTACTCAGGGAATCGATTTTTCTTTCTCTTCCTGCAGGTACTTAGATGTTTCAGTTCTCTGCGTCTACCTCTACTGACCTATGTATTCAGTCAGCAGTAACATCCTATCAAAGATGCTGGGTTCCCCCATTCGGAAATCTTTGGATCAAAGCTCACTTACAGCTCCCCAAAGCATATCGGCGTTAGTCCCGTCCTTCATCGGCTCCTAGTGCCAAGGCATTCACCGTGCGCCCTTATTAACTTAACCTATGGTTAATCGTTAATGTTTAATACTCATCTTTCGATGAGAACCTTAAAAAACTTATTTTTTTAAACTTTTCGGTGTGTTTCTGGTTTCTTACTTAATTACGATTTTTAACTTTATCCAGTTTTCAAAGAACAATTTTTACATTCAAGCGTTTGAGAAGATTAGACCTCTCAAAACTAAACAAAGTAAAGACGAATGTGTGGGTTTCCGTTATATTCCTTAGAAAGGAGGTGATCCAGCCGCACCTTCCGATACGGCTACCTTGTTACGACTTCACCCCAATTATCTGTCCCACCTTAGGCGGCTGGCTCCCAAAAGGGTTACCTCACCGACTTCGGGTGTTACAAACTCTCGTGGTGTGACGGGCGGTGTGTACAAGACCCGGGAACGTATTCACCGCGGCGTGCTGATCCGCGATTACTAGCGATTCCGGCTTCATGCAGGCGAGTTGCAGCCTGCAATCCGAACTGAGAATGGCTTTAAGAGATTAGCTTGGCCTCGCGACCTTGCGACTCGTTGTACCATCCATTGTAGCACGTGTGTAGCCCAGGTCATAAGGGGCATGATGATTTGACGTCATCCCCACCTTCCTCCGGTTTATCACCGGCAGTCTCACTAGAGTGCCCAACTGAATGCTGGCAACTAATAATAGGGGTTGCGCTCGTTGCGGGACTTAACCCAACATCTCACGACACGAGCTGACGACAACCATGCACCACCTGTCACTTTGTCCCCGAAGGGAAAGCCCTATCTCTAGGGTGGTCAAAGGATGTCAAGACCTGGTAAGGTTCTTCGCGTTGCTTCGAATTAAACCACATGCTCCACCGCTTGTGCGGGTCCCCGTCAATTCCTTTGAGTTTCAACCTTGCGGTCGTACTCCCCAGGCGGAGTGCTTAATGCGTTAGCTGCAGCACTGAAGGGCGGAAACCCTCCAACACTTAGCACTCATCGTTTACGGCGTGGACTACCAGGGTATCTAATCCTGTTTGCTCCCCACGCTTTCGAGCCTCAGCGTCAGTTACAGACCAGAGAGTCGCCTTCGCCACTGGTGTTCCTCCACATATCTACGCATTTCACCGCTACACGTGGAATTCCACTCTCCTCTTCTGCACTCAAGTTCCCCAGTTTCCAATGACCTTCCCCGGTTGAGCCGGGGGCTTTCACATCAGACTTAAAGAACCGCCTGCGCTCGCTTTACGCCCAATAAATCCGGACAACGCTTGCCACCTACGTATTACCGCGGCTGCTGGCACGTAGTTAGCCGTGGCTTTCTGGTTAGATACCGTCAGGGGATGAGCAGTTACTCTCATCCTTGTTCTTCTCTAACAACAGAGTTTTACGATCCGAAAACCTTCTTCACTCACGCGGCATTGCTCCGTCAGACTTTCGTCCATTGCGGAAGATTCCCTACTGCTGCCTCCCGTAGGAGTCTGGGCCGTGTCTCAGTCCCAGTGTGGCCGATCACCCTCTCAGGTCGGCTACGTATCATCGCCTTGGTGAGCCATTACCTCACCAACTAGCTAATACGCCGCGGGTCCATCCATAAGCGGTAGCCGAAGCCACCTTTCTTCTATTCGTCATGTGACGTTTAGAAATATGCGGTATTAGCATCCGTTTCCGAATGTTATCCCCCTCTTATGGGCAGGTTACCCACGTGTTACTCACCCGTCCGCCACTCCTTGACTTCGGTGGGTGCAAGCACCCGGTGAAATCAAAGCGTTCGACTTGCATGTATTAGGCATGCCGCCAGCGTTCGTCCTGAGCCAGGATCAAACTCTCATATAAAAAGATGTTTGAAGCTCATTATTGAATTGCTAGCGAATAATTATTCGCTAATTTTGTTACTGTTGACTTAGCACTGCTAAGTCACCCTCACATTTTGTTCGTCTTACTTTGTTTAGTTTTCAAAGGTCTAAAGCGTGTTGTCTGTTCGTGACAACTTCTAAATAATACAATATTTTTTTTGTTTCGTCAAGCTTTTTTGTTTTTATTTTTGAATATTTATTCAAAAGAAAAAATACGATTTAGCTTTGCGACATTTATTAGATTACCATAATTCACATATTGCTGTCAATCAAAAATAATTTTTTAATAGTAAAAAAAATTTATAATCGCCAGTGTTAAACTATTTGCAACAACAGTTACTATAACAAGTCTATCTCATATGGTCAACTATATTTTTTGAATTCTTGCAAAAAAAAATAAAAAGCGAACATTCATTTATTTGTATAAATAGAAAAGACGGATATATATTCAAAAAAAATCCCACTTCAGAACTATCGCAAATAAAAAAAGTTTTTCGTTCGCTTTTTTATTTTCACTTAGACGTTACTTTAATTTGTAAACGATCGATTCAAATGCTCGTAATGTTAAATCATCTATTTTTTCACTGCTATTTTTGTAATTACTGATAATGATCGTGTCTACTTTTCTATCCTGATCTTTATAAAAAGTTGTTTTTTCGTAGAAATTAATAATGACTAACCAGGTTTCACCTTTATAACTGCGTTCATAAACAAATAATTGCGGATCATTTGGCAGTAGTTCTTTATACTCGCCCCATATGATCAACTCGTGTTCTTTTCTTAAACGGATCACTGCTTTGTAATAGTCAAAGATAGATTCATCAGCATCTTGATCTTTTTTTACATTCAATTCTTTATAATAAGGATTGAGAGCTAACCAAGGTTCACCAGTTGTAAATCCTCCATTTGAAGACTCATCCCAAGGGATAGGACGTCTAGCATTATCGCGGCCTTTTTTATTGATGGCTTGAATGATTTCTGTTTTACTGTATCCTTGCTGAAGTCGTTCATTATACATATTGATACTTTCTATATCATTGACTTCTTCAATTGAAGAAACAGGTGTATTTGTCAAACCGATTTCTTCGCCTTGATAGATATAAGGCGTTCCTTTTAAAAAATGCAAAAACGTCGCGAACATCTTAGCAGATACTTTACGGTACTGCGGACTATCGTTTCCCCAATTAGACACAATACGGGGAATATCATGATTATTCCAAAATAAACTGTTCCAGCCATCTCCATCCAATGCTACCTGCCATTTAGTAAATACTTGTTTTAAAGCGATAAAGTTTAAGGGCGTTGTATCCCATTTAGGCTTTCCAGGTTGTTCATCAAGACCAATGTGTTCAAATTGGAAGACCATCGATAGTTCATTACGCTCTGGTGCAGAATATAATTTGGCATCATCGGTGGTTACTCCCCAGGTCTCACCTACCGTTAGAACATCTCGCTTACCAAACGTTTCTTGATACATTTCTTGGAGATAGGTATGCAGCATTGGGCCATTTCCGGTAATCAATTCATCTGGTACCTTTCCAATCAAGTCGATAACATCCATTCGAAAACCACCAATCCCTTTATCCAGCCAAAAATTCATCATTTGCCAAATCTCATTGCGGACTTTTGGATTTCCCCAATTTAAATCAGGTTGTTTTTTACTGTATAAGTGTAGGTAATATTGCTTGGTTTGTTCATCTAATTCCCAAGCCGATCCGCTAAAAATAGATACCAACTCATTAGGTACGCTATTATCTTGTCCATCTCGCCAAATATAGTAGTCCCGGTACTCGTTATCTTTGGCCTTTTGTGACTCAATAAACCAAGCGTGTTCATCAGATGTATGATTCACGACTAGATCCATAAGGATACGGATGCCTAATTCCTTAGCTTTTTGGATCAAGCTAGCCATATCGTCCATCGTTCCAAATTCTGGTGAGATCGCTTGATAATCGCTAATGTCATATCCGTTATCATCATTAGGCGTTTGATAAACTGGACTCAGCCAAATGGTATCAATACCTAACTCTGCTAAGTAACTCAATCGCTGAATAATACCTTGAATATCTCCTATGCCATCTCCATTGCTATCTTGAAAACTTTTAGGATAAATTTGATAAATAACCGAACTGTGCCACCATCTTTTTTCCAATCGAATCACTCCTCAACTGTTTGCTCTTTCTAAAATGTCAGCTAATTTCAATTTACTCGTATCTGCTACTGCATAATCAGCTTTTTCCATTGCTTCTTTTGTCCCTACACCGACTGAAAAAATTCCAGCGGCGTTGATGGCTGCTATACCCGCTTGAGCATCCTCGACTCCAACACATTCGGTTGGTTTTAATTGTAACTGTTGGGCTCCTTTACTAAATATTTCTGGATCAGGTTTCCCATTTTTTAATCCAGCCGGATCGACAACCGTATCAAATAAGTCAGCAATTCCAAGCTTCTCCATTATTACCGGCCCGTTTTTGCTAGCGGAAGCCAACGCTAAGCGAATCCCTGCTGTTTTTAAATCAGCTAATAAATCAGCAATTCCTGGTAGCAAGTCAGCTGGCGTTACATTTAAGATCAACTTTTTATAGTCTTCATTCTTTTCATCTGCTAACCGCTCTTTTTCTTCAGTCGTGTAACTTTTTGTAGGATCTCCTAGAGCTAAAATCCGATCAAGAGAATCCATTCGACTGATCCCTTTTAGCTGTTCATTCATTTCACGGTCCAGCGGAATCGCTAATTTATCCGCAAGTCTTTTCCATGCTTGATAATGGTATTCAGCCGTATCTGTTAGTACACCATCCAAATCAAAAATAAACCCTTTGATCATGTCTATCTACTCCTTTTTTTCAATAGGAAAAGCTATCAAATGAATTTATCGATTTGATAGCTTCCGATTGATAGTTTTTTAAATTCTTTCCTTGTCATTCAATTGTTTATAAAAAGTCAAGTGGGCTTTCAACTACATCCGTCAACAGCATTTCTTGATCAAACAAAGCCAGTTTGATCGGTTCGCCTTCTTCTAAATGAACGCTCACGGATTCTTGCGTCACCGAGATGTGCAACAAACGTTTACGGTATTTGATCATAAAGCTGTATCCTGTCCAATTATTTGGACAAAATGGTTTAAAAGATAACTTGCTATCGACCGTACGCATACCTGCAAATCCTTGAACAATAGCTAACCAACCACCGCTCATAGAAGTGATGTGCAATCCATCTTCGGTATCATTGTTGTAATTGTCTAAATCTAAACGAGCAGTACGCGCATACAACTCAACGGCTTTCTCTTTCTTACCAAGTTCCGCTGCTAAAATAGCATGGACAGAAGCTGAAAGCGATGATTCATGCAGCGTCATTGGTTCATAAAAATTAAAGTTCGCTTCTTTTTCTTCTATAGTATATTTATCATTCAAATAATAAATACCTTGCAAGACATCCGCTTGTTTAATAAAACAAGAACGCAAAATTTTATCCCATGACCAATGTTGATTGATCGGCCTTTCAGATGGATCAAGGTCATTTGCGGTCAACAACTCTTTATCTAAAAAGGTGTCATGTTGGACAAAGATATTTAATTCGTCATCATGAGGATAATACATTTTTTTAATAATGTCTTCCCACTTTGTCTTTTCACTAGCGTTTATATCTAATTTATTCATTGCTATAGAAGAAACTTTATCCAAACTTTCCAACGTATATTGTAATGTCCAAGCAGCCATCGTATTCGTATACCAGTTATTATTGACATTATTTTCATATTCATTTGGACCAGTAACGCCATGAATCATATAGCAATCATTGCGTTTAGAGTAGTGCACACGATCGGCCCAAAAGCGCGAAATAGCCACTAACATCTCGATGCCTTTTGTTTTCAAAAAAGAGTCATCGCCCGTATAATTCGTGTAATTGTAAATAGCATATGCAATCGTGCTATTGCGGTGGATCTCTTCAAATGTGATTTCCCATTCATTATGGCTTTCGATTCCATTAAAAGTCACCATGGGATACAAAGCACCTTGCAACCCTTGTTGTTTAGCATTATGAAAGGCGCCAGAGAGTTGATTGTGACGGTAAGTCAATAATTGTTCTGAGACCGTTTCATCTGCTACGGCCAAATACATCGGCAAAATGAAAGCCTCTGTATCCCAGTAAGTTGCTCCTCCATATTTTTCGCCGGTAAAGCCTTTTGGTCCAACATTCAAACGATTATCTTCTCCATAGTAAGTGGAGAATAACTGGAATATATTGAAGCGGATTCCCTGTTGGCTTTTTGCATCTCCTTCAATCGCCACATCAGCTTTGTGCCAGCGTTCTTGCCAAATAGCAATGTGTTGCGCTTCTACTTTTTCTGCACCCAAGGCAATCGCTTGTTCTAAAATTTCAGTGGCTTTCGTCAATTGATCTTCAGGTTGCACATCACGGCTTGTAATCACACTGACAAATTTAATTACTTTGGCTTTTTCACCAGCAGATAATGCGTATGTGATTTGTTCTTCAACTTGCATAAACTTTTCAGAGAACGTTCTCTTTTCATAATGATCTTTCACATTTTCCATCATCGTCGTTACTGTAAATTGCTCTACCCCAAAAGGATTTTCAATCGTTTGGGTAGTCAAACTGCTTTTCTCACCCGAAACACGATTCATTTCCAACCAAAAGTTTTCTTCATAGTTGCTGTCTTCATTTACCACATTTCCGTCCATTTTAGGACTGAATACGATTGTTGCTGTGCCTTTTAACACCTCAGCTGTCACTTCAATGACTGCTAATTCTTTTACGGCTACACTCACAAAGCGTTTAAAGGTAAATCGAATCTCGATTTCTTCATTGTCCCAAATATATGAACGATTTAAAATACCTTTTTTCATATCTAAATCGATTTTATACTCTTTCACTTTATCTATTGCTAAATCGACTTTATGGTCATTTACCGTTAATTCGATAGGTATAAAATTTGTGGTGTTGATCACTTTTCCAAAATACTCTGGATAACCATTTTTCCACCAACCAACTCTCGTTTTATCAGGATACCAGACTCCTGCTAGATAAGTTCCTAAATGAGAATCCCCAGAATACCCTTCTTCAAAGTTTCCCCGCATACCCATGTACCCATTTCCGATAGCCGTTAAACTTTCTTGCAACCTTTTATCTACTTTATCTAATTTTGTTGAACTGACTCTCCATGGATCAATATCAAATAAACGTTTAATCATGAGCTCTTACCCCCAAATGCTTTTTCACTTCATTCTTATTTAGTTTATCGTTAAATCGTGTTTGGTAAAAAACAAACAGCAGCATGACTACTAGTCCCACTGATTGAATCATCAACATGATGACGATATCAAATTGGATCAATCCAATCACTAACGCAATCAATGATGGCAAACCAATGCAATTCGTTAATAAGTTGACCGATTCTTTATAGCTACTAATAGAAGAAAATTGACTTTTTCTAGTCAAATATAAGAAAATAGCCGACCCAAATGTTAGAAAAAGAGTGCTGACCAATGTGATACTAAAAACTACAAACATTAACGTCGCTATCGTGTATCCTCTATTTTTGATAAACCATTGGCGTGAAAGAGCTTCTTTTAATTCAGCAGCGTTCGTAACTTTTGATAAATCAAAATCTTTTGTATAAGGAATGGTCGACAACGACTGACTGCCTTCTTTGATCATGAACTCATTTTCTTGAAATATCAGTGCATTTTCAGCTGTTAAAACTTCTTCTACCTCACTTTCTGTCAACATCCCGCTAACAGTGCCAGTGCCAGATATCAGAATAAATGATTCCGACATCGCTAAAGTACCGTTCTCATATTTGCCTTCTTTTAATTTTAAAACAACCGATTCATCTATTAAACCAAATGAATCAGGTAAAGTATCTTCCATTGGAAAAGTATCCATTTTCATATAATTTAACGCTACCGGTATCATCAATAAACTGTTAACAAATAGCAAGACAACAAAAATTTGAAACCAGTTTAATTGATGACGATTTTTAAAAATTTGTCTTGGAGACCAAATACTTTTAAAGAAATTTAACGGGAATACATCAGTTTTCATGATTTCACTTCTTTTCTTTCAAATTTCTTGTTCGATTATCCTTTTGTTCCACCAGTTGTTAACCCAGAAACAAAGTTCTTTTGTAGCAAGAAGAATAATACGGAAATTGGAACAGCAATCAAAATCGCACCAGCCGCGAATAAGGCAACTTTTTGATCTTGTGGATTGCTGATAAACGTTTGCAACCCTACTGCTACAGTGATTTTTTCTGGACTTCTCAATAAGAATCTTGCTAACATAAAGTCGCCAAATGGAGTCATAAATGCCCATAATGCTTGTACAGCAATCATTGGTCGAACTAAGGGAAGAACAATTTGCCAAAAAATCCTAAAATGTCCAGCTCCGTCTAATTTAGCCGATTCATCTAAGTCCTTTGGAACCGTATCAAAGTACCCTTTCATTAACCATGTATTCATAGGTATTCCTCCACCAATATATAACATCGTCAAGAACCAAAATTGATCTAAGGCTCCTAATAACAATGCCATAACGTAAAAGGCCGTCAATGCAGCCATCGTTGGGACCATTTGAATAACTAAGAAAAACATCAAGCTTTTTTTCCGTCCCAAAAAATTATAGCGGCTATACGCATATCCTGCGATCGTAACCAATCCTACTTGGATGATCATAGTAGATACAGCCACAAGCAACGTATTTTTATACCATGTTCCATAAAGCGTTTCTTGGAATAAACGTGTGAAGTTAGCCAATGTCCACTCTGAACTTAGATCTAGCGAAAAAGCCGTTATATTGCCTGACTTAAACGCTGAGCTAGCTGTGATCAACAGTGGATAGATGATGATGATGGCTAGCACAATCAGATACAGATACGTAAAAAATCGACTAAAGAAGCGACTTAACTTTTGTGAACCCATTATTTTTTTCATATTATGCATCCTCCATATTAAATGCATTTGTTTTCTTGAAGACTGTCAAGGAAACAATGATTACCAGAGCCGAAATGATCAAGGTAATGGCAGCTGCCATAGAATATTGAGGCGAGGTTCCTGTCGTTAATTTGTATATCCAAGAAATCAGGATATCCGTGGCTCCTGCGCCTCCCCCGACACTACCTGGTCCACCATTATTGAAGAGATAAATCATCGAAAAATTATTAAAGTTTTGTGTGTATTGCGTAATAAACGTTGGCGCAGCTACTAAGAAGACCATTGGCATCGTGATTTCTCTGAACCGCTGAAAAGCACTAGCTCCATCAATTTTTGCAGCTTCATATAAATCTTCTGGGATAGATTGCAATATACTCGTTGTCATGACGTAAATATAAGGGAAGCCTAACCATCCTTGTATCATGATGATGGCTATTTTAGACCAAAAAGCATTTGTTTTCCAAGCGATTCGACCAATCTCTACAAATGGGAGCTCATTTATTAGCGGAATCACTTGGGTATTGATGGCTCCGATACTATCATTAAAAATATTTGAAAAAGATAGAATGGTGATAAAAGCTGGTACAGCCCAAGGCAACAAGAAAATAACACCAAAGAAACGTTTGCCTTTAATGAAAGACTGATTGGCAATAACCGCTGTGAAAATCCCGATGACGATTTGTAACGTTGTCGCACTGAATGTCCAAATGATTGTCCAACTAAAAACAGACGTGAAAGCATCTCGATATGAACTTAAGAAAAAGATATTCATAAAGTTTTTTAATCCGATCCAGTCAATTAAATTTGCTGGAGGAATATGATAAAAATCGTAATTTGTAAAAGCCATAAATAAGGTGACTAAGACGGGGAAAATAATTGTAAAAGCCATCATTAAGTACGCCGGTACGATTAACAGATAAGGAAATCCTGCATTGTATACATTCCACATCACGTCTTTTACTGTTACATTAACTTTTTGTCCTCTATTCCAAATGGACGCTACACGTTTGGCATCATAGATATTTAACGCATAAAAAGCTAAGAAAATGACCGTTATGATCAATTGAAGGGTTCCTTCGATCATAATAAATAATGAATGATCTTCTATTGGTGTGCTGCCTAGTGTAATCAGTCCATTAAATGCATCAAAACCAAAAACAATCATCTCGACAATAAATGCGATAAAAATAGCTAAAAATACAATCCCTTTAAATAATTGACCGTTATAGAGCTGGCCTAAACCCGGTATGCTTGAATACCACATCGCTTTTTTTTCGTTTTTGACATTATGAGGTTCTGTCTGAGAAGACATTTTTATTCCTCCCTTTTCTATTAACATTTTTCGGCAGAGAATGTATGTATTCTCTGCCGAAATCTGTTCATCTTTTTTAAAGATTTAATTTGTGTATTTTTGTTCGATTGATTCTTTAATTAATTTAGCAGAGTCATCAGCTGATTCTTGAGGTGTTTTGTTGCCAGATGCTGCGTCAAACAACATGTTTTCAGCGCCAGTCCAAACTTCAGCCATTTCAGGGATGTTTGGCATTGGTTGAGCATCTTTGTATTGGTTGATTACAGCAGTTGTTAATTCATCTTCTTTTTCAGTAGCATAAACACGTGATTCTTGATTTGCTGGAACTTCATTTGTTGCATCATAGAATTTATTTTGGTTTTCAGTATTGGTTACATAGTCTAACCAAGCTTGACCAACATCTTTATTTTCAGAATAGTTGCTGACGACCCATCCTTTTCCGCCACCAAATGCTTCATAAGCTTCCCCATTGTTCAAAGTTGGAATCGTTGAAACACCATAATTTACACCAGCATCTTTCAAGCTGGCTGCTTGCCAAGGTCCGCCGATAAATGCGCCGACTTTACCATTTAAGTATTGATCTGTGATGAAGGCATCAGCACTTGTTACATCTTGCATTCCTTGTGGCCATGTATTTTTGAACCAATCAGTAGCATATTCAATAGCTTCAACAGCACCTTCATTGTTTAATCCGATGTCTGTTGGATCTGTTCCATCTTCACCAAAAACATATCCACCGTATCCCGAAACTAAACCGTAAGTGAAGTAAAAATCAGTCCATTTAGCTAAAAATCCTGTATTTTTTCCTTCTTCGTTTTCAAATGCAAATTGATCATCTTTTGCTAATGCTTCTAGATCTACAAATGTTGTTGGTGCTTCATCCAATAGATCGGTATTGTAATACAATACCAATGTTTCAATTACTGAAGGTGCTCCATAAATTTTTTCATCTAATGTTACTTGAGCTCTGTCGGTATCATCGTATTGATCATCATTTGCTAACGTTACCTCAGCAATATGTCCTTGTTGTCCTAAAGATCCCATACGGTCATAAGCAGACATCATAATATCTGGTGCATTTCCAGATGGACCATCAAGAGGTAGTGCTTCTAATTGTTCAAACATATCTCGTTCAGTTACTTCGATCGTGACTCCATTTTCTTCTTCAAATGCACCTTTGATATCTTCAACATATTCTACGTAACCTTGGTCAACAGAAATTTGTAATGTTGTATCTGCTGCTGCTTCTCCAGATGTTGAATTTGTTTCTGTAGCTTCTTCCCCGCCTCCACATGCTGCAAGAACTAATGCACTAGTCGACACCAAACCCAAAACATATTTTTTCCAACTTGTTTTTTTCATCTTTGTATTTCCCCCTTATATAAAATCTCTTTGCTTACATTCTTATTATCAGTTATTAAATATTTTTCTGCAACCGTTTTCTTAGTGTTACCGGTAACAGGATTTTTTTTAAATTAGCTTTCACTCTAGCTTCTGAGCTAATCTTTTAGTCATACAAAAGGGAGTTGAAATTTAGATCTCAGCCCCCATTTCCATCATCAATTAATTTTGATATTTTTGTGCAATATTTTCTTCGACCAGTTGGACAGCATCATCTGCAGCTTGTTGTGGTGTTTTATTGCCTGAAGCAGCATCAAAAATCAACGTTTCCGCTCCCGTCCATACTTCACTCATTTCAGGAATATTTGGCATTGGAACAGCTGAATCAAATTGTTCAATGACCGCTTTGGTTAGTTCATTGCCAGATTTGCTAACAACAGTTCTAGCTTCTTGATTCGCAGGAATCTCTGAAGTCAACTCGTACAAAGTTTCACTATTTTCGGCATTTGTTACATAATCTAGCCATTCTTGAGCCAATTCAGGATTCTTTGAATATTGACTCACAGCCCATGCAACTCCGCCAGCAAAGGGTTCATACTCTGCTCCATTTGCCAGTGTCGGGATGGTTGAAACACCATAATTCACACCAGCTTCATCGTAACCGCTTGCTCCCCATGGACCATTTATTACAGCAGCTGTTTTTCCGCTAGTAAACAACTCGTTCATAAAGTTTTCTGAACTTGTTGCATCCAACATACCTTGCGGCCAAACATTTTGGTACCAATCTGTTATATAATTGATTCCTTCAACCGCTTCAGGTGAATTTAAACCAATATCCGTTGAATCAGTTCCTTCTTCCCCAAAGACATATCCGCCGTAGCCTGAAAGCAGACCGATGTACTGGTAAGCCGTTGTCCAATTGGCTAAGAAAGCTGTATTTTTTCTTTCTTCATTTTCAAATGCATATTGATCATCCTCAGCTAACGCTTCTAAATCTGCAAATGTTTCAGGTGCTTGTGCAATTAAATCTTTATTATAATATAATACCAATGATTCAATCACGAAAGGTGCGCCATAGATTTTATTTTCAAGTGTAACTTGTCTTTGATCCAATTCGTCGTAACGTCCATCATTAGGCAAGGTTACCTCGGCTAAATGTCCTTGCTGACCTAATACACCAATTCTATCATAAGGGGCGATCAATATATCCGAACCGATTTCGGCAGGTCCATCTAATGGCAAAGCTTCAATAGCTTCAAACATATCTCGCTCAGAAATTTCAATCGTTACGTTATGTTCTTCTTCAAACGCTGGGATGATTTCATCAACATACTCGCTATAGCGAGGGTCTACATCGATTTTTAATGTTGCAGAATCTCCGTTCTCAGCAGGTGTATCTGTTTCTGTTGCCTCCTCTCCGTTTCCACAAGCTGCTACTAATACGGTACTGACCGATACCAAACCTAAAACTAGTTTTCGCCACTTTTTATTCCCCACTATATTTTCCCCCTCCTGTTATCTAATTTCATTATCTAACATTTGTTATTTTTTTGCAATCGCTACCACTCAGTTGAAGTAGGAAAAAAAACTAGATTAGCATCTACCTAAGGAAATCATACTCGCTAATCACTTAAGCTACTTCTTGGGCACATTCTAGGATTAGCTTTCAATGATACAAAAAAATAGAACTGGATAAAAATCCCAGTTCTATTGGATCTATAATTTTTAATGTTGATAGATTTAATCAAATGGCATTACTTATCCAAAATTGATGGAGGAATAGGGTTACTTGTAGCTCAAAATGAAGCAATATGGGCAAAGAACGCCCAAGTGTATCATGTTTGTAAGCTGCTAAAGCAGCAACAACCATGACAACTTCCTCTTAGGCTTCAGGCGCTTCCTTGGCTCCACAAGCAAACCCGTACATTCCAGAAAAAAATTTTTGAAGCATCCACAACATTTGATGCAGAACCATTCTATTTCCTATTTATGCTTGATAAATAACAAACCCATGTTGTTTAACAGACAGTGCTTTATTGTCTGAAAAAACTGAATTAGAAAGCAAAATTTCTGGTTTTTGTTCTAAACTTAATTCTAAATCTTTTTCTCCTTGATTGAAATAACAGATGAGTTCTTCATTATTAAATTTTATTTTAAATCCGATAACTTGTTCGTCATCTCGAACATCAAACCATTCCATCTCTCCATGGCTCAATAACGCTTGATTATTTTTTCTGAAGGTGATCAATTTTTTTGTAAAAGCAAGCATATCGCTATCTTGTTTTTCTTCATCCCAAATCATACATTTACGGCAGTCAGGATCATTAGATCCATCTATCCCAATCTCAGTTCCATAAAAAATGCACGGCGAACCATGTTGAGTAAACATAAAGGCTAATCCTGCTTTTGCCAATTGTTTATTATTTTTACTGATTGTTAGCAAACGAGCAGTATCGTGAGAATCTAGCATATTGAACATGACCTCATTTGTCTGTTTGCGGTAGAGCATCAATTGTTCATTTAGCCCAGCAACCATTTTATTTGCTGAAATAGTTTCCTTCATAAAGAAATTTTGAATCGTTTCCGTATACGCATAATTCATAACAGCGTGGAATTCATCTCCTTGTAGCCAACTTTGCGAAGAATGCCAAATCTCCCCTAGAATATAAAAATCTTCTTTTAAAGCGACAGAAGTTTGATAGAATTTTTTCCAAAAATGATGATCCACTTCATTTGCGACATCTAAACGCCAAGCATCAATGTCAAATTCCTTGATCCAATAGGCCGTAATACCTAATAAGAATTCTTGAACCTCAGGATTGCTAGTCTTTAATTTTGGCATATGACCTGTAAAAGCAAATGTATCATAGTTTAATTCGCTCACATTTTCCAATTCTTCGATCGATAAGTCAGCGAGTGATTGAACCGGAAATTGATTGATATGGAACCAATCCTTGTAACGCGATTTTTCTTGGTGTTCAAGTACATCCTGCCATTGCATCGAATCCATCCCTAAATGATTAAATACGGCATCCAACATTACACGAATCCCTCGTTTATGCGCTTCTTGGACAACTGTTTTAAAAAGTTCTTTGTCACCAAAATCAGGGTCGATAGTGGAATAATCGATCGTATCATATTTATGATTCGATTTAGCTTTAAACAATGGACAAAAGTAGATGCCATTGATTCCTAGATCCACTAGATAATCCAAATGATCAAGCACACCTTGTAGATCGCCACCATAAAAATCATCCCGTCCTGGATGTTCCTTACTTCCCCATGCCAATGTTCCCGCTGGATCATTCGTCTTATCTCCATTAGCAAACCGTTCTGGGAAAATTTGATACCAAACGGTTTTTTTGACCCATTCAGGCGTCTTTACTCGATCGATTTCATGTAAATAAGGCATTCTGAAAAAGGTATTCGCATCTTCTAAATAATTATCTGTAAAGGGAAAAACGCCACGATCTCCATAGAGGACCTCACTATCGTCCGTTCCTTCAACATGAAAACAATAAGCGATCCGCTTTGTTTTTTCAGTTGTTTCAACCAACCAATAATCATGGATATCTGTACTGGCAGCCAATTTCATGGGTTTGTCTTCCTTATACCATTTTTGCGAACCATGAGCATAAGGATCACCGCTAATCAAACTAACTTTCTTAGCATCTCCTTTTTTTGTTCTTAGACGAACGTGAAATTGATTTGTCTCATATAAATAAGCGTATTCGCTATCTGGTCTGTGGTAAATAGCAGCTACTTCCATTATAAAATTCCTCATCTCTTAAGTTTATTTTAGGTCTACTTGTTCATAAGTGGTTTTCACATTAGAATAACCATTGCTCCATATGGACTCAAGGTCACGGTTTCCTTTTGCAAAGTGTTTCCTTGATTCGTCAATGCAACGGTATAAGGTTGATTGATCCAGCCTTTTATTGAAACCACTTGCGTTTTTTCCGATAGATTGCAACACACTAAAGCTTTAGCTGCTTCCCAATGACGCTCATAACAATAGGTTTCCAAACTTGTTGCCATTAGTTGTAACGCACCTTTTATAAATAAAGGTTCCTTTTTCAATTTTAATACTGCTCGATAGTAATGCAATACACTGGTTACATCTGTCTCTTGATCTAGCACATTATACTTTTCTTCGCGATTTACGCCACTCCATGGCAGATGAGCTGAAAATCCCGCATATTTTGTGTCATCCCATTGCATAACACCTCTACTAACGTCTTTGCTTCGTGCATTTAAGTGCTCCAAAGCAAATTCTTTTGAATGACCTAAATCGAGTGCCATTTGATAAAAAAGATCCGCTCCTGGCAAAGAAAAATTTTCAATCGCTTTGATCGTTAAATTTTTCATGCCTATTTCTTCGCCATTCAATAAAAAGGGAATGCCTTTTTGCAAATACATTAACGTCGCCAGCATCTTACTGCTGTTATCACGGTGGTGTTCATCATCGCCAAAACGTGAAACCGCTCGGGCCATATCATGATTATTCCAATACAATACCGGTCCGCCAACTTCAGCTAATTCTTTTTGCCATTCTGCCATTGTCAGTTTGAATTTTTTTAAATCTAGCTTACCATGCTGCCTATTTAAGGGCAGTCGTTTGTCTTTTAACTCTTCCGTTTCGGGAAAGTACCGAAACGTTATCACACTATCACATACCTTATTTATCGGGTCTGTATATTTTTTTGCTAATTCAACACTTGCAGACGCGGCTTCTCCAACCAAAAAAACAGTTGGATGATTTTTACGAACACGCTGATTGAACTCGTTCATGTAATCGATCACTTTTGGTAAATTAGCATAATAGTTCTCTGCCAAAACGATTTCACCTTTGTTTGCTGGGCTGACGTCAGGAAAACCACCTTCTTTGGCAACATGAATAAATGCATCTAATCTTAAAGCATCAATTCCTTTATCTAACCAAAACTCAGCACTATCAGCCATTGCCAAGCGTACTTCAGGGTTCTCCCAATTCAAATCCGGCATTTCCTTGGCAAATAAATGAAAATAGAAAGAATCACTCCTAGATTCTTTTTCCCAAACAGAACCGCCAAAAAATGAGCCCCAATTATTTGGTATTGATTGTCCGTGAACGGCTTCATGCCAGATATAGTAATCCCGATACCTATTCTCTGGACCTTTCAAAGCTTCTTGGAACCAAGGATGCTGATCAGACGTATGATTCAATACAAAATCCAACATGACTTTGATGCCCCGTTTATGCGCTTCTTCAATTAGTTTCTCCATATCCGCCATCGTGCCAAACAAATCATCAATAGCATAATAATTAGCCACATCGTAGCCATTATCGACCTGCGGAGAAACGAAAACAGGATTCAACCAAATCATATTTACTCCAAGGGATTGGATATAGTCCATCCGTTTAAGAATGCCTTTCAAATCACCAATACCATCATCATCTGTATCCTGAAAACTTTTAGGGTAGACTTGATACACAACTGCTTTTTCAAACCACTTGTCATGAATGGTACTCATACTATGCCACCTCGACTTCACTAAATTCCATTTCAACTATTAGTTTACCGAATTATGAAAACACTTACAATCAGAAATAAGCTGTTAGCGGTAACAGCTTATTTAATCAGTGGCTTATTTTTTATCCTTACTTAGAAACTTTGGTATCATGTAAAAAAACGACGGCTCCATATGGGGCCAAAGTAACTGCATCTTGATCAATTGTATTGCCCTCATTTTGTAACAGAATCTTCCAACCAGCTTTTGAAATGCCATCCTCTTGAATGTGCTCTTCGGTATCGGACAAATTACAACAGATGATTGCACGCTGACCTTCAAAATCTCTTTCATAGATGTATAACGCTTCTTTAGTCTCAGTCAATTTAAAAGAGCCTTCTCTAAATAGGGAAGATTTTTTCAATTTTAAAACCTCTTGGTAATACGCCAAAATACTGTTTGGGTCTCTTTGTTGATCCGCTACATTGTATTTTTCTTCTACGTTTAAAACACTCCATGGTTCGACTGTTGAAAAACCAGCAAATTTTGAAGCGTCCCACTGCATAGCTCCTCGGCTCACATCTCGTCCTGTGTGGTTTAATTCTTTCAAGATGTGTTCTTCAGAATACCCTAGTTGCTTGGCTTTTTCATAAAAAGGGATAGCCCCTGGTGTGTCAAATATATGATGGTCTGCACATTGTAAATTACGCATACCAATTTCTTCGCCATTAAAAATAAATGGGATGCCATGTTGTAGGTACATTAAAGTCGCTAACATTTTGCTGCTGTTGTCTCTATATTTTTCCACATTTCCAAAACGTGAAACGGCTCGGGGCATGTCATGATTGCTCCAATACAAAACAGGTCCACCGGTTGGGTTCATTTTCGTTTGCCAGTCAGTCATAACTTTTTTAAATGCTTTTCGATCTAATCGACTCGATTGCATGTTGAATGGCAGTCGTGGATCTTTCATCTGCTCGTCTTCTGGAAAAATCAAAAAGGAAACAATCGCATCGCACATATTGCTTTCAGGATCAGCATACTCAAAAGCAAGATCCACATCAGCTGAAGCAGCTTCACCTAAAATAAAAACGTCTTTTTTAACTTTTCGTAAATCCATGGTCAATTTTTGAACATAGTTTTTAATATTAGGTAAAAAAGCATTGATTTTTTGAGCAGAAACCAGTTCTCGACCTTCTTCCATTTCAATCGTCTGAAAGTCATCTAATTTATCCATATGAATAAACGCATCTAAGCGAAATCCATCAACCCCGTGATGCAACCAAAATTTTCCAATATCCAACATCGCTTTTTCAACTTCTGGATTGTCCCAATTTAAATCAGGCATTTCTTTTTTGAACAAATGAAAATAATATTGGTCTCCAACAGGTTCTTTTTCCCAAACAGAACCACCAAAAACGGCGACCCAGTTATTGGGTAAATGACCACCTTTTTTAGGATCTTCCCAAATATAGAAATCACGATATGGATTTTCTGGTCCTTTTAGCGCTTCTTGGAACCAAGGATGCTTATCAGACGTATGATTCACAACAAAATCAAAAATAACTTTCAAATCGCGTTTATGAGCTGCTGCAATCAATTCCTCGACATCTTCAATGGTTCCAAAAATTGGATCGATCGTATAATAATCGGATACATCATATCCATTATCTACTTGCGGTGAAGTGAAAATTGGGTTGAGCCAGATAGCTGTAGCACCTAATTGCTGAATATAATCTAAGCGAGAAATAATGCCTTTAAGATCCCCAATGCCATCTCCATTAGTATCTTTAAAACTTCTTGGATAAACTTGGTAAACGATTGCTTTTTTCCACCAATCTTGTTCTTCCATGAGTATCGCTCCTTCATCATTTTTAAACGCTAGTTACCGTTATTGTATGTAAACTATGAACAGATTGCTACTTTTACGATTGCAATTTATTTTTTTTACATAGAACGCCTTAACCAACAGCCGAATTCATTTTTTGTTAATTAAAATCTACATCCTTGAAGTCCGAAAGAAACTAATTTTTTTTAAAATTAGCTTTCAAAAAAAATACTCCCGCTTATTTTCATAAGAGGAAGTATTTTTGTAACCATCAAATTGATGCTTGTGCACGAATTTTTACCGCTGCGTTGTTGTTCCCCTAGCAATTAGTTCAGGAGTGAACAATAGTTCTCCTTGTGGGGCATTCTTTTGTTCAATTTTATTCAATACCATCTTCGCGCAAGCTTCACCCATTTGGACAACCGGTTGCTTTACGGTTGTTAGTTGCGGAAAAGCAATTTGATCTAAAAAAACACCGTCATAGCCGATAATTCCAAAATCAGACGGAACCGTTCCTCCCATGTTGATAACCCCTCTTTGAATCCCAATTGCTAATCGATCAGAACTGCAAATAAAGAGCGTATTCGTTTTAAAGGTAGCCCAATTTTCTTTAATAAAATTTGCAGCATACCGCGAACGATTTTCAAAACGGTGGATTTCTGGTTCTCGTTTATTTATTTGGAGTGTTGCTATGTATCCATCCTCTCTTGAACATTCGAAAGGTTCTTTGATATCGATTCCAATAAAAATAATCTGCTCATAGCCTAAATCGATCCCAAATTGTGTCGCGTTCGCTACACCTTCCTTATTATTTGAATCCACAAAATCATATCCATGTCGATTTTCTCCAAATAATACGACTGGTTTTGTAGCACCACTTATCCATTCATAATCGCTTTCGCGCATTCCACAAATAATGTACCCATCACATGCCCCGATATCAAAGTTGTTTTTAGTTACTAGCTGCAAGGAATAATGCCGATTGTCTAATTCTTGTGCGATGCCCATCAATAAATTCATGTAATAAGGTTCAGTTGTATCCATTTCTTCAAGGATAAATAATTTGATGATTTGAGTACGGTTACTGACAAGTGCCTTTGCTGCAACATTTGGTCGGTAACTCAATTCTTCCATTGCTTCAAATACTAGTTCTTTCAATTCATCTGTCACTTGTTCAGGATGATTGATTACCCTAGATACCGTCATTTTTGATACGTTTGCTTTTTTTGCGACATCATTGAGCGTTGCCATGTAAGGTCACCTCTCTTTTATTTCGATTTTCTAACCCTTTTATAAATACACTCTTTCTTCTTTATAGTATACAGAATCTTTTTTTGTGTCAATCTTCTTTGATTCCAAATAAAAAGGCGTTATCATTTAGATCTTTTTTAAAACATCTTTGATTTAAAGTCACCAGTTAAAATAAGCAAGTGTAACTAGGACATTCGCCTCAGTTGCACTTGCTTATTTAAGTTTGTCACTTAATTTTTACGCTTCAGTTTGTGCTGCTTCCTCTTGTTTCAATTGGCATTCAGGACAAATCCCATAAATCTCCAATCGATGTCGTTTGACTTTAAACCCTGTTAAATTAGTTGTTACTACACCAATATCTTCTAAGCCTGGATAATACAAGTCTTCAATTCTCCCACAAAATTCACAAATAGCGTGGTAATGTTGGGTGGAAGTGAAATCAAATCGACTTGAAGCATCTCCATAATTCATTTCAACTACAAAGCCAATTTTAGTAAATAGCCGCAAATTATTATACACGGTTGCAGCACTCATGCTAGGAAATTGTTCTTCAAGCGCTTGATAAATTTCATCAGCAGTAGGGTGGTTATGATTTTCAATTAAATATTCTAAGATTCCCTGACGTTGTGGTGTAATACGAATATGAGCTCGCTTTAATTTTTCAATCGATTGGATGACTAAATGATTCGAAGACATACTATTCCTCCTTTCAAATCAAAGGCAATAATAAAAAAGTTGTACTATTAAATTATAATTGTCATTTGATAGTGATTATTATCTTATAATAACTTTTACGGACCGATTTTGCAAGTAATACTGCTTACTTGATAGAAAGATTGCACTTATAACTTAAGAGACTTACAATAGGAATGATTTTACTTTTTGAGGAGGAAATTATTTTATGTTAAACCATAGTCAAAGTGACCGATTAGCTAATGAAGCAAACAAAGTTATTGTAGGAGGGGTCAATAGTCCAAGTCGCTCTTTTAAAGGAGTCGGTGGAGGAAATCCTGTTACTATGGCTCGTGGAGATGGAGCTTATTTATATGATGTTGACGACAATCGCTATATCGATTATTTAGCAGCTTTTGGACCAATTATCACTGGATTTAATCATCCACATGTTGTAGAAGCTATCAAAAGAGCTGCAGATACAGGTGTTTTGTTTGGCACACCATCAGAGCATGAAATAACTTTTGCTAAAATGTTAACGGACGCTATTCCTTCAATGGACAAAGTTCGTTTCACCAATTCAGGAACTGAAGCCGTTATGACCACTGTTCGAGTCGCACGCGCGTATACAAAACGCGAATTGATTGTTAAATTTACTGGTCAATACCACGGCCATTTTGATTTGGTTTTGGTTGAAGCAGGTAGCGGCCCTGCTACTTTAGGAACCACAGATTCTGGTGGTGTAACAAAAGGAACCTCTAAAGAAGTGATCACCGTACCTTATAACGACGTCGAATCTTACAGAGCCGTTATGGAAAAATGGGGAGACCAAGTAGCGGGCGTTTTAGTTGAACCCATTGTTGGAAACTTTGGCATGGTAGCTCCAAAACCTGGCTTTTTAGAGGCTGTTAACGAAATTACACATAACTATGGCGCATTAGTCATCTATGACGAAGTGATTACCAATTTCCGTTTCCGATATGGAGCTGCACAAGATATGTTAGGTGTGATTCCTGATTTAACGGCCTTTGGTAAATCAATCGGTGGCGGCTTACCTATTGGTGCATATGGTGGACCATCCCAAATTATGGATACGGTTGCCCCTCTTGGACCTGCCTATCAAGCTGGTACAATGTCAGGTAACCCACTTTCCATGCAAGCCGGAATTGCTTGTTTAGAAGTTTTGCAAGAACCTGGCATATATGAAAGAATGGCTGATTTCGCTGTTCAATTAAAAGAAGCGTTACTTGGTGCAGGAAAAAAATATGCCATTCCAACAGTTGTGAATCAAATTGGTGGTTCCTTAACGGTCTACTTCTCTGATCATCCAATTGAGGATTACGCAGATGCAAAAAATACGAATACCGAACGTTTTGGATATTTTTTCAAAGCTATGCTAGATGAGGGAATCAATTTAGCTCCAAGTAAGTACGAAGCTTGGTTTTTAACCATTATGCATACTCAAAAAGATATTGATGAAACAAAACAAGCTATTGATAAAGCTTTTGCTAAATTAGTTTAAGAATTTAAATATTTGGGTACTATTGTCTTAATTTTCAAACTATTGACTATAAAATCTTTGCTTAATCATTCTAAGTAGCTTATCATAAAGGTACAACTATCAATCAAATGGAGTGAATTTATTTTATGAAAATTGGAGCAAGAACGCTCAAAACAGGAATTGCTGTGGCTCTTTCTTTAGCGATACCTGCGCTATTAAACTTCCCATCGGGCAGTGTTTTGGCTGCTATATCGGCAATTTTTGCGTTACAGCCTTCTGTCAAAAGATCGATCAATACTCTCAAAGATCGTATTATTGCCAATTTGATTGGTGCCTTTGTCGCAGTTGTTATTACTTTGACTTTAGGAAATCATTTTATCGTAATAGGGGTCGCAGCTGCCTTCTTGATTGCTATCTTAAATCAGTTAAATCTTAGTAGTGTGATTGGTTTGGCAACGGTAACGTTGATTGTTATCATGCAAACTACCGGAGACGATTTTATTCTCTATGCAACGATAAGGGTCATAGCTACTATTATGGGAGTTGTCATTGCTTTCCTAGTAAACACAACTTTATTCCCACCGAAGTATGAAGAAAAATTGTATCATGTGACAGACTATTCAACTACTGAAATCATGAAATTTCTACGTGCCAGCGTTCGGAAAAATAGCCAATATCCTGTTCTAAAAAAAGACTTAAAATGGATCAAATCTGAACTAAATCGAATGGATGTCTACTTGTCATTATTTAGAGATGAAGGAATGGTCACCAAGAAAAAAGATCGCGTTCAAAAAATGCGGAAAGTGGTTGTTTATCGGAAAATTATTGAAACTGCAAAAGAAGCTTATGATTTATCTTATACTTTTCATAAATATGAAAATTCATTTAACCATTTCCCGAAAGAACTGCGCATTTTGATCCGTGAACGTCTTGAGACTTTACTTACAGCTCATGAACAAATTTTGTTGAAGTTCAATGGGCGTGTTTCACCAGATAGTGTAAACTTCATTGCTTATAAAGCCCCGCTTAGAAAAGAATTTATGCAGTCGTTCTTTGATGAAGCTAGTTTAGAAGAATATATGCATGATGATTATGGACAAAGCAATGCAGTCATCCATATTATGTCTAGTATTTTGAAATATGAAGAACACTTGGAGCATTTGAATATTTTAGTTAGCAGTTTCAAAGGAAATGATTGGAATCAGGATACTGAAATTTCGAATATTGAGCACATCGAACAATAAAGAAAAAAATTCAGATCAGTAATTGAATGGAATTTATCAATACTAAAAATTATATAAACAAAAAAACAGTTGAGCAATTTTTGCTCAACTGTTTTTTTTCATTCTTAAAGTCCACTCGTTGTATCAACTTTTTGATTTAAGGCTTCTTCAAATGAGGTACTGTAAATTGCTGTTCCTTCCCCATTCAACGATTTACCATTTTCAGTTAAGGTATTTACTAATTCTAAACCATCTGTTTCCAGTTTTTCTAGGTAGCTTTTATGAAGATCAAAAACAAGCCATTCATTCTTTTCAACTGTCGATACCATTTCATTTAAATAAGACGTGTAATCAAGTGTTCTCGAGTTATTATTACCCTTTTCACTACTACTAGGATTAGGTGTTACAAAGACAACCAACACTTCAGGCAAAACATCTTTGATTGCAGCGTAATTCTGAGCTATATACTTACCTGAATCCTCTAAACTAATATCCAGTTCTTGATCAGCATAAGGCGTTAATTGAAAAAACACAACATCTGGATCCGTTGCTGCTAATTCTATTACTTTATTTTCACTTATCAATTGATAAGAATTATAGTCCGGGTAAGCTAAATGATTGCTCTTCATTGAACCGGCTACTTGTTTATTTATGTATTGTTCTGTTGTAGAGATCCATGATTCTTTTGGTGCTATATCCCCATAAAAACTAATGGAAATTTCTTCTTTCAGAGAACTGACGTACTTTAGATAGTCTAGTACTGATAAGTCTCCACGACTTTCTTCATAACTAGCAATTTTTTGAGAAGCATCTTCTTTGGTTTCTACTTCATCATTTTGATCCGTTTGTTCTGCAACTGTTACTAACTCTTGTTGCTGTTTTTTCGAGTAACTCATACCAAAAAAGACAACTCCTACAGCTAAAATAACTAGCAGAAAAACAGCAAATCCGCTTTTTTTCGACAACTTTCTCACTCCTCAGACTAATAATCATTTTTCACTCAAATGATTTCGTTTGTTATTCAATCCTTAATTATTTTACCATACATTCGCTAAAACTCACCAGTTTTTTTCATGACAATAGTAAAGAGGTCCCAATATTTTGGAACCTCTTTACTATTGTTATATCTATCCTGGAGAACTGACTTTCATCCTATCCAGCAGAAGCTCATTACTTATGTGATAACTGTTGATAGCGTTTATACCATAAGTCAACATAATCTTGTGAAAAGGGACCTTTTTCTTCATTGATCCAATCCACTAGAATTTTCACATTTTCTTTTAAAATATGGTCAATATCATCAGGATAATTCCACTTTTTGCTATGATCTTCATACTCATCTACATCCAATAAACGCTTTTCGCCATCTGGAAAGACTTTGATATCTAGGTCGTAATCTATATACTTCAAACCTTCTTCATCTAGTGCAAAAGGTGAAGCGAGATTACAATAGTAAGAAACACCATTATCTCTTATCATTGCAATGATATTGAACCAATAATGCTTATGAAAGTAAACGATCGCTGGTTCTCGAGTTAGCCATCTTCGACCATCCGATTCCGTTACAAGAGTATGATCATTTACTCCTATTAACGATTGATCACTTGTCTTAAGTACCATTGTATCTCTCCAAGTACGATGCAAGCTGCCATCATGTTTATAGCTTTGGATCGTGATGTATTCTCCTTCTTTTGGAATATGCATCTCTAACCCAACTTTCTTTTCTCGCATAGAAATTGCAAGAAATCAGCAAATAATAAACCAGAGAGTGAATGAACACTCGACTCGTATTTATTATATCACAACTCTTAATCTTTAGAGTATAAAACCAAATAAATAATAAAAAAAACAAGTTAAAAAAACTATTTTTTCAATCTATATTTTGATTTATCTTATCTATACTACCCAGTACTGATAAGTTAGGCGAATTGATTATTTTAAATTTCTGGAAGATTATGATTTCCATACTTCATGTACTATCTTTAATTTGCACAAGCAAACCCGCTTATTCAAAAATTTCTTGAAATACATGCTTTTTATTAACTACGCAATTTACCCGAATTGATTTGACGAATCAAAATTAATAAAAAAAAGCTCTTTTTTCAGTAGAATCTGAAAAAAGAGCTTTTACTTTTACTTTGCTTAGCCATTTGGCTATTTTTTAAATTTAGATAAATAACTTTGCCACATTTTAGTTTGAGGACCAGGAAATACATATTGATCAAAGTCTGATGGTTGTACCCAGTAACAGTTTTCAGGAATAGCTATTGGTTCTTCTAATCCCATTTGGCCATAATAGACAGCGACATACCATTTCAAATGACTAAAAATATGTTGGACCTCATCAAATGGGGCTTCCATTAGAGTAGGTTTGATCCCATACTTATTTTCAAGTTCATCCATAACTCTCGTCAGAACTTTCTCATCGTGGTCTTCATCCTCTGACTGAATCAAGGCCTCTTTTGCACTATCTTTTTCTTGAATCACTAATTCTTTTTCAATCAACGGAAAAGTCCACATATTAGCAAGTAAACCATTAGTTGGACGCTTTTCTAGCAAGAAAGCGCCATTAGCATTTTTGATAATAGTACCAACATAATAAACCGGTTTAGCCTTCTTCTTTTTACTTTTTACCGGATATTTCTCCCAGGTGCCATTTTGATACGATTGATTAAATTCTTTAATAGGGCTTAACTCTGGATGGTAATTTTTAGGCGTACAGAGGCTTGAGCCTAAATCCATAAAAGCTTGGTTAAAATCTCCTGGTTTATATGGATCGATCAGTTCTCTCATGATACCCTCAAAAATCTTACGATTTCCGGGTTTTGCAATATCGGCATCAATTTCAAATAAACGGCTTAAGACTCGCATCACATTTCCATCAACAGCTGGTTCTGGCAGACCAAACGCCATACTAGCGATTGCTCCGGTTGTATAAGGACCGATGCCTTTTAATTTGCTGATTTCTTTAGGATCAGTTGGCATTTTCCCATCATAATTCTCCATGATTTGCTGCGCTGCCGTTTGCATATTGCGCACGCGCGAATAATACCCTAAACCCTCCCAAGCCTTTAGCAATAAATCTTCATTTGCCTGTGCCAAAGCTTCGATTGTTGGAAAACTTCTCATGAAATTCAAGTAAAATGGAATGACCGTGTCTACCCTTGTTTGTTGCAACATAATCTCAGATACCCAAATACGATACGGATCATTATTTTTTCGCCAAGGCAATTCTCGTTTTTCTAGATCATACCAGCTTAAAAGTGTTTCTCTAAATCGTTCAATTTTTTCTTGGGGCCACATAGGTATACTAAAAACCAACGGCTGCTTTTGTTCGTCTAAATTTGATTCTATCTGTGTCATTCTTCTTCGTCTTCCATTTCTTTTTCATTAATGAATTGCGTGATCAACTCACCCGCAAAACCTTTTTGGAATAGCCCACTTTTAACCTTTTGAATCTTTTTAGCGCCTTTTAATTTGGATTGCTTACGCCAAATTTTATCGCCTTGCACTTTTAGTGCACTGTATTCATCATCGTCTTCTTTTTCTGTGGTGATTTGTTCAAGTACTTGAGTGATTACATCAGATTGAAAGCCCTTTTGCATCAAATTTTGGCGGATTTTATTGCTCGTTTCTCTAGATGATTGTCGTGTAGAACGTCGCATCACTTTTTCAGCTAGCGCCACACCATTTTCAACCATTTGATCAAATGGGTATTGCTCCATGGCTTCTTCAATTATTTCTTCATTAACTCCACGTTTTTTCAATTCTCTTTTTATCACGTAAGGCCCCTTTCCGCTAACATTTGCAGCGGTTCTTGTATAACTTTCAGCGTACATCAAATCATTTAAATAGCCTTGTTCTTTTAATTGTTCAACAACTTGATCAGCTGTCTCACGAGTAAATTCATGGGCGACCAAATCATCTTTGATTTCTTTTATTGAGCGCATCGAATAATTTAAATAAACGAGTGATCTTACATAAGCTTTACGGTACCCATCTTCAATTTCTAATTCTTGGCGATAGGTGTTTGAAATTTCCATTCCTTTATGCAAAATATGTTTAATTAAAATAGTTTCATCAACAGGAAAAGCATACTCTTCATCTAAATAAATATTGTAGCGTCCTTTTCTTTTTTGCGCTTCAATTTTTGTGATTTTAGGCAACGCTGATGTTGAAGAGTTTTTTTTACTATTTGGTTCATATATCATAGCCTCACACTCCTACTTCAGTTCCACTATTATAACATAAACCAGAGACAAACATATGTTCAGGAAATAGAATTTAGCGAAATCTAAAAAAAGCGACATAGACCTAAGTCTGTGTCGCTTTTTACAGTTCTTTATTAATTCGGGAAGTCTCTTTTTGGATCATTTCTTGGTTGACCTGACAGTGTACTGCCATCAAAATTTGGTAAATCTAGTTCTTCCTGGTTAGGTGAACTAGGGCCACTTGGTTCATTATTTGATACTGGTCCGCTAGGAGGTGTACCTTGTAATGGATTGTCATTAGGGTTGTACTCTTGATGTTTTAATGGATCGATTGGAGGACTAACCACGTCTCTAGTGTCATCTCTTCGATCTTGTTCTTTGCTGAACGGGCCACTTGATGAGTTGTCATCTTGATTGTCTTGCAATCTAGGCTTTTCTCCATCTCTAATAGATTCTTCCATGGCGTTATCCTCCTCAATTGTTTCAGGAACAGTCGTATCCGTTAGATCAGATTTAACGTTAAGACTCTCATTTGAGTTTTCTTGCTCAGAAAAATAAGTTTCTACTGGCACTTCTGCATTGTTTAATTGGTCACTACCATCATTCGCAAAGGTCTCACTGTCTGTCGGTTCAGAAGCATTTCTTATTTCACGGACACCTTGTCCAGCTTGACCCACAACTCCTTCAGGTGCAGTTGAATGATTGTTGGTTTCATTGGCTTCATTAGTTTCATCAGCAAGAACAATGTATGCTCCATTTTTCAATGACTCATTGTATTGTGCAGCACTGGAATGATCGATACCATGATTTTCTAATGCTAAATTGTTATCTGTATCAACAAATAATTCTTTGAATTTTTTCCAATTTGCTTTTTCATCCTCTTGTTCTTTAGAAACTTTAGCGACTTCTACACCAGTCTGTTCGTGGATTACTGAAGGATCTTGATTGGTCGTAACAATTTTTATACTGCTAGTAGGATGATTCTCTGCAATCAATTGCTCTACACAAGATGTTGTTTCTTGTATAGTTGAAAATGATCCGATAACGACTTTACTCATACCTAACACTCTCCTTTTATTAGCATCTTTTTCCTTAGCCATTTCCTCCATGAATAGTTAAATAAAGAGTAAAAAAGGCTAACTTTATTGCTGTATATAAACTGTAACAAATGAAAAAAGAGTTTTCAAAATAAACGACTTAACTTAGGTTTTAAAGTGCATTTAGTTGCAAATTAATACTAGTTTAGAACTGTTTTTTAGCCATTGATAACTACTCCGCCATTAACATGTAGCACTTGACCAGTAACATAGCTAGAATCTGTACTAGCTAAATAGACATAAGTTGGTGCTAATTCAAAAGCTTGTCCAGCACGCTCGATTGCTCCACCTTTACCCCAGCTTTTCAATTGCTCTTCAGTAAAGGTAGCAGGAATAAGAGGAGTCCATATTGGACCTGGTGCAACACCATTAACGCGAATTTTTTTCTCAATCACTTCACTATTTTGCGAAAGTGATCTAGTAAATGAAGTAATTGCACCTTTAGTAGCTGAATAATCTAGCAGATGGGCACTTCCACGATATGCGGTGATTGAAGTCGTGTTAATTATGGATGCTCCTTGCGGCAAATGGGGCATTGCTGCTTTCACAAAATAAAATTGACTGAAAATATTGGTTCTGAATGTTCGTTCTAATTGATCTGCTGTAATATCGCCAATTTTTTCTTGGACATGCTGCTCACCAGCATTATTGACCAAGATATCTAAATGACCCCATTTTTCAATTACTGTGGCTACAACTTTCTCAGCATAAGACTCTTGGCCTACATCGCCTTTAAATACTAAAGCTTTTTGTCCAATTTTTTCAATGCGATTTTTTGTATAAGTTGCGTCTTCTTCTGATTCCAAATAACCTATTGCAACATCTGCGCCTTCTTTGGCAAAAGCAATTGCTACAGCTTGACCAATACCACTATCTCCGCCAGTAATGATAGCTGTTTTTCCTTTCAATTTTCCGGCTGCTTTATAATTAGGATCTTCTGTTTGCGGTTCAGGATCAATATTTTTACTTTCATCATCTATTAAATAATCGTCTTTAGGTTTTTGGATAGCTTTTTCGTTCATTGTCATAGCTTTTCCCTCCTTGATTTATTTTCACGACTAGCATAGCAACTCAAGAAACTGAATACAAATAAAGTGCCTTACCTAAAGAAAATAAGTTATCCGATAGTGCACTAACGCAAAAAAAGAGGTTGAGAAAAATAACTCAACCTCTTTTTACTTTTGTAATTATTTAGTTTCTTCTTCATCTTGTTTAATCGATTTCCCGCCAGCTTCTTCAAATTGATCGCTATAGTAGGCGTCACTTTCTGGTTGTTCTGAATTTTGCTCTGGCCTTACTTCTTCTGTTTTCCCAGTTCCATTTACATGAGCAGTTCCAGTAGCAGAATTTCCGCCATCTACTACTCCTTTACTGACATTATCCGGGTAAACATGTCCTTCATTTTCAGCTACTACAGTCGCTTCATCACCTGTTAATTCAGGGTCATTTTCAAGAGAAGAATCTTTTAGTTCTTTATTTACAGATGAAGATTGTCTGTCGGGAGCCGTAATAGAGGCCCCTTCAATATCTTCACTAGCAGATTGAGCTTTAGTGGGATCAAATTGTTCTTCCTCACCAGGAGCTGGTTCCATTTTTTCTTTAGTAGGAACTTTTGCAGGTTCTTTTGCTGCGATGATTGCTACATCCTCGCTGTTGCCATCTTCCGTTCCATTTAATACCTCTTCAGTCACACTAGATAACCGTTGATTGTTGGACGGACCTGCACTATTAACGAGGATGACGATTTCGCCATTTTCTAAGGCTTCTGCATAATGTTTCCCTGGGTCTTCTTCAACACCATACTCTTCTAACGGGTTAGATAGTTCATCGGAATTGTATCGACCAAAACTAAAAGTCTGCTTCAGTTTTTCCCATAAGGACAGACCTTCAGAAGGGTCTACTGCATCCACTTCAACTATTGTTAAGTCTTCTAATTCACTCTCATTCTTTTCATCGGTTACGATAATGATTTCATCAGCTACATATCCTTCGTTGATCAATCGTTCTACTGCACTTACCGTTTCTTCTTTTGACGTATAGGTTCCTTCTACTTTTCTATCCATTAAATTCACACTCCATTTCATATTAATAGTGTTAAAATTTTTGAATTTTCACTACGCTATTCTTGTTCAAATAAGTTTTTTAATACCTTATCCACTTATCTTCATGATAGCAAAATTTCATAGCACAAGCAAAGAAGAAGCCTTTGCTTGTGCTATGAAATAAGCTTACCTTTTTTATTGAATAAAAAATTCTTTATCAACTACGATTTCAATAGTAGAGTGAGTCACATTTGCATCTTTGATCAAATAACGAATTTCTTCTTTAACTTGCTCCTGTTGTTTAGTATCTTCCGTGTTGACATAGATAGTTATAGCAACAGCATTTTCTTCGCCATCAATTGACCACATGTGAAAATGCGAAACAGCGTGCACGGAATCAATGAGCTTCACATTGTTTTCTAGTGCTTTGATGTCCACCCCTTTTGGCACAGCTTCAAGAAAAATTGCTGCATTTTCTAGAAGACCTGGAATAGCTTTTGATAAAATATAACTAGCAATCACTAGTGATAAAATAGGATCCAAGATAAACCAATCAGTAAAATTCAATACAATACTGACAATTAAAATACCTATCCAACCTAAAACATCTTCCAACATATGCAAATTGAGTACTTTTTCATTTTTTGATGTACCTCTACTGATCAACCAGGCAGCGTAACCATTGATCCCAATTGCCACAATTGAAAGCCAAAACATCCCATTTGCATTTACCGGTTGCGGATCAACTAACAACGGGATACTATTCATTATAACTAATATAGACCCTGCTATTAAGATAACAGAAGTGATCAATGCACCCAAAAGTGAAAAACGTCTATGTCCAAAACTATATCGTTCATTCGCTTCTTTCGTAGAGATTTTTTGGAAAAATAAGGCTAATCCGATTGATAAAGAATCCCCTAAATCATGTACTGCATCAGATAGGATAGCTGCACTATTAAATAAAGCACCCAGAATAAATTCAGCTATCGAAAATGTCAGATTTAGTATAAAGACAATTTTTATATTTTTAACGGCCTTACTGCTGCCTGTAAAATCATGCTCCTGAGCATGATGGTGCTTCTTTTTGGTGATTCCCTTCTCTAGATGATCATGGGCGTGTTCCGATTTAAAAACTGATTCTCCATCATTTTGAGTTACTTCTACAATTTGTACCTCATCAGATAATAAAATTCTTTTTACAGCTTGCATATCTATTTCTTCAGGAAGATATAAGTGACTCGTGGAATAATTTAAACGGATCGTTTCCCCATTTTTCAATTGCTGTAATCGTGCTTCCATATTTTTAGCACAATTGGCGCAGTGTAAACCCCGAACAGTATACTGGTTCATCTTTATTCCTCCTCATTATAAATGACTATCAATTTTTTCCCGTGAGTGCAAAATTACTTGCTTTAGAACGCTGTAAACATGATCATCTGTTTGGCTATAGGCTATCGTTTTTCCTACTCTTCTGGATTTCACCAAACGAGCCGACTTCAAAAGTTTTAATTGATGCGAAACAGCTGATTGCTCGATAGCTAAAATTGAGGCTAACGTCCCTACATTTATTTCTTTATTTTCCAACAAATATAGGATTGAAAGGCGCGTTGGATCGCTTAACACTTTGAATGTTTTACTAACTTTCGAAACTGTTTCACCATCTAGCAACAACTCTTCTTCTTTACTAAACATAGACTGCATGCTCCTTTCATATGTAAATGTATTCATATGAATATTATATCATATGTTGGGCGATAAAAAAAGCCGGAATCTTTCTTCCGACGGCTTAACTTCATTTTATAAAGGGCTAATCATCTTCACCCATTTTATCTATGATTACCTCATCTGTTTTATTTTGTCTGGTAGACTCTATTGTAATCAAAATTCCATCCTTTTGTTCTTCCAGATACACCTTATTATTAATAAATTCAGCAACTTTAAGGATAACTTTCTGACTATAAAAATCAACAGCAAATGCAACCAATTTATCCGCCTCTAAATGGTATTCATTCATATGATGAGTCAGCCTGTAATTGTATTGAATATTGTCTCCCTTGATCAAATCATTTTTTATTAAATCTAATATTTGGAGATAACAGCAATTTTCATTCGTTACCGTTGTTGGAGGATTGATCAACTTAAAGTTCATATCAGCCGATTCAACATTTCCATTTCGCTTTTCATTTGTTGCAATGACGATTTCGTTTGGAATGTTTTCAATCAACCCTAACTTATGCAAGTATGCCTCACCTGTTAGATAGCCATAAATATTTCCCGTCTTATCCTCTACATAAGTTCTTTCGATCAACTCAACGCAATCAATACCTGATTCTTCTGTCTGTTCTATTCCATCACGATAATAGACACCCGTTCCAAAACGCTTTAATCCTTTATCGTCTTTTACCATTCTCATTAAAATAACATTCACATTTTTTCTTACTTGTTTGTGCTCTTTATCATTATCAGCATACTGTTCTATGTAATGCATAATATCGGAAATGAAAATTGGACTGCCAATATTTTGATTAACAATATACAGTTGTACAAGTTTCGTTAAATTCATAGGGACCTACCTCCTTGTTCATTTTCTGATTTAAAAAATGATACTGGATTTAAAATTCTTATTAAAGAACAATTTAAAGAACAATTTTGATTTTACAAAAATAAAATGCATTCTGCAAGATAAACTAGTTTTTATTCATTTGATTTAAATGTTAATGTAACCAGGATATCATTTAAATTAGGATGATCGTCTCCTAGAATTGACGTTAACAGCTGTTCTTTTATGACTTTTTTAAGATTGTTGGATTGACTTTGGATGGATAACGCATATCGTTCTAGGGTTATCTGATCTACCTGGTTAGAAAATGAGCCTACATTTAAATCGGTTTCTTTAAAATAGAATAAATCTTGCATGGAATATTTATTCAGCAACATTTCTTTTGCAAACAGCTGTTGACAACAACTTAATGCTGTTCCTTTTCCTGCTTGATTCAAAAAATGCGTTCGTTCAGTTACCACGCTAATATTAGTTTGATTTTTAAAATATAAACGGATGTCGTTTGATTGCTCAACCACTTCGTATTGACTAACATGATGTAGAGCAAACCAACTACTAGTTCCTCTCATTGAACTTTTTTCCGGTATAAAAACTGCTTCACCTATCACATAAGGGATTTTATAATAAAAGCCTAACAAATGACCTACTGACCGTACTTTTTCATAGGGGACCCCTGTATGATCAATAAAACGTTTTATTAGATCTTTTGATGTTTCTTTGGTTTTAAGTGGATAAAGATTAGATTGAAAAACGATTGTATTGAACGACGATAACGAGTAATGACTAATATCCATCACATAGAACGTCTGGTAATCAAGTGAAATTTGATTTTGCTCAATGCTTCTTTTCAACCACTCCTCTACTGTGTTCGTTTTCTCATATATTATTTCTAAAAGGTCAGTTTTATTAAGACTAGTTATTTCTTCTTCATCAAAATAGTCTGTTTCTATATGATTTTCTTGTTGACACAGACATTCTTCTAAAAAATTACAAACAAGACTCTCTAATTCGCTGTTCCAAGTCTTTTTATTGAAAAAATAGTCATCTTGAATAGTGTAATCTTTCAAGCTTGTATCCTCATTTCCATCACCCTATTTAATATATAACAATTGTAATCGTTATCAAACTAAAAAGCACGTTTTTTTTTAGCAAATTTAACTAAACAGAAAACCCAATAAATCTGTGTACTTTTTTTCATTCTTTCAAACATAAGGTAACACTCTATTCTTTCTAAACGTTATTAAAAGTGTAAGATGTCATGACAAAAACTTACACAGCACCTAACTATATAAGGAGGAATTAATTATGCAAAAAGAATGGACAAAAGGGTCAATCGAAGTACATTTTGAAGATGCAGCAAATGAAAAAACAGTATCACGCAACTACCCTAATGCAATTGCTGCGGTTACACCGGAACAAGTTGAAGGTTTTACGGCTGCTTTAGAATCTCTAACTAGCTTCCCATATTTAGAAACAGTCATGGTTGAAGAATATACCTACACTCGTTAAGCACTAAAAGCACATCATCTTTGATCAATTTAACTATAAGAGGAGGAAAAAAAAGTATGGCAAAATCATTGGAATTAAGATTCGGTACAAGTTTAGGAAAGACAAAGGCAATGAGCGTAAAAGATCCAATCCTTAACTTAACAGCAGAAAAAGCTCAGGAAGCAATGAATTCCATCATTTCATTAAATATGTTTCAAATTGAAGGTGCCAATCCCTATGCCACTGTAGTAGGCGCACGCTACGTTGAACGGGTCGTAAACGACATCTTTGAAGCAGAATAACGGTTAATGAAATACAATTAGACTAGCTATCCAGCTTAAAAATAGGATGAGACAAAAGTCTCATCCTATTTTATTTTCCAAGGAGGAATTAAAAATGACGCATACGATTGAAAAACAACTCTTGCCAATCATTCAAAAAAAATTGCTCAGTAACAGTTTTGTTATTGCTCATGAATCTGGCAATACCAAAAATAGTGGTCCATTTTCTTTAGAAAATGAAATTGCTTATATGAAAAAACAAGCTTTAGCAAATGGTGCTTTCACCAGTCATTGGGTCGGTGGTGGCGGAAGAATCATCCAAATTGCTCAAACAGGAAAAATACAATTTGGTGCGGGGAAACTGGCAAATCCGCATGCTTATGCCCAAGTTGAATTAGCTCGCACAACAAACTTAACTTGGTTTCAAAGAGACTATCAGGCTTATATATGGCTTTTACAAAAACTTGCAGCTGAAGCTGGTATCCCACACACATTAAATTCTGGTACAACGCTCTCCTCTAAAGGCATTAAAACGCACCATTGGATTTCCCGTCATTTAGGAGGCACTACTCATACAGATCCTGACACTTACCTTTTGCAGCAGAATATTTCACTCGCACAATTTTCCAAAGATTTGGCTAAGACTAATCAAACTGCCCCTACACCCATACCCACCGTTTCTAAACTGAATCAATTGTATCATCTTGTTGTGAAAGGCGATTCGTTGTGGAGTATCGCTAAAACATACCACACGACCCTTACTTGGCTAAAAATGATCAACAATTTATCTTCTGAAACTATCTTGATTGGTCAAAACCTGATTATTTCAATGGAACAACCTAAAGCAACTACCTTATCTCAAAATGATTTGATCAAACTAGTCCAGAAAAAACTTAAAATCGAACAAGACGGTCTTTTTGGACCGTTAACAAAACAAGCACTAATAAAACTCATCCAGCAAAACAATGGTTCTACTATAGATGGCTATTGGGGTCCTAAAACAGCTTCAAAAATGAGAATCTTAAAAAACAGATCGACTGGGCAGGATGTGTATGCAGTTCAAGCTTTTTTACTAGGAAAGAGATATCCTCTAATTGGTATGCCAGATTCTTATTTTGGACTTAACACAACTCAAGCAGTTAAAAAATTCCAAACGACTTGTGGCCTTCTATCTGACGGTATTGTTGGTCCAAAAGCATGTCAAAAACTATTTTCTTAATATTTTGATCCCTATATGTTTCGAAATTCACAGAACTGATTCTTTAAAATATGGTATACTAGCATTCGAAAAAGAAACAAAAAGAGGACATCGGTCTTTGATAGGAGTGTGGCCGCTATATGGAAGGGGAAAATAAAGCTGTGATTGTTTTAGCTGGTATGATTGGTGCTGGTAAAAGTACCTATACAAAATTTATTTCTGACGCATTAGGAAGTGACCCTTTCTACGAAAGTGTGGATGATAATCGGATTTTGGAGAATTTTTATGAAAATCCTGAACGTTGGGCTTTTTCCCTGCAAATCTATTTTTTGAATACTCGTTTTAGAAGTATCAAGGCAGCTTTTAAACACGAAAACAATGTATTGGATCGCTCTATTTATGAAGATGCATTATTTACTCGTATCAATTATGAAGAAGGCAATATGAGTGACGCTGAGATGGATACTTATTTAGATTTATTGGACAATATGATGGAAGAACTTGATAACATGCCTAAAAAATCTCCAGATCTTTTGATCTATTTACGAGGTTCATTAGATACTGTTTTAAACAGAATTGAAAAACGTGGCCGTACCTTTGAACAAATTGATGGAAATGATAGTTTATTAGACTATTATACTCATCTTCATGGTCAATACGATGGTTGGTTTAACGATTACGATAAAAGCGAAACATTAGTGATTGACATCAATCAGTATGACTTAGAGAAATCAGAAGACGCTGCAAAAGTAATCAATATGGTTACAGAAAAATTGGCAGAAGTTCGAAATAAAGAGTCTATCCGTTAGATAATTAATATAGAAGAAAGGGTCGAGACTTTTGTCTCGACCTTTTCTTTTGATACCCAATCCGATAGTTAGCCTAAAATATGCCCACATTACAGACTCAGTGCCTGCCTTATTTAAAAAGAGTTGAAATTGATCTGCAACGAAAAGGTTGAGCGTTAATTTGGCGTTACTCTTTACAAAATAAAGACAGCCTAGATTCCATTATGCTGGTTTCTAGACTGCCTTTATTTATTTATTTTTTGTTTAATTGCGTATATTCTTTAACGATTTTTTCAATCAACACTTCATCTTTTAATTGTGTCACTTTACGAATGACTGCTTCAACAGACTCATTTTTCAACAATTTTTCTAACTGTTGGCTTTCCTCATCATTAGCATCACGATACACAAGTGCTTTAGCTACTGTTTGAATCAAGTGATCCGTTTCAAGGCCTCTTTCATTCGCTTCTCGAATCGGACGGATAAATCGTTCGTCATAGCCTAGCTTACGCATTGGCGTTCTAGCTACACGTGTTATATCATCCGAGATATATGGATTAGCAAAACGAGAAAGAATTTTAGCAATGTACGCTTTGTGTTCTTTAGCATCAAACTGCCATTTGTTGACCATTAAGCCTCCCGTTTCAGCTAAAACATTTTCAACTTGTTTTTTGACTGCTTCATCTTTTAAAGCTTCATCAATAGTCTTGTATCCTTCATATTTCCCAACATAAGCTGTCGTTGCATGCCCAGTATTTACTGTGAATAATTTTCTTTCAATAAATGGTTCTAATGCAGCTGCATAATGAACACCGTCTAAATGCAAAGCTGTGTTTTTAAGTTTAGATTCGTCTATGACCCATTCTTTATAGCCTTCTACTGACACAAACAATTTGTCTTCATGAGATTGTAACGGAACGATTCGATCAACCGCCGCATCAGGAAACCCGATATATTGATCAACATAGTCTATATCTTCTTTGTCTAAATGCTTTAACACTTCTTCTTTAAGGAATGTACTGCCGCCAATCATATTTTCACACGCAATAATGTCGATTGGTTGAGTTACTTGGTTAGTTCTTCTTTTTTGAATGCCTTTAGCAATCAAAGGTGCAATGTATGGTAAAATTTTTGGACCGATAGCCGTCGTTATAATCTCTGCCTGCTCAAAGGATGCGATCACCTCTTCTGGATGAGTCCCATTGTTTATTCCATAGACATTGTCTACTTTAATTTGAGGAGTACCCTCTTGAGCTAATTCAATCGTGTATTCTTTTTTATCATTTAAAGCATCAATTATTTCTTTGTTTACATCAACAAAAGCAATCTTAAATCCATTTTTATTCAAGACTTCCCCAATGAATCCTCGGCCAATGTTTCCTCCGCCAAAATGAATAGCTAGCATATTATTCAATCCCTTCTAGTAATTCTTTGATTTCATGTTCAGATGAAGCGTCAGCTAATTTGACAACATTTTCGACATCTGAACAGTAAATAGCAATTTTTGAAAGGATATCTAAGTGTTCATCACCTACACCTGCAATTCCAAAAACAATTGTTACCAACTTTTCTTCTTCAGGGGTACCAAAATCTATTCCACCCGGAATTTGAACAATAGAGATACCTGAATTATTGATCAAGTCTTTTGAATTTTCAGTACCATGTGGGATGGCAATAAAATTCCCCATATAAGTGGATACATTTTTATCACGCTTGATCATTTCATCGATGTAACCTTCTTTTACGTATTGACCTTTTACCAAAATTTCTCCTGCTGCACGAATGGCTTCCTCTTTTGTGTTGAAAGATTGGTTTAATTTAATACTGCTTTCTTCTAAAATATTCATAGTTTTTTGCTCCTTATTTTTTCATTTTTTTAATTTATCTAAAAATAAACTGCTTAAATAATTGTTTAATAACTGCTTAGAACCTGAATTGAAAATCTCCATTGTCAATTGACTGTCAACAATAGCCGAACTGATAGAACCCAATATTTCTTGTGCATTCTCACTTAACGGATCCGGACCCAGCATCATTAGCACCCTGTGCATCTGCATAGGCTGTCGATCGATTCCGAGTACTTCGATTGGCGTTGCCAAATCATATATTGAAAAAAAGGCTTTTTTGATTGCCGGATCAATACAATGAAACAATGCCATATTTGTATTAGGAAGTCCAATAGGAGCTAGATCTATTCGCTGCATCAGTTTACCAGCTACGTGCTCGCTATCGGTTAAAATCTCCCCAGTTAAACTATCACAAATAGCTAAAATAGCTGGCTGCAATTCTTTTATTCCAACTGTTTGATGCACATCGAAATTTTCTAACACGCTATTCGCAATCGACAGTTTTTGGTAAAATTCTTTAAATCTCACTTCATCTGTTTGATTGGCAAGAAATACTTTTTCTATGACTGCTCTTCCTTTTTTCTTTTCAGCTATGATTTGACGAATATACAATTGAATACTTTTTATCTCATTATCCATTAACAAGGGGGTCACAACTTTGTATTCCGTTTCAAATCCCTGTAAAAAAATGGTCGATAAAATCAAATCGTATTCATTAAAGTCAATTCGATGCAGTTTTGAGATCCTAGAAATTTCGATGACCGTTATTTCAGGAATGTATTTACGTATGCGACTTTCTAATATTTTTGCAGTTCCGACTCCACTTGAACAAATAACCAAAGCTTTCAATTCTTGAATTTTAGGTTGCCTTTCAAAAGCTGAAGCAAAATGGATCACAATATAGACGATCTCATTTGGTAAAAAATGAACCGTTGGAAAAACTTGTGTCAGATTTCCTTTGACCGCGAAACTCAACTGACCATATTGAGTGCTGATTTTTTCTAACAACGGGTTATTGCTCTCAGGCATCGGTGCAATCGCTCGTTTGATAGCCGCTGAAATATGTGCCTGAAGATCTTGAAAAAGAGTCTCATCCTGATTGAAATTCCATTTCATTTCAATCGAGACTAGACGAATCAACTCTCTCACCTTATACCCTAAGTCAGCATCGTACTCTTCTGAAAAAAAATCATTGCGTAACGGCACATTCAACCCTTGGATTTGAAGACCTAAAAATTGGATTTCTTCTATAGTTACTGTTAAGCCATATAATTTCTGCAAAAAATCATAAATAGCCGTAGCTGTTTCTATACTCTTTGATTGATCATTATCAGTTAATGATATCGTAGGGGCAAAGGAATGAATTTGATGTCCCTCACGCAATCTCATAATAGAAACACACAATAAAATAACTAATCGCTGCAATTGACTGTCTGTCACTTCTTCAAAATAATGTTGCCCAAACTGTTTAACAACAGCGTATACATGGTAAAGATCTTCTTTACTTAGTTGCTTCAAAAAAGGATTTTGTTCTCCGACCCAGTCTGGGACTTCGGTTTTCGACTCATTTTCCATTAATTGAAAAAAGTCATATTCATTGATCTCACTATGAATCAATCCACTGATAATCAAACGCCGACTGCTTTCTGAAGCAACGGCTTGAATGCCTTTAGCCTTTTTACGTTCAATGTCAATTTTATACGCCTTAAACACTTCTTCGATTGAAATTAAATCAGCTTGGATCGTACTAATACTGACTTGAAGATCTAGAGCAAGGGATTCCATTTTCACTTCATGTTCTTGCATCAACAACTTAATCACTAGAGTACTTTGGCGTTGTTGAGCCGTTAACTCTTCTGGTGAAGCATTCAATTGTTTCTGCAATTCGCTAAATAAAGCTGGCTTTCCAATAAGCCGGTAACCGGTATCTAGTTCACGAATCAATTTGATTTGATACTTAGCTAATGTACTTTCAAGACTCGCTATTTCTCGATAAATCGTTCGACTGCTTACCTTTAATTCATCCCTCAAATAATCTAAGGTGATGCCATTCCGTTGTTCGAGTAAAATTTCAATAATATTTTTTTCTCGTTTGGAAATGTACAAATTTTTCATCTCATTCCTAGACAAGATTTAAACAGATAAAAGCAGTGAATCAAAGCTCACCGCTTTTATCCCTAACTTATTTGCATCTTATTGTCTAGATAAGATGCTTATAATTGATTTTTCAAATTCTCAACAATTTCTTCATATTTAGGACTGTTCAAGAAATTGTCTACTGAGACTTGTGTAGCACTTGGTGTTTTTTGTTTGGCACGTGCTGTTAATTCTTTTTGTGTGATTACCAATAAGCCGTCTTCATCTTTTAAATTACCGATTGATGCATTGGTTACAGAAATATCTAAGCCAGCATCTTTTACTTTTTTACGCATAATAGAAGCTCCCATTGCGCTTGATCCCATACCAGCATCACAAGCAAAGATAATTCTTTTGACATCTTGTTGTCCAACAAGTGAAGCATCATCTGCTACCATTGTTTGAGTTGTTGAAGTTTGGTTAACTCCTTTTGATTCTGCTTTACGTGATTGACTTTCATTTACTTTTGATGAAAAATTATCTTCTTCAATACTTACTTCAGATTTGTCTGATTTAAGAATCAACATAGCAACTAAGAATGAAACGATTGTTGCAACAAGTACTCCCATAACAACGCCGAGGTAGCTTCCTCTTGGTGTCATTGCCATTATAGCGATAATTGACCCTGGAGAAGCTGCAGCTACTAAACCTGAACTAAAGATTGTATTTGTAAACGTACCAGCAATCCCACCTGAAATTACAGCAAGAAATAATGCGGGTTTCATCAATACATATGGGAAATAAATTTCGTGGATCCCACCAATAAAGTGAATTAAAACTGCACCTGGTGCAGAAGCTCTAGCAGCACCTTTTCCAAAGAGTGAGAAAGCTAATAATAATCCTAAACCAGGTCCTGGATTAGCTTCAAGTAAGAACAAAATAGATTTTCCTGCTTCTGCCGCTTGTTCGGTACCTAATGGTGTCAATATACCATGATTGATAGCGTTATTCAAAAACAAAATTTTTGCAGGTTCGATAAAGATATTTGCTAGAGGCAATAGTCCTGCATTCACGATCCAGTCAACGCCACTTGCAAGTGCATTTGTTAAGGCTGTTACAAAAGGTCCAACAGCGTAAAAAGCAATAATAGCTAATATAAATCCGATAATTCCACTTGAGAAATTATTGACGAGCATTTCAAAACCAGCTCTAATTTTATCTTTAAAAAGGTCATCAAATTTCTTAACCAAGTATCCGCCTAAAGGTCCTAAGGCCATCGCTCCAATAAACATTGGCACACTAGATCCTACAATAACACCGATCGTTGCGATTGCTCCTACAACTGCTCCACGTTGACCGTATACCATGTTTCCTCCAGTATATCCGATTAAGAGTGGCAATAAGTATTTCAGCATTGGATCAACCATTGTAGCTAGCTGTTCATTGGGCCACCAACCTGTTTCAATGAATAACGCTGTAATGATCCCCCATGCGATGAATGCACCAATATTCGGCATGACCATACCACTCAAATAACTTCCCATACGTTGAATGGCTGCTTTTGTACCTTTTTTTTCTGTTTGTTCTGTTTTTTCTACATGTTCCACGATAATTCCTCCTTCAACTCTTTTTGATAAATTTAGTTTACCGCCCTTTGTATCCGATTACAACGAAGTGTAGTGTTGAGTTTGGCATCGTTTTATTTGTCAAAGGTACCGCTAACACTCCACTGTTTAGTCAAATCCGTTGAACTTGTTCTTAAAAGAGGTCCGACCAAACTGATATAGACCATTAGACCACTTTGTATAAAAAAGTTGACATTTTTTTATCGTTCCCTTATTATTAACCTGTCAGACCGATTCATAACTTTTTTAGTGTATATACCAATTTTAATTATAACCAATAAAATCAACCTAAGAATTGCTTTAATTACCAGATAATAAAACTAAAAAAGTTGACTTCACTATGGAACATTATAAAAAAAAAGAAAGTAGGAATTTAAAAATGTGCGGAATCGTAGGTTATATAGGAAGACAAGATGCAAAAGATATTTTATTACATGGACTTGAACTGTTAGAATACCGTGGATATGACTCTGCTGGTATTTATGTAATGGATGATCAAGATGCAGGCCATTTATTTAAAGAAAAAGGACGTATTGCTGCTTTAAGAGAAAAAGTAGACCATAACGTTCCTGCAAAAACAGGTATTGGACATACTCGTTGGGCAACTCACGGCGTACCAAGTGTTGAAAATGCTCACCCTCATCAATCAAATAGTGGCCGCTTTACAATTGTGCATAATGGCGTGATTGAAAACTACAAAGCAGTAAGAGACGCTTTTCTTACAGACACATTATTACACAGTGATACAGATACTGAAATTATCGTACAATTAATTGCTTGGTATGTTGAAGAAGAAGGATTAGACACAATCGATGCTTTCAAAAAAGCCATCGTTGCTTTAAAAGGGTCTTATGCTTTAGCTTTGATTGACAGCGAAAAACCTGATGTTGTTTTTGCAGCAAAAAATAAAAGCCCATTGTTATTAGGTAGAGGAGACGGCTTCAACGTCATCTGTAGCGATGCTATGGCAATGATCAAAGAAACGAATCAATTTGTCGAACTAATGGATGGCGAAATCGCTACTTTAACAGTGGACGATATCAAAATTGAAACATTAGCCGGTGATGTAATCACTCGTGCTTCATACACTGCATTATTAGATGCAAATGATTTAAGCAAAGGTACTTACCCTCACTATATGATCAAAGAAATTGATGAGCAGCCTGCTGTTATGCGTAAAATCGTGCAAAATTATCAAAATGATGCTGGCGAACTAGAAATTGACCCTGCTATTCTTGAAGAAATGACTGCCAGCGATCGTATTTACATTATTGCTTGTGGTACAAGTTACAATGCTGGTTGGGTCGGCAAACAAATCCTTGAGAACTTAACAAATATCCCAACAGAAGTTCATCTATCTAGCGAATTTGGTTACAACACGCCTTTATTAACTGAAAAACCTTTCTTCATTTTCTTGTCTCAAAGTGGTGAAACAGCTGACAGCCGTCAAGTACTAGTAAAAATTAATGATTGGAACCACCCTTCACTAACTTTAACAAACGTACATGGGTCTACTCTTTCTAGAGAAGCAAAATATACCTTGTTATTACATGCTGGTCCTGAAATTGCTGTCGCTTCAACAAAAGCTTACACAGCACAAATCGCTGTTCTTGCTATTCTTGGTGAACTTGCAGGCCGCAAAAAAGGTCTTGCTTTAGAGTTAGACATTGCACATGAGTTAGGAATTGCCGCTACTGCAATCGAATCAATTATTGATGAAAAAGAAGTTTTTGAACAACTCTCTGTTACCCATTTAAGCACTAGCCGTAACGCATTTTACATTGGACGCAGTATTGATTACTACGTTGTAATGGAAGCTGCACTTAAATTGAAAGAAGTTTCATATGTTCAAACTGAAGGCTTTGCAGCTGGTGAGTTGAAACATGGAACAATCGCTTTAATTGAAGAAGGTACTCCCGTTATCTCAATCATTACTGATGAAATAACAGCTGGACATACTCGTGGAAATGCACAAGAAGTTATTTCTCGTGGAGCACACAGCATGATTATTTCTCTAGAAGGTTTAGACCAACCAGGAGATGCGTATGTATTGCCAAAAGTACACCACTTATTAACTCCATTGGTTAGTGTGATCCCAACTCAACTAATTGCGTATTACACAAGTTTACACCGTGGAAACGACGTTGATAAACCAAGAAACTTAGCTAAAAGTGTAACAGTTGAATAAACCTATCCCTGTTTATTCTTAGTCAGACAAAAAGCCTGCGATTTATGAAGAAATACTTCATAAATCGTAGGCTTTTTTTATAATTTTTAGTATTGATATAAACAAATTAAATTACCTACCTATAATCTTTATGCTGCACAATTTTTGGTGTGGATAAATAAATGAAATAAAAGACTCATTCAAAAATTCTGGCGGAATAGGGTTGCTTGTAGCCATGTATTGGATTCAATGAGAATTACAAAACGTTGGCGCTTTAGCGCGATTGCGGTTTGTTTGAAGCTTGAAAGTCTGTAAGACTTCTTTTTAGGCTTCACACGTTCCCATGGCTCTCCACAAGCAAACCCGTCTATTCCAGAAGAAATTTTATTTTGAATCATCCACACCATTTTAATTTGACCTAGAACCTTTTAGTTTATGTAATTTATTTAACTACTCTCCCCATGCCAAAGACCTTTTTCAAACTGATTCTATCCATACACAGCCAATTGTTTGTGATGCTGGTAAAACCGCTGTATATCTTCCATGATTATCATAAGCCTTAAAAAATAATTTCCCATCTTGATCGTATCCATATGCATAAACAACCACCCAATGATTTTTATACGGACTGCCAAATAAAGTTGCTGTACCGACCGCAACTGGAATAGGTTTCTCTCTGTTTAATAAAGCGACTACTTTTCGCTCAGAGACAAAATGCATTTTAACTGTGAAATCTTGGTTCTCTTTTAATACCCAATTCAACCCATACCAGACATCCCAAGGAAACGTACCTTTATAAACGAAGGTATCCTCAATCATTGTTTTTAACCCAGTAATCAGCTTCTCTTTAGACAAATTGATTCCGTACTTTTGATTAAAGGCATCATGTAGGATCACCGCACCTACATAAGTGCCACATATACCTGGTTTAACATTGTTGACCCAAGTTTTATATTTTCGAAAACGCTCCGGTTTCAGCCCAATCCAATTAATAGGATAAGCATCTTTTATTTGTTTAATCATTTGATCACCTTTCGTATATCCGCCGTTTTTCTTTTTAAGGTTTGCTAAATAAAAAAAGTTCTTGTAAGCAATGAGTTTTCTCTGCTTACAAGCCCTTAGCAAAACAATTTACATATGAATAGGTAGCCCAATAGCTAATTCAGCTGTATCCATTATTGCTTCTGCAATAGAGGGATGAGCATGGATCGTTAATGAAATATCTTCAGCCACCATTTCCAACTCAATGGCTAATGCTAATTCTGAAATAACGTCTCCAGCGCTTACTCCAACAACTTGTGCTCCAACAACTTTACCCGTTTTTTCTTCAGTAATCATACGGACAAAGCCTTCATCAGCATCTAAGGATAACGCACGACCATTACCGGCTAATGAAAATTTACTGGCTTTATAGTCTTGATTGCCCTTCACTTCATCTGCTGCTAATCCAACTTTTGCCATTTCAGGTTCCGTGTAAATAGAGATCGGTAGCGTTCTATAATCTACGACTGCCTCTTTACCAGAAATAAGCTCTGCAACGATTTTAGCATCATGACTTGCTTTATTCGCTAATGCCGGCCCAGGAACAATATCTCCGATGGCATAAACATTTTCTACAGTAGTCCTCAATGAATCATCCACATCAATTCTGCCATTTTCCAATAATTCAATGCCAATCGCTGCTAAATTCAACTTAGCTGTATTAGGTACTCGACCTGCTGAAACCAATACATAATCAGATTCAATCGTTGCTTCTTTCCCATCTTTTTCATAGGTAATCGTTACCATTTCATCTGTTTGGATAGATTTCGTTACATTAACGCCTTCTACAACGTTAATACCTTTCTTTTGATAACTTTTTTTAGCGAGTTTCACCATATCCTTATCAAAAAAATTGATTATGCTGTCTTCCTTTTCAAGAATCGTAACTTTAGAACCAAAATTGTTAAAAGCAAAGGCTAATTGACTACCGACATATCCACCACCGACGATCACTAAACGTTTAGGAAGTTCTTTTACATTTAATCCACCAGACGTATCTAAAATCCGTCCGCCCATTGGAACTTCAGCAACTTCAAGTGGTAAACTACCTGTAGCAATCACGACATTTTTAAATTCAATCTCTTGAGAACCTTCTTTCGTTTCAACAGACAAATGATTTTTATCCGTAAAGATGGCTGTCCCACGAATGATTTCAACTTTATTTTTTTTTAAAAGGCTTTCCACACCGCTAGTTAACTTATTAACAACTTGAGTATCTTTCCAATTTTGCATTTTTGCAACATCCAACGTGACATTTGAGGCGGTCACGCCAAAGATCTCAGAATGTTGAGCATCATGAAAGTGATGTCCAGCAGTGATCAATGCTTTAGACGGAATGCAACCAACATTCAGGCATACCCCACCGATAAATTCTTTTTCAATAATAGCTACTTTTTGCCCTAATTGTGCTGCTCTAATGGCTGCAACATAACCTCCAGGACCAGATCCAATTATAACTGTTTCTCTTTGATTCGTTGCCAAAACAATTCAGCTCCTTTTTAAGTTTAGTTTCAATATTTCTAATCTAAAAAATAAGTATACTACCATTTTGAATGGATTTTATTATAAAGATTGTAACCCTTTTTTTTTATTTGGTCCAATCAGCCACTCCGTATTTTCCAAATATTAAAATAAACATACGTCATTTTTCTAGCCATCACACAAGACGTTTTAACTCGTTGGCTTCTTACCTCATTTAATGGAAAGTAATATAGATTCTTTCTAGCTTCTTTGATCAATTGCCGATTTTGATCTTCTTCATTTAAAAGGTGCATCAATAATTGAATTGAATAATTGATATAATGTTCCTTTATTATACAAACATCAAAATTGTCTAAATTCTCTGCTAAATCAATGACTTTCAACAATCCCTTAGCACCAGAAAGTTTTTCCTTCGTGAGCTCATTAAAAAAAGACACATGCCTATAAGCAATATAGTGATAATGTAAATTAGGATCATAAATAATTTTTTTGCTCTTTAATATACATTGAACTGACATGACTAAATCTCCGAAAATATCCAGCGTTACATCAAATTCATGTATAGGTTCTGAACGAAACAACTCACTAGTATAAAGTTTGTTGCATAGAAAACTTTTGATTTGAAATTGATCAATAATTTTATTTAAAGCCATTTTTTTTGTCCAGATGACTGTCTCAGAGGATTCAATGGGTTCTTTATTATTTATAATCTGTTCTTCCCCATAATTTGCTATAACCATATCTGCTTTATGCTTAATAATCGTTAATATCAATTTTTCAAACATCAAGCCATCTATTCGATCAACAGGATCAATAAAACTGATGAATTCTCCTTTAGCCATTTCTAGCCCAAAATTTAAAGCTTCAGAAATATTTTTGACATCTTTATGAAGTACTTTAAAGCGGGAATCCACTCGCACAAAGCGATCACATATTGCACCACTCATATCCGAAGATCCTTCATTGATTAAAATAATTTCTATATTCCGATAAGATTGAAATCTCAAACTATTCAAACAGTGGCTTAATACATTTTCAACATTGTAAATAGGAACGATAATCGATAACATTACTGCTCCTCCTTCCTATACAGCATCATGGATTATCAACCTATTCCATGTTCTTCCCTTTCTGATTCAACTATTTCATCTGCCAATCCTCGCTTTACGCCGCTTGTTGATGTACTCTAGCAAATGAAATCAATTGCTCTTTTAATGAAGCATCTGTACATCCTTCAACTGTTTTTAAAAAGGCCATGACTTCTTCTAATGAACGTCTTGCAGCTTTTCCGACAAATATTTTATCGTATACTTTTTCTCCAGTATTTTCACTTGCAATCAGCAATTCTTCATACAACTTTTCTCCTGGGCGAATACCTGTTTCAATTACTGAAATTTCTTCATTACTAAAGCCGCTTAATTTGATTACTTTCTTAGCTAATTCTAAAATCTTAACCGGTTTGCCCATATCTAAAACAAAGATTTCGCCACCTTTTGCTAAGGTTCCGGCTTGAATCACTAAACGGCTAGCTTCTGGAATAGTCATAAAATAACGGGTCATCCTAAAGTCGGTTACTGTAACCGGTCCCCCAGCCTTGATTTGCTCTTTAAATAGTGGAACCACGCTGCCACGACTGCCAAGAACATTTCCGAAGCGAACAGCTGCAAAGTTTGTTTTGCCGACTTCATTCAAACTGGTCACGATCATTTCAGCAATTCGTTTTGTTGCACCCATGACATTTGGTGGATTAACCGCTTTATCAGTTGAAATCATGATAAACGTACCCACGTTAGCTGCTTTAGCTGCTTCAGCGATATTTTTTGTGCCAAAACAATTGTTTCTCACAGCTTCAAATGTATTCAATTCCATCATTGGAACATGTTTATGAGCTGCTGCATGATAGACGATATCGGGTTTATATATTTCCATGATATCAAACATCCTTTGTCTATTTTGCACATCTGCTATAACCGGTGTAATTTCAATTTTCCCAACAAATTTTTTGTTCAATTCGCGGTGAATTTGATAAATTGAATTTTCACCATGGCCTAATAAAATAATCTTTTTAGGTGAAAAATTAGCAATGATTCGACAAATTTCTGATCCGATAGATCCACCGGCACCACTGACTAAAATCGTTTTGCCAATGAGATCCTCTGAAATTTTTTTGGTATCTAAAGTTACCTCGTCTCTACCCAACAAATCGACAACATCGATTTCTCTAAAACGACTGACCATAAGCTTACCGTTCATCACGTCTTCAATCGATGGCATCAAATTAACTGGAAGATTGATCTCATTACAGATCTCCAAAATCTTTTCAAGTTGTTTGGGTTTTAAAGAAGGGATAGCAATCGTAATTTGTTCGACATTCATTTTTTTTGTAAAAAGTGGGATATCATTAATATTACCTAGAATGGGAATACTGTAGAGCCTCTTACCATGCTTATTTTTATCATCATCTACAATACCCACAATTTTTATCTCTGTTGAATTTTTCTGGATATTTTTTATAAACAAATTCCCTCCATCTCCGGCACCAACGACTAATGTCCGAATTTTCTTTGCCATTTGTTTTTGTGGGGGAATAGTTGTATTATATTCATGGAAAATTCTGAACAAGACATGTCCACTACTTACCAGTAACAAAGAAATAAGATAGACCAACAAAATGTACCTAAAACTCATTTCATCTATTAACAAGATGGCAAGAGTCGTTGTTACTCCAAACGATATTGTAATGGATATAAAAATAATCATCATATCCTTGATACTTGTGTAGCGATAGAGAGTTGCACAAATTCCTGAATAACCGGCTAAAACGCTATAACCGGCTATCCCAAGCGCAACCATAAATAAGTACGAAGATGCAGGAAGTGCTACGTAAGGATTTAAAAAGAAATACGCTATCACACCTGATAAAAGAATTACTGAACCATCTAAGAGCATATAAAGACCTTTTTTGTTTAACATTGCTTGAACCATTCCAATCACTCCTTATATTTTTTTAGATTTATAAAAGTGTTGCTTTAATTTCTGCTACCACTTTATTTAATGCTGTCAAGGTTAGTATCTTTACCATAATAACCAGCATTTAAGCCTCTTATCCGCTCCTTACTATTGAATATGGCACCGATGACATTTGCTTGTACCAAGTTTAATAGCTCTTTAGCTTTTAGAACATCGCTTAAATCGGCAATGTCTTTGCGAATAACGAATACTGTTCCATCTGTTTTGTTACCCATAACTTGTGCATCCGTTACGATATTAATAGGCGGTAAATCAAAGATAATCAAATCATAATCCGTTTTTGCTGTTTCAATGAATTGGTTCATCCGTTGAGAGGCCAGCAATTCTGATGGATTTGGTGGTATGATCCCGCTAGTCAATAACGCTAAATTATCTTGACCCGTTTTGTGCACAAGGTCACTTATTTCTCTGTTTTTAGTTGTTAGAATACTGGTCAACCCTTGTTGATTACGCACTTTAAACAATCTATGAAGTGAAGGATTACGCATATCCGCATCCACAAGAAGTACTTTGTTTCCTTGCGAAGCAAAGACAATCGCTAGATTAGCTGAAATAGTAGATTTCCCTTCCCCTTGTTTTGAAGAAGTGATCATTAAGGTTTTCAATTCTTTATCGATCATAGAAAACTGGATATTTGTTCTAAGTGTCCGAAACTCTTCTGAGATAAATGAGGAAGGATCTTTTAACGTAATCAGACTTTTTCCTTCATATCGGTTGTCCGTTGATTTTTTCTTCAACATAGTTAATCTCCTCCTAAAACTTTTTTAGTTTGATTCGTTGCTACAGTAACAACCGGTTTTTTCTCTTCTTCAGCTACTTCAGCAAGTGTCATCTCAGTAATATTTCCTAAATGGACCCATCCTAATTTTTCAGTGATGATTTTTTCATCATGCACTTTCTTATCACTCGTTTCTAAAATAATGGATAAAATCATTCCTAATAGAAAACCAACCAATACACCCACAACCTGATTTAACATTAGATTAGGTGAAACAGGAACAATATTTGCTTTAGCTTTTGAAAGAATCGCCACATTTTCAACATTTATGATGCCACCGATGTTTTCTTGGAATGTAGCAGCCATCAGATTGGCAATCTCAGCAGCACGTTGTGGATCTGTATCAGTCACTTTTATCCCAAAAATTTGGGAATCGTCTTGAGTCATAATTTCAACTTTTTGTTGCAAATCAACTTCAGACAATGTACTCCCTAGTTCAGTTAAGACTTTATCAATAACGACCGGATCTTCTATAATATCTCGGTAAGTATTGATCATTTGAATGTTCGTTTCAATTTCTCCCAACTCAATTGTCTGTGTGTTCGTATTTTTTCTACTTACTAAAAGCTGAGTTGTAGTAGCATATTGAGGGATAAGTAAATAATTTGTTAAAACCGTTGTTAATGCAATGCCCATTAAACTTAGCAGTAAAATTACCCACCAGCGTTTCTTTATCATTTTAAATAGGTCTACCATTCCAATCATATTCATCATCTTATATCCTCCTCATAACTGTCGTTTTCTAAAAGCACTAAATTATATGATACTTTTTCCACCCGCAAAGATCAGTCATCTCAATTTTTGACCTTATACCTTTTTGAGTGATAAATCCTTCTTTTTAGTAGTACAAACAAATCTTTCAAATAGGGGACTTTCAAAATAATAGAGCAACTGGCATAAGTTATTGATCCAATGACAATTTGGATGAGTGTCGTTACAAAATTATCGTCCATTCCATTAGTCATCACTTTAATCGTGATTGCCATGATTGCTGCTGAAGTAACCATTTTTAAAATCAATCCCTTATTAAACGTGAAATCAGTTTGTTTTTTCAAATAAATCAATCGAAAAACAGTAACAAATGTTTCGACTATTAGACTGGTTATAACCGACCCTAAGACGCCTAAAATAGGAATCAAGGAAAAATTCAACAAGATACTGATTGCTGCGCCACCAAAGGCAGAATAAGAATATATTTTTATATCTCCTCTAGGCAATAAGTATTGATTACTAATCGCTATTCCAATTGGCATGAGGACAATGACTGGAGCGACTATCGGGATAAAAACCTTTAATATCTCAAAATCGCTACCAAAAAACCAAGGAACCATTGTTGCAGCTAAAGCACTTGCGCCAAACGCTGCGGGTATAGAAATAAATAATTGAGCATGAATCAAACTATGAAGTGTTTTATTTATTTCATCGATTCTATTTTTCGCAAACAAATTACTCATCTTTGGGAGCATCACTAAATTAACGGTTGAGATCATAGTAATGATGATCGTGCTCAAATTAAGAGTGTTTGTATAGATCCCAACAGCTGTTGGATTCTCCAAGATTCCTAAAATCGTTTTACTTAAAGTTGTATAAAAAATAACCGCAATTTGAGGGAAGAAATACGCTACCATTGGAAGCAAATGCCTCGTCATTTTTTTGATTGGTACCAACTGGATGGAAATTTTTTTATAGATAAAGCCCCACATGATTAGTTGTGAAAAAAGATTTCCCAAAGCTTGTAACAACAGATAAAACGGTAGGTCACTGTAGTCTTTTATAAAAAACACGATTCCGAAGAACACAACTGTTTGAACAGCTAAATTGCTTAAACTTACTTTTTTAAAATCTTCTATCCCCATAAAAAACCAAGAAATATCAAACAAAACGGCTATAATGTGCAGCGATTGAATGAGATAAAAAAGCCAGTCTCTTTGAAAAAAAACAAGGACAACCACTGAATAAAGAATAAAAGAAACAATCGTCGTCAATAATTTTAAACTGATCAATTCAGAAAAAGTTTCGTTCAATTTCTCTTTATCATCTCTAACCATTGCAATCTCACGATTTCCATAAAGTGTGATCCCTAAACCGGATAATAGTATAAAGTACTCAGCTATCGAATTAGTGAAGGAATAGATCCCAACACCCTGTGCACCTAATGCCTTAGAGATAATTGGAATAGTGACCACTGGCATGAGGATTCTAATGCCTTGAAATAGTGACTGATAAAATAAATTTTTCGCGACACTTGATGTCATATTTTTAGCACCTCAATCTTATTAACTCAGCTTGTAGAATAAGGACCTCTTTCACTACGTCAAGGCAACTTATTCAGTCTATTACGTTCCTGCTATCTTTTTGAACGCATTGAATGCATGCTGATAGTTTTTGCTGAATTGGATCTTAGCTCTCATAACGCTTAACACTAGTCGATACCTAGCATTTTTTAATAAAAGGATCAATAATTGGATATGACGTTTTCCTTCCAATCCTGAATCTAGTGAAAATATTATTTCTTGAATTTTGGGGTGGCTTAAAATTGTGGCGATGCGTTGTTCCTTCTGGTGGTCATCAAGGGGGCAATCTTCTAAAACTAAATTACTTAGCTCTACATATAACGTTCTCCAGTAAGCTAAATTAATTAAATCATAATATAAGTGTTCATATTCCCAATACACCAATAATTTTTCAAATTGTTCTGCAATAGTGTATTCCAAAAGAAAGCGATCTGAATGGTACCGATTTATGGCCGACCCAACCCGCTGAACGTAATAATAATAAGGCGTTTGATTAAAATATACACACTCTAAATCACGATAAACTAAGTGATTGAATAAAGCATCCTGCCCAACCCTTTGATCAGTAAAGCGGCAGTTATTTTCAAGTAAGTAACGATGTTTATAAAGCTTATTCCATAATACATTGGAATCTAACGTTTGAAACGCTCTAAAACTTTTTCTGAAATCTTCTTTTGTAGTTAATACGGATAAAATAGGAAGCCTTCTGGATTCCTTAATCTTCCCTCTTGAACTTATTTCTTCAATATAATATCCAAAAACAACCATATTCGCTTGATTTTCTAACGCAATGACTAAATTTTCTTCTAGTAGTGTATGTTCTACATAATCATCAGGATCAGAAAAATAAATATATTCTCCAGTTGCTTGATCTAGACCAGCATTTCGAGCAAATCCAGATCCAGTATTTTCTTGATGGATGACTAGTATTCGGTTATCTTCTTTTTGAAATTCATCACAAATACTACCCGAATAATCTGTTGATCCATCATTAACCAGAATTAATTCAAAATCTTGATACGTTTGGTCCAATAAACTTTGAACGGACTTTCTTAATGTTTCCGCAACATTGTAGATTGGCATAATGATAGACACTGTAACCATAGCGAGCTCCCTTCTTAAAATGATAGTTATTTGTATAGGCGAGTAGGGTTTTCATCAACTGTTTCGTTTCCTAAACCTTGACGACGTAACACTGTCAGTACTTTTTGAGGAATTAACCCTACAATTAAAGGTTTGAGTACATAAATTAAACCTAATGGCATAAGTTTCATTTTATTAAAACCGTTATATCGCACCTTAGCTTCATCCAATCTGTATTTATAGGCTCTTCTCTTAAAAGTTGTTTCGTCTTCTCGGTAGTAGAGTAAAATGTCTGGTAGATTGTGCCCTGTAAACCCAGCAGCATATAATCGCATAAACAATTCATAGTCTTCTGCTCTTAATGTAGCTTTCGAAACAGTATAATTTCCAATCTGATTTAGAATAGCTTTTTTTATAATGATCGTTGGATGAACAAATTGAGAACTGAACAAAAAATCTTTTTTTAAAGGATCTATTTTTGGTTTTCTAACTCCCCAAATACCGGTATTATTAAATAGATAAACTTGACTTCCAACTAATGCACATTCATGATGAGCTTCTAAATAGCTCATTTGTTTTTCCAGCCTGTTTTCATAAGCGATATCATCTCCATCCATTCGTGCAATGTATTCACCTTTTGAGCTGTCAATACATCTATTTAACGAATACGCTAAGCCCATATTTGTTTCATTTTGGATCAAATGTATTTTTTGAGGATAATTTTCTACATATTCTTTTGCAATCTGCAAAGTATGATCTGTTGAACCATCCTCACACAATATGATTTCAAACGATTGATAGGATTGGTTTAGAAGCGAATCGATACTTTCTTTTAATGTTTTTTCGCAATTATAAATGCCCATTATCACGGAAACTTTCATGCTTTTTTTCTCCTTTCAAAAGCTGATTTGCTGGTTGGTTGTACCTTGTTTGAAAAACACTCATTCCTAGTACTAACCAAAATATTCGGGCATTGTTTAATGATATCGAGACCGAGGCTATTAAAAATATGATTAAAATATCGCGAATCATTTGTCTATTTTGATTCTCCTGTTCATTTTTAGAAATACTTCTCTTATTATCAATCAGAGTCGATCCGACATATAATAAAAATAAAACCGTTAATACAATCCCCCACTCAGCAGCCAACTGAAGGTACGTATTATGAGCAACATTAGGATTATGAATAAATTGGTTAGCTACCGGAATATAGTTTCCTAATCCAACACCTAATAATGGAGCAGAATCAATCATATGAAGAGCGGTCTCCCAAACTTCTGCTCTCCCGGAGCCACCATCAGAAACGGCCGAAGAGAAGTCAGTGAATAATAATTCTACTCTTGAAAAAATTGGGAATCGTTCGACAATTACGTCCATCAACTCTTCTGAATAACGCAAAAGGTTGGGGACAATAGCTGACAGACCCAAAATCGAGAGGAGTGCACCAACTACTTTTAAAGAAGTTGCTTTTTCCATCTTGACTACTTTTTCAATCAGAAAGTATACGCTATAAAGAACGACTAAAATAATGCCTGATTTTGAACCCGAGCTAATGATTGATAACAAAATGATCCCAATCGCTCCGATTCGAACGACCATCTTTATTGGCTTCATTCGTAACAGAATACTTAACGCACAACACTGGATCACTGCGAAAAAATTAGGATCATTCATTAAGCCAATCAAGCGACTTTCGCCAAATAACATGATTGAAGATAAATAAGGAATCTGCACAAATGAAATCAAAATACCGAGAAATCCAATGCCAACAGAACCTACTACGAACCCTTTTAGAAAAGCAGCTGTTAATTTTAATCGAGTGAGGTTAAAGCCTAAGATGTAATAAAGGAAGACAACCAGCAGCTTTGTGTAATCGATTAGAGTGGCTAATGGATCAGCTGCGATCATGTATTGATTAGGAATGATATACAAGGAATGAACCAAGATTAGAATTGAAAAAGCACTAAATACTAAAATATGAGAAAGCGGAAGTTTTAGCTCCTGCTTCAGGATCAAACTAGCCATTACCCCGACAATAAAAATATCAGAAAACGATAAGTTGATCCCAAATAGAACATTTGATTGATTTAAAAAAACAGACAACAAGAATACACTCACAATCAAGAAAGGTGTATCTCGTTTTTTTTCTAACAGTAAAGAATTTGCAGCCACCTTTTTCACCTCCAATAAGTTCCCTTTTATAGGAAGCTCATTTAGTCAAAACCTTTACTGTTTTTTCACTACTAATAAGAGACGGATCTGAAGGATAATTGACACTCTGATAAATCTGAGTCATCTGTTTCATCACAGATTGAACAGAATATTTCCCAATATATTCTAAACTTTTCAGTCCAAAAGCTTCTCTCAAACTACTAGAATGATAAAGAGTATCTACATAACCGGCCAAACGCTCTCCTTCTTCTAACCCAACTAGATAGCCATTTTTCCCATGATGGATCAAATCACGATTACCTCTGCAATCCGTAGCTATAATTGGCAATCCAGTTCCCATCGCCTCCAATACATTAACAGGCAATCCTTCTTGTTTTGAAGTAGAAAGGACAATATCAGAAATACTCATTAACTGATCTACATCGGTTCTAAATCCAAGTAAAAACACATTTTTTTCTAGCTGTAAATCATTGATTTGTTGAGTACACTTTTCTCTTGATTCACCATCTCCGACTAATAATAATTTAGCCTGTGGGATTTTTTGGACGACTTTTTTCATCATACTAATAGCTAACTGTTGATTTTTTCTTTTACTCAGTTCTCCAACATAAATCAATAAAAAATCATCTTTCTTATAACCAAGTAAGCTTCTTCGCTGATTTTTTTCTCCCATATAAATTGGCTTATATTTAGTTTTATCGATGCCTACTCCATTGATTTTTTCAATTTTTTTAGTCTTGAAATGTTTATTATGAGCTGCGTGGTAATCTTCTTCATTGATTGTGATCAAACAATCGGTATACCTAGCTAGCCACTTTTCAACTGAATAATACATCAGCCAATTTTTCATAGGTGCACCTTTGAAGAAATGAAATCCATGTGCTGTATACACAACTTTCGTATTTTTTCCACGCGCTTCTCTTGCCGCAAGTCTGGATAATACCCCTCCAATTGGTGAATGACAATGAATAAATGAATAGCCTTCGTGATCGATAATTTGTTTGATTTTTTTGTAAGCTTTATAATTCGTCATTTTGAAAGGGTCCCGATTAATTGGAACATCGAATACGATTACACCTTTAAGTTCTAATTGGTTTCTAAAACGATTATTTCGTTCATTCGCTTCAGTATTTTCATCTTTAAAATTTGCCAAAACATGGACTTCATATTTTTCCTTTTGCAGCAGGTCAATATTTGGTATATTAAATCCTTCTATCATTGGAGCAATTGATGCTAAAATCAATACTTTATCCATAATTGAAGCCTCCAAACCTTTTATTTACTACATTTGGCACCTTTTAACTAGCTTTAAATTTGACCAGTTTGAACCTTATTCAATAAGCTTTGTACTTTATCATTAGGTGCAAAAATTTTCTTTGCCTCTTCAATAACTCTGTATTGATTTTCTTCAGTCAAATTAGAACCAGAAGGAATACAGATCCCCATGGTAAAAAGCAATTCAGATACGGCAGTCGTTTTTTCACTATGTTTATAAAATTTGTTGTTTTTAAATAACGGTTGCATATGAAGTGGCTTCCATAAAAGCCGCGTCTCTATGTTTACTTGATTCATTCGATCCATAAACTCAAAAGGAGTGATTGTTGTCATAAATGGATCAATCACCAATGTTGTCAGCCAACGATTGGATTTGCTTTGCTTGAGTTCAGGCATGAAATGAAGTTCTTCAATTGTGTTTAATTCTTTATGGTAATTTTGAAAGATCTCTCTTCTTTTTTCAACTCTATCATCTAAAACCTGTAATTGAGCTCTTCCAATTCCTGCGAGTACATTGCTCATGCGGTAATTGTAGCCAACAAGTGAATGTTGGTAATAAGGTGCTGCATCTTTTGCTTGAGTAGCTAAGAAAAAAGCTTTATCCAATATTTCTTCATCATCACTAATAATGGCTCCTCCGCCAGAAGTTGTAATGATTTTGTTGCCATTAAAGGAAAAAATACCTATTTTTCCTAATGTTCCACTCTTTTTATTTTTATATTCTGCTCCTAAAGATTCTGCAGCATCTTCAATAATAGGAACGCCAAACAAATCTGCAATGTCCAATAACGGATCCATATCTGCACTTTGCCCATAAAGATCTACCACAATAATCGCTTTTGGCAGCTTATTTTCTTTGCTTGCAGCAAACAAGGCTCTTTCTAATGCTTGCGGCGACATATTCCAACTGCTAGGTTCAGAATCGATAAAGGTCAATTCAGCTCCTAAATACAATGCTGGATTGGCACTTGCAATAAAAGTAAAACTGGAACAGAATACGCTGTCTCCTTTTTCTACCCCTAAACAAGCAAGCGACAAATGAATAGCGGCAGTTCCAGAACTTGTCACTGAAGCCCCTTTTTTATTGGTGTACTGGGCAAGTTCTAATTCAAAATTAGTAACATTCGGACCTAAAGGAGCAATCCAATTGGAATCAAATGCCTCTCTAATGTATTTTTGTTCTTTTCCAGACATATGTGGTGAAGATAGTAAGATCCGCTCATTGTCTTTCATTGACTTCCCCTCTTTCTATCGCTGATTTCCATCAGATTTTGTTCAAATCAGCGATGACTATTTTTTAACTCAGTCGTTTTAATTTCTTTATTTCTCATTATTGGTGTTGCTTTTAAAGGAATCGTTTTAGAAAATAAAGGAGTGATATTATCTAAGATCTGCCCCTGTTCCCATTGTTTTTTACGGTATTCATCAAAAGCTAGAATATACTCATCTTCTTTTTCAACAATATCGGCTCTCATTACTACTTTTTGAATCGTCATAAAGATGATCTTCATATCAAATAAAAATGAGCATCCGCCAACATATTCTACATCTAGAGCAAACCGTTCTTCCCAGCTTACATTGTTGCGACCATTCACTTGTGCCCAGCCACTAATACCTGGCTTCACATTATGACGACGCAATTCTGCCTCATTGTAAAAAGGCAAATAGCAAACGAGTAACGGTCTAGGACCAATGAAGCTCATGTTTCCTTTTAGAATATTAATAAGTTGCGGCAATTCATCTAAACTTAATTTTCGAATAAATTGTCCGATTTTTAACATCCGATCGTCATAAGATAGTTCTTTGCCATTGATAATGGTTGGATTTTTCATACTCCTTAATTTGTACATCTTAAATATTTCGTTGTTTTTTCCTACTCGTTCTTGAATAAACAACACAGAACCCGTGGGATCTTCTATTTTTATTAAGATTCCTAGAACGATTAAAATAGGGAAAACCATTAAAAATAACATGCCAGCAAAAATCCACTCGATAACTGACTTAACGGGATAATAAAATGTCATAGAATTCTCTCCTCGTTTTGTATTTTTACATTTCTGTTATCTAAATATCAGAAAGAGAGGGGTCAGAAATGAAAAGTTATTAATTGAAGGTTTATTACTGAGGTGTACTGCTGAGGTGTACTGCGAATATTAGCCAGAGGATCATTTTCATGAGGAAATAAATAAAGAAAGAGGGTATACTTACGAGATTAAAGTACTGGAAGGGTGAGACTGAGGAATATCTAATATTACAAAGGGAAAGAAGCGCTTAAATGCTGAAATTTGGTAACCGCTGAATTGGTAATGTTGATGATAATACATTTTGTTAGCATCTGTTCCTTTATCTACTACTAATATTACTTTCCTATCATTTGCTAACAACATAATAAATTTTTGAATTTCGGTTCCTACTCCATTGTGTTGCGCTGTGGGGACTACTTCAAAGTGATCGATTTCAACAAATTCTGTAGATAGAATAATGCTAGCTGTTCCTACAACCTTTCCATTTAAATACGCATTGATTTGTTGGACCTTTGGTGAATGAAAACGATTCACATAAAAGACTTGCTTTTTCTGAGCAAACGAACTGCCATTTTTTAAATTTAACTGGTACATAAAGTCGATATAATTTTTTAATTGTTGGTTATTTTCGACTAACTCAACCCTAACGTCTTCATTTGAATGGCTATAATAAAAATCTTCGGGGTTAATACTTAGTAATTCTTCACCTGCAATACTATAGTTTTCTGATAACAAATACTGCTCTATTTCTTTTGAGAAAGGTGTATTTTCAACTGCATAAAGGTAGATATAATCTTGATTCATTTCTTGTTGAAATTTCATTAGCTTTCTTTCAATTTCCATGTATTCCTCAAGTGTTGGAGATTTTTTGAATTTTAATACATTACATGGATAGAAAAAAGGAATTTCTGGGTTATGATAATATTTATAAAAATCAGTTTCTTCTGCTAAAAAATATTCATGATAAGTTTCATTGAACATTATCATATTCATCTCTCCTCTTAAATGAACCAATTCTATTAGACCCACTAAATCTATTTTATTTATTAAATTCTATACTTTGGAAAAAAAGAGTTTTCCGTATCAAAATTACCAAATGATTTGCGGAGGTTAATTAATTTTTCGTTAATAATCGGATCATGTATTTTTTTACCAACATAAAATAAATGGTCACCATTTCTTGCATAACCTTTTTTATGAAGATAGATACCATCTTCTCCTTTATGTCCCCCACCGATAATGTATTTTGTTAATCCTTTGTCTTTCAACCATTGGATAGTCGTCAATTCAACTAAAGCTTCTGGATGATAACTGTAATAGTCTCCAATCGTTCCTGCTAGAAAACCAAATGATCTTTCTTTTCCCAGCAATACTAGGGCTGTTGAAATGACTTTTCCATCTAAAACAGCGTGAAGATAGATAAATTGATCTTTCATTGTATCGTGGATCTGTTCAAAAAATGCCTTATCAAAGTAATAATAATCTTCGGCTCCAGTACGCTTCATTGTTGAATAATAAACTTCTAGGAAATCATCAATGTACTCCCCCGTTTCATCAAGAATAATTTTTATACCGCTTTTTCTAGCCGATTCCGCATTTCGTAAAATATTTTTACGAATATCTTTAGTAGTTGGTAAATTTAAATCTCTTACTATATTTTTTCCAACTAACGTTACATCACCATAAAAATAATCCCTTACCTGTGTATTCTCGAAAAGATCAAATCGAATAAATTCAGTGATGATATCATTTTTTTGACAATAATTGGAAAATGCCTTGAAATATCCTTCCAACAATTTTTTCTCGTCACTCGTTTCCTGAATGACTGGTCCACCATATCCATAGGGTGTCACGATATCAAAAAATACTTTATTTTCTAAATCTAATGGTATTTTTCGTTTAATAAACATATTTTTTACTTTTCCATAATCATTTTCAAAATTAAAGATTTTTAATTCTCCATCTTCGATTGTTTCATATAACCTTCCGTAAGGTTCGGTGAAATTAATTTCCATGCAGCATTCTCCTTCATATTTTTAATGAATTTCTATAAAAAGGTAACTCAAATAAACCTATGACAAATTATTTTTTCTGAAAATTTTTGCAACTATCTGTAAAAAATGGATAAAGAAAAGTAGGTGGATAAGAAATTATGGGATGATGCTTATAATCGGTGGGAAAAAAATGGGTAAACTAAACAAGAGGGTCGGAATGCATTGCTTGAAAAGTAAATCTAAACTAAAAGTGTGTAAGGTGGTCGGAATGACCTAGGATAAAACTGAGGGTCTTGCTTCAAAGAGGAAAAACAACTATTAGGTGAAAGCAGATTGATTAATAAGTACTGTTACCCTAACGGATACTACGAGTATAGCAATTAATATTTGCAAGGGCTAACAATTTCCTTTTTAAAAAGAACTTTCATTATTAGTTTGTGACAACTTTGTGAACATTTTTATCACAAATACGTTCCCATAGACGTTTCAAATTATCTGTATTTGTAAAATACTAAAAAGTACAGTTTAAGATAAACCAACTAACTAAACCTCAAGCAAACTTATAAAGTACAATTCTCCTATTCTCAAGTTCTGTACTTTGGAAAAAAAGAAGTTTCCATATCGAAATCACCTAAAGTTTTACGAAGTTCTATCAATTTCTCATAAATAAATGGATCATGCACTTTTTTTCCTACAAAAAATGGATGTTCTCCATGTCTTGCATAGGCTTTTTTGTGCATGTATATTCCATCTTCCCCATTGTGACCGCCACCTAAAATATATTTTTCAATACCTTTATCTTTTAACCACTCCATAGCCGTTAATTGAATCATAACTTCCGGATGGTGATTGAAAAACTCTTTTAGGGTTCCTGCTAAGAAACCAAATGCTCTTTCTTCATCAAATAAAACCAAGGTTGCCGCAATAACTTTTCCATCAAGACTAGCAAATACATATAAGAATTGATTTTTCATTGTTTCATGGATCTGTTCAAAAAATGACTTTTTAAAATAATAGTATTCATCTGCTCCGTTACGATCCATTGTTGAATAATACATTTCTAGAAAATCATCAATGTGCTCTCCAGTTTGATCCATACTAATTTTTACACCTTTTTCTTTAGCTACTCTTGCATCTCGAAAAATCTTTTTTCGAACATCTTCTTTTATAGGCAGTTCTAAATTCTTTACGATACAATTGCCAACAAGTGAGACATCTCCATAATAACAATCCCGTACTTGAGTATTTTCAAAAATATCAAAACGAATAAATTCAGTAATGATATCATTTGTTTGGCAATATTTTGAAAAATCTTCAAAGTAGCCAGCCAATAATTTTTCCTCATCTGTCGTTTCTTGAATAACCGGTCCACCGTAACCATAAGGGGTTACGATATCAAACAACTCTTTATTTTCTAAATGAAATGGGATTTTTCGTTTAATAAACATATTCTTTATTTTTCCATACTCATTTTCAAAGTTAAAAATAACTAAATCTCCTTCTTCTACTGTTTCGTATAACCTTCCATAAGGTTCCGTAAAATTAATTTTCATCTAACATTCTCCTTCATATTTTTAATAGATTTCTAAAAAATGACAACTTAAATAAAACTGTAGTACTGTATTTTTTTCGAAAAATATTTACTGCTTAAGGTAAAAAATAAATAAGGATAATTATGGTGAGGTAAAAAATATGGAGTGAAACTGGTGGTGAATGGGGGTATAAATGGGTAAATTAAATAAGAGTCTCTGAAGCTACTACTTGAAAAATCTAAACGAATAGTGTGTAAGACGGTCTGAATGACCAAGAATAAAACTGAGGGTATTGCTTTAAAGAGGAAAATAAGTACAAATTAAAAGCAGATCAATCACTAAATTCTGCTATACTAATTGATACTCAGAGTATAACAATTAATATTTAAGTGGGCTACAAATATTATTTTTAAAAAAACTTTAGTTATTACTTTGTGACGAAAATGTGAACAAATCTATCACAAAGCTTTTATTTGCAGGCTTTTAGAATTGTGCCTATTTATGAAGCTACTAAAGAATTGATTGTGCAACACTGCTAAAAACTTCCTCAATTTTATTATATTGAACCTGAAAAAAGAGCCCTTTGAAGAATAATCTTCAGTGGCTCTTTTTCAGATTTTTTACCGATAGATAAATCTAGGCTAGTTGAATCACTTACTTGAAATTTCTAGCGTAACAAGGATGCTTGTAGCAATATAAAGTATTCAAGCCTCAAGCAAACCCGAACATTCCAGAAGAAATTCCATTTTGAATCATCCACTCTATTTGACTTAAAGCTCTTTAAATTATTTTTCTAATAGAGCAGAGGCAGTAGCTGAGTCTGTTACCAGCACATCTATCAAGTTTCCTTTGATTGAGGCATAGATACTTTCAACCTTTTCTTTACCTTCAGCAACTGCAATCACAAGTGGAATCTTTTTAATACTATCTAATTCAATTGAAATGACTCTTTTATTCCATTCACAATCAACTAATTTTCCATTTTTATCGATAAAATTGTAACAAATATCTCCAACAATTTCAGGATGGTTCAACTCATCCTCAGCATTCATTTGCCCCATATAGGAATTAGCCATTGTACTATAAACCGGATTCCCTCCTATACCAACTATTGCAATGTCAGCTGTTTTGGCTTTATTCAATACTTTTTTTATCGATGTTTGACTCATCATGATATTTTTAGCTTCTTCAGAGTCTAGCGTTACGGGGGCGTGCAATTCTAATTTTTTTGCTTCTAATTTTTGTGCAAAAAGGTCACATAGAACGTTTGATTGAATATCCATTTGCTTGTTTCCAAGTCCACCTGTAATAGAAACAAATAAAGCATCATGATTTTTTGCAGTTGAAGGAATAGAAGATATCATTGAATAAATAGTCGTACCTGGAGCAACTGCTACAATAGCTTTATCTTCCATCTTTCTCAACAAAAATTTAACTGCTGCGTTAGCTACTCGCTTTTTCTGGACTTGTTTATCCTCTTGCGCTGGAACGACGATAGCATTAGTCAAATCGAATTTCACCTTTAATTTTTTCTCAAGATTTCTATGAGGATGAAGAAAATCATCATGTATGATAATTTCTACAATTCCCGATTCCCGAGCTCTTGATAAATATTTTGAAACGAGAGAACGACTGATATTAAACGCTTCTGCAACCTCTGATTGCTTTGCTCCTTCTTCATAATACATATGTGCGATCTCCGCTAAAAGACTTAGATCCTTATTATTGTTCATTTCAGCTCACCCTCTTGGTCAAAAAAAGTTTATTAGGCTATAAATTCTATACTATCGCCTTCTTTTAGGATTGGTTTGTTTTTAGGCGATAGAAAGGCAGAACCCGGTAAAACTTCAGACTCTTCATCATAATCAAAATACAATGATATATGGCCTAATTCGTGAAAAGTGTCATTGGCAACATGTCCAATTTGTTCAATAGTGTATTCTTCCCCAGCAAAGATCATCTTGCTGCCTTTTTTCAAGAAATCTTTTGGAGGAGTTTCTTCAAATTCATGAATAATACAAACTTCTCTTAACCCTATTGGAGCAGTATTATTGAATAAAATAATTACCGGCTCATCCTCGAAAGTAGACAATTCTCCAATTTCAATTACCTTTGATTTAACCATGGTTACCTCCTTAGCTTTTGAAAAATAGTTTTTAAACATAGCGTTTGTTCATCTCCTTCTTCAACTACCATAATAGAGTTTTCTTATGATACTTTTATAGCAAATGTTTCATTTTGTAATTGTCTTAATTTCCATACTGTTGTATTTTTGTCTAGTTCAACGTCATCTTCCGTGACAAATGCTCCATTTTTGATATCTTTTCTTGCGATAATATTTCCCGTAAATAATCCAACTGGTATATGCCCATTTCCCGACATGTCTGCATGCGTTTCTAGTACTCCACGAACACAATAGCCACCTATTCCATCAACTTTTTCTCCTGCTTTAATATCTTTTTTTGCAACAGCAACAGTCTCAGAAATTGGAGCTCCTAATGGAACAATTGCATGATCTTGATTCAACACTGCTTTAGCAATTGTTAGAGGGGTTTCCAGACTTGCTAAATGATAAGGTCTGTATAAAATATGATGATCATCGACTTTCTTCATCATATAATTTAGTTCATCTACCACACCTTCATTTTGACCTTTTACGATTACAAAAACACCAGGTGCAATTCCATCTACGTACTCTACAACTCCATAATGATTTAATATGCCACCGTCTTCTTTTGTTCTTAATTTTTCAACGGTCCCATTTAAATCAGCTGCAATACCATGCATTCCGACAGTATCTGGTAAAAAGCCAATCGCATTTGATAATAAATTCATTTCGGCCATTGTTTTAGTACCATCTGCAAATGACGTTAACATATGTGGAGACATTCCACGATCAGTAGCTTCTTGTTTAACAGAATCAGGATTAGCTTGCGGACGAAGTTTATTATTCTTTCCTTTACCTGCAACAAGAACCTCCATCCCCATTGATTTAGCAGATTCATACAGAGCTGTTGTAACGGCTGGCTCATCTCCATCTGATCCAGTGTAGACTAACCCAGCAGATTGATATAGTGAATGCATTAAAGGCCCAATCGTAATATCAACCTCTACATTTAGTAGGACCAAATGTTTTTTTGCGATCAACGTCTCTAAAGCAATTTTAGCACCAATCTCTGTTGACCCGGTTGCATCTACGATCACTTCTACGTAAGAAGAGTTAATAACCTCTTTAAAATCAGTTGAAACTAAAATTTCCTCTTTTACATTAGCAGAAGCGTTGTAAGCATCAGCTGCCCGTTTGCCAGACTCAAGATAAATATCACTAATGCCTTTAACAGCCATACCTGGAATCGTAGCAATTTGAGAAATCATGCCTGAGCCCATTTGACCCGCTCCGATAATCCCAACTTTAATGCGATTGCCTTCTTTTTCTCGTTCTAGTAATTGATTATATATTGTCATTCCAAACCATCTCTTTCCTATTTTTATTTTGACGCTGCTACTTTGACCCATTTCCTGTTTGGAACATATGTCAAAGGCAGTAACTTAATTTACATTCTTAATGTTAACCGTTTACGAAAGCGTTGTCAAATAATTAAAAATAACTTATCTCTTACTATTTTAACCTTTTCCATTAGATACTTAGTTTGTTCACATAACAAAATCTTTTTAGCTAAAATAATGGATGCTTAATAACTAGTCTAATTCTAAAAGATTGTTTTTAACTTCACATTTATGACATATGTGAAAGTTGTTATCATATGTCAATAAAAATTTGACATATGAATGTAAGCGTTTTATCATTATGGTAAGGTTAATAGAAATAAAAAAAGGAGGAGAATCCATTTGCAATATTCAGGGTTAATAATTTTGTTGGTCAGCTTCTGGTTAATGCAATTCTATTTATCTATTAGACAAACAAAAGATTACAATCGTGTGATTGGAGAAATGAAACAATATAAGTCGGGGCATCTAGGAGTTGGTATTGCACGAACAAAATTTAATTTTGGACCCGGAACCGTTATGATTGTCGTTACTAATGAAGAAGGTATCATTATTGATCTTCGTAAAATGTCTGGAATCACTGTTTTTGCCCGTTTTAAACCTGACAAAAAAATAATTGGTCAATCTGTTAGCTCTTTATCTCTTACCTCTTTTAAAAAGACCCAAAAAAGAGCTATATTAGAAGCATTGACCTTTATAAACTCAGAAAGGAGAAAAGGAAATTTAAACGAGCTAACTTTTTCATAAAAAAGATACTATAAGGAGGAAATAAAATGGATTTTTTGGTTAGACTTGCTGAAGGTTTTTCAGGTATTTTTAATGCTGGAGGCCAAAACCTAGTTGGATTAATTGTTGGTATTCTACCTGCTTTGATTGTTTTGTTAACTTTTGTAAATGCCTTAGTGGCCATTATAGGAGAGGAAAGAGTAACGAATTTCGCTCAAAAAACCACTAAAAGTTTCATCTTACGCTACACCCTTTTCCCTCTACTAGCTGTTTTCTTCTTAACCAACCCGATGTGTTACTCATTTGGACGTTTTTTACCAGAAAAACAAAAACCTGCTTTTTATGATTCAGCCGTTTCTTTTGTTCACCCGATCACGGGACTATTTCCCCATGCGAATGCTGGTGAATTATTTGTTTGGACCGGTATATCTTCTGGACTCACAACATTAGGTCTTTCCATTACACCGCTAGCTGTTCGTTACTTCTTAGTTGGACTTGTAGTAATTTTATTAAGAGGAATTGTTACCGAACTTATCACGAAAGCTATGTGGAAAGAAGATAGAGCAACTTCATCAGTTAAAGCTTAAATATGAATAGGAGGGTTTATCAATGAGTCAATCCGTTAAAGTAGTTAAAGGACCAAATGGTTGGGGAGGACCCCTAATTTTAAAAGAAACTGAATCAAGAAAAATTGTTGCTTCTATAACTGGAGGCGGCATCCATCCTGTAGCTCAAAAAATCGCTGATGAGTTGGGCGTACAAGCTAAAGATGGCTTTAAAGAAAAAGTTGCTCCTGAAGAAATGATTTGTGCTGTAGTCGATTGTGGAGGAACTGCTCGTGCTGGTGTTTATCCAAAACTAGGTGTTATGACGTTAAATCTTCACGCTACTACTCCTTCAGGACCGTTAGCAAAATATATTGTTGAAGATATTTATGTATCTGGTGTTACCGTCAAACAAATTTCGATAAGTGACTCTACCGGTTCAGAAACAATAGAGGACATGCGAGTTCCATATAAAGAAGATGAGAAAAAGATTTCTTCCGTACATGACCAGCCTGAACCTGCTAAAGGAAGCATAGTTACACGTCTAGGTCGTGGAATTGGTGGTGTAGTTGGTATTTTTTATCAAGCTGGACGTGACACGATCGATATGGTTATTAAAAACATTCTTCCTTTCATGGCATTCGTTAGTATGTTGGTTGGTTTGATCACTTACACAGGTATTGGGGATTTAATTGCCACAGCCGTTAAACCACTTGCTGGAAATGTTGTCGGAATGCTTGTTTTGGCACTTATTTGTTCCATTCCGATTCTCTCTCCAGTATTAGGACCTGGGGCAGTAATTGCTCAAGTTGTTGGAGTATTGTTAGGAGTTGAAATCGGCAATGGAAATATTGCACCTGCTCTAGCATTACCGGCCCTCTTTGCAATCAATGCTCAAGCTGGTGCAGACTTTATACCCGTTGGTTTAACTCTTGCTGATGCTGAACCTTACACAGTTGAAGTGGGTGTTCCAGCTGTCCTCTTCTCTAGAATGATTACAGGACCAGCAGCCGTATTGCTTGCATGGTTAGCTAGTTTTGGACTTTATTAAACTTATAAAAAAAAGCTCATTAACGTTAATTACCGAAACTTTTCGTTGATCAACGAAAAGTTTCGGTAATTATTTCTCTCCGTTAATCAGCTTTTTTATTTTGTTGATTTTTCTTCTAATCTTACCGCTAGTAGGTTCTTCCACCATCTGATAAAATGATTTGACCATGAATATACGAACTTTCGGAGCTAGCTAAAAAGACTGCTAAGTTAGCGATATCTTCTGGATTTCCAATACGGCCTATCGGTATCTTTTTTATTAGTTCTTCTTTACTATTAGCCGTTGGATACAGTTTAGCTAACATATCTGTTTGAATTACCCTTGGCGCAATCGCATTGACGTTCACTCCATTGTGTCCAAACTCTTTAACTAAATTACGCATCAAACCATGTTGACCAGCTTTTGACGCTGCATAATGAGCTCCTCCACCAGTACCTGTGATAGCAGAACCTGAAGAAATAAAAATAATTTTGCCTTCATCAATAGCAGATTTTTTAGAAAAATCTTCATAAAAGACTTTTATAGTATAAAAAGAACCACTTAGATTGATTTTAATGACCCTATCCCATTCTTCCACACTAATGTCTTTTAGAGAATGCAAATAGCTTATACCAGCATTGACAATTAAAATATCAATTTCTCCAAGCTTGTCATAAATTGTTTTTCTTGCTGCTTGTAAAGAGTGATAATTTGAAACATCCGTTTGAATAAACAAAGCATTGCCACCGGACTCTTGCATTGACTTCTCCGTCGCTTCACCCGCTTCTTTATCATAATCTAATAAAACGACATAAGCCCCTTTAGCTATAAACTTTTCAGCAATGCTTTTGCCAATACCTTTTGCGGACCCGGTAATAACGACAATTTTTTGTTTCATTTCTATATCTCCCCTTTACTCGTAGTAAATATACCCAATAAAAAAGAGCCCAAGTCACTCGAGCTCTTATAAAATATAGGATTTATAATTTTTAGTGGTGCTAAATAACTTATTCAAAATCTCATTGCTCCACAAGCAAACCCGTCTATTCCAGAAGAAATTTTTTTTGAAACAGCCACAATATCAACAAAATTTTTAATAAATTATAGAGAATGAAGTTCCTCTACTAATTTAACTCTATCTGGTGAATCAATAAAATAAGAACCAACTACTAATACATCTACTCCATTTTCAACACAGACTGCTGCAGTATCTTTATTTATCCCACCATCAACTTCAATCAAAAAGTCATAGCCTTCTTCTTCTCTCCATTTAGTCAATTTTTTAATGTTATTTAGTGTGGAATCAATAAACTTTTGTCCACCAAACCCTGGTTTTACTGTCATTTGTAGCACCATACTAACATCCGGTAAAAATTCTTTGATCTTTTCTGCCGGAGTATCGGGATTGATCACAACTCCTGCTTTACAGCCATTTTCTTTAATTAAATTTACAACTTTTTTTAAATCAGTACACGCTTCATAATGAACTGTAATGATCATTGCACCTGCTTTAGCATATTGAGCGATGCTTTGTTCTGGTTTTTCAATCATTAAATGAACATCTAGTGGTAATCGAGTTTTTTTATTCATTTGTGCAACCATCTCTGGCCCGAATGTCAAATTAGGTACAAAATGTCCATCCATAACGTCAAAATGTAAGTAATCTACTCCAGCTTTTTCAATAGATTCTAGTTCCGCTCCTAAGTTCATATAATCAGCAGAGAGGATTGAAGTGGCAATAATTGTCATTGTTTTATCTTCCTTTCGTTAAGCTTTATAGCGTTCAATTTGTTGACGCAGCTTGCTCATACGTGTGCCATAGCTTTCATTATCATTTTCATGAAATAATGCAGATGTTCCTAATACAAAAATATCGGGTTGAGCATGATTCATCCATTCAATCGTTTCCGATTTAATATTGCCGTCAACCTCTATTAAAGGTCGATGCGCTTGTCCCAATAGTAATTCACTCAGCTCTTCAATTTTTTTAAGTACCTTTTTATTAAATTTTTGACCTGAAAAACCTGGATTTACAGTCATCATTAAAACCATTTCGACATCATCTAAAAATGGCATAATAGCAGAAAGCGGCGTCTCAGGATTCAACGCAATAGAAGGTTTTATTCCATAGCTTTTAATTTTAGCAATCGTTTCTGCAACATTCCTTGCTTCTTCTACATGAAAGGATAGAAATTCAGGTTGAAGAGGAGCAAACATGTCGATATATTTAATCGGATCGATCGTTGCTAAATGAATATCTATAGGTATCGTTGTCGTTTTTTTTACAGCGTCTATCCATTCAGGTCCTAATGCTAAATTATTCACATATATTCCGTCCATAACATCTAAATGTAGCAGATCACAATTAGCTTTTTCTAATTTGTCGAGTTCATCACCAATATGAAGCTGGTCACCGCACATTAGAGAAGCCGCCATATACGTCATTTTAAATTTACTCCTTTTCAGCCGCATGTTGATTAAAAACTTGAATACTATCCGCAGCTAACTTATTTTTCATCATCACTTCAATTAGCGCTGTTGGGATCGTAACATCATCCGCACCCGCTAATAAACTATTGATAACTTGAGAAGTATTTTTGTAACTTGCTCCTAAGATCTTTGTTTTTATTCGTTGGTTTGCGTATACTTCAGCAATTTTAGAAATGATTTCTATGCCATCCAAACTTTGATTTTCCATTCGATTAACATAAGGTGCTACCCAATCACAGCCAGCTAAACCAGCAAGATAAGCTTGCTCGACTGAAAAAATAGCGGTCGCCAAAATAATAACTTTTGGATAACGATTCTTGATACTTTGAATAGCTTTGAAGCCATCCTCATCTGCAGCGATTTTCAAAGCAACTCGATCATCTTCTAAAGCTAAAATAGTTTCTGCATCTTCGATTAATTCTTGTACCGTTTCTCCTGCAATCTGGACGAACAATTGACGTTCTTTAATAATCGCAAGAATTTCTTGAATGCTTTCAATTCTTTTTTGAGTTGATTCCGTCTTTAATAAAGTTGGATTCGTTGTTACTCCTGTTACCCAATCAAACAGTATATATTTCTTGATCAATTCAGTATTTGCCGTATCTAGATACATTCCAACACCTCTTTTTATTAGTTATTGATTTGCTCTAATTCTGCTACTTTTTTCAGTCTTCTTGCATGTCGTTCTCCACCTTCAAATTCAGTTGCTAACCAAGTGTCAACGATCTTCAAAGCTAATCCTTCACCAATTACGCGTTCTCCTAAACAAAGTACATTACTATTATTGTGTGCTTTAGTAGCTTCAGCTGAAAAACAATCGGATACAACTGATGCACGAACGCCATTTAGTTTATTTGCTGCAATCGACATTCCTATTCCTGTTCCACAGCACAGAATACCGTAGTCTGCTTTCTTTTTTGCAACTCTTGTTCCAACTTCACTTGCATAAGACGGATAATCAACACTTTCTAAATCAAATGGACCAATATCCTCTATCTCTATTTGCTTATTTTTCAAATGAGCTACGATAGCATCTTTTAACCTTTTACCACCATGATCACTCCCAATAACTAATTTCATTCTCCCCACTCCTGTCTTTTAGTTTGATTAATTTTAATAGACAAATAGATATGCGTATAATTACGCATATCCACTTGTGGTATTCTTATGATTTTACTAGTACTTTAATTTCGTCTCCACCCATTACGGCTTCAAAGGCTTCACGCCAATTGTCTAAATCAGTTACTTTAGTGATCATTTTGTCTGCATCGATTTTTCCATCAGACAACAGTTGTAACGCAATGACCCAAGACGTTGGTTTTTGAGAACGACTACCAACATATTGAATTTCTCGTTGAATAATTGACTCTTGATCAAATTTATTGAATTTGTCAACAAACAATCCAACTTGTACAAATGTTCCTTTTTTGCTTGTTACAGCTAACGCTTGGTTTACTGCCGGGGCAAAGCCTGAACAATCAAAGACTTTATCTGCTCCATACCCATCTGTTAACTCTAGAACAATGTTTGTAAGATCTTCAGTCATTGAATCGACAGCCACATCAATGCCTAGCTCTTTTGCTAAATCTAACCGAGGTTTGTCTTTTGTAATTCCTGATATAATGACTTTTGCACCTTGCGCTTTTACAACTTGTGCAAGTAAAAGACCAATTGGACCAGGGCCTACGATTAAAACAGTGTCTGTAGCTTTAATTGTTGTTTTCTCTAATGCCGCATGAACACAGCAAGCAAGTGGTTCTGTTAAAGCTGCAGCTTCAAATGTTACATTATCCGGGATGATGTGAACACTTTCTTCTTTAGAAACTAAAAATTCAGCAAAACTGCCATCTTGTTGCGTCCCGATACCGCGACGATTGCTACATAAATTATAATCTTTTTCCAAACAGTAGCGACATTTCCCACATGTTTCAAAGGTTGTCTCACTAACTACACGATCGCCAACTTTTACTTTTTTCACTTCTGGACCAACCTCAACGACTGTTCCAGAAAATTCATGTCCTAAGGTTACTGGAGTTTTAGGATTTTTATATTCACCTTTAAAGGTATGAATATCTGACCCACAGATTCCAGTAAACGCCGTTTTTATTTTTACTAGGGTACCGGTTACATTTGGTTCTTCCACTTGTTGTAATTCCATCTTATCGTATCCAGGTTCTAACTTTCTAACTGCTTTCATTTTATTACTCCTCTCCATTTGGTTGAATAATCACTTTGTTAAAGTCTTCTTTTCTGCCAAGCATCATGTCAAAAGCTTCTTTCGTTTGATCAAGTGAATAGCGGTGAGATACCATTGGTTTCAATTTAATCCGTCCTTGTTCTACAAACTCAATACCATCGGTCCACTCCTTACCAGGAAAAGGTGCACTGTAAGAATTCCAAAAACCTTTAATCGTTAATTCATGTCTAAAAATATTCTCAAATGATTTTTCAGGCAATAATACATCTTGATAAGCAATTCCGATGTACCCAATTTTCCCGCGTTTACTTGTGACCCGCAAACATTGCTCTTGTGTGATTTTTGATCCAGCACATTCAAGAGCAATATCAGCACCTAAACCATTTGTGTATTCGAGTACTTTTTCTTCTAGGTTTTCTTCTAAAGAATTGATTGTATAGCGGACACCATAAGATTTTGCTTCTTCTAATTTTTTTGAACTGATATCAACTGCGATAACATCCTTTACCCCCGCTACTTGCAAGGCTTGCACAACAAGCAATCCAATTGTTCCAATACCAAAAACAACTACCGTATCCCCTAGTTTAGGCTCAATGCCACGCACTGCATGCATAGCAACGGCTAACGGTTCAATCATTGCTCCTTCTTCAAAACTTAAATCACCTATCGGAAGAGCATTTGCTTCAGGTACAACAACATTTTCGGCAAATCCTCCATAACGATGAGAACCGATCATTGTGTAATCTTCACATAATGAGAATTCCCCTTTTTGACAGTAAAGGCATTTACGACAAGGAATCAGCGGTGCTACTGCAACTCTATCTCCAATTTTGTGTTCGGTTACATTTGTGCCGATTTCACTTATCACTCCCGAAAATTCATGCCCCATTACAGCCGGCAGTGGGTATTTCCATACTGCTTGCATTTTATGCGTATCCGAACCGCAAATACCAGCAGACATCACTTTAACACGGACTTCATCTTTCTGGACTAATTTTTCCTTTACTTCTTCTGTTTTGATAACTTTATTATCATACAATACTGCTGCACGCATTATTTTTCACCCTCCATTTTTTCAAATAAAAGCGCACTATTCATTTTTCATTGAACAGTACGCTCTATTTTCATATACTATCCAACAATAGATTGATAAAATTGTGAGAATTTCAAGATTGCCCAGTTAAGGAAGTTACCACCCATATCTAGAGAAGATATTTCTGTAACATTTCCTGGAGCTGTAAAGTCAGCGTTAGCCATCATTGCTGTATGAACTTCAGCAAAGTCAGTAGCCATCCATAATGAAAATACTAAGATAATTGATGTAGTAATAACAGATTGGACGATATTTCCTTTACGAGATGCAACGATAAAGGCAACATAGAATGTAATTGTAGCTAAATCACCGAATGGTAATACTCTGTTTCCTGGTAATAAAACGGCAATTAAAAGTGTAATAGGTGTTAGTAGTAATGCAGTTGACATAACTGCGGGATGTCCTACTGCTAAAGCAGCATCTAAACCAATATACAAATCGCGGCCTGGGAAACGTTTTTTCATAAATTCACGAGCTGCTTCAGAGATTGGGATTAAACCTTCCATTAACAATTTAACCATACGAGGCATTAGTAACATAACTGCTCCCATTGCGATACCAACTTGGAAAGCAGCACCAACATCGTAACCAGCTAATAGACCGATAAAAGTACCAAGGATCAATCCAACCATCATCGGTTCACCAAAAATACCAAAACGTTTTTGGATTGACTCAGGATCAGCATTTAGATTTTTGATTCCCGGAATCATTCCAACTACTTTACCAATTGGAATACCTAAAAGAGCAAATGCTGCTGTTGAACCAGTTGGTAATGAAATTCCTTCTAAACCGAAGAAGTTTTCTGCCAAAGGTTGCGTTTTATCTGCAATAATCAAAACAGCTACTTCATAAAGGACAGCACATAATATGGCGAACCATACGCTTCCGCCGGTAACGATATAACCCGTTGCACCAGCTGCAATAAAGTGCCAATAATTCCAAATATCTACATTTAATGTTTTAGTCATTTTGAATACGATCATTAATAAGTTCACTACTAAAAGAATCGGAATTAAAAGAACTGAGATAGGCATTGCCCATGAGGCTGCAGCTGCTGCAGGCCAACCTGCATCAATGACATTTAACGATAAACCGAATCGCTCAACCATTGCTTGTGCTGCTGTACCTAAATTATCTGTTAACAAACCAATAACTAAATTTATTCCTACAAAACCGATACCAATTGTGATACCCGATTTAAAGGCTGTTTTAAAACCTGTTCCAAAAATCAATCCAACAAACAACATTGTGATTGGAAGGATAACTGTTGGCCCAAGTGCTAAGATATAATTAATACCATCTATAAACGTTTGCATTCTTTTCTCCCCTTTTCCTACCAGCTTTTTTTAAAATTTAACTCCTATTATTTTAAAGCGTCAATAATTTTTTTATCAGTACCCTCTTGGTTGATACCAGAAATATAAGATACGGCAATGACTACGGGAATATCATACGTTGTTGGCAAAATTGTAGTAGAAACTAATAAATCTGCACCTTTTTGTTTTCCTTTAGCTTCCGAAATTTTGATTTGTTCGATTTCAGCATTGATCCCATTTTCTTTTAAAATTCTTTCAACCCGGTTAGTTACCACCGTTGAAGTTGCAATCCCAGCGCCACATGCTACTAATACTTTTTTCTTTTCGATACTCATAATATTTTCCTCTTTTCTCTTTTTTTTTATTAATAAATTAACAAATCTATTTAGTAACACCCTTTAAATATTCTAAAATATCGCTTTCATTATCAAAAGAAAGCAATTTTTCAACCGTTTCTTTATTCTGAAGCACACCCATTAATTGTTGAAGAACTTCTAATTGACTATGAGGTTCATTAAGCCCTAACATAAAGATGATGTTTGCCTTTACCTCTTTACTAGCGTCGTCCATCCGTTTAAAAGGGATGCCTTCTTTAGAAGTCAGAACCGCTATGAATTGCTCTTTAACACATTCAGGATCTGTATGGGGAATGGCTACTGCATACCCCTCCAATTCTAATCCAGTTGGGAAAGTTTCTTCCCTCTCTTTAATTTTTTCTAAAAAGTTATCTTCAACAAACAATTCTTTATGTGCTTTTGCAGCAATTAGTTCGAACACCTCTAGATGTGTTGAAGCATCTGAGTTTGTCCAAATCAGTTCAGGTTTTAAAAAATCTTCAAAATACATCTAATCGTTCTCCTCTCTATTTCTCGTGAATACTATTTGTTTCATGGATAAATTCAACAATTAAGTCAGCCATTTCTAAGTGACTTTTAGACTGTTTCAGTCTATCCAATTGTTCTTGATTGCCAGCTAGTTCCATTAATTGTAACAAAGATGTAAAATGAGTTTTTTTATCGATTGCTGCTATGACAACAACAAAGTGAATAGATGTGCCATTAATAGTTGGCAAGCCTTCTTCAATATAAATCATGCTCATTCCAATTTTTTTCGCCGATTCTTCGACCTCGGCATGCGGGATCGCGATGGTTCTTCGTAAGATAATGTAATCAGAAATCGTTGGAAATTGTTTTTTCATCTCTTCAACATAGTTTATGGTGATTATATTTTTTTCTATTAAAGGTATCGATACAAGCTCGATTGCTTCATACCAACTTGAAACAGATTTCACACGCTGAATCATTTTACTATCAAGCAATTCATTTAATTGTATTTCTTTTTTTGCTTGAGTCAGCTTTATAGGAATGTTCGTCACAGGCTCAGCCTTAACCAACCCTTTTAATGATTCAATCAATCCTTTTTCATCCTTGATATCACAGAAATCATTGATTGTTCTCATTAAAGCATCAATATTTAAACTTGGCATTTCAAGGAGAAATCCTTCATTTATAACTCTTTTTCTCAATGCTATTTTTTCATCGTGATCCATCATTTGATTAACAATAAAGAGTTTTTTGTCCGTTTCAACTGGTGTAACAGAAAATACTAGATCATAGTTCAGCTTATTTTGATTAAATTCTCGAATAGATAAGGCTGAATGAAAATAAATTTCTGGAAAAAGTTGATCAAAGGTTTGCTTCATTAATTTCGAAACAGATAAACCATTCGGACAAACAACTACTGCTTTTAATTTTGCATTTGTAGTAATCTTTTCTTGATTGTCTATAATATGACCACCGATGAATAAAGTTATGAACATCGATTCTTTTTCTGGTATTTCACTATTTAAACACTCACGTAAAGGATCTATCGATTGTTTAACGATATAATGTAAAATATCAAATTCTTTACCAATTTTATCTAAGATACTATAGTCAGTCGTTAAATTGTATTTTATCCGGTAGTATGCTGGCTTAAAATGGGCAAATAATTTTTCTAGCAGTCCTTCTTTATCTGCCAGGTATACAACCGATTTTTTCTCAAATTGAATCAAACATTCTTTTAATGCATTTTTCAATTTAGGAATTTCTTCCCCACTTAAAGTGCTTTTTTTAACAACTTTAGAAGTTAATAATTGCAGTGTAATGTATAATCGTTCATCTGTAGAAACTATTTTTTGATCTTCTGATTCAATCAATATTCGAATGGCTTCATATTCACGTGTATCTGATAACTCATTGAAATCAATCAAGAAATTAGTATTAAGCGTTTTTCCAAGTGCAATTCTTTTAAAGATCCCTTCAAAAGAATAAGGCAATACATTCATTTCTGAATCTACAAAATTAAGACCTAATTGCTTTTCAATTTTCATGATCGAATTTTGAAGAGAAGTGATTCTCTCATGATTGATCTTCATAAATTTTTGTAAAAATATTTCACCACCAAAACTATCAAGAATATATTTTATGGCTTCTAGCATGACTGACCGTTTATCCCATTCACTTCCTTCGAAGTGATACCCTTCACTTCTGGAATACACAATTCGAAGATCAAATAAATCAAGAATTTTTTGAACTGCCTTCATATCTTGTAGTACTGTATTTTTACTAACCTCTAAATCGTATATAAAGTGATTTAAAGAAAGTTCTTCATTTCTAAGTAAAATCAATATGACAATCAAGTAAGACCGTTCTTTTTCTGAGGGGATATAAGAATTAAATTGAGATGCTTCTCGTTTTATTTCAAAAAGTTCAAGGTCCCTACTATTTATTCGATACTGCCCATTCACTTTTTGAATTTCTTTTTTACCCTGATCTTTTAACCACTCATTTATTTTTTTGAAACTATAATCAACTTGCCTTCTAGAAAGACTAAAATCCTCTTGCAACTTTTTATTCGTGATACTAGGATTGCGCAATACCTCTTCTAATAATTTATTGCCCCTTTCATCCAAATACATTATTTACTAACCTCTTTCTGTTTTTATTATACCGCTCGATGCTACAAAAATGAATCCGTTTCCAGCGCAACTTTTGCTCATGCCTTTGTACACAATTGTGCTCGGCCTTTTTTTCTTATTACTTATTTTAGCTTATATATTCTATTCAAGCAAAGCTTATCCCGATTTTTATATGAAAAAGCAGTATTTTTTTCTATATCCCATTTGTTTACATTTTATTTTGTACACGATTGGGATTAGAAGAAAAGCCCTTGCGATGAGCTCATCCTGTTTTAAATTCCAAATAATACCGCTTATGCCTATATCAAATTTTTTAAATAGACTAGCTTTATATAGTAGAATAGTGTGCCCAAAAATTTTGATTCCCTAACAAAAGGATTAGCAGCTTGGAGAATTGAAGCAAAACAAGTAACGAGTACAAAGTAATTGCATAAACGAAACAAAGCACACGACTCTCAGTTACCCGAACTAACACTTGTTCCGGCTACTCAAACGCAAATCGAGGTCTCAGTTACTCGAACTAACACTTGTTCCGGCTACTCAAACGCAAATCGGGGTCTCAGTTACTCGAACTAACGCTCGTTGCGGCTACTCAAACGCAAATCGGGGTCTCAGTTACTCGAACTAACGCTCGTTACGGCTACTCAAGTGCAAATCGGGGTCTCAGTTACTCGAATTAAAGCTCGTTACAGCTACTCAAGTGCAAATTGGGCTACTCAAGTGCAAATTGGGGTCTCAGTTACTCGAACTAACGCTCGTTCTGGCTACTCATTCTTAACAAGATAGTTTTAAAACCCGTTCTAGTTTATTCTATGATAAATCCAGAACTAGGATCTTTATGTACGATGATTTAAGTTGCTTCTAATGCTATTACAAAAATTATTGTAGTAGGTGTACTCACAAAACTTAAGATTGATGCAATTTTTATTGCTGCTGATATTAACCTTAAAAGAATTGAAGAAAAAATAATCCAATTATTTTTGATACCAATTACATTTAATAGTTTTCATTTTATTAACATTTGTTCTTGACCGTAACTAATGTTAGATATATACTATTTACATATGATACAGTTATACACAAATGTTAAAGGAGGATTCAACTATGACACAATCAATTGAAAATCATGCGGGCCTAGATGATGAGAAGTTACAGGAAATCTATCAAACAATGTGGACGATCCGTTATTTTGACGAAAAAGTCGATCAATTCTTCGCTAAAGGAATGATTCACGGAACCACACATTTGGCTGTCGGACAAGAAGCATCTGCTGCTGGTAGCGGGGCCGTATTGAAAAAAACAGATTGGATCACTGCAACACATAGAGGTCACGGACATACGATTGCTAAAGGCACAGATGTAAAACCGATGATGGCTGAACTGTTTGGGCGTCAAACGGGTACGAATAAAGGTAAAGGTGGTTCCATGCATATTGCAGAATTAGCAAATGGGAATCTAGGCGCTAATGCTATCGTAGGTGGTGGTTATGCCATCGCTACAGGTGCCGCTTTAACCTCTAAAATGAGAAATGAAGGTAAAGTTGCTTTAGCTTATGCTGGTGACGGTTCAACAAATGAAGGAAGTTTTCATGAATCTTTAAATCTCGCTTCGATCTGGGACTTACCGGTGGTCTTCTTCATTGAAAATAATTTTTATGGTATGAGTGGTCCTGTTGTAGAGATGATGAACATTCCTCATATTTCGGATCGTGCTGCCTCTTATGGAATTCCAGGTATAACTATAAATGGAAACGATATCATTGAAGTGATCAACGCTACTTACGATGCTGTCGAACGTGCACGTCGTGGTGAAGGACCTACTTTAATAGAAGCTTTAACTTATCGTTGGAAAGGCCATTCAAAATCAGATGCTAAAAAATACCGGACGAAAGAAGAAGAAAAAGAATGGAAAACCAACAAAGATCCAATCAAGTTAGCTAGAAAACGGTTTATTGATGCAGGTGTCTTTACTGAAGAAAAAGCTGACGAACTTCAAAACAGTGCGCGTCTATCTATTGAAGAAGCTGTAAAATTTGCCGAAGAAAGTCCCATTACAGATATTAGTGAACTGTATACGGACGTTTACTCAGACTAGGGGGAATTATTAATGCGTGAAATCACTTATTTAGAAGCTATTAGAGAAGCAATGAGCGAACAAATGCGCGAAAATCCAGACGTTTATATTATGGGAGAAGATATCGGAATATATGGTGGTGGATTTGGTGTCACTAGAGGAATGTACGAAGAATTCGGTGGCGAGCGTGTCCGAAATACACCTATTTCTGAAGCGGCCATTTCTGGCGCTGCCATTGGTTCTGCTATTACCGGTATGCGTCCTATTTTCGAATTGCAATTCTCAGATTTTATTACGATTGCCTTAGATAATATTGTCAACCAAGCTGGGAAAATCCGTTATATGTATGGTGGGAAAGCTCAGATTCCCTTAGTGATGCGTACGCCAAGCGGATCTGGAACGGGTGCAGCTGCTCAACACTCGCAAAGCCTAGAAAACATTACTGCTCATATTCCTGGTTTAAAAGTTATCCAGCCTGCTACTGCTTATGATGCAAAAGGATTATTGCACTCAGCCATTGAAGACAATAATCCTGTTATGTTTTACGAGCATAAATTATGCTACAAAACGTCTAGCGATGTCCCTGAAGGAAAATACCTTATCCCGATTGGGGTCGCAGACATTAAGCGTGAAGGAACGGACATCTCCATCGTTGCTACCGGAATTATGGTCCATAAAGCGCTAGAAGCTGCAGAAATTTTAGCCAAGGATGGCATCAACATTGAAGTCGTCGATCCTCGTACCTTGGTGCCACTTGATAAAGAAACGATTATCAAATCAGTCATAAAGACAGGAAAAGCAATCATAGTCACAGAAGCTGTCAAACGTAGCGGCTTCAGTGCTGAATTAGCGAGTGTGATCGCTGAAAGTGAATCATTTGATTTTTTAGATGCTCCTATTATCCGGTTAGCTGGCAAAGAAATCCCGATTCCATACCAACCAGAGTTAGAAAAATTAGCCGTTCCACAAGTCGATGATATTGTCGCAGCTGCTCGCAACATGATGAAAAAAAATTAGGAGGTGAAGAACTAATGGCTCACGAAATATTTATGCCCAAATTAAGCTCTACTATGGCTGAAGGAAGTATAACGGAATGGTACAAAGAAGAAGGAGATCCAGTTGAAATCGGTGAAGCAATCTTTGAAGTCATGACCGATAAAATTGCGATTGAAGTTGAGTCTTATGATGAAGGGATCTTATTGAAAAAATATTTTGATGTAGACGAACCTGTTCCAATCAATCATGTGATTGGATATATTGGTGAAAAAGGTGAAAAAGTTCCAGATGCACCTCCTGGAGAAAGTGGCTCAACAAGCGAAGAAGCTACCCCTCCATCTCCAAAAACAGATCAAACCGATACCCCAAAATTCAACAAAGAAACTGTTAAAGAAGCTGTCACATCTGATAAAGAGAGTTCGCAACGCCCGGATCCTTTAAAATATACTGGAACAGAGGAAATTTCAGAAACTGAACAAGCAAATCTAAGCGAAAAAGTACGTGCTACTCCTGCTGCTAGACACTTAGCGCGTGAACACGATCTTTTATTACATGAAGTAACCGGATCTGGGAGAAAAGGACGAATCCATGTAGAGGATGTAAAAATTTATCTTGAAAGAAAAGAGACAACTCCTGAAGTTACAGTAAATGAAGCACCACCAGAAAATATTCCACCATCAAAACCAGTGACTTCTACTCTTCCTGCTGGAGAAAAAATCATTCCTTGGAAAGGCATACGTAAAGTTATCGCTGATCGCATGACTAAAAGCAAACAAACTATTCCTCACGTTACCTTGAATGCGAATTTTGATGCTCGAGAAATGATTAAACTTCGTCAAGAATTGCTACCGCTTATCGAAAAAACTACAGGTAAAAGAATTTCCTATAATGAGATTATTATCAAAGCGATGACCGTTGCCTTAAAACAACACCCTCGGTTGAATGCTCATACTTTAGATGACGGTATTCATGAATTTAAAGATATGAACATTGGCTTTGCTGTTTCAGTAGCTGAGGGTCTACTCGTTCCAGTCCTAACATTTGCCAATCACAAAGGGTTAGCGGAACTGACTAATGACTTTAAAGAACTTACTGAAAAAGCCCGTACTGGGAAATTAACTTCTGAAGAGATGACTGGTGGTACGATCACTCTTTCCAATCTAGGAAAAAGTCGCGTTGAAAACTTTAATCCAATCATTAACCAACCGGAAGTTGCTATTTTAGGGGTCAGCACACTTACAGAAGTACTTGATCTAAACGAGAGTGGAAATGTCTTTAAAAAGCCTACGATGACTTTAAGTCTTTCTTTTGATCACAGAGCTATCGATGGTGCTCCCGCTGCAGAATTTTTGAATACACTAATTGAAATTCTAGAAGACCCTAGACTGCTTCTTTTATAAACAGAAGCATTTCTATTATAGCCAAGCATCAAAACTTCAAATCTCTTTTTAGAGTTGAATAACTATTCTAAACCATACTTCAAAAGCAGACCCGATGTCTACTTTACGACTACTAATCCTTAAAACTAGTCGTAAAGTAATTCGGGTCTAATTGCTTTGGCTTCAAGTTACTCGAACTAACGCTCATTGTTGCTACTCAAACAGAATAACGACTTTGAGTTACTCGAACTAAAGCTCGTTTAACAAACTTAAATGATAGTCTATTTTGAGTGAATTTTTCTATTTCCTTTTTCGCTCTTAAACCGATTTATTTCCGAAGCAGTCGAGGTGATTGTTATCTTAACAAGATAGTTTTAAAACACGATCTAATTCATTTATCACCACTGAAAATTATAACCCCAATGTTTTATCCTATTCCCTTTTCTTTCTATATTGAAATTATGGTACAATAAACGAATACTGACACTTCTAGGAGTTGAGAAACTGTGAAAAAATGGGAAGATAAGCGGTCTATTTTAAAAATCGCTACCCTATATTATAATGAAGGATTAACACAAGCAGAAATTGCAAAAAAAATGGGGATTTCCAGACCCTTAGTTTCAAAAATTTTACAAGAAGCAAAAAGAACGGGCATAGTCGAAATTTATATTAAAGATGAAGATGCTTACTCCATCGCTCTTGAGATGGAAATTGCCAAAAAATACGACCTGACTGAAGTTATTATTGTGCCTAGTCAAAAAAGTGCTACTGAAGAAATTTCTAAAAAGAATGTTGGCAGGGCTGCTGCTTCTTATCTTACTTCTATTCTTCCAAAAGTAAAAAAAATCGGTATTTCCTGGGGCACAACCTTAGCTGAATTCGTTGATGAAATGCCTTTTCTTCAATACCCTACCGTGACGGTTATTCCTATAATGGGTGGCGTTGGTTACTTGAATGTGCTTTACCATTCTAATCATTTAGCCTTTTTGTTGGCCCAAAAATTGAATACAACCAGTACTTATTTCTATGCTCCAGCTTTAGCAGATACAAAAAAATTAAAAGAAAATTTATTGGAATCGAAGATGATTTCCGTTGCTTTATCAGAAGGCAAAGACGTAGATGTAGCTATTGTTGGCGTTGGTAATCCTGTTCATTCTTCCACTTATCGTGATTTAGGGTATTTTACCAATCGCGATATTAAAGAACTTGAAGAAAAAGGAGCAATAGGTGATGTTGCAGCTACTTTCTTTGATAAAGATGGTCGACCCGTTGATACAGATGTTTCAAGTCGGATGATGGGAATCGAATTGGAAGATTTAAAAAACATTCCTTGTGTCATAGCATTAGCTACGGGCAAAGAAAAAAGCGATAGCTTAAAAGCATTGTTAGCGCAAAAAGTGATAAACGTGTTAGTCATCGATCAAACTGCCGCTGATGAACTTTAAAACTAAAAAAGAGTCACTTGAAGAATAATCTTCAGTGGCTCTTTTTTAGTTTTTTACCGATAGATAAATCTCTGCTAGTTGAATCACTTACTTAGAATTTTTGGCGGAATAAGGTGTGCTTGTAGCCATGTGAAGTATTCAATGCGAATTACAAAGCATTAACGCTTCAGCGCCCATTCATAAATGGCATGTGCAACACCATCTTCTTGATTTGATTTAGTTACGTGCGTCGCTGTGTCTATAATTGAATCTACTGCATTTCCCATAGCTATACTTGTACCCGCAACCTTCATCATATCTAAATCATTTTCTCCATCACCAATAGCCATTACTTCATCCATAGAAAAGCCCAATTTTTCAGCTAAACCAGTTAACGCTTCACCTTTATTAGCTTTTTGAGGCAACAATTCTAAAACGTATGACAAGCTTCTGATCGGATAAAAATTCTCAGCGATAAAAGAGGGCAAAGACGCAGCTAATCGATCGAGTTCAGCTTCTTTTGCTACATACATAGCCTTAAAAATTTTCATTTCTTTAGGAATTTCGTTGATTGGCATGTGTTTAGCTTCCATGCCTAATAATTTAACATCGAAATGCAACATTTCAGTTGGATCACCTATGTAATAGTAATTTTTTTCATCGAAATAGGTGAAATTCATTTCGAATGATTCAATCAGTTTTCCAGCCGCTTCCAATTGCTTATGGTCCAATTCATGTGAATACACAATCTCCCAAGTCGTTGTTTTTTGAACAACCGTACCATTTAGTGAAATAACATAGTCTTCTTCATCTTGAGGCATATCTAAGTCTTGCAAGTAATCGTAAACGGCTTGTACCGGTCTACCCGTGCATAAAACAATTTTGATTCCTGCATTACTTGCTTCTTTGATGGCTTTTTTCACTTTATCGGTCACCAGGTGATGTTCATTTAATAATGTGCCATCCATATCGATTGCGATTAACTTGATCAATTTTATTCTCCTCCAATTAACGATTCCATATTAACAAATGCTTTTTTAGTGGTATTCTGCGTACTCATAGTCTACACCCTTCAACGTTTGTTTGACCCATTGATTATGAGTCACTTCTTGTTTAGACTCTGATACATTTTCAATTGATTTTTCAATAGCTAAGCAAGCTCGATAAAAATGCTCAGCATCTTCTTGAACTTTAAATTGAAATTCTTGAGCAAGCTCTTTTGAGTTTGCATAGTGCAGAACGACTTCTTTTTCATTTATATAAACACTAAAATAAGTAGAAATGATTCTTTTTTTCACTATAAGTCAACTCCTAGACTGCCTTAACTACCAGACAAATGATTTATCTTATTATACCACTCATTCAGTGAAATCAGTAGGATTGTTCCACGATTTAGGTCAAATGAAACAAGAAACAGAATGGAAATCCGGCTATAGTCAGCTGATTTCCACTCTATTTTCTTTCATTTTTTTTAATTAAAATTCTGATTGTAGCGTTGAATAGCCGCCTTTGATTTTTCTAAATTTGTGACGGTCAACTCAAAATGTTTAGAGGCATAGCTGTAAAATAAAATATCGACAGCATACATTTGAGTCAACAATGAAATCGTGGCTCCGCTTCTTAAAGGAGCTTCATGAGCAAAAGCCGTTTTTAAAGGAAGATCAGCTTCAAGACTCAAGGCATTCTCTGTATTACTTGTGAGTGACACTGTTTTCAGTCCCAACTCTTTTGCAATCCTCATTAATGCCAAGACTTCTCTCTTTTCCCCACTATTTGAAATACCAAAAAATACTGCATCCTTAGAAGCGACTGCCATTGAAGTGACTAACAAGTGTTGATCAAGGGAACAAACCGCTATTTTCCCCGTGCGGCTAAATTTTTGTTGGATATCTGAAGCCACAATGTGTGAGGCACCTAAACCGTACAAATAAATCACCGAACTTTGATATAACAGTTCTGTAACGCGCTCGATTTGTTCTGTGTTCAACACATTATTGGTTTCTCTAAACAAATGATTGGTATTGATCAGCAACTTTTTTTTCACCTGTTCTAAACTTTCGTCTGATAGAATATCTGTGTATAAGTTATCTTTGATCCCCTGCGAATCGGCAGATAATTGCAGCTTCAACTCGGTAAAGCCCTTTATGCCGATCGACCGGCAAAAGCGAATCACAGCAGCTGAACTGGACCCTGCTTCAGTTGCCAGCTCTGTCGCACTCATTTGGATAATCCTCACTGGATTTTTTAAAATCGTTTCGGCAATTTTTTTTTCTGATTGCGGCAAAGCAATCATTTTTTCTCTAATGGTCAACAAGACATTATTTTGCATAAACTGCAACCTCCATATTTATTGAAAAACGCAATTTTATTTCATTTTGAGCTGAAAAAAGACATGCAAATCATTAGACTCACATGTCTTTTTCAAACGCTATTGCTATAGTATTAGTTTACAGTTTATAAATCCAATTAGCCAACAATACTTTCTGATGCGAATTCTTCTTCCTCATCATACGTTACTAATTCTGTTGGTTCCATAGCTGATTTAGGAACGCCAAAGAAGTAAGTTGCTGCGAATCCACCAGCATAAGCTGCTAATAATCCAACAACGTAGCCCCACCATTGACCATTTGCAATCAACGGAATCAAGGCAACTCCACTTGGTCCGATCGCAGTTGCACCGATGCCACCAAATAATCCAATAACAGCTCCGCCAATACCGCCACCGATACATGCCGTAATGAACGGACGACCTAAAGGCAAGGTGACAGCATAAATCAATGGTTCGCCAATGCCTAAAATACCAACTGGCAAGGATCCTTTGATCATATTTGTTAATTGTTTGTTTTTACGACATTTTACCCAAAGAGCGATTGAAGCCCCCACTTGACCAGCACCAGCCATTGCTAAAATGGGCAATAACAGTGTCATCCCTTGAGAAGCAATCATTTCGATATGGATCGGTGTTAAAATTTGGTGTAAACCAAACATAACCATTGGTAAGAACAAGGCCCCTAAAACAAATCCAGCAAAAGCTCCTCCCACATTTAAGACCCAGGTGATGGCTCCAACTAAACTAGTTGATACAGCCCCTGCGATCGGCATGATCAAGAAGATCGTGACTAATCCGATTGCTAACAGAGAGATTGTCGGTGTTACAATAATATCGATTGAATCTGGAATAACTTTACGCAAGTTTTTTTCTACTACTGACAAGAGGTAAACAGCCAAGATAACGCCGATAATCCCGCCTTGTCCAGCAACCATTGGAGCACCAGTGAAGATATTGGTCAGTGGTGCTTCAACATTCATTCCTGGAAGGTAAATAATCCCAGCAACGACCCCACCAAGACCTTCTGTCGCGCCAAATACTTTGGCTGCATTGATCCCTACATAGACATTCAAGTATAAGAATAAGCCGTTTTTAATGATGTTCAATACAACAATACTATTCTCCCAGTTTGCGCCACTAATTTGTTCAGCAATTAACATATTCCCAAAAATAGATGCGATCCCACCGATAATCCCAGCTCCTACAAATGCAGGAATCAAGGGAACGAAGATGTTCGCGATATCTTTTAAGACACGCTTGAATGGCGTATTGTTTTTCTTTTTTAATTCAGCTTTGTTTGCATTAGCTTTTTTTTCGGCTTCCGAACGGCCAGATACTGGTGTAGTTGATTTGCCAGCCGGAATCTTGTCGCCTAAACGAACACCCGCCATTTCAACCATTTGATTCGCTACTTTATTTACCGTACCCGGTCCAACAACGACTTGCAAAGTATCATCTTCCACAACACCCATCACGCCGTCAATTTTCTTCAGTCCTGCTAAGTTCACTTTAGCATTGTCTTTGATGTCCATCCGAACACGTGTCATACAGTGAATAACAGAGTCGACGTTCCCCATCCCACCAACTTGTTCATAAACCTGTCTAGCTATACGCTGCTCTTTAGTTTCGGCCATTTTTTTCTCCTCCTATTTTAGGCTAAGGTTTCGCGAATAAACCCTTTAGCTGCTGTTAATTTTTGTGCTGCTGTCGTTTTATCTGAATCCGTTAAAATCATCACGATGGCTAATTTCACTTGCTGATCAGCTGCTTCAAATATTTCACTAGCTTTTTCATACGTACATTCTGTCGCTTGCATAATAATGCGTTTTGACCGTTCTTCTAATTTTTTATTAGACGGTTTCACGTCTACCATTAAGTTTTGGTAAACTTTGCCTGAACCGATCATTGCACCCGTTGACAACATATTTAAAATTAGTTTCTGAGCAGTGCCCGCTTTTAAGCGAGTAGAACCCGTCAGCACTTCTGGACCAGCATCTACTTCGATCGGCATTTGCGCAAATTGGCTGATTTCAGCTTGCTTGTTGCATGAAATCGTCGCGGTTTTTGCTCCGACACGAGTCGCATAGTCTAACCCACCGATAACATAGGGTGTACGGCCGCTTGCGGCAATACCGACAACGACATCTTTATCGCTCAACTGGATCGCTGCTAGATCTTCTGCACCCAGCGTTTTTGAATCTTCCGCGCCTTCAACAGCCACTGTCATGGCTTTCATTCCACCAGCAATCAATCCTTGGACCATACTTGGATCCACACTAAACGTTGGCACACATTCAGCTGCATCTAAAACACCTAATCGTCCACTTGTTCCAGCACCCATATAGATCAAGCGTCCGCCTTTGCTAAAGGCTTCAATAATAACTTCAACTACTTTTGTGATCATTGGCACTGCTTCTTCCACAGCTAAAGCCACTTTTTGGTCTTCTTGATTCATCAAAGTTATGACTTCACTTGTCGAAAGCTCGTCTAAGTTCATGGTTTGACTGTTTCTCGTCTCAGTCGTTAATTTAGCTAAATTCATTTCGTTAACCTCTTTCGTTGTTCTGTATCGGTTGAAGTTCAAATAGTTGTCCTGCTTTGCACCAGTCTATTAATGAAAGGTCCTCTGGGATAACATGCGCTACAATATTTACCTTTTCATCTTTAAACAGCGGTCGCTTGACTAGTTGAATTTCGCCCATATATCGCCCGTATAACTTGTTGTCTAGTGTAATGCTTCCTTGTACACGATCATTCGTGTGTTGTGGTTCAATTGTCGAAATGGTTTTGAATCGTGCATCGGCACTTCGGATGACATCTCTTGCTGCATCCCACCGATTTTGGTGGTTTCCAACAACGGCAGCTAGATAGTTTGTTTCTGGAACTTCTTCAATTGAAAATAAGAGCGTTTGTTTTTTGATATAATAAAAAAATTGCTGTTTTGTTCGATCATCAATGGTTGGATCTCCAATATAAACAGCATCAACTGCACAGTCTTCTAACAACTCGATCGTACTGGCCAATGGATGTAGTCCGCGGTGCTTTTCCAACGTTGGCAATCGAGAAAATAAAGGACCTCTTAAAGTTTCATTTCCGGGAACAAAAGCCATTACCTTGAATCCTAGTGCTTTCAGCCACTGATTTTTACGGCTAAACGATTCTTTTTCTAAACCTGTTTCTGGCCGCGGATAGTAATTGTGCCACGCTTCCATTTGATCGAAGTTTGCATGAAATTGCTGCAACTCTTCTACATCTTCTTGCGTAATCGTACTCGCATTGAACGCCACCATCATCGATTGGCTGACTTGAGCGCTGATTTGGTTTGTGATGCCATAATCCATTCTTAAACCAGTGATCCCAATAGCCAGCATTTCTTCAGGTCGCTCAAATGAAAAACCAATTTTCCGCAAAGCTTCTCCTGAACTATCAACCACTAGTTGCATGCCCAATTCCTTGGTCCATTCCCCTAGCGTCTTTAAACGTTTCACATATTGAGATGCGTCTTCTTCTGGGATATGCACGGAAGTAAACACACCTTCAAAACCACTGTCTTTCATTGCTTGCAGATAAGCTTTTGTCTCAATCGTTAACGCCTCGCCCAGAAAGACAGATACTCCAAACATAGCACCCCTCCTTTGAAATCGTTTTATTTACTGAACTAATCATAACATGTTGAAATATAATTTCAATACCTTTTCTTTATTTTTATAAAATTAGACCACCTAGCACTAAAACATCCTTTAGCCCATATGATATCTAATTAAATAAATGTATACCTTTACATTTAAATTCTATTTCATAGGTTTTTTTTTAATTTATGCTTAAATTATTGTTTTTATCCTTTCTTTTTTTAGTAACTTGTTTATGTTAAACTGAAATTATATTTCAATATAGGAGGACGATTATGCAACGACTATTTTTTATCCGTCATGGAATGACCGAATACAATTTAGCGGCTCGGATCCAGGGTGGGAGTATTGATTCTCCCTTATTGCCGCAAAGTTTAGAAGATGCTAAGAAAACGGGCCAGCACCTTAAAGATTATGGATTTGAACATATTTTCGCTAGCCCTCAGGAACGGGCGGCCGAAACTGCTCGTCTGATCACTTCACAATTTGATCAAGATTTCACTATGCATTACCTAGATGATCTCAAGGAATTTGGCTATGGTTCACGGGAAGGAACGTTTACGACTCAATGGCATGAAACATCACCTGACACTTTTTATAATTTGCGTAATCGGCCAGATTTGTATGACCCTAGTGACTTTAATGGAGAAACGTATCCAGCGTTGATTGCTAGAGGAAGCGAAGCGATCCATCAAGCTATTGAACAATTTCCTGATACTGATTTATTGTTTGTTGGACACAGCATCATCTGGACAATGACACTTTTGTCACTGATTGGAATGGATCTGAAAGATCTTCGTTCTCAAGAACCGCTGGCAAATACGAGTATTTCTGAACTCGGTTACGCTGATGGGAAATTCACCTTGACTACTTGGAACCAGATCGGTCATTTGCAATAAATGATTGGCAGCGGACTAGCTGAGAATAAGCCAAAGGGTCTGTTATCAGAAAACTGATGAACGGACCCTTTTTTTCTATACATATTGATTGTTTGAAAAATGGTGTTGGTCTTTTAAAAGAAATTTCTGCTGGAATAACAGATTTGCTTGTGGAGAGCCACGGAAGCGCCTGAAGCCTTTGGTCTTCCAGGCTTTCAAGCCTCAAACAAAGCTTAATCGCTTAAGCGTTAATGCTTTATAATTCGCATTGAATTCTTTACATGGCTACAAGCAACTCCTATTCCGCCTGAAATTTCAAGTGAGTGATCCAACTGATCTATTAACATCAAAAAATTTTAGTTTGTTATACCACTATTTTTATCAGACAACGTAAAAAAAGAAGCTATGCGGTTTTTGCATAGCTTCTTTCTTGCGGTCGATTCATCTTTCAATTTGTTTCTAGTAGTTTATTTTTTGCTCTCAACGACAAAAATTTGACTGCTAAGATGTGTAAAGATATCCCTAACCCCGCACCCCAGCTGTCAATCACCACATCGCTTAATTGGCCGCCTCTTCCCGGTACCAATAATTGATGAGCTTCATCTGAAATAGCATACACGATACAAATCAGCAAGCCAATCCCGATTGCTTTAACTCCCTTGATACCCGTGCTGGTCAAAGCGTATTTTACTAGCCCACCTAAAATGAGATAGATAAAAAAATGAGCATTTTTTCGAATAAAGTGATGCAAGTCTGTCGGAACGAGCGCTTGACGTACTCCAATAGACCAGTTATAGAGCAGATAAGCTACGATAAGAACTAAGATGAGTTCTTTTGCCCCAATGGTCATGCCACGTTTTTTCAATTTTATGATCACAACTCCAGCTAAACCGATCGTGATGATTACTTGTCCAATTTTAATCGCTTGGATACTGATTCCTAAAACAGTATAGCTCAAATTCCAAGACTGTTGTTGGAGCTGCTGAGAAAAATAAAAAATCAAACCCATCCATAATACTACCAGTATCCAAGGCCACCCTCTTGCCAATCTATTCTTCTCTACTTTCATTTCACACTTCCCTTATATCCATTCATTGATTCAATCTTTTTCGCTACTTGGTCTGATTTTTCTAGTATACCTTTAAGCAACTGGCACTTCAAATAAAACTCATTTATTTCAACCCATTTGATTACCCTTCATTCAACGCTAGAATACCTTCTTTGTAAGGACAATGAGGCGCTAGAACAATATATAAACCACTTTCAAAAACATTTGTTTTTCTATATCTTTTTTTCGATTTAATCGGTAAAATAAGGATAATAAATTTGATAACCGAATTTGCGTAATTAGTTAGCTTTTTTACTTATTAGTTATTAAAATCCTTAAAGAAAAGAGGAATATTGATGCGTGATGTATTAGAGGCAAATGAGCGCAGAAGATTAGAAGTTATCGAATACCTTTATACAAGTAATAGATGGTTGACCCTAAGAGAAATTGCTCAAAATATAGCTAGTTCCGAACGAATTTTAAAACAAGACATGACTCTACTGCGTGAACAATTTTCTAGAGAAGTTTTACAAACATCTCATCGTGGCATTAGATTGGTCTTGCCTTCAAACAAAGATATTGATGACATTTATCGTCATATTTTAAAAAATAGTCTAGCCTTTAATTTTATTGAACAATTAATTTATGATGAAACAAAAACAGTTGCTAAACTAGCAGAAGAATTATTTGTCAGTCAATCCACATTGACCCGGTTAATAAAAAAAATCAATGTTTCATTAAAAAAATCCTATTGTGTACAAGTACAGACAAAACCTTGCAAAATGATCAGTGAAAGCGAAGAAAACATTCGCTATTTTTATATCAGCTACTTTTCTGAACGGTACAGTAATTTTGATTGGCCTTATAAAACAATTGATCAAAGTTTTTTTGAACAATTATTACTATTTTTAGCAAATGCGTTAGATTTCCCTTTAGATTTTGCCGATTTTAAACGGTTAAAAAATTGGACAGCTATTCCTTATTTACGTATTCAACAAGGACATTACGTCACTATCAAATCTGACCGCTACTCAAACATGGTTCCAGATTTTACTAATTTTCAGCATTTAGCACGGGCAATTAAAAAAAGGACTGGTGATACGTTAAATGTTGCTTTTATTGAACAACTCTTTTCCATCTTTATCAATAATGACTTTGCACTAAGCTATGATTTCTTAATTGAAGCGGCAAAAAATGATCCAGTCATTAATGAAAAGGTCTCTTATCATGCTACATTGCTCGATTATCTATCTGATCAGGTACAAATCTCTATACCAAATCGCAATCATTTGATAAAAGAGATGTACAATATCTCGCATTTTGCATTTAAAACCAAGCAAGGTGACTATCCGCTTCCGTTTATTTTATTTGATCCAAAAAAACAATTCATCCAATCGATGGAAGAATTGTTTCCTCATTTTATAACTGCTGCTTTTACAACTTTAGACATGTATGAACAGAAAATGCATGAAACCTATAGCGAATCTGCCCGCTATGAAATCATCTACACCCTGCTCATTCATTGGGATCACTTATTACCCGATCTCTATAACCAAAAAGGAAAATTCCACTTATTGATTATAAGCGATCTTGATTTTGAACATGCTAGAATGATTCAATACTTATTGCATCACTATTTTAAACAAGAAATCACAACTGAAATTTATATGAAACCAACTGTTTCAATCGAACAAATCAAAAAACAGCCACATGATTTTTTGGTTACCACTTTCTCATTGGAAACAGAAAATTTGGCTCTTGCAGAAAATAGTATCTGTATTCAAAATATTCCAACTAAACAAAATATATCCAGTATTCGTCAAGCTATTGAAGAACATTATAAATTGAGAGAAACCGCTTTGAAATTTCTTTAAAAAATCCATTTAATTCTAAAAGACAACTTGCAGTAAAAAATACTAAAAAAAATAATCTTGAGGTCATATTCCCTCAAGATTATTTTTTATGTTTATTATTCGCCTTTAACTAATTCTAATGGTGATGCAATGTATTCTTCAATTGTTTCGCCAGCAAAGTAATCAAAAGCTGCTTGCATTGCTAATTTACCCATTTCGCTAGGTTGTTGAGCAACCGTTGCGCTTAGTGTTCCTGCTTCAACCGCTTTGATTCCGTCTTCTGTTCCATCAAAACCGACAACTTGGATCTCACCTGTTTTTCCTGCTGATTGAATAGCTTGGATCGCTCCTAAAGCCATTTCATCATTTTGGGCAAAAACCGCTTGGATATCTGGGTTTGATTGCAACATATTTTCCATAACCGTTAATCCTTCTGCACGGTCAAAGTTAGCTGTTTGGCTGTCCACTACATTTAATGATGCTTCTGCTATATTCGTGAACCCTTCGCCACGTTCTCTTGTAGCTGATGCTCCTGGGACTCCTTCTAATTGAACCGTATTTGCATCTGCTCCTGAAATTTCTTCGATATATTCAGCGGCCATTTCTCCACCTTCAATATTATCTGAAGCTACCAATGTTACCACTTGTCCGCCATCACTTGAACGATCGATCGTAATAACCGGAATTCCGGCTGCATTTGCTGATTCAACAGCTGGTGTGATAGCCGATGAATCTACTGGGTTGATCAGTAAAATATCTACCCCTTGTTGGATCAAATCATCTATGTCATTTGTTTGTTTAGCCGTATCATCTTGCGCGTCGACACTTTTGACCGATGTGCCTTGTTCATCTGCTAAATCGGTAATGCCTTCTTCAAGAGAAACGAAAAACGGATTATTCAATGTCGAGATTGAAACACCGACCACTAATTCTGCCGTATCTTTTTCTTCAACTGGGCCACTCTCCGTTGCATTTTCGCCTTCTAAAGTTGCTGCTCCGCATCCTGCAATAAATAACGCTGCTGCTGTTGCTAATCCAATGATTTTTTTCATAAGTGTAATTCCTCCTATTTTTTGTTTTTTCTGTCTAATAATACAGCGATGATGATAACAATACCCTTAACAACTTGTTGATAGAAACTTGAAATACCTAATAAGTTCATTCCATTGTTCAATGTCCCGATGATCAATGCCCCAATCAAAGTTCCAACTAATCTTCCACGTCCGCCTGATAAACTGGTTCCACCTAATACCACAGAAGCAATCGCGTCCATTTCATAAGACGTACCAGCAGTTGGTTGTGCAGAATCCAATCGAGAAGTAATAATGATTCCGGCTAAAGAAGCCATCAAACCAGAAATAGCATAGATTCCTGTTTTAATTCGGTCGTTTTTGATCCCCGCAATAAATGCTGCTTTTTCATTTCCCCCTATCGCAAATGTTTTTCTACCAAAAGTCATTTTGTGTAACAGGATATACAATAAGATAAAACTAATGATCATCAATACAACTGGGAATGGGATACCGAATAAATAGCCGCGTCCGACAAATTTGAAAATAAAACTGTCGCCAATCCCTGTGATTGGATTTCCATTCGTATAAACCAATGTCAATCCACGGTAAATCGTCATTGTTGCAAGTGTTGCAATAAACGGTGCCATCCTGCCTTTAGTGATCAACAAACCATTGACCGCTCCAAAAGCTGTTCCGGCAAATAAACTTAGTACCATAGCCAGTATCGGATCCAAACCAGAGGCAATTGCACCTGCCATCAACGCACTGCTTAAAGCTAAGGTTGACCCAACGGATAAATCGATCCCCCCGGTGATAATAACGAAAGTCATCCCGAAAGCGATTAGTGCATTTGTTGATACTTGTCGCAATAGATTCAATAAATTATTCGGTGAGATAAAACCTGGATTGACGACTGTGACCAAAATGACTAAGACGATCAGTGCAAGCAATGGACCAAGCTTTCCCATAAAGTCTTTCGAGCTTATTTTCTTCTTTTTCGTTTCTACTGTATCTGTTTGTATCATCTTAGTACCCTCCTGTTGCGAGTTTCATTATTTTTTCTTCGGTTGCTGCTGCTTTAGCGAGTTCACCTGCGACATGACCTTCATGAACCACGATCACGCGGTCGCTGACTCCTAAAATCTCAGGTAAATCACTGGATACCATGATGATAGCCACACCCCTATCGGCTAACTCATTCATCAGTTGATAGATTTCACGCTTGGCTCCAACGTCTACTCCTCGTGTTGGTTCGTCGAGAATCAACACTTTTGAGCCGATTCCGATCCATTTAGCTAACACGACTTTTTGCTGATTTCCACCTGACAAACTTGATACACTATCAAATTGGTCTTCGGCTTTCACATGCAACCGTTCCATCAATAATTTGGCAAAATCGGATTCAGCATGTGTATCGATCAGTCCTTTTTTACTAAAACCATCAATCGACGGTAAGCTGATATTATCTCGAATGGAGTAATCGAGTATCAAACCTTCTTCTTTACGGTTTTCAGTCAAGAAACCGATGCCCTGTGCAATAGCCATACTTGGATTCTTGATGATTATCTTTTCCCCTTCAAGGTAAATTTCCCCTTGATCCAATTCATCGATCCCGAATAGGCTGCGCATGATTTCGGTTCTTCCTGCTCCCATCAAACCGGAGAATCCAACAATTTCACCGGATTTGACCGTGAAAGAAATGTTTTCAAAGCGATTCTCTTTCGTCAGCCCTTTTGTTTCAAAGACAACCTTACCAATTTTTGAGTGTTTCTTTGGGTAATAATCTTCCAAGTCACGCCCAACCATTTTACGCACCACTTCATCATTCGTGGTTTCTTTTGTCAACGAAGTGTCGATCGATACCCCGTCTCGCATGACGGTGATCCGGTCGCTGATTTTAAAAATTTCTTCCATCCGATGAGAGATATAAATAATAGCAACATTCTTTGTTTTCAACGTATAGATGATTTTAAACAGCATCTCGATTTCTCTTTCCGTCAAAGCCGCTGTTGGCTCGTCCATGATGATCACTTGAGCGTTAGTCATCAAAGATTTGGCGATTTCAATCATTTGCTGTTGACCTACAGATAATTGTTTAACGTCTTGATCCAACTCGATATGGACACCTAAATCAGCAAATGTCTTTTCTGCTAACGTTCTCATTTCTTTGGTTTTGACCCAACCCATTTTATTTTTAAGTTCTTTCCCAATAAACAAATTTTCCAACACCGTCATTTCTGGCCAGGTATTCATTTCTTGATGAATAAAACTTACCCCATGTTCTTCTGCTTCCTTTGGATTATCAAAACGTTTCTTTTCGCCGTTAATAACAATTTCGCCCGCGTCTGCTTTATGCATTCCGGTCAAGATATTCATTAGCGTTGATTTTCCAGCACCATTTTCACCCATTAAGGCATGAACTTCTCCAGCTTGGATATCAAAGTCGACTCCTCTAAGGACCGAATTGCTGCCAAAGCTCTTTCTAATGCCCGTCATTTTCACTTCCATTTGATACACCTCCTAAAATAGCACACCTGATTGCAAGATAATGTTGGAATATGGCGTTGCTTCGCCGGTACGGATCACAGCTTTAACGTCTTTCAACTGGTCTTTGAAGTCTTCGTGGCTGACATATGTGATTTCTTCATTTTCGATTAAAGCTGCTTCAACTGCTGCCAACTGACTAGTATTTTGTTGTTTGATTTCTTCTGCTAAGATCACTTTTTCGACTTTCATATCGCTTAAGACAACTTTTAAGACGGATAAGAATGATGGTTCGGATAAAGTCAACGCTAAATCGATTTTTTTCACACCATCCGGTACAGGCAGACCCGCATCTCCGATCGCAATTTTATCTGTATGTCCTAAATCGGCTAACACTTTAGCGATCTCACTATTTAATATTCCATGTTTTTTCATACTGTTCACTCTCTTTCATCTCTGCTAGTGTAGGCATTCCGCCTTGAGCACCAAATTTTTGAATCGATAACGATGCAGCTAAATTGCCAAAACGAATACTAGATTCCATATCCAAGCCAGCTGTAAGTGCTACTGCGAAGGCTCCGTTAAACGTATCTCCAGCACCTGTTGTGTCTACTGGATTCACTTTATAAGAAGAAACCTGTTTTTCACTTGTTCCATCATGGTAATAAACGCCTTTTGATCCCATGGTCACGATCAATTGATTTGGAAATTTTGCTACCCCTTCAGCAACCGTCATGTCTGGAAACAGCAATTTAAACTCACTTTCATTGGGTGTCAAATACGTTGCTTTTGCTAAAAGATTTTGGCTTACTTGTCTAGCTGGAGCTGGGTTATAAATGACTTTGACGTGCTGCTCAAAACAACTAGTAATAATTTGTTCCACTACTTCTTGCGGCAATTCATTTTGGACCACTACAATATCGCTTGCTTGGATCAATTCCTTTAGTTTTGCCATGCGCTCGTTGCCAATCGCGTTATTCGCTCCGGGAATATAAATGATGGTGTTATCGCCATCTACAACCGTGATATGAGCAGATCCAGATGGTACTTGTGTAACGGGTTCCACATAATCCGTATGAATCTTATTTACGGTCAAGTTTTGGATCAATTCTTTCCCGAATAGATCCGTTCCAACCGTTCCAGCCATATAAACGTCTCCGCCTAAACGAGCACTCGCTACCGCTTGGTTCGCTCCTTTGCCACCAAAAGTGGTCGTAAATCCGTTACCGGTAATGGTTTCTCCGACTACTGGTCTTTTATCAGCAGTTACTACGAAATCTGTTGAAATACTGCCGATCACTGCTATTTTACTCATTTTTTATCCTTCTCTCTGACTGATTCTCTAATTTTTAAGGTTACGGGCAATTGAATCCGGCTACTCTCGACCGGTTTTTTTTCAAGAATGTCGCACAATAATTCTGCTCCTCTATAGCCCATCTCATAAGCAGGCTGCGCAATCGTCGATAAACCTGGATACATCATTCTGCTAAACGGCATATCATCATAGCCAATGATTTGAAACTCTTCTGGGATGTGCTTTCCTTTTTTGATGGCTTCTTTCATCAACGCGATTGCATACACATCGTTTGAAGCGATGACACTATCAGCCAAAGGATAAGCTTCAAAAAATTGTTCAGCTGTTTGCTCGGCTAATTCAAATTTAAAACTTTGTGTTTGAAACAACTGGTAGTCTAACTGACGTGCTTGTAGAATTTTTTCGTTACCCGCTAATCGCAATGCTGAACTTGGGACGTCTTTTGGTCCCACCATGATCACGATTTCTTTTGGGTCTCTATCGGCAATCGCTTCTGCAGCGAGCATCCCACCAGTGTAGTCGTCGGAATGGACTGCCAGATCTCGGTCGCTTTCGACGCGGTCTAGCGTGACGAACGGCATTTTTTTTATTTTGTTGACATCTCCTTGAACAGCAGAGATCACACCGGCAATGTTATTTTGCAAGAAAATTTTCAAGTAGTCTTTCTCTTTTTCCAAATCATCTTCTACATTGCCTAACAGCAAACTGTACCCTCGTTGATTCACTCCATCTTCTACTCCTTTAGCAATCAAAGGAAAAAACGGATTCGCAATATCTGGCAATAATAGGCCAATCAGCTTTGATTTCTTTTGATACAATGACCGGGCTACTTCGTTAGGGTAAAAATTCAATTCCTTGACGGCTGCCTCTACTTTTTTGCGAGCTGCTTCACTGACATAGCCGCTATGGTTTAGCGCCCTCGATACTGTAGCGACCGATACACCTGCTAATTTTGCTACTTCTTTTATCGTTGTCATGTCATCCCTCGCTTAATTTAAAAGTAATATGGAACCGATTACACATGAATCTTAACATGGCTTGTTTTTATATGCAAGCGTTTTCTTTATGTTTTTTTAATTAGTTGAAAATTTTCTTAGGTCTTCTTGGCTTTCAAGCCTCAAACAGTGCTTAATCGATGAGGCGTTAACGCTCTATAATTCGCACTGAATACAATGCAGGTCTACAAGCAACCCCTATTCCGTCAGAAATTCCAGGTAAGTAGTTGAAACAATTCACCAATACAAAAATCTGTTTTCAGGCATCTAAATTTTTCGCGAAAAAAAGCCTATCTCCTGTAAGATAGGCTTTTTTACTTTTATCCTTCGTAAGCTTTTATCAATTCGGCAATATTCATTTTTTTCATTGGAAGAAAGGCTTGTACTACACGATTCAATTGTTCTTGGTCTTTGGTATTCATTATGTCATTCATGATTGTAGGTGAAATTTGCCATGAGAATCCATATTTATCTTTCAACCAGCCACATTGTTCAGCTTCCGGTACAACAGATAATTCTTCCCAAAGGTAATCAATTTCTTCTTGCGTATCACAATTTACTAAAAATGAAATAGCTTCAGAAAATTTAAAATCATGAGCCATAGCACTATCCATCGCTACGAAATTTTGTCCTTCTAGATTAAATGCTCCATACATCAATTTCCCACCTTGTTTTAGCTCATCATCACCGTAATAACTCAACCCATCAATGGCGGAATTAACAAAAATTGAGGTATAAAATTGGATTGCCTCTTCTGCTTTACCATACTGTTCACCAGTAAACAACATAACTGGAGTAATTTTTTGTGAGATCAACTGATCTGGTAGATACATAATTTGCCAAGAAAGGCCAAACCTATCTTCTGTCCAGCCATATTTCTCACTAAAAGGATACGCATCAAGTGGCATAAGGATTGAACCATCTTTGGATAGTTGCTTCCATAAACGATCGACTTCTGACAAGGTATTGCAAATGACCTGTAAAGAAACGGATGGATTCAACTTGAAAGTTGGACCAGCAGAAATGGACATAAAAGTTTTGTTAGCCAAAGTAAACACGATGCTGTCTGCAGATCCGGAAGGTGTATCTGAAGGAGTGTTATTAAGGGTTACGATACTGTCGATAGAAGAATAATCAAACAAACTAACATAGAATTCGGCCGCTTCAAGAGCTTCTTTGTCATACCATAGATGCGTAACAATTTTTTGCATGGTATACCTCCTCGTTCCTTTTGATTAAGTATACGCCTGACAAAAAATATTGTAAAAACATCTTGCTTGTCATTTTCCACTCTTAAAACTATTCTCAAACTTGTGATAAAGAGCCTCAGTTCAGGCTACTCAAAGGCATTTCTGATTTGAGATTGCGCTACTAGCCTTAGTTCATGCTACTCACTAGGAACTTTTTATTTGAGTTACCGCTACCAGACTTAGTTCATGCTACTCACTAGGCACTTTCTATTTGAGTTACCGATACGAGCTCTAGTTCAGGCTACTCAACAGCATTTTCGACTTTGAGTTACCTTTACTAGCTTTAGTTCGGGCGACTCAACAGCATTTCCGACTTTGAGTTGCCATTACTACCCTCAGTTCGAACGACTCAAAGGCATTTCCGACTTTGAGTAACTGCAACAAAGCCTTCTAATAGATCCAGTTTTTTACCAGGCTGGAATAAGTGCTCCTTTGAACTCTTCTTCAATATATTGTTTGATTTCATCTGTTTGGTAGTAGTCTACGAATTGCGCAATCGCTTCGTCATCTTTATCTTCGGTACGAGAAACAATGTAGTTTGCTTGTTTTAGATCCGAAACATCTTCCATGAAGATTCCGGTTTCTTGTGGATTTAAACCAGCGTCAAGGGCAAAATTCGAGTTGATACCTGCAGCTCCTAAATCTTGCAATTGGGATGGCAATTGTGCCGCCTCAGAAGTAATAAAGTCTAAATTCAAGTTGTTCTCAATGATGTCGCTCGTTGTAACTTCTTGCCCTGAACCTTCTGGTAAAGTAATCAATCCGGCTTCTTCAAAGAGTTGCAACGCACGTCCTTCTTGCGTTGGCGAATTTGGAATGCCAATCACGTCGCCTTCTTTAACTTCACTGACGTCGGTATATGCTTCAGAATAGATCCCCATCGGAATAGAAACCGTTGAAACTATTTTGGTCAGCTCATACCCAGTTTCTTCTATTACAGTTTCTAAAAAAGGACCTGTTTGGAAGGAATTGATGTCTACTTCGCCATCTGCTAGTGCGGTATTAGGTTGGACAAAATCGGAAAACGCAACGACCTCAATTTCTAAGCCATCTTCAGCGGCTATTTTTTTGATTTCATTCAAAATGTCTTCATGTGGTCCCGTTGTTACGCCTACAGTCAAAACGTCATCACTCAATAATCCTGCTCCTTCTGAAGACTCTGCTTCATTCACACTGCATCCTGCTAAAATGGCCCCAATTGCGACTGTTGTAATGATTCCTAATTTTCTTTTCATGTTTATTTCCCCCTATTAGTTGTTTAGTATTTTTTCTGCTTTTATTGAGTTGAATAGTGCTAACCCAGCGATTCTTTTGGCTGCTTCTAACAGCCGCTCGTCTGGTTGGGATAGCCCAACGCGAATGTACCCTTCGCCTAATGTGCCAAATCCATTGCCGGTTGTTACAATGACATGCGCTTGAAGCAACAAGACATCAAAAAACGCCTCTGACGTAAAGCCATCTGGTACTTTGATCCATACATAAAACGAGCCCTTTGGTTTATGTATCTCTAATCCTGTTGGTTCCAATTCAGAGATAAACGCATTTCTACGTCGCTCATAAACGGCCGCTAATTCTTTTGCAGAAGTCTGATCACTCAATAAAGCTTTTGCTGCAGCTCTTTGAATGCCGCCATACAGACTAACATTGGTATGGTCTTGCATCAAATTGATACTTTCGATGACCGAAGCATTTCCTACTGCAAATCCAATGCGCCAGCCGGCCATATTATGTGACTTTGATAAAGTGAAGAATTCCACCCCCGTGTCTTTTGCGCCTGGCGTTTGTAAAAAGCTTAAGGACTTCTTATTGTCAAATGTGAGCGAGCCATATGCAAAATCGTGAGCGACACAAATGTTATTCTTTTGAGCAAATGCAACCGTCTCAGCGAAGAACTCTGCCGTTGCTGTTGCCGCTGTTGGATTGTTTGGGTAATTTAGAAACAATAATTTCGCTTTGGCCGCAACGGTTGGTTCGACCAGATCATACTCAGGTAAAAAGTCATTTTCAGCCAATAAAGGCAATGAGGCAATTTTAGCATTTGCCAACGCAATTCCCGATAAGTAATCCGGGTAAGAAGGATTTGGCAGCAAGACTGTGTCTCCTGCGTTCAGCAAACACTGGCTGATCTCTACAATGCCCGCTTTTGATCCATGTAAAACCGCTACTTCCGTTTCAGGATCTAGCGTTACTCCGTATTCCCGTAAGTAATATTCAGCAACTGCTTCTCTTAAATAACGATACCCTCTATAAGGTCCGTATTTATCATTCTGTGGATCATCAGCTGCTGCTTTTAATTCTTCCACAATGAAGGTCGGCGTCGGCTGATCTGGATTTCCAATGCCTAAATCGATCACATCGTAACCTGCTTCAATCAGTGGAGCTGCTTTGGCCCGCAAATGAGCAAAGAACTGAACAGGGAGTCGTTTCAGCGTATCTGATGGTTCAAATGTGGTCATATTGCATCCTCCTAGCTATACTTTTAGGGTTAAATAATTTTCTAACGCATGAATCGCTTGTTGAATCGTTTCCTTTGTTGCTGTGTACTCCGATTGACTGAGGTTCGCATCCACTGAAATGTTCGTTGCCAATTCAGCAATTTGGTCATCCGTTAGATAGCTCAAATTCAAATCAGCTAACGTTTTTGGTAAATTTAATTTGTCATAAAAGGCCGCTAGCTGATCGACTTCTGCCCAATTTTCTTCAACTGATAACTGGATCAGTATGCCATAAGCCACTTTCTCACCGTGCAGAAATGCATGTGTTTCAGGAAAGATCGTTAATTTGTCATGAACAGCATGCGCGATGGTTGAACGTGCATAGCCGTCTCCTAGACCGCCCACTAAACCGCTGACGGCAATAATAGTTTCACACACTTGCGTAAAAGCCTGCGTAAGCGTATGGGATTGGCTATCTGTCACTGCCTGCGGGGCATAGTTGAGAATCGTATCTCTACAAGTTAAAGCCGCTGCCCGCGACACCAACAAGAGCGCATTTGTTTGATGTTTAGGTTGGGATAAAATGATGTCCGATTCATACCATTTAGCCAGCGTATCCGCTGCCCCAGCTATAAAATAGTTGACCGGTGCGTCCAGTAGCAAGTTCGGTTCAACAGCTAACAGTGCTGCTTGTTTCGTATGTAGATCAAATCCCAGACAAACACCTTCAACATTATACATGACACTTAATGGTGTCCACGGAGCACAATTGCTAGCCAGGGTTGGGATCAAAATCGATTGAACGCCCGCAGCAGATTTTGCTGCTGCATATTTGACCGTATCCATCAGCTTCCCGCCGCCTACCCCAATAATGGCATCTGCACCGCTTTGCCTAGCGCGTTCTGCGATTCGATCCACTTCTTCATACGTGCATTCGCCATTGAATGCCACAAATTCTAATGCTAGGTCACTTGCTATCAAATCGGCTAGATAACTTTCGGCTTTTTCCCAAGAACGTGCTCCATGGACAATCACGGCTTTTTGGATACCGCGTAAGGTCAATTTATTTGTTAAAGTAGCTAAAACGCCTACTCGACACTCATATTCTTGTGGACCTGTTCTGGCAATTAATGACATGTGCTATCCCTCCAAATTTAAAACTCGCTTTAAAAAAAGATAAAAAAAATCCGCCCCTGCACAAAAAATCTTTGTGCAAGGACGGAAAGTTAAATTCTCTCGTGTTACCACCTTGTTTTATAAAAGCTTCGCAGCTCTTACCTTAACCAGTACGTTTAGTTCAAAGAGAACCTATTAATACTGTGACACTGTAACGGGTGTACCCGTAATCATCTAAAGTCCATAAACTTTCGATCATTCCACTCCAAGACCATCTTCCATTTCAGTTCTACTGCCTCTTTTCACCAACCAAGGCTCTCTACAAGTATCGCTTAAAATGTACTCTTCTTTTCTTCGTGTTTATAAAATCAATTTTAATGTTACTCTAATCAATTTATCATTGAAATCACTATAACAGCCCCATCATTTTTTGTCAATGGATCTTAATAAGTTTATTTCATGTGCTTCTGCTCGATGGTCAAATGGTGTGGATGCTCTCAGATAAAATTTTTTCTGGAATAGACGAACTTTGCTTCAGTTAGTTATCCACACTAAAAATCCAACAGTCACTCAAATTTTCATTTGATTGACTATTGGATTTTTGTTATCTTTAACGATTCACATACCTCAAAATGACAATTCCATTATCTACAATGTATTCTTCCAATTTCAATTCAATTGGCGGGTGATTGTCATAAAATAATGGTCGACCGGCTCCAAGAACGATTGGGATCAGTCCAATAATGTACTCATCAATACAATCCGCTTTTAAAAAAGTATTGATCAACTGACCGCCACCAAATAGCATAATATCTTTTCCAGCTTTTTGCTGCTCTTTTTGGATAACCTCAATAATGTCACTCCCGCAAAATTTGATGTTATCATAAGCAGTGATTGGCGCATGGGTAGCTACATAAACGGTCTTTGTTTTGAATTCCAGATGCATATCTTGCTCATAGCATCTTTTCCCCATCACCACGATATCGATGTCTTCTAACAAAGTTTCATAATTGTACTGATTTTTCGTATTTAATGAATCGTCTTCGTACCCTTTGATCCATTCGTAACTGCCATCTTCATTAGCAATAAAGCCATCTAAACTCATCGCTAAATTCATTATGATTTTTCTCATTCTTATTTGCTCCTTTTTATGCTAGCTCTCATAAGCTTTTTTTAATTCAGCGAGCCCCAGTTCATGCGACTCAAAGGCACTTTTTCATTTGAGTAAGCGTAACGAGCTTTAGTTCGTGCAACTCACTAGTCACTTTCTATTTGAGTTACCTCTACAAGCTTCAGTTCGGACCACTTAAAAATATTTTTCTTATAAGATTGACTTTTACCCCTCATAAGCTTTTTTCAATTCAGCGATATCGATTTTTTTCATTTTAAGGAAGGCTTGTGTTACTCGTTTCAGCTGGTCGGGGTCTTTTGTTGTTGTCAATTTCTTCATGATCGTAGGAATAATTTGCCAAGATACGCCATACTTATCTTTTAACCAGCCACACTGTCCCGCTTCAGGTACAGCAGATAGTTCTTCCCAGTAATAGTCGATTTCTTCTTGCGTATTGCAATTTACCATGAAGGAAACAGCTTCATTAAATGTAAAACCATTTAATTTGCCGCTATCCATCGCTACAAAACCTAGTCCTTCTAAATCGAACAAGCCATACATGACTGTACCCAATTGATTTTGCTCATCGCCCTCACCATAGTAATGAAGTCCATCAATGGCTGCATTATCAAATACCGAAGTATAAAACGCCATCGCTTCTTTGGCCTTGCCGCATTGTTCACCAGAAAACAACAAAGTTGGGACAATTTTTTGAGCAATCAATTGGTTAGGCAAATGCAAAATTTGCCAAGAAAGACCGTATCTATCTTCTGTCCAACCGTATTTGTCGCTAATTTTATCGGCGCCAAGTGGTATCAAAACATGGCCATCCTTAGACAATTCTTGCCATAAATGTTCTGCTTCTTCTATAGTATCGCAAAAGATTTGAAAGGAAATAGCTGGTGTGAATTTGAATCGGGGGCCAGCGGAAATAGCCATGAATGATTGGCCAGCTAGTGTAAAATTGACGGTTTCTACAGTTCCTGAAGGCGTATCATCAATTTCCATACGACTAGTGATTGAAGAATAGTCAAATAACGACGAGTAAAATTCGGCTGCTTCGGCTGCTTCCTGATTACACCAAAAATACGGAACAATTTTTTGCATAATAAGTCCCCCTTATCGCTATCTTTTAGTTCAGTATACGTTACGCATCGGTATTTGTAAAAATATCCCACCTATCAATATGACTAAGTTTTCTACACATTACCTTTCATCTATGGATGATTAGAATTAAAGGGAATTAATTAAAAAACAATTATAATTTAATGTTAAAAATAAAAAAATGAGTGTTATATAAAAAGATAACGTTTACACTAATGATATGTTATTTTATTAACAAATCATTAGTTGAAATGGAGACGAAAGCATGAAAGAAGATTTTGAACGTGATCAGCAGCATGGCTACTATAAAAACTGGCGGAAGAGTTATTATCAATTTAATGAACAATCCCGTGTTAGAAAAGCTCCAACTCATTTAGGCGAAGTTTACGAATCGAATTACTATTATGAAACGACCTTTATTCGAAAACCAATCACCCCTTTATTGATCACGGATAACATGATTCCTTCTTTGCTTGCCATTAGTTTTGAGCAGTCCCATATTTTAGTGAATTCAAAAACCTTTTATATAAAAGATATCCACGATGTAGCAGATACACCCTTTAATACGATTGTTTTCCAATTAGGTGCACCGCCACTAAAAACCAAAGAAGATTCACGTACGATCATGAACCGCTATTTCGATAAAAAACCGTTGAATTATCAGTTCATTCAGTCTATCGGAAAAAGTCTAGGGTATCATCACCGTTGTCCTTTCGTTTCAGGTTATGAACTATTTGTGCCTGAAAAAGGATCTTCTAACGATTCAACCAGTTGGTATGGACTGCACCATATCGTCGATTCAGAGGAAGATAAAAAGGGGAATCATATGCACGTGTATTTTCGTGAAGGGCATGAATTGGAACTGCTTGTTTCCGCGCGCAGTTTTAATGAACAAGTAGAGCGTTCAGCTAACCTTTCTTTTCTTCAGCACTTGGTAATCGACGAACTCGTTGGGCTTTTACACTATACCCGTACACCTTACTTTACAGAAGAACTAAATATCGTTCAAAGACGATTGAAAGCTTCTACTTTTACTGCAGTCCCTCAACCACTAGAAAAAGTTTTGCATTTCATGTCAAGCTATCAGGTAAGTGACATACTCGAAACGGTTTTTGGAGCAGGAAATCCTTATATCGATGAGATCAGAAAAGATTTTACCTTCACTTTGAAAAATAAGCCTTCTTCTTTTAATAAATAGACAAAACAAGCATACGCCAGAAATTAAATATTTCTGGCGTATGCTTGTTTTTTAATTGATGGATTTTTTTAGTTTTTCAGAATAAGTAAAAAGTGGTTCAGCTTCTCAGCTACTCGCTTTTTCCATTGGTAAACGGTTTTTCGACTCACTGCTTGTTTTTTGGCAATTTCGGTGACCGATAACTGATTGACAACAGCATCTAATAAATACGCTTGTTCATTTTTAGTTAACAGCGGCAGCATTTCTTTCAATAGATCCATTTCTTGATACGCTTGTTCAAATGGCACTTGCGTATCTGGTCGATTGGACTCTAAATGTTCTGGCCAAGGCATTTCGCGCTCCCATTTTCGCTGCTGTTTTCGCAATAGATCAAGCATATGCCAGCGGACTTTTGTGTAGGCAAAACCAGTGAATTGATACAAGAATTCTTCTTGTTCCAAATCTTCCGGAAATGTTTCGTAAGCTTCTACAAGTTTTAACAATCCTTGTTGCACGAAATCATCGTAATCTGCATGCCTCCAGCTTACATTTAATTTCTTCAGTACCCCGTGGACGATTTTTGAATGTTGATCAAAAAAAGCTCGTTCTTTGTCTTCGCTTAAGGTTCTTATCATCTGTTTCAAATCCTTTTTCGTGGTGTTACAAGGCCTTGTACTCTTACAGCATACTCAGTTCTTGTGAAACCGACAATCAACCAAACTAGCCAAAAAAGCCTCCAAAATCTCACCAATGAGAGACTTTGGGGCTGTTTAATAAAGGGGTTTATCTTCAAAAAAGAAACCTTTCTGGAATGAGCGAAACAGCTTATAAAATACCAGGTGCTGCTGGAAGCCTTAAATAAGTTGCAATTCCCCACCAATAATCGGGAAACAACCCTCCTAACTATCGATAGGTCATCTTTAGCTGATTGAGGATCAAATCGCAGCTTTTTATCAAATTTGGTCGCATATGGTACAACTTTAATTGGGAGGGTGACCAAATAGAGTAATTAGATGCGAAATCACGTTAAACTTGTTTTCTAAAGTATTGGTCAAGCAATAAAAAGGGTTTAGCCTACAGTGCTCTTGGCTCAATTCTCAACTAAATTGTCCGTCGGCTTCCAATGATCGTCCAATCTCTAATAACCATTCTTCTTTGCCTTTTGGTGCAGTAAACTGGACACCTAAAGGCAACCCGTTCTGAGTTACATGGACTGGTAAACTGATCGCTGGTTGGCCAGTTAAATTGGCCTGCACTCCGAATGGTGTAACAGTCAGACTTTTATCAAACATGTTCCAAACAATTTCCTGTTGTTGGTCCATTGAATAGTCTTCGATATGCCGCATCTGGTCAAGTATAACTTTATCCTGCCATTGCACACCGACTTCTGGAGCAGCCTCCGCTGTTGCTGGGGTCAAATACAGATCGTACGAGTCATTGAAGTTCGCCATCACTTCTGCAGCTTGGTCCCACGTTGTTAATGTATTGGAATAACTGGCTGCTGAAATCGATTTTCCAGCCGTATACAAGACCCACGTGACCAGCTCCATGTCCTCAATAGTCACTGACCGCTGCAATTTTTTTTCAATACCTTCCATCATCGCCGTAGTTTCACCCGAATTCATGGCATAGTAAGATTTCATCAATTGGATCCCATCAATTTCTGGTGTCTTTTCGGTTACTTGGTGCCCATTTGCTTCCAACCATTTAACGGTTTTCAACACGGCTTTTTTAGCTTCTGCACTTACCGGAGTCTGAACGGGTGAATCAAGTGAGAATGCAATCCGAAATATTTTGCGCTGTGGATCAAGTAATCGATTTAAATAACCCGCTTCAAATAAAGGCGTTTGAAACGCAGCAGCCGGTTGAACCACTTGTAGAACATCCAACATCGCTGCAGTGTCTCGCATCGATTTTGTTAAAGCGAAACTAATCGCTGCTCCTTGCCAACTTCTACCGACACCCGGTCCAATCGGTGTCTTGCCGCGAGTTGGTTTTAGACCAACTAACCCCGTAAATGAAGCAGGAATACGAATCGATCCACCACCATCGCTTGCTCCAGCGATGGGTACCATACCAGACGCTACACTAGCAGCTGCTCCACCGCTTGAACCGCCTGGTGTGTGATCTAAATTCCAAGGATTGCGTGCTGGTCCATACAATTCGGACTCCGTTATATTCTTAAACGCAAATTCAGGAATATTCGTTTGGCCAATCACGACAAAACCAGCTTTTTCTAAGGCGGTCACAAAATGATTTGTTGATTGTGCAACATCTTTTTTTAACAACCGTGATCCAGCTGTATCCGGCTCACCAGCTAGCGCTTGGCCAATCCCCTTTGTTAGTAATGGGACTCCCCCAAATAGCTGATGGGAAAAATCACGTTTCTCTGCTTCAGCCAATGCTTTTTCCTTTCGCATATGCGTTACTGCATTCAGCAGCGGATTTTCACCTTCAATGATTCGAAAAGATTCCTCGATCAATTCTTTCGAAGATATTTGTTTGTTCTGTACTTGTTTTGCATAATACAAGCCGTCTTTTGTTCGATCCACTCTTTTCAACCTTCTCTCTTGCTGATTCTATCTTCCAGTGTATCATTGAAAACAAAAATTGACCTTATTGGCAGAAAAAAGACGAAAAAAAAAGGAAAGGTATGTATAATTTTAATTTCTGCACTTTATTAAAAACAGTTTTGTTTTTAATGAAGTGTAGAATGAATTAAAATTTCATCCCACGTCCCTTGATTTGATTGATATCGTGCTTTTTTTATTTTTTGTAGCTCTTATTTAACAATCGATAACAAGCGATTGTTTAAATTTGTCATAAGTTATTCATGACTCACTAAATTTCAAACTATTCTGTTAAAATTTTTAATTCTTTTTTAGAAATTCTATGCTAAAATAATTTGAATTCATTTAAAGGTTTACATCTAAATGAATGGTATGGAGAATTTGTTCCTCATCATCTTTAATGATGACAAAATAAATCTCTTTAGCTGACCAACTATTCAGATCATCAAAGGTATAATTGTTTTTACGCAAGACTGTATCGATTGGACAATCTATCGCACCATCGGCATTGATTAAAACGTCATTTATTTCCACATCTAGCCGAATCGTTTGATTTTTTGCTTTAATCACATACATATATTCTTGTTGAAGATCTGGTTTGGTTGATTTCGCTTCTTTTATAATGTTTAACCCCTACTTTCAGTGTGTAGCTTGTACAAACAAGGTTAAGTTAAAAATTTTTTTTGCTCTCAACTTAAGTTTGTTATCTAAACAGTATAACGAGTATTAGTGACTTTATGACCAAAAGTTACAATAATAACTGGACTAATTTTTAAAGGAGGCAGTCAAAATGAAGGAAATAAACGTACCCATTGGTTCAACACTAAAGAAAATCAGAGAAAATAAAGGGTATACGCAAAAAGAAATTTCAGACCATACGATGGCTCGTTCAACGTATACGAAATTTGAAAATGATGATATCACACCTACGCTTTCCAAATATCTCGCCATATTAGATCATATGGATATGTCCCATGAAGAATTTATTTATCTTTTAAATGACTTTGAATTAGGACAGAAAGAAACGATTTCTTATTTATTCAAACAATTAGAAAGAAATCCAACGCGTGAATTGGTCAAAGAAATCCTCGAAAAAGGCGAAAAATTAGCAAAGGAACGTTATGATCAATTGATTTTAGACATGCTGAATGCTTGTCGTGGCTATCTCGTTTTATTCGAGGAACAAGACTTAACTAAAGCAAAGGTCTATGCTCAAAAAGTGTGGGATCGGATGGAAACGTTGGATAAGTGGTATTTAGCTGAATTGCACATTATCAATAGTATTTTGTATCTATTCGACAGTGAAACAGCGGCTTTATTAACGGAAAGAGCTCTTGTAACGTTAAATCAATACTACCATCTTGAAGAAGCTAAAAACTTAAAAATCAGTTTTTTACTGCATTTAACAAATCTACTGATGATGGACCAAAAATACGAACGAGCTTTGTTTTACATCAAGCAATTAGAAGTAGAAAGTTCTCGTATGGACTTTTCGGTGATGTTTGCAGTTGCATTAGTCCGCAAAGAAGTTTGCATGACAAAAATCGGTGATACTTCTGAGCCGGGACTTATTGACCGTGCGATTCGTATTTTTGATAGTTTAGGGAAACAGAGTTTAAAAGAATTAGTTGAGACTGATCCAGAGAACTTTTTCAATCTTTATTCAAATTACCCTCTCGATAAAATACAAAACGAACTTTTAGCCCATTAACAGATCAGACTAGCAACCACCAACAAAAAAGACAGCCAAGAGGAAACGCTCTTGGCTGTCTTTTTAGTATTAAATGAGTTCGGATCTAGCGATTGCGGTGGTGCCGATAGAAAAAATACTTAGTCCCTTCCATAGCAGCAATGTAAAAACCAATCAGCAGTATGAGTATGGCAATTACATTGAACGGAATCGGTTCAAGTGCAAATAAGGAAGCTAATGGAGTATAGGGAAGCAGCATGGTGATGACTCCTATGATCACCGTTGAACCGGTAAGCAAAGGAGCCGGTTTACTCTTGAAGAAAGGTTTTTGCGTCCGTATGACCATCAATGTAGCTAATTCCGTCAAAATGGAGAAAGTGAACCACCCGCTTTGATAAAGCCCTTGAGACTCCCGAAAGATACTAAATAGGATGAATGTAATAAGGTAATCAAATACTGAACTAACCAAGCCAAAAGTAAACATGAAATGTTGAATAAATTTAATATCCCATTTACGTGGGGTTTGCACCATCTCTTCATCGACTGAATCTCCAGAAAGACTAAGCGCAGGAAAATCGGTCAAAAAATTAAGCAGTAAGATCTGTTTTGGCAACAATGGGAAAAAGTTCAAAATCAGGGAAATTCCCGCTACGCTGAACATATTGCCGAAATTAGCGCTCGTTGTTACCCAAATATACTTTAAGGTATTGCTGAAAGTAGTCCGTCCCTCCTCGATTCCTCGGTTCAATACGGAGAGGCTTTTTTCCATCAGCACGATATCTGCCGATTCTTTTGCTACATCCACAGCATTATCGACTGAGATACTCACGTCAGCGGCATGCAAAGCTGGCAAATCATTGATGCCATCTCCCATGTAGCCTACTACATGTGCTTTTTTCTTTAAGGCCAAAATGATGCGTTCTTTTTGGTTAGGGTCCACTTCAGCAAAAAGATTGATGTGTTCAATCTTTCTCCAAAGCGTATCTTCAGTCATCACTCTTAATTCTTTGCCTGTTACCGTTCCGGTTATCTCTATCCCTACCGCTTGAGCCGTGTGTAGAGCAATCAGCTTGTTATCCCCCGTAATGATCCGTAAGGCTACTCCTTTTCTTGATAATTCTTGTATCATTGAAATTGCATCCTCTTTAGGATGATCGGAGAAAAGAAGGAACCCCATAAATATCATGTCTTTCTCATCAGCTACGGTCACTTTTTCTGGGAGTGCTTCGGTTTTTTGAGCAATACCTAGTACGCGTATGCCTTGCTCGCTCCAGGATTTATAGCGTTGTTCTAATTCCGCTACAAGATCGTCGCCCTTGTCCCGTTTCACGCCATCGATCTCGATAAAACGACAAACCTCGAACACGCTGTTAAAAGCTCCCTTTACTACCAGTTTAGCTTGACCCTCTTCACGATAAAGCACACTCAACCGGCGACGAGTGAAATCGAAAGCCACCTCATCTAATTTTTGAACCGTTGCAATGTCCAACTTTTTAACTTTTTGGATGGTTTCATCTAGACTATTTCGCATTCCTTTTTGCAGAACGGCATTCAAATAAGCCAAACGAAAGACCCTTTCCGAGTCTTGACCGTTCCAATCCAGTGCACCATCTAATTGGATATCTCCATTCGTGAGTGTCCCCGTTTTATCGGTACACAAAGTATCCATGCTGCCAAAATTTTCGATAGAATTCAACCGGCGTACGATAACGCCACCTTTAGCCATCACTCGCGCTCCTTTTGATAAGGTGATGCTGATAATGGCCGGTAACAATTGCGGTGTGATCCCCACTGCTAGAGCGACTGAAAAAAGCAATGAATCAATGGCTGGTTTATCCAACAGAACGTTGATCGCGAATACCGTCAGCGTAAGGATCAACATGATTTGTGTTAAGAGAAAACCAAAATGTCAGATCCCTCTCTCAAAGTCTGTTTCTGGTGGACGCAACGTCAGCTGTTCGGCAATCCTACCATAATGGGTTGCCGTTCCGGTCCCCATCACAAGCTCGATCGCATGGCCACTAAATACGCTCGTTCCCATAAAAACACAGTTTTGTCGCTCTCCTACTTCGCTGTCTTCTGAAACCACTCCTGCTATTTTTTGGACCGACATTGATTCCCCGGTCAACAAGGATTGATTTACATATAGATCATCACTCTCCAATATGCGACCATCTGCTGGGATCATATTGCCCCCGGATAGTTGAACGATGTCGCCTGGCACTACAAACTGCGAAGAGATAGCGCTGAATTTCCCATCTCGTTTCACGGAACACGTAATTTGAACCTTTGACCTTAATTTTTCGATAGCTTGTCCAGCGCTGTACTCCTGATAGAAGCTTAATAACGCACTACCCATCACGATTAGAAGAATGATCTGTGCATCGAACCAATCACCAGTCACTGCAGAAATGCTCGTCGCAAAAATTAAGATCAGAATAATAGGGTTCTTGAACTGATTCAAAAACAGTGCAACCTGCGAAAGTCTTTTCTTTGGTTTTATGACGTTTTCACCATAGGCGGTCAGTCGAGTGGCAGCTTCCTTAGAACTCAGTCCATCTGTACTAGACTGAACTTGATCCAACGCTTCTGAGGAGTCTAAGCTCCAATACGGCACATCTGTTATTCTTTTCATGAATTCCCCTTCTTTGCTCTATTTTTTCACAACAAAAGATCAAATAAAACGATTCAGTTTTTCTTTTTTAACAGTTATTTCTCAATTGATTTAGACGATTTGAAGCTTTAAATAAAGTATACCGGCAAATGATTTTTATACAAAGAGATACGCTAGTTTAACTTACCTCAATCTGACTTAGCAGGTCACACGGACAACTTTTTTCACCATTCAGGTAAGACTGATAAAGTTAATGGGGTTTCACTGCTTTTTTTTAGTCTAAAATTGAGTTCTTTAGGCTTTTATGCTAGACTTAAACAGTATAAATAAAACGCTTACTTATTTCGTTTTTTGTTCGGTTTTTCACAAAAAAGGAGGAGAAGGTAGAATGACAAATTTTGTAGAATGGGAATTTTTGACCGAGTTTGTTGAAAAAGCTTTTATGGCTTATGGAATACCGGAAGCAGATGCAAAAATCTGTACCGATGTTTTGTTGCAATCAGATAAGAAAGGCATTGAAAGTCATGGGGTCAACCGGTTTAAACCGATTTATATCGATCGCATCAAAGACGGTATCCAAAATCCAGTGACTGAGTTTGAAATCGTACGCGAAACCCCTACAACGGCAGTAGTCGATGGTCATGACGGGATGGGTCAAGTGATTGCCCATCGTTCGATGCAAATGGCTATTGCTAAAGCTAAAAAATACGGCATGGGTATGGTAGCCGTCAAGAACTCTACCCATTTTGGGATTGCTGGTTATTATACCGATATGGCAGCAGATGCTGGGTGTATTGGCATGGCCGGCACGAACGCCCGTCCTTCTATTGCGCCAACATTCAGTGTGCAAAATAAATTAGGCACCAACCCACTGACGGTCAGCTTTCCAACGGATGAAGACTTCCCATTCTCATTGGACTGTGCTACTTCTATCATCCAACGAGGCAAAATCGAACTTTACGAACGTGAAGGCAAAGATACGCCTGCTGGAACGGTTGTTGCCCATGATGGATCTGCCATGACTGACTCTCCAACGATTTTAAAAGCTCTTCAAGCTGGCGAAGCAGCTCTTGCTCCACTGGGAGGGATCGGCGAAGAACTTTCTGGTTATAAAGGCTATGGCTACGCTACGATCGTCGAAGTTCTTTCATCTGCTCTGCAGCAAGGGAATTTTTTGAGCATGCTGTCTGGCATCGGCGATAGCGGCGAGAAAATAAAATTCCACTTAGGACACTTCTTCATTGCTATTGATACGGAAGCCTTTATGGGTCTAGAGAGTTTCAAGAAAACGACTGGTGACATCATGCGTGAATTGCGTGCCGCTGAAAAAGCTCCGGGTGCTGAACGCATCTATACGGCTGGAGAAAAAGAATATTTAATTTGGCAAAAACGCAAGAAAACGGGTCTGCCCGTTAGTGAACCCGTTCAAAAAGAACTGATTGCGATCCGTGACGATGCCGGATTGACCGATTACCGCTTCCCATTTGAGCAGTAAGGGAGATCAACTATGGATAATAAAAAAGAAGCGCTCGCAAAGCATTACGAATGGAATGGAAAAATTGAAGTCACAAGCCGCGTCCCACTCGATACTCGGGAAGATCTAGCCTTGGCCTATACGCCTGGCGTGGCCGAAGCTTGCTTAGCTATTGAAAAAGATCCTGATGAAGCTTATAAATTGACGCGGAAAAACAATCTAGTAGCGGTCATCACTAATGGAACGGCTGTGCTTGGCCTAGGTGCTATCGGTCCAGCAGCTTCAATGCCAGTGATGGAGGGCAAATGTGTTTTGTTCAAAGCCTTTGCTGGTATTGACGCCTTCCCTCTTTCGATTCAATCAAGAGACGTGGACATCATCGTGCAAACGATCGAACAAATCAGTGGCAGTTTTGGTGGCATCAACCTGGAAGATATTGCAGCTCCTGAATGTTTTGAAGTGGAACGCCGCTTAAAAGCTTCACTGGATATTCCCGTTTTTCATGACGATCAACACGGAACAGCCGTTGTCGTTGCTGCCGGATTGATCAATGCTTTAAAACTAGTTGATAAATCCTTTGCCAGCATCAAAGTCGTTGTTAACGGAGCAGGGTCAGCGGGTATCGCTGTTGCAAAACACTTGTTGAACTTTGGAGTCCAAAATCTGATCTTATCGGATAAGTCTGGCATTTTAGCTAGTGATACACCTAACTTAACAAGTGAACAACAATACATGATGACCCTGACCAACTTAACGAATCAGCATGGCGATTTGACTTTAGCTTTAAGGGATGCGGATGTTTTTATCGGTGTTTCAGCTGGGAATATTTTAAAACCGGCTATGATCCAAGACATGAAGCCCCAACCAATCGTTTTCGCTATGGCCAATCCTGTTCCGGAAATTATGCCTGAACTGGCAGCAATGTCTGGTGTCGCTGTCTTAGGAACTGGGCGCAGCGATTATCCGAACCAGGTCAATAATGTGTTAGCTTTTCCCGGGATATTTAAAGGCGCACTCAGCGTTCGAGCTTCTGATATCAATGAAGCCATGAAAGTCGCCGCTTCCCACGCGATTGCTTCGCTGATTACCAGTGATGAATTAAAAGCGGACTACGTGATTCCTGATGCTCTAGACCCAAGAGTCTGTCCTGCCGTGGCTAAAGCTGTAAAAGAGGCCGCTATTGAGACACAGGTCAATCGTATTTAGAGAAAGAGTGTTTAAAAGTTGGTATTGGTATAACGAGTCAGAATTTCTTATGGAATAAACGGTTTTGCTTGTGAAGCCATGGGACCACCTTAAGCCTGAAAATCATAGTCTTAAGGCTTTCAAGCCTCAACAAGGCGTAATCGCTGAAGCGTTAACGCTCTGTTATTCGCATTGAATCCTTTACACGGCTACAAGCAAATCCCATTCCGCCAGAAATTCAAAGTCATCAATACTATAAAATCCATATAAATAACCTGCTAACGACCTATTGAATAAAGGTCGTTAGCAGGTTATTTATTTTTTTTAATAAGTATCGCTTGTCCAGCCATTCGCTTTATAAGCATTCACCATATTCTGATTATGCTCATCCGTTGCATATCTTATCTCAAGAGGTCTCAAATGGACCGCAATCGTTTCTTCTGCTTTGTTTTTCTCAACTGAAATCACTTCAATCTCAGCAGGATCTACAAACATAGAGTCTTTGATGAAATCTCCTTTTCGCGGAATATTAATTGATTCAAATGGTTTTTTCAGTGTGATCACTTTTTCTTTAGGGATTTTTACATTGATCGTGCGATAAAGTATCATTTCCATTGTCTTCCCTCCAAAGTTTTGTATCTAAGTAAATCATATCACACCTTTAGAAACTCGACGAATAGAACACTCAATCTATATACATTCATTTGACGAGTATTACTCGATTAGATTATTATTGGCATTCTAAATTAAATTAGTCCAACTCAATTAGATTTTTCCGCTGAGTTGGTCAAAATAAGGATATTTGCGCTTTCTCAAACAGAAAAAATCTATGAGTTTATCAAATAGATGTTCTTTATATCAACTCAAATGAAAAGGCACAGTGAGTTAATTGAATTAAGATTTATTGCTTTTACTCAAAAGAAAGTTTGCTTTGAGTACGCATTATTTTCAAACTTCACTACTCATTCGATCACTGTTCAAAGTGAAAACCAAAAATAATTTACTAATATGGCTCAAAAAAAGAATACAAAAGATTTTCTCTTAAGTATCCATTATTTCCTGTTATAAAATTGCTATCTCTTCTTGTATTGATCCATTTCTTCCTTTGATAGTTTCATTTTTTCAGTAACTGCTATATAGTTTTTAGACAGAAATGAGTAAAATAATACATCAATTGCAATCATCTGAGCATGTAGGGAACTCGAAATAAACTGATTATTCGTTTCTATTTTTTTGACAGTCTGAATTGTGTAATCGGCTCTATTTGATATACTATTTTGTCCGAATTGAGTTAATCCAATAGTTTTTATGGATTTTTTTTTAGCTAATTTAATCAGTTCGATAATTTCCTTTGTTTCTCCTGAGTTAGATATACCGAAAAAAAGAGCATTTTTTGGAGTTGCACCTAACATGGATACCAGTTGGTGATTATCAGTTGGACAAATAAATATTTTCCCTACTTTACTCCACTTTTGCACCATATTTTCAGCAATGATTCTTGAATTTCCAACACCATAAACATAAACCATAGAAGCAGCTTCAATCAATTCTACGACACGTTCAATATCAAACTCATTCATCAATGAAATGGTTTCTTCCATTGATTTAAAGGCATTAGCTAATAGTTTGCTTTTGATCGTGCTGCTTTTTTCCTCTGCCTCTATTTCCGCATAACCAGATTCATCCACCGATACGATTTCTGCAGATAAGTTTACTTTTAGTTTTGTAAATCCGTTAACACCAATTCGATTACACAGCCGAATAACAGCCGTCGAATTTGAATCTGCGGCTATTCCCAGTTGTGCTGTTGTCATTTTAATGGTCTCTTCAGGATTCTTAAGAATGTACTCGCCAATTTTTCTTTCAGAATTAGGCAAATCATCAAGGACACTTTTAATTCGACCTAGAATATTATTTCTAATCATGTTGTTTCACCTCGTATAATCAAAAGATACAGGAATCTTCAAGAGAAAGCAATCTAATGATAATACGTTATCTTTCCTAGTATGACAGGTTTCATTGCGCCTGTAGCACTTGGAACATTGCTTGGCAAATGATGAATGGTCTGGTTCGCTAATATAGTCATCGCAATCGCTTCTTTAGCTTCAGAAGAAAAGCCTACTTCTTCTTGGATAAGCACCGATATTTCAGGCAACTGTTCTTTGATCATTTGAACTAAAGTAGGATTGTAACTTCCACCACCTCCGATAATAAGTTCTGTCTGTTGATCAATAAACGGGCTTATATTTACGGCAATAGACTGAGCCGTAAATCGAGTGGCTGTTGCAATGAAGTCATCTGGTGCTACCTTATTTTGCCATTGTCCAATTAGATTTGCTGTATATTCTGCTCCAAAATCTTCTCTTCCGGTAGTTTTAGGATATTTTCTTTCAATATAAGGATGAGCCATCATCTCACTTAACATTTCTTGGTCTACTATTCCTTGAGAAGCATGCTCACCATTTTTATCATAAGCTTCTTGGTAAAAGAACTGGCACAATTCATCAATGATCATATTCCCAGGCCCTGTATCAAATGCAATAATTTCTTCTATTTGCGCTCCACTAGGAATAATCGTCACATTTCCGATTCCGCCAATGTTTTGCAATAAACGTGTCCGTTCAGCGTCTCGATATAAGACAAATTCAGAATAGGGCACAATTGGAGCACCTTGACCGTTTACTGCCATGTCTCGTGTTCTAAAATCGGATACGACCATTGTTTTAGTTTCTTCCGCTATAATAGCTGACTCCCCAATTTGAAAAGTAGAAGCTGATTGATGAGATCCCGGAACAGGCAAATGGTAAATCGTTTGACCATGTGAAGCTACAAAATCGACTTGATCAAGCGCGAAGTCTGCTTTTTCACACACTGCTTTAGCAGCTTCACTAAAGACATACCCTAATTCAACATTTAAACTACAAATTTTATCCACTGAAGAGGTTTCAACCGATAAGACATCTTTTATTTTTTTTACAATTTCAGTACTTAATGGATAAGTTGTAAATTCCATTAATTGAACAGTTGTATCGGTATTGGTTCCATGAATCTCTACTAATGCGGCGTCAACGCCATCTAGAGATGTGCCTGACATAATTCCGACTGCAAAGGCCATTTTATCACCTCTTTTAGTTTTTTAACGCATTCAATTCTTTTTGCATTTCGATCATTTGCATGATCAAGGTTTGTTCTGCCATTGACGTCATCAATTGGTCTTGAGCGTGAATCAATATTAAGCTGATTTTTATATCTTCACCACGAATTTCGTCTTGTACTAATTTTGTTTGCGTATTGTGAGCCAAATTCATTTCATTTTTACATTCTTCCATCAATCGGTCGCATTCTTCATATTCCCCCGCACGAGCTTTTCCGAGTGCTTCATAGGCCAATGCGCGAGCATTTCCTCCGTGCCCAATAATGTCGAAAATAATCATTTCCAAATCTTCCATTTTTGTCTGCTCCTTTAATCGTTTGACTTTAGTTTAAATTGAAATTTTTGCCAAGGTTTTAAATAGTCCAATAAGAACTGTTCTTCTTCTACAACATGTCCAACAACATTCGATTTGCCAGAATTTTTCATTGGCTGCAAGGCGACTTGCAGTTCACCGGCATAATGAGCATATAAGGATGTCTCGATAATGATATCGCCTTTTTTCATATCCGGTGTGTTGAATGGTGCAAATTCATGCCCTTTATACTTCACACGGCTTTGAGTCGAGCGAACCACATAATCCGATACATCTCCGCGATTAAAATGGAATTCTTCTACGACGATTTTTTCTTCTAGTTCAGGAACGCTCTCTTCTAATTCACACATAAGTGTTAATTGGTAAGAATTAATTTCACTTAAGGCTTTCAGCTCAGCTTCACTAGCAAATGCATTAGCAATAATCACGTCATCAATAACTTCGGTTGCCCATAAGTGCTTGGCTTGAACCTCAATTGGCCACTCACGATGCATTTCAAGCGTACATAATCCTTCGTTGACAGGCCATGGTCCAATATGTGAAGAAGGCGAATTGACAAACGCAGCTGTCACTATCCCATGTGCTTTGTATTGCTTACTCGTTTCGATAAAATGGTCGTAATTTAACCCTGTATAGCGATGTGGGTAAAAATTATGGCACCCCATTAAGTTATCCGCATTCGCTTGATAACTCATGATATTATCTAAGTATTTAGTTCCACTACTGATATTCAATTCAATTTTCAATTCTTGCGAATTAAATGTCATAATCGATTCTTCGTTTCCAGTAAAGCCCATGTCCAGACGAATACCGTCCGCACCAATTTCTTTAAAAAACGTTAAATCATTGTAACTGATGCCTAGTTCACCAAATACTTTTGGACTCACATCTGCAATAACTTCCATCCCTTTTTCTTTAGCATGTGAAATCACATCGGTAAATTCTTGAACGATTGTTTCTTTATCGCCTTCTACGGATAACAAACATGTAAATACCCGTTTAAAGTTGTAACCTGCTGCTAAATCAATATAGTCTCTGATTTCTGATACTGAACTATGATTTGGATAAACAGAAATGCCTAATCTTCTCATGTATTCTTTCCTCATTTCTTTAAATTTAAAAATGGCCATAAAATTGTGGATGATTTTTTGGAATTACTTTGTCCCATTCTTTTAAGACATGTTTCGAACCACTTGCTTTCCCTTGATACTGGTACCACTTAAGGTCGTGGTAGCCTACTAAATACGATGACAAACTTGAAATGTCCATCATTAAACACTCATCTAATGACACGTCTTTCTCACTCAATTTAGTTACTTCTTTTGAATCAATCCTATAGACTCCTTCATTCCAAGGTGCAAATGCATCTGTCACTTTTAGGTACAATCGCTTGGTCAATCCTTGAAATAGATAAACGGTTAAAAAGCGTTCAACATCTACAATACGAATCATTTTGTCATGCACTACTTCTTTTTTGAATTGCGGTTCATCCCATTGAGTACCAAAAGACTGATGAGCAGCTGCCGCACCCGTTACATGAGTGAAATTAGAACGGTGGACTTTGATGAATTCCCATAAAGCTTTTTCGGCTGTCAGGTTAAGAGCAACTTGATCCAGTACTTCAAATGTTTGGTCGTTCATAACGTAACGGATATATCCTTGAGGCTGTCCATTTTCAGCGATACTTAAAGCAAATGATGCATCTGGCTGTCTTAATTCCAAGCGTTTCCACCAGTCTTCATTACGAACCATCATCCCATTCGTTTGAAGAGCATATTTGTGGTACAACTCTTTTACGAGTTCCAATTGTTCTCGGTTCTCAGTATAACTAAAGCGTTCCAAATGACCCATATCATATTTTTTCGAGTTAAACAAATCAAAGGGAAACGTATAATCGACTTTATCAAAGAATAAATCCCAACCAAAATGACGATAAAAAGAAACTGAAAAAGGGCCTAAAACCGATATGAGTTGGTCTTGTTTCCTCATTTCTTCTAAGCTTCTTGTCAATAAGTTCTTCATAACTCCTGCATTTCGGTACTCAGGATATGTAGCGACGAATGATATCCCTCCCATAGCAAATGGTTGATGATGTATCGTCATGTTTAGTGGGAACACCATCACTTGTCCGGCTAATTTTTCTCCATCAAATGCGCCAATTGTCTTACTGATTTTAGCCCAGTGAAGAAAATCTTCTAAGTAATTCCCAGTATATTGATGACGAAAACAATAGTCTCTAATTTTCACGATCTGATTGATTTCATCTTCTCGTATCAAACGATAATCGCACTTCATATCTGCACCCTCTTCTGTTCAAGAATGGTTTGAACTACTTTTTCTTTTTTGGAAACTGGTTCGCACGAATCAAACCTTTTACTTGGTTCTTTTCAATCATAATGCGACCTGTTTCAAAAAACATAATAGCGCACAATCCTGATAATAAATACAAACTATAATTCACGGCTGTTGGCAAGTTTTGAAATAGAATCGTTGGGATCAAGACTACTAAGAAAGCTGCAAATCCAAAAATCCACCGATTGATGCAAATGTTTTTTTTCTGCAAAAATCCGACCAACATGACACCTGCTAATACAAAACCAATTAGAAAAATAATGAGTGCAATTCGCATATTGAGATCCTCCTTTTATCAAACTAAGAAAGGACTGACTATTATCTTGCCTAAACAGCCCTTTCTTTCACATTTTAAACCGCTGCAGTATCCACTTGCATATTCTTTTTATCTTCCATTTCAGAGTGCTCTTCTTCTACCATTTTCTTATCGTAAACTTTAACAAATGGGTAGTAGATCAATCCAGCAATTGTCATATTGATCAATACCAAGGCTGCAGCTTTCCAATCGTTTCCAGCTGATAAGAACGCGCCTATTGGAGCTGGCAAAGTCCAAGGAGCATTTACGGAAAAGCCATTAATGACACCAAACTTCACTGCAAAGTAACTGATCGTTGTTGTCACAGATGGTGCCACAACAAATGGAATCGCTAAAATTGGATTCATAACAATCGGTGTTCCAAAAATCAAGGGTTCATTAATGTTAAAAATGGAAGGAATGATTGAAAAACGTCCAACTTGTTTTAAGTATGCTGATTTTGTAAACAGCAATAAGATACATAGTGATAACGTTGCACCTGATCCACCGATCCATACTAACCATTGGTAGAATTGTTCGGGTGCAATATATGGCAACTCGTTGCTTGGTGTTCCACTAACCATCGCTTGCCCATTTGCTTCAAGCATCACTAGCCACATTGGACGAACAATCGAGCCAATAACACTCACACCGTGAACTCCAGCTGCCCATAGCATTGTAATCAAGACTACTGGCAATAATACACCTATCAAATTATTCCCTAAAATATTGTTTAATGGTGTAAAAATATTAATCAAAATTTGGTTGATGTCAAAGCCAAGTAAGATACGGATAATCCAAACAAACACAATGACAAATGTTCCAGGAATCAATGCTTCAAAACTTCTGGCAACGGAATCCGGTACTTGTTCTGGCATTTTAATCATCAAGTTCTTTTGTTTAAATAAACGCAGTACTTCAACTGCAAAGATCATAGCTAAAATAGCTGAAAACATTCCTGATCCGCCAAGATTTCCCATTGGAAGAACCCAACCAATTGCTTCTCCTTCAGGTAAGGATGCATCTACGTTAACTGGAACCGTTAACATTAAAAAGGTTGCTAACGACAGCACCCCACCGGTAACCCCATCTAACTTATATGATTTTGATAAACTGTATCCCATCCCATAAGCGGCATAGAGAGACATCAAACCGGTTGTGATCCGGAATGGAATCGCAATTTGTGCTGCATAAGGTGCAATCGCTTCAGCCCAAGAGGCAATCGGTGGATTTCCAATAACTAAGAAGAAACACCCAATGATAATCAAAGATAATGTCGAGATAACTCCATCGCGGATGGCTTTTAAATGTTTTTGCTCAGAAAGCTTAGCTAAAGGTGGCATGAATTTCGTTTCAAGCCAATTTAAAAAATTCGTCATATTTACTCTCCTTAATGATCCATAATAATAAACAAGTGCATAGCTTAAGTAAAAAATTTAACGGTATTTCTTAATCAACTCTAACGTTTTAGGTGCTCCAATAGGGGTATAGCCCATCGGTTCAACCTTTTCAATCGGTACATCGTTTTCATTTGCGTATTTTTCAAATGTCCCAAATTGGTGTTTGACTTGAGGTGCTACTAATAACAGTTTATAGTCGCCATCTTTCAATTCTTCTTCTACTGCTCCAGATCCTACTGCAATCATATCCAACTCAAAATCTTGCTTTGCAGCTTCCGCTTTAATCGCTTTAACCACTATTGCACTTGACATTCCACCTGAACAAACCATAATAACTTTCATCTTTTTTCCTCCTACTATCGAATTAAACTAAATTTTGTTAAGGATACTTTATGTCTAACTTCAAACTTATTTCCTTTTATACTTCTATTACTATCCTCCTTATCAACATCTTGAAATAATTATGTATCCCCTTTCAATAGAGTATAACTTAATTGGAATTTTATTTCAATATAAATATAAATATAGTGAAATAATAAAACGAAATGTCGATTTCACCTAATATTTATTAAAAAGTAGCTATTATAACTTCATAGTTAGCAATATTATTTTTTACGTACATTATTTAAGAGGAGGTGAAATCATGATAGTAGTCAAAAAACGGAACAAATCGAATTATTTACGCACCTTAGAAGCTATAAATAGACGGATGATACTTTCAGATGAGGAAAAACTTCATTTGTTAAATATGCAAAAAGGATTTGAAGGAGAGCTTTTCTTTGATTCGCTGGTAGAAGAATTTTTAGACTTAGACGCATTGGTGTTAAATGATTTACTGTTTACAGAAAAAGGCAACACATTTCAAGTCGATACATTGATTCTGACAGGTGACAAAATCTTATTATTTGAAGTAAAAAATTATGCAGGGAATTTTGAATTCAACTCGCATCATCTTTTAACCTTTCCCGGCAAAGAAATCGTGAATCCATTGAATAAATTAGACGAAACTTCTATCAAAAGGAGGCAACTATTAAGTAAATTAAATAGTAATCTAAAGCTTGATCCTGTCCTCATTTTTGTAAATTCTGCTTTCACTCTTTACAATGCACCAATCGATAGACCAGTCATTTTCCCAACACAAATTCGGGAACACTTTTCCAAAATAAATAAGAGTGTCTTACCATTGTCGAAAAAACAGCACTATCTTGCGGATAAAATACTGAAAGAACACCATGATGAATCAGCTTTTCAACATAAATTTCCAAATTACACTTATCATTTTCTCAAAAAAGGACTATGGTGTACAGAATGCTCCTCCCCTACCCTAACGATTACTCAACGAACCTGTTCATGCAAAACGTGTGGTTATAGAACTTCAGTAGAAGAAACAATTTTGCGTCAAATAGAGGATTTTAAATTATTATTTCCAGATTTAAAGGTAACAACTTCTGTAATTTATAATTGGATTGATTCTATGATTCCAATGACAAGAATTCAAAAGATCTTATTAAAACATTACACCATTCGCGGAGCCACTCATGGTTCCTATTACGAATAAAAAACTTTTTAATTAGGAGATACTCGTCACCATTCGAATATCACTCGAATAGGTCTTTTCTTACAGCTTTTTATTAGCTTTTATATTTAAATTAGGTCAGTTCGATTGAATTTCTATTTTGAGTTGATTGAACTAAGACTTGTTGCTCTTTCTGAAAGGAAAAATTGCTATGAGTTGTTCGAATTAAGACTTATTTCGTCTACTCAAAAGGAAAGTAATTCTGAGTCGCTCTTACTAAGGGATATTACTCCTACTCAAAGTAACTTCTACCTTGAGAGGATACTAAGTTTCATTTTCCATTCTGTCTATTTCAAGAAAATAATCCCACACTCATACAAATTACTCGTATAAGCGTGGGATTATTTTTTCTATAATTTTCCTATAGAAGTTTTATTCTAGAACTCTTCTTCTTCATCGTCTTCATCGTCTTCAGAATCTTCAGCTGACCATGACACGATTCCTCGCTGAGCTTCATTGATTACGGAGGCGACTGCCTCTTGGATGGGAGAATTGATCATTTGTTGATTGATAGCATCAATAACCATTGGTAAATTGACACCTGCAATCACGTGAACTATCTTTTGTTGTTCCGCTGTAAGTGAATTCACAGCCAAAACAGCTTGGTTATACAGACTAGCGCCTGCTAAATCCACGAAAATAATGACTCCATCCTGTTGATCAACTTCTTTGATTGCATTTAAAAATTTTCCATTTAAATCTTGTACATTATCTTCTTGAAATAAGTTTACTGTTTTGATATTTTCAGTACTGCCGATAATCAAATCGGCTGCGCTGACGATACCATCACACATTTTTCCATGTGTAGCAATAATGATTCCAATCATTTATTATTCCTCCCGACTAGCTGTTTCAAAAATAGCAATACTTCATTCATGTTTGTATCACTCAATTGATGCTGCTTCAAATCGTCTTTACTCAATGTAAAGTGTTCATTTTCTTTGGTGCCACTGATGACGTACACTAAGCGATCATTTGCGAGATCCGGCGATACGACTGTCTCTACTGAATCGCTAGGGATAGCTAATTTGCGATTGCTCATCACTTGGTATAAGTTTTTTTCTGAACCAATACTATCCAACATATAGATAACAGCATTGCTCTGACGCAAGACTTTTTCTAAACCGGCATTATTCGTACAACCTGCATCTAAAAAAGCAAATGCTAGTTTTTTGTTTTCAAACTGTTTCGTGCTGTAGAGTTGAACTAGGACAGAAGACGTATTTCGAATCAAATTATGCTTATTCGGCCAGCCTCTAGCTACGTTCTTCAAAAAGAAAAAATAGAGAGCATAAAATAGAATGCAAAGCAGCGAAAGTAGGCTTAATAAAGAATTAGTCTGAAATATTGGCATAGCCACTTGCCAGGTGAACAATAACCCCATCATTATGGTTAGGATGGCAGAAACAAAAATAAATCTCATGGTATTTTTTGTTCGATTGGCTACATCAAAAAATTGATAAGGACCAAGATGAGCTGCTGGAGTATCATAATAGGTGCAGATAATTGTATCGGCTTTTTTTATGTTTCCAACATAAAGGTTTTTATATTCCACTAGATCTTTTTCATTCACTTTAAAGGTTTCCAGCGCAACATCTGACCGAAATTGATGTATGTCAGCTGACAAACTTTCTAAAAAACGATCTTTTCGTTTTCGCGTATAACGCTTACCAAAAATGGAATGATAGCGAACATACCAATCTTCTAATTGTTCATCTTGTTCCATCAATTATCACCCTAACTCATCATAGATTAAATTTTGCTAAAACTTCTTTCAAATTGGTTCTTGGAGCAGAAGGTGTTGCTTGGAAATAGATATCTTCCACATGGTACTTTTCATTTAATTCTTTTAGTTTTAATGCATCTTCTTTATTTAAATAAACAGACTTAGTAACAAAAACATCAGTTTCGTTTTTTTGAGCGATACCTCCGATATTTATTTCTTTCATTGGCACACCATGCTTCACCAACTCATAGATAACATCGACTGTTTTGGAAATCAAGATACAACTGTATTCCTTGAATTCGAATTCATCCCAATAGTATTTGCATTTTTCTAGCGTCATGACGACCGTTTTCTTACCCGTACGACCTCCAGCACTTTTATACAAACTTTTCATAAATTTATCTTTTGCTACAATATCATCTACCACGAATAATGAATTTACTCCGTCACGCCCAGACAGTGTCAGCATGACTTGTCCATGAATCAAACGCTCATCTATCCGTACTAAGTTTACTACTCCCATTGATTTCAACTTCCTTTCTTATGCTTGTTTCAATTTTTATCTGATTACAAAATTCCTACTGCAGCTAATACGATCAAAATCAATGTTAACCATATCAATGCTCGTGTAACTTTTAAACCTTTCTTGACATAGTACCAATAAATACCCATAACGGTTACAAGTGGTAGCAAACCTGGTAAAATCGTGTCCAGCGTTTCCTGAACAATAAACGGCCTGCCAGAGATCACAAATTCCAAGGAAGAGGAGACCGTTACATAGTTTCCGGCTAGGATTCCCATCATGAACAACCCTAAAATAGACAACAATTCGATTGCATTTTGAACGCCTGCACTTTCCATCAAGCCTGTGGCACTTTTACCCATAACAAATCCTTGACGTGCGAAGAATAAACCAATCAATAATTGATAAGTAGCAAACGCAATGAATGGGAATAACGCTCCGGCAGCTAACCCGTTTTGAGCCCAAGGAATGGCGATCGCAATAAAAATATATTGGACCGTTCCTGAATCAATGGAGTCACCAATACCAGATAAGGCGCCCATTAGACCGGCCTTAGTATTGTACATTAAATCATCTGTCATGACGATTTCTTCGTTGTTGTGTTCTTGTTTGGCACGCTCTTGTTCCATCGAAGACATTAAACCGGTGATTATCCCGCCACCCCATGTTAATTGGGTATTGAAGAACAATAATTGTCGTTTATACGCTGCGCGTAAATCATTATCGTCTTTGTATAATTTCCGCAAAACGGGCATCATACCGTATAGTAACGATGGTGCCAGGTAACGTTCAAATGAATGAGGAATCTCATTTGCAAAGTGCCATCTTAAGTAAGCTATTGAAACATCCTTGTTTGTCAGTTCTCCTGGTGCCATCTCTTTTTTGCTTTCAGTAAGCGTTACTTTTTGTGTGTCAGTAGTCATTGTTAGTGCTCCTTTCGCTCATCGTTTTTTTAGAAATCATCGTCATCATCATCATCAGATCCATCAACAGTATTTGTACCGTTTGCCGAAGATGCTTTTGCAGTATTGTTCCGACTTAGTACGAATATTGCCGCAACCAATGTCCCTATAATTGCATAAGTTACCATTGTAATGCCCATATCCCTAAAAATTACACTCATGAAGTAAGCTAATAAGAAAAATACCATATAATCGCGACGTCCAATAACATAAATAGTTGTAGCGATCCCAATGGCTGCTAGTCCGCCACCAACAACTTCAAGGATATGTAAGAATACTGTCCCTTCCAAAGTTGCGATAACATCCGCAATGACTGGTGCCCCCCAGAATAACGCAATGAAAACTAAAGGAACGAACAAGATGAAAGAAGCAATTGTTGGGTAAAGAACAATAGACCGAGATATTGCCTTGTGATTCAAACTTTCAACTGCTCTATCCGTAGCTTTTCCAATAAAAGTATTAAGAAAGAAACGGAATTGGTAAAGATAAGAGCCTAATAAACCTACCGGAACGGCAACCGCAATCGCTGCCTCAGGCGAAAGATCTCCCAGTAATGCTACTGACACAGCAATAGCTGCAGCAATCGATGGTTCAGAAGGCATTGTGCCCCCCGGAGAAAATACCCCCATATAAATCAATTGAATAGCTGCGGTGATAACCATTGCACCTGCAATATCTCCCATTACTATCCCAACTACTAAACCAGTCATTAATGGTGAAAAACGCAGTGTTAAAGTAGCACCACCTAAAAATGACCTTGACATGATTGCAGCGACCCAAAGTGCAATAATCAGACTTTGCCATATTGTTAATGTATCCATTCTTTATTACCTCCTTATTTAGTCATATATTTTTCTAAATCGATTAGTGCTGTTGTTAATGATTCTTCATTTATTTGCAACGGCAGCAGATGAACTTTTTGTTTGCTGTCAATTAATTGAACAATGTTGATTAACTTAATTTCAGACATCGGATATACACCCATCTCTGTTAGTGATTTTGGCAAGTTTAACGCTTCATAAAAGGGAATCAATTCATCAATCGTCGACCACTTTTTTTCTAATGCTAATTGATAAAAAATTCCATAAGCCACTTTTTCACCGTGCAAATAGTCATGTACTTCCGGTAAATAAGCAGAGATGGCATCGTGGATCGCATGAGCAGCTGTATTTCGTGCATATTTATCGCCTAAACCTCCAACCAAACCAGCGATGGAAAAAATAATCTCTGAAATATGAATAAATTCAGCTGATATCGTTTTTGCTCTCATATCGGCGATGGCTTTTTCAGATTCTGCTAATACTTTTTCTTTGCACATACGAGCAGCAAAACGTGCCATTTGTGGAAAGGGTTCATCGTTAAAGGTTTCTTGCTCTAAAATCAAGTCTGATTCATACCATTTTGCCAACGTGTCTGCAATTCCAGCAATAAAATAATTGACTGGTGAATCGATCACCAGCGCTGGATCTGTGATTAGGAAAGCGGCTTGACGCTTAACATGTTCTGATTTCCCTTCTGCCAGACCATTGTCATGATACATAACAGAAAGTGGTGCCCATGGTGCACAATTACTAGCCAACGTTGGAATAAGGCCAAATTGCGTATTGGTTAAATGACACGCATATAAAACGGTATCGGATAATTTACCTCCACCAACTCCGATAACAAAATCGATTTTATTTTTTTTAATAATTTCTGCAATACGGTGACACTCGTTATAACTGCATTCTCCATTGTACTGTTCATAAATAATTTCTTTGTCTAGCTTCATTACGTTAGTTAAGTAAGGTTTTGCTTTTTCCCAAGAAATGACACCATGCACAATTAGTAGACGACTGGCAGCATGTTCTTGGAGTAGTTCAGGTATCAGACCTATTGATCCCTCGCTATACCGATAAAACTGCGGCCCGCCTTTCACATTTAGATCTGTAAGCATTCCTAAATCTCCTTCCTAATTCAAGTAAGAACTATTGCTCTGTACAGACCTGTTTGGAAGAAGACCTACTGAGATCCGCTCACAATCCGTTGCACATTTATCTCCCATGCCTTCAAGACACTCCATGGTATAAGCTGAAGTATGCGGAGTTATAATAACGCTTTCATATTTAAGATAAGGATGATCAGCACGACCAGATTCAACTTCCAGTACATCAGTCGCAAAGCCAGCAACTTTACCTATTTCTAATGCATGGATCAACGCCTCTTCCTCAACCAATGCTCCTCTAGCCGTATTAGATAAGTAGACATTATCTTTCATTTTAGCAAACTCTTCTGTAGAGAGCATGTGGTAGTTCTCCTCTGTTAGACTGGCACATAAACAGATTACATCTGCTCTTTCTAGCAGCTCAGGTAGCTCGATTTTTTTGGCACCAAATGCGGCAATCTCCACTTTGTCTTTATTAGGATCATAAGCCAGCACCTCACAGCGAAAACCATAATGCAGGATTTCAGCAACCCGGCTACCAATATTTCCGATTCCAATCACTCCAACTGTTTTCCCTCCAAGAGCATGTCCAACAAATTGAGCACGTTCTTCCCATTTGTCTTGCACGACACTTTGAAAGGCTAAATTGGTTCGTCTCATAACAGTTAATAGATTGGTCACATTATTTTCAGCCACTGCATCCCGTTCAATCAAAGCCGGCACAATCGATACGATCGTATTGTGTTTCTTAGCGGCTACTAAATCAACATTGTTAAAACCAATACCGTGTCTGGTGATCAATTTCAATTCATCTTTGTGATCAAAAAAGGCTTGGGTGAAAAAAGGAGTTACGCTAGCAATGATCATATTGAAGCCTTGCAATTTTTCGGCTAACGTCTTTCCATCGATTTTACTATCAAAGGTAAAACTGTGTACCTCTCCTAATTGATGCAACCGCTCTAAATGATCTGGAAATACTTTTCCAAAACTACTTGAATTTACGATTGCGATTTTATTGTTTTTTGTCATTTTTAAAGTTCCCCATTTCTCATAACCGTATGACCGCCGAATTGATTCCGCATCGTTGCGACAACTTTTGCAGAAAAACTGTCATCAATTTTTGATACATTACGAGCAAATAATGAACTTGCAATAACAGGAACAGGAATATTTAAATCGAGCGCCTCAATGACGGTCCATTTTCCTTCTCCACTGACATCTATGATACCTTTAATATCGTCTAATTTAGGATCACTCTTGAAACTTTCTTCTGTCAATTCCATCAGCCATGAACGGATAACCGATCCGTTATTCCAGACAGAAGCGACTTTTTCGAAATTGTAATCATATTTACCGGCATTTAAGATATCAAATCCTTCACCAACAGCTTGCATCATGCCATATTCAATACCATTGTGGACCATTTTCAAGTAATGTCCGCTACCAGATTCCCCTGTGTATAGATACCCTTTGTCACAAGCCAGTGCAGCGAAAACTTCTTCTACTTCGATGAAAACGTCGGCATCTCCGCCAATCATCAAACAAGCACCTAATTGTGCGCCTTCCATTCCTCCTGACGTACCGCAATCTAGAAAACCGATTCCTTTTTCTTTAGCTAATTCATAATTTCTCACACTGTCCTTAAAATAAGAATTTCCTCCGTCTATCAAAATGTCACCTGTTTGTAATTGATCACTAAGTGTTTTTACCAACGTATTGGTGATGTTTCCTGCTGGTGTACTTAAAAAGATGATTTTTTTTTCTTCTAAGCTTTCGAGAAACGTTTCTTGTGAATTAGCAATTGCTAGTTGACTCTCAGAAGCTTTTTGGCGTGCCGGGATCGAAACATCATAACCGATAACATCGATATTATTTTCTTTCAAATTTAGGGCTAGGTTTAAACCCATTTTTCCTAATCCGATAATGCCTATTTTCAAGTCTTCTCCTCCTCTTCATTCTCTCTTTCATAACCCAATTGTAACAAATATTTTTTATTTGTAAAGGGCTTTCATAAAAAAAGTTTTTTATTCAGAAAAATGTAGTATACTGTTATTAAAGAGGAGTTGAACTTATATGCCTTATAATTATTTAGAAAAATTACTACGGCCTTATATGAAAGGTTTCAGCGATACTGAGAAGACTATCGCCAATCATTTCATTAAACTTAGCAATGACATAGTCAATAAAACCCTTTCCAACTTAGCAGATGATACCGGATTTTCTGAAGCAACTATTTTTAAATTTGTTAAAAAAATCGGTTATGATGGCTTCCCCAACTTTAAAATTTCGGTAGCATCTAATTTCAGAACAATTGAAGAACGAAAAAATGAGCTAGCGGTTTTTTCTGACGTCAGCAAAAAGGATTCTTCCTATACGATCGCCCAAAAATTGGTTTATTCAAATAAGGTCGCGTTAGATAATATGGTTGAATCACTGGATGAAACAAAAATCAATCTCGCACTAAGTTTGATCTCTGATTCTAGAGTTTTACACTTTTTTGGACAAGGGGCTTCATCCGTAATTGCATTAGATAGCTACCACAAATTTTTGCGGACGGAATTTCATTGCAATTATATTTTTGATTACCATATGCAGCTGAGCTACGCTACAAAGCTTGGTCCAAATGATTGTGTTTTTTTATTTTCACACTCTGGCGAGACGATTGAAACGATTGAAGTGGCAAAAATTTTATGCGCCAATCACGTCAAAATTATTGTCCTAACCGGTAACCACCACACGGATTTAGTGAAACTTTCGACCGTCGCGTTCATTGTCGATTCAGAAGAATCTGTTTTTCAATCCGAGACACTCACCTCTCGAATTCTTTATATGACGATCATTGATATTCTCTATGTCGCCATGATGTATCATGATGAAGCAAAAAACAAAGAATCCTTAGAAAGGATTCGTAAGGCGTTGGCTATTACAAAAAAAGGAAGGAAATTGCGATGACAATTAAAGCAATCGTATGTGATATGGATGGGACCTTGCTTACTTCTGATCATACTATCGCCCCTAAAACGTTCCGTAAATTGATGGAGCTGCAAACCAAAGGCGTTAAATTGATTTTAGCTAGTGGCCGAAGCTACATCCGCTTGTTGCCTGATGCTTTAGAGTTGCAGATGGACAAGCATGCCGGTTTGATGATCGACGTTAATGGCACGTCTATTTATCATGTTGCAACCGCTAAACGCGACAGAATTGGTTTATTAGAGGGATCGTTTATCACTGAGATCAACCGTTTCTTTTCGCTCTTTACGGTGGAATTACAATACAGTCAAGATGATACGATCTATACTTATTTGCCCGATGAGATCTACACCATTAAAAAAAATATCCGCGGAGAGATGCGCCTACCGGATGATTATCCCTGGATGGGCGGAATGTATGGCTGGTTATGTGACACGCGTGACGGTTACCCTAATCAATATATGGTACGCAATTTGGCAGATACGCCTAGTTTTTGCAATAAGATCTCTGTCGTCCAACAGCCCGCTTATATGTCCTTCGTGCGGGATACGTTAAAAAACCATCCTATTTACGCACAATATGAATGTGTCTTTTCAGACGAACGCAAAATGGAGATCACGAATAAGGACATCACGAAAGGAAATGCTTTAGAACTCATCATGGAGAACCAAAATATTCAACATGATGAAATGGTTGTCTTCGGCGATAGCGAAAACGATATCTCGATGTTCAAAAATAAAAAATATTCGGTAGCCATGGGCAATGCCCTTAGTTCCGCAAAACAACAAGCTAACTACACCACTGATAGTCACAACCATGAAGGCATCTATCATATGTTGGTTCGTTTAGAAAATCAAGGGCTCTTCGAATAATACCTTATCCCTCGACGAGAATATACAGAAAAAGAACCTACTGTGATAGGTTCTTTTTCTGTGTATTCTTTTTTAGCTACCAACTTTAAATACTAGTTAGACCTAATGTAATATTGTATTAGTTAATGCGTTAGCTTATTTTTTGTATGATAGTTAGTTTAAAAAGTTTTTTGATATCATCGCTTTATCTTCCCTGAACCTGAATCTAAAAAGTCATTTACTTCAGATACACTAAATTGATTACAATCTCCTAGGACTGTGTGTTTCAATGCTGATGCTGCTGTAGCAAAATTGATAATCGTTTGAGGGTCATTTTGACATAAAAGACCATGTAAAACACCTCCAGAAAAGGCATCGCCGCCTCCTATACGATCTACAATGGGATTTATATGATGACAATCAGATTCGTAATATTTTTTATCCATCCAGATATTGCCGGTTAAATCATTTTCAGTTACTGAATAGATTGCCCTTTTAGTTGAATAAAAAACTTCAATATTAGGGAACATCCCTTGCATTTCTTGATAGTAGTAAATCATTTCATTTTTAATACCTTTATTTTCGCTGCACTTAGGAATATTAAGAAGGTAGCGAGCATCCAATTCACCAGCCGAACAATAATCTACATACGGTAAAATCTTTCTAATAGTTTCTTGTGCCTCTTCTAAACTCCAAAGTTTTGAGCGGTAATTAATATCAAAACTTATCTTAACACCTGTATTCTTAGCAAACTTAATTAAATCTATTGTCCGTTTTTGCCACTCTTTTGAAAGTGCAGAAGTAATTCCAGAAATATGAAATACATCGACACCTTCGAAAAGAGCTTCTAAATCCCATTCAATTTCTGTTATAGCAGCAAAACTAGAACCCAATCGGTCGTAAATCACGTCCGCAGATCGCTTCGCCACTCCAGCTTCCATATAGTACAGTCCTAAACGCTTACCACCAAAAAGTAAGTTTGTAGTGGATACTCCATAACTATTTAAAAATTTTTTTACCGATTGGCCTAAAGCATTATTGGGAACTTTACTGGCAAAGACTACCTCATGACCATAGTTAGCAAGTGAGATGGCTACATTTGCTTCTCCACCTCCATAACAAACATCAAATTGTTGAGCATGTGCTAATCGTTCACCAGGATTTGTTGAGAGTCTCATCATAACTTCGCCCAACGTTACAATTTTCCCCATATTATCTGTGTCCTTTTATTTCGTGGTATTTATTCATATATTGTTTTGCTAAATCGGTGACTTTATCAAAATCTCCATTTTTTACTGGCTCTAATAAATTCCCACCAACACCGACAGCAACTACGCCTTCGTTGAACCATTCTGCCATATTGTCTATATTGACACCACCTGTAGGCATGATATTCAAATAAGGTAATGGTGCTTTAAATGCTTTAACCACACTAGGACCATATACACTTCCAGGGAATAATTTGACAATATCAACACCACATTTAAGTGCCGTTTCCATCTCAGTTATGGTCATACATCCTGGTAAATAAGGAATTTGGTAAAGGTTACACATTTCTGCAGTAGCTGGGTTAAAACTTGGACTTACAATATATTCAGCCCCAGCCATAATGGCTAAGCGAGCTGTTGTTGCATCTAATACTGTTCCAGCTCCTATAACTATTTCGGCTTGATTTTTATAATAAACAGCTAATTCTTTTATGATTTCATTAGCTTCGGGAACAGTAAAGGTTAATTCTATACTTCTAATTCCGCCTTCAATTACCGCATGACTAGTTTTTAAAACTTCTTCTTTCGTTTCGCCTCTAAGAACAGCTATAACACCGGCTTCTTCTATTCGTTGCAAAATAGTCATTTTTTTCATTTCTTATTCTCCTCTAAAAAATTATTGATCTTTGAGTTTTAAGATAAAACAGCATTTCCTAATGTAGTCCCAGCAAGATGTTCTCCTTCAAGATTATGTTCACCAGCTAAACTTTGAACTTTATCCATATTCGTCACGACCACAATAATAGTGTCATCTTTTTGGGCTTCTCTTACTTTTTCTAAATTAATATGAGCAATTTTCATTTTAGAGGTTACTTTTTCTCCTACTTTAACAAAGACATCAAACGCTTCTCCATTTAAACTTACTGTATCAATTCCCATATGGACAAGAACTTCAAGTCCATTTTCTGTAACTATCCCAATCGCATGTTTTGTTGGGAAAATTGTTTGAACGGTACCAGAAACAGGTGAATAAATATCTCCTGAGGTAGATTTCATAGCATATCCATCACCCAGCATTTTTGTTGAAAAGACATCATCATTTACATCTTCTAGCGGAACATACAGGCCATCAGTAACCGCATTCAATTGGACTTCATTTGAACTTTCCTCAACTTCTTGTTTTGGTACTAAGAAACTAGTAATAGCAAATGAAACCCCTATTGCTATTATAATTCCAAAAACTGCATAAATAAAATATTCGCCAATATACGCTGGTAAACTGAAGATACTTGATAAGATGTACCCATAAATCCTTACTCCAAAGAAACTGATAAAGGCAGAAGATACAGCACTACCAATGGTTGCTGCAAGAAAAGCTTTTTTATACTTTGTTAATACCCCAAATAAAGCAGGTTCAGTTATACCTAACAGACCTGAAAAAGCAGCTGAGATGATGATTGATTTTTCTTCCTTTGTTTGAACTTTTTTATATAAAGCAATCGTTGCACCGGTTATAGCCATATTAGCCATAAACATCATTGGCATTAGCATATCGTAGCCTTGATTGGCAAAATTTTGTAACGCAATCGGAGTCATAGCATGATGTAAACCCGTAAGGATCGCAATTGGTCTGATTAACCCAACTACCACACCAGCTAAAATTGGAGAAATGGTAAACAACCAACTCACTCCATCAGCAAGAAGATTACCCGCATAGATTCCGATAGGTCCTATTACTGTTAAAGCAAATATTCCTCCAACAAATAATGAAATTGTCGGAGTAAATACGGTACGTAATATTTCTGGTAAGACTTTGTCAACCCACCGATAAATATAACTCAAAGCTAAAATTGCAAAAATAATTGGGATTACTGTTCCAGCGTAATTAAATACTGGTACAGGAACTATGCCAAAAAGCATAAAGTTTGAAAATTCTCCAGCGGCTGCAGCAGCAGTCATCGTTGGAAATTGCAATGTAGCAGCGATTGCAATCGCTAGATATTGATTGGTTTTAAAAATTCGAGCTGCAGAAGCTGCAACAAAAAAGGGCAAGAATACAAATACTCCACTAGCTAACATATCAATTACTTGAAAAGTTGGTGTCTCATTAGAAATGACATTCAATGCAACAAGACCAGCCATCAATCCTTTTATCATACCAGCACCCGCAATTGCCGGCACGATAGGACCAAAAACGCCAGAAACAGTATCCATAAATAAAGAAACTAATCCTTTTTTCTCACTATTTTGATTATGGTTACTATCTGAATCCTCTTCGATACCTAATTCTTTAGCTAATATTTCATAATAGCTAGCCACATTTGTCCCGATAACAATTTGTAATTGATCACTTTGAAACTTTGTACCGACTACACCTGGTATCTTTTCCAATTCTTTGTAATTCACTTTTTCTTTGTCTTTAAGATTAAATCTTAACCGTGTCATACAATGCCAAGCATTATTTATATTTGCTTGGCCTCCAATATGTTGAATAATTTGTTTTGCAACCTCTTCTTTTTTCATTTGATTCCCCACCCTTTTTCTCTAATTATTTTTTGTTTCCGTTTACAATTTAAATGATAGCACAATATTCCAAATTATAAAAACAGTCCTTAATATGAATAATACGAAAGAATCCTTTGATGTAACAACGTTTTTTGAATTTATGATGATTATTGGACTGGTTTTTATCCATATATCTCTATCTTTTCATACCAAATTGACAGCCGTTCCCATTACATGTTTCAATATACATGTAGTCTTAAAAAAAGGAAGAGAGGTTTGAACATGAAACCAACGATTATTACAGATATTAAAAGTTACACCATCAAACCAGATCGACACAATTTAGTAGTAGTGAAAATAGAAACAAATAGAGGTGTCATAGGTTATGGTTGTGCAACTTTTCAACAACGCCCTTTAGCAGTTAAAGTTATGGTTGACGAGTATCTAAAACCTTTACTGATTGGTAAAGATGCTAATAACATTGAAGATTTATGGCAAATGATGACCGTTAATTCCTACTGGAGAAACGGTCCAGTAATTAATAACGCTATTTCTGGAATAGATATGGCTCTCTGGGATATCAAAGGAAAATTATGTGATATGCCGCTCTATCAGTTATTAGGTGGGAAATCTAGAGATGCCATTGCTAGTTATACTCATGCGGTGGCAGATAACCTAGACGACCTCTACCAGGAGATCGATACTATCCTTGCTGAAGGTTACCAATATATTCGCTGTCAATTAGGTTTCTATGGTGGCCCAGCTGCTGAACTGAATACGCCTAAAAACACTTCTGAAGGTTCTTATTTTGACCAGTACCAATATATGGATACAACCTTGAACATGTTTGCAAGCATTCGCAATAAGTATGGCAACTCGTTCCAGATGCTTCATGATGTTCATGAACGTCTTTACCCAAATCAAGCAGTACAATTTGCTAAAAAATCTGAAGAGTATAATCTATTTTTCTTAGAAGATTTACTGCCACCTGATCAAAATGAATGGCTAAAACAAATTCGATCTCAATCATCGACCCCAATTGCTACTGGTGAATTATTTAATAACCCAATGGAATGGCAGTCTTTGGTTAAGAACCGTGAAATTGATTATATGCGTGCACATGTTTCACAATTGGGCGGAATCACACCGGCTATCAAATTAGCACATTTTTGTGACGCTATGGGAATACGAATGGCTTGGCATACTCCTTCTGATATCACACCAATTGGTATTGCTGTAAATACCCATTTAAACATACACCTTCATAACGCGGCAGTTCAAGAAAATATACTAGTACCTGAAAATACAGCCAAGCTTTTTTCATATGTACCAGTAGCTGAAAAAGGCTACTTTTATCCAATAGATATGCCTGGAATTGGGGTTGACTTTAACGAAGAATTAGCCGAAGAATATCCTATCATCTATCGGCCTCATGAATGGACACAAAGTCGTACACCGGATGGTACAATCGTTACTCCTTAATCAGAAAATAAAAAGAATCTGCCACACACTGATTTGTGCTGTGACAGGTTCTTTTCATTTAATCATTTTGCCTTATTTGATGGCTTTCTTTATTAAATGGAATAAGATAGGTGCATGTGTAATCGATAGCAGTTACTTCACTATATTCATAAACTTGCCCACTTTTTAAAATACCACGATTAATGATCTTCATTGCTGGAGTGCCTTTTTTACAAAGCAATAATTCAGACTGTTTTCTAGTTATCAAAACAGGAGTGTAACTCGTTATATAATGTGAAATATCATACCCAGATTGCTGTACAAACTTTTGAATAGAGTCTTCAACAATGTGAGAAGTTAAATCTGGAAAAAGAGAAACCGGTAATTTTGAAGTTTCAATTTGAGTTATTTTATAGTTTACGATACGAATACGTTGAAAGACCCAAACATATTGTTCATTATCTATTTCAAAAATTTGACGATCTTCTTCCAATGCAGGTTGTTTCTCCAAAAAAATAATTTTTGAACTAATTCGAGCATAGGAATTTCTTGTCAAAGAATTATAAATTAAAGGATTTTGTTTAGCATCTTTTCGAATAAATGTTCCAGATCCTTGAACAACTTGAACAACTCCAATATCACTCAAGCTATTGATGGCTTCCTGTATCGTGTATCGTGAAACTTCATATTGAACAGCTAAACTCCTTTGAGTAGGTAACTTACCACTTGAATAATATTCTTGGTAAATTTTACTTAATATATCTTGGACTACAAATTCACGTTTTTTCATCAGAAAACTCCTCGCCATTACTTTCTAAACAATGTTACTACTATTTTTAATACTCCGCTAGAATAAATTTTTTCATTATAATCATTATTAGTATAGCTTATCTTACAAGTAAGACAAATGCCAAACTAATAGATTTCTTAAAATAACTGTACGCTCTAAGCTAAACAATTTAAACTTAACTAAAAAAATACTTAAGAATTTCTCTTAAGCACCCTTCAACTATTTTGAATTGTATTTTTTGGTGTGGATGAAGAAATTCATTTTTATCTTTAGAAACTCGACGAATAGAACACTCATTTTTTTGCCAGACTTAATCTTTCTTGAATTCTTTTGATATGCAGCTTTTTGGTTTTCTTGTCAGCATGCATGAAAGGTTTAAGCATTTGAAAATAAGCCTGCATCTCATCTGAAGTTAAGCGAGGCTCGTTATATTGTTTTCTTTTTAACATTCGTTTCAGCTGATTTTGTTGGAAAACTTGAACATTAGAACTAGTCACCGTAATCTTCTTTAATTCACAATGACTGCTGAAAATAATGAATGAGTGCACCAAAGAATCTTCGGTAAGAGCTAAAACGGCTTTTAAAGCCTTAATATGTCCCTTGTTTTGCCAAATGGGATTAAAAAATTTGAACTGCTGCTTATTTGGGAAAGTTTGAGTCCAGTTAAAGTTTCTTTCATCGCCAAAAATCCAGCCACTGTAATTCTTTGACTCTACAACAAACAAACCCGATTTTGTGATCATCACCAAATCAATTTCTGTTGTACTTCCATCCTCTTTAGGAATGTAAAGATTCGTCATTAACAGCTTTTCCCCTTTTACTTTTTCAAGACTGCGGTAAATATTGTATTCACCCATATTTCCTTTATTGAAAAAGGTTTGCCAAAAATTATGATTACTTGCATGGCGATAATCAGAAGTCTTAAAGTCTATATAAATTTTTAGTTTCAATATTCCAAACCCAATAATGTATATGACAACTATGTTAAAAATAAGGTCCATCATTAAAGTTGCTTCCTCCTTGATTTTTTATAATTACTTAGACCTTATTGACCATAAACTAGAATAGTACCACTATGTAGTGACTTGCTAGTCGAAACTTAGTAGCTAAAATAGTTTTTATTTCTACTTTTTTAGTTTATCCATTAATATCACGGATTGTAAAATTAAGCTAGATAACTAAAAAGCCATTTACGGTACAGTCAAAATGAATTCCAAATCAAAAAATTAGAGGAATGACCATAATGACCTAAACCATCTTACCACCGAAAAACAGGTAATGGTAGAAGCTTATACCGAACAAACGTTTTCATAATGAAATTGAGGCTTATATTAGTTATTCACGACAGGTAATTCATATCAAAGTATTAGCAACTTTTGTATAATCATTGAAAAATAAAAAAATAGCATTAGAAGAATTTTGCTCTTCTAGTGCTATTTTCTCATTTTATAAAGAAGTTTTTTCTTGGCTTTCTTATGTATCTAGTTTGATTGCCAAATACCCTTTTTCATTACTTGACTTTGTTTAGTAAACAGAATATCTTTTTCTACTTGATAAAGATAAACAAAAACTTCCTGTGCTACATAAATCCTAGATCTATCATGCCATATTTCAGCTTTTACTACACTGCGCACGTATTCATTAGCTGGATGATCCACTCCATAATACCCTTCTAGACTATCTAATTGAGATAACGTTGATTCATAATCAAGCAATTCAAATAGCTCACCGTATACCCACTCTGTACTGGAATCTTCAACTAAAAGAGCTGGATATCCTTTATACGGCATATTATAAAGAGTACCTCTAATTCGGGCACGTTTTGGTTCAACTATAGACACTTTACCATCTAGATAACTTTTATAATTAAATTCGCTAGTTTTTAAACTGCCATAAACAAAAACTGGCAGGATAGTTTCAGCTCGCATATCAATAAATCGCTCCCCCTATTTCTTTTAGATCTTCTTTGCCCTCAAAAGCAACAATTGCCTCTATTGCCGCTGTCAATCCTTTAGTGATATCAGTTAAATTCATGAAAGGTAGATTCGATTTGTCTACTACTTGTTCAGGAATAAAAGGCACATGAATGAATCCACCTTTGATTGCCGGATATTGAGTATCAATTAAATATTGAACTTGATACATAATATGATTGCAGACAAACGTCCCAGCTGTATTAGAAACAGCTCCAGGTATACCAGCTGCCTTGATTGCTGTTGCTATGGCTTTAACAGGCAACTGAGTAAAATAAGCTGCTTTTCCTTGTTCTTGAATAGCTTCATCAATCGGCTGATTGCCTTCGTTATCTGGAATACGCGCATCATCTACATTGATTGCTACACGTTCAGGTGTCATTGCAAAACGGCCCCCTGCTTGTCCAACGTTTAATACAACATCCGGATGAAATTCTTCAATAGCCGCTCTAACAACTTCAGCTGATTTTCCGAATACAGTTGGAATTTCTAATTTTTTGATTTCGGCTCCTTTAATACTATCCGCTAGACCTCTGACAGCTTCAAGAGCTGGGTTAATTTTTTCACCGCCAAATGGGTCAAATCCAGTTACTAGTAGTTTCATTTATAATCATACTCCTTTCAATAGTTGCCTTCTTTGTAAAATTCAACATAATTATTTTCGTTCATAAAGAATACCATTTATTGTTTAATAGTTGTTTTAAAATGCCCAGAAATACATCAATGCGATATGAATTACAATCATGCTGAAAGCAAATGGTACTTGTTCTTTAATAACACCGTTCAAATTTTTCATTTCCAACAAGGCAGCTGGTAAAGCGTTAAAGTTAGCAGCCATAGGTGTTAACAGCGTACCACAAAAACCAGCTGTCATTGCCAAAGCTCCTGCAATAACTGGGTCTCCTCCTTGGGCGATGACAAAAGGAATTCCTATCCCAGCTGTAATAACAGTAAAAGCAGCAAACGCATTCCCCATAATCATTGTAAAAATGACCATTCCTAACACATAGGCGATGACACCTAATAACTGATTTCCTTCTGGTATAAAAGTTGAAACTCCACTTGCAATAACATCACCTACACCAGCAGCTGTAAAAATGACACCCAGTGCGGCTAACAACTGTGGCAAAATCCCAGTCGTGCCTACTTGTTGAATCATGCGGTCTCCTTCATCTAAAACCATTCTTGGTTTTGATTTAGTCATGAGAACAGCAATTATTAAAGAAATAACTGCTCCTACTCCAATACCTACTTGTCCACCAAGAGGCGTGAATTGTGCAATTGGAACAGCCACTACCGCTAAAGCAATAACGGGGATAAAAATTTTATTGCCTAAATGATTACTAGATTCTAACGCTTTATTTTCATCCACTTTCTTAACTTCTCCTAGACGGACTTGTTTAAACAATGTCAATACACCTATTCCTATAAGTAATACGCCATTAATCATTGCGGGTATGAAATTTCCAAAAGCAAATACAATTCCTAATAAGAGCCAGAATAACGTTGTGCCTAAACGTGTTGGATGCTTTTGATCTCTAAAAACGTTACTAGCTGTGTAAATAAGTAATAAACCAATCATGATGAAGAAGAATTCTAATATATTAGTTACAAGTGCCTCCATTTATTATTATTCCTCCTCTTTTTGTGCTACTAAGTTTTCTTTATTCTCATATTTTCGTTGCAATTTCCGATCAAATAAAATATTTGATCCTGCTACTAAAATTAACATAATTAAAGCAATCGGAATAGAAGCTTGAGCAATAGCTACCGCTGAAACTTCATATCCTAAAGATTCCAATGTTCCAGTAATCAATAAAACACCTGCTGCTGCAATGAAAGTATTTTGAGCAAAAAAGTTTCCGTAGTTTTCTGTTGCTGCCGAGCGTGCCTTAAGACGTTCAATATCTTCATCGCTGATTTCACCATATTTAGTTTTGGCAGCTGCTTGAGTCATCGGTTCAACTAACGGACGGATGAATTGTGTATGTCCTTGGACACGTACAGAAAAGAATCCTGCGAGTTCACGAATAACCATGTATAAAGATAGGAAACGACCAGGTGTCAGTCCTTTCATCTTCTCTATCAACTTAACTGCTTGCTGGCGTAACCCATATCTTTCCGTTAATCCTATCATAGGTAGAGTAAGTAAAAATAATGTTACTAACCGGTTAGAGACAAATGCTTCTCCTAACAAAACTAAAAAATCGGTAAATGAGATACCTGAAAATAGAGCTGTAGCCAGTGCTGCAAGCAATACAACGGCAATCGTATCAAACTTAAAAATGAACCCCACTACAATAATTAAAATTCCAATTAGCTTAATGATTTCCATGATCCTCTCCCTTTCTTTAGTTTTTTTAATCTTATTCTAATTATAATCACATTTAAAGTGAGATGCAAATTTATTTATGAAACTGAAAATTACAATTGATTTAGATTCATTAACTAATAGCGTATCAAGACCTTATATTACCTTTTTGGTTATCTTAGCTTTAGTATTTAGTCGATTCAAGAAGAAAAGCAGCTAGAGTTGCCTGAACTAATACCCGTTACCTCTACTCAAATGGATAATGTCTATTGAGTCGCTCAAAATAGAGCTCATTACCTCTACTCAAAATGAAAAGTAGCATCGAGTTGCTTAAATAAAGGCTCGTTGCCCTTACTCAAACGGTAAAGGACTATTGAGTTACTCGAACTAGCGGTCATTACTACTACTCAAGTGAAAGCGACTAGCCGAAGTTGCCCGAACTAACGCCTATTACCTTTTCTCAAATACAATTCGCTAGAAAAGAAATAAAAACGAAAAAGCCTCAAAAATTTTCATTCTTGGGGCCTTCATAATTTATTAATGAAGTTCTTTCACCGGTACATTCACTCGCTCTTTCAGTAATTCGAACCACATACCATACCCTTTTCCGTTTGGATGAACATTATCAGCCAGAATATCTCCAGTCAATAAATCTCGTTCTTCAAGTCTAGTTTGCATCAATTGATAAATATCAATAATCGGCCACTGCTGCTCTTTAACATATTCAACAATTTCATTATTGTATTGACCATAGGTAAACTGAGCATCTTGTAAAAGCACATCATTGTAATTAGTCGGATTTGCGGTTTGTAAAATAACTAATGTATCTGGTAGTTTGTCATTAAACGTGTCCATGATCCATTGGATGTCTGCTTTTGTTTGATCCATATCGCTTTGTGGATAGCGATTATTATTGATCAAACACAATTCAAAAATGATGATGTCTGGATCGTCTTTAATGACGGACTTGATTTTATGCCTTGAAATCAGATCTGCTGTACTGTAGCCGTTGTACCCGTGATTGATGACTTTAGCATTGATTCCATCCGTCTCGTCAAGATTCGTTTCCAGTAAATTACCCCACACGGGTTGTGCTTTGGTCGCACCTTTTCCATAAGTTACACTGCTACCTAGAACAACAATTGTTACCTCACCATCGCGTTCCGTTACAAATTTTGAGCGATCTGCTAAACTTTCATGTTTAAACGTATCCGATAATTTATAAGTTTCATTCATTTGGGCTAACGTTCTATTCGCTTTAGTAAGATTAAAGAAAAATATAAAAACAGCTACCAAAACTATGAGCATCCCGATTTTCAAATTAGTTCGTTTCATTTTAAACGGCTCCTCCAACTACTAGTTAATACAGTATATCATGTTTAACAGCAATACAGTAAGGCGGAAATCCGACTATTTGGAGAGCAATTGTTTAGGTACTGCCAATTACTATTTTTACATCATTTTATTAAAAAAAGGTCGCTATCATTTTTAGTGTTGTTAGATTAACCATCTCAATCACCTAAAATTTATGCGGAATAGAGTTGCTTGTAGCCAATGCATTGGATTCAATGCGAATTACAGAGTGTTGAGCTTCAGCGATTACGTTCTCTGTTTGAGGCTTGAAAGTTTGTAAGACTACAGGCTTACAAATGGTACCGTGGCTTTACAAGCAAACTCGTACATTCCAGAAGAAATTTCATCTTGAAGCATCAACACCATTTGCCAACTAACCAAAAAAGCAGCTTGAGTGGCTCCACTCAAGTTGCTTCAAAAATAATCCATATACGAAAGGATCTTTTCTTTGTCAATTAGGTAATAACGATATAAAGTAATGCAGCGATAGCTCCACCTATCATTGGTGCTACTACTGGAATCCATGAGTAACCCCAGTCGGAATTTCCTTTGTTTGCAATCGGTAATAATTGATGCGCAATACGTGGACCTAAGTCACGTGCAGGGTTGATTGCGTAGCCTGTTGATCCTCCTAGAGAGAGACCAATTGAAAGAATTAATACCCCTACGACTAATGGGTTTAATCCATCAGTAAATGTATTTTTTCCGAACATCATAAGAGCGAATACCAATACGAAAGTACCAATTGTTTCTGACATAACATTGGCAACGGTGTCACGAATAGCGGGTCCAGTTGCAAACGTTCCTAAAATACTAGCTTCGTCTTTTGTTTCTTTGAAGTGGGGTAAGTACGTTAACCAAACTAAACCGGCTCCCACAAAAGCTCCAACCGTTTGAGCAAGAATAAAGGGAATAACCAATGCCCACTCAAAATTACCAATAATTGCCATCCCAAGTGTTACAGCTGGGTTTAAGTGTGCTGGTCCCATAGATGCTGCAACATATACTGCGATCGTTACGGCTGCTCCCCAGCCAAGAGCAATCGCAACCCAACCAGCGCCTTCAGCTTTACTTTTTTTCAAGCTGACGGCTGCAACGACTCCATCCCCAAGTAAAATTAAAATCATTGTTCCTAAAAACTCACTGAAAATCTGTAATGTATCCCCTGTCATTTATCTCCATCCCCTTTTAAGTTTTTTAGATCAGACTCTGCAATGGCTGTTTCTAGTCCTTTCTGATAAGTTATTTTTGTTTCTTCTGTCCAGCCATAATAGCGAGCCATTTCTGTGATCACTGGGTCTATGATGCTATCTAATGTGTCGCGCATAAACAACATGTGGTTCGTGCGACGGATCAAGAAGTCACTCGGTGTAAGCGCCATCTCTTCTTTCATAGCATAGCATAAGCTTAGCGTATCTGCTAGAGTTAACCCTTCTATTTGTTGAGTTTCGTCTAGCAAAGCAAATACTTTAGGTACATTTGAACCATAGAGGTTAGCAAGGTACAACGCTTCTGATTCATTCAGCCCTTTTTCAATCCCCATTTGAGCTAATTTTTCAGTTTCTGCTTCAACTTCTAGCGGGTTGATTTCGCCGCCAGACACTGAATATTTAGCAGAATCAATCAATTCATAAGAAAGGTTAAAATCGTTTTGTAAGATTTCAACAACAGCTTTCATCGCACCCAGCGCCATTTTACGGTAGTCGGTTATCTTTCCTCCGGCTACTGTGATCAAGCCGTCTGGATCAATGTCTAACGCGCTGCCACGTGAAATGGCCGAAGGGTTATCTTCTGATTCAGAGTTGCTGACTTCAATGTTTTTCAAAGCTTCTTCTACAGTAATCCGATCGACAGATCCTTTTTGGTAGCGCTCGATTGCTGCGATGACGTTGTCAAAGCTTTCATCTGAGATAGGTTGATTTTTTGCACCATTGTAGTCTGAACCGCCATTAGCAGAAATCAATGGACGCAATCCTGCCCAACTGGATTCGATATCGTCGATTGTGATCTCAGCTGACGGATAGCGGTTGTTGACAATTTCTAGTAGGTAATCCACATCTTCTTGTTCAACAACTGGGTGTAAAAAGTCGCCTGTGTAGTCGGTATCTGTTGTTCCGAAGTACGTTTTTGCTTCACGCGGAATCACGAATACCATCCGGCCATCGTTTTTGCCTGTGTCAAAATAAGTGGGTTGCGGTACAAATAATCGTTTGTTATCTACGACTAAATGAACGCCTTTTGTCGGACGCATTTGAGGTGCAGCGTCTACTTTATCATCCATTTGACGGATCGTATCTGACCAAGGACCCGTTGTATTCAATACAATACGAGCTTTGATATCAAATGTTTCCCCGGTCAATAAGTCTTCTACGGTTGCGCCACTGACTTTGTCGTTTTCATCGTGTACGATCCCGACCACTTTCATGCGGCTGACCATGTGTCCGCCATCTGTAGCTGCGCGTTTAATATTTTCAATCACCAAGCGGGCATCATTGTTGCGGTAGTCTAGATAGACTCCAGCACCTAATAAACCATCACTTCTCAGTTGCGGTTCGCGTTTCAAGACTTCTTCTTTAGTCAACGTGTAGTTTGCATATTTTGTCCCCGTAACATCAGCTAGTCGATCATACAGATCCATCGCTATTTTTAAAGAAAACATCGAAAAAGTTGAACCGGGTTCGTTATAGATTGGCAAAATCATTGGGTCCGCTTTTGGAATATGTGGTGCGATTCCTTGTACGACCGCCCGTTCTTGGACCGTGTCGGCTACAACTTCAACATCGAAGTTTTTCAAATAACGTAAGCCGCCGTGGACCAATTTGGTTGAGCGGGATGACGTTCCTTCTGCAAAGTCTTGCATCTCGACCAGCCCTGTTTTAAGACCTGAAGCGCTGGCTTGTAAAGCTGTGCCAGCACCTGTGATCCCTCCACCAATGATTAAAACGTCTAGTATGCCTTCTTTTAGTGCCTTGATGTCTTGTTTTCTTCGTTCAATTGAGAAAACCATGATTTTTTCCTCCTTTTTAAGCTTCCGGTTTAAAGAGTTGAGTGGCTTTAACGGCTAGTTTCCAATTTTCGTATAATTTTTCGCGTTCAGCTTCTGGCATTTGTGGTTCAAAAATTCCGCCTTCTTCGTACATACCTTTGATTTCATCCATACTTTCCCAGAATCCAACAGCTAAGCCAGCTAAGTAAGCAGCTCCTAAAGCAGTCGTTTCTAAGTTGTGTGCGCGTTGGACTTTAGTGCCTAAGATATCGGCTTGGAATTGCATCAACCAATCGTTATTAGCAGCTCCGCCATCGACTTTCAATAATGGAATATCGATCCCGGCGTCTTTGTTCATCGTATCGATCACGTCGCGTGCTTGGTAAGCAATAGACTGTAAGGTCGCTTTGACAAAGTCTTCTTTGGTTGTTCCACGATTTAATCCAAAAACCGATCCACGTGCTTCTGAATCCCAGTATGGAGCACCTAATCCAGTGAAGGCTGGTACGACAAATACTTCATTTTTGTTTTTTGAGGCTTTAGCTAGTGCTTCTGAATCAGCTGAATTTTCAATCATTTTCAAGCCATCACGCAACCATTGGACCGAAGAACCCGATACAAAGATACTTCCTTCTAAAGCGTAGTAAATTTTGCCATTGATGCCGTAACCAATTGTCGTCAATAAGTTGTTTTTTGATAATTGTGGTTTTTCACCCGTATTCATTACGATAAATGAACCTGTTCCATAAGTGTTTTTCACCATACCAGGTTCAAAAGCCATTTGGCCAAATAAAGCGGCTTGTTGGTCTCCAGCCATTCCGGAAATAGGTGTGTTGGCGCCATAGAAATGGTAGTTAGTCGTGTGGCCGTAAACTTCTGAGTTAGACTTAACTTCTGGCATCATCACAAGCGGAATATTTAATAAGTCTAAGATTTCTTGATCCCATTCCAAGTTATGAATGTTGAACAACATTGTCCGACTAGCGTTTGAATAATCAGTAACGAATGATTCGCCACCTGTTAATTTCCAGACCAACCAAGTGTCCACTGTCCCAAAGAGCAGCTCGCCTTTTTCAGCCCGTTCTTGAGCACCTTCAACATGGTCAAGGATCCAACGAATTTTAGTAGCTGAGAAATAAGAATCAATGATCAATCCCGTTTTTTCATGGATCATTTGTGAATGTCCCGCTTCATGAAGTTCAGAAGCGATTGGTGCCGATTGACGCGATTGCCAAACGATCGCGTTATAAATCGGACGACCCGTTGCTTTGTCCCAAATGATTGTTGTTTCCCGTTGGTTCGTGATCCCGATCGCAGCGATTTCTTCAGGTTTAACACCCGATTCAATGAAGGCTCCAGCAATCACGGATTGGACTGAATTCCAGATTTCATTCGGGTTGTGTTCCACCCAGCCGCTTTGTGGGAAAATTTGTGTGAATTCTTTTTGTGAACTACCAATCGTGTTTGTTGCCTTATCATAAATAATCGCTCTTGAACTCGTTGTTCCTTGATCAATCGCCATGATGTATTTTTTCTCTGTCATAATGTAATTTCCTCCTTGTTTTTGCAATCGCTTTCTCTACCTTTTTATTGTAACCGTTTTTTCAAAAATTAAAATGTCATCTTTTTTGGGTTTTTAAAAATTTTTGAGAGGTTTTTGACTTTTGTTAGTCACTTGCGTTGAAAATCAATAAAAAGGGTTATTTAATAACTAGTCGTTAGGAGGATTTGCTTATAAAGTTATTATACTGCCTTATACTTAAAATCTGTAGACTTAAGACTTCTAATCTTTAAATAGTATTGGTATTGCAAATAGAATTTCTTCTGGAATGGAAAGGCTTGCTTGTGGAGAGCCGTGAGTCCACCAGAAATTCTAGGTTACCGATTGAATAAATCTACCAGCACTAAAATATCAAACATAAAAATGGTTCTAGATTAATGGTGTGGATGCTTCAAGATAAAATTCTTTCTGGAATGTACGGGCTTGCTTGTGGAAAACCGTGAGACCACCTTAAACCTAAAACCCATATTTGTCATGGTTATTGCTACTTTAGTAGCTTACAAACATGATACACTTAGGCATTAATTGCCTACAGTGCTTCCTCTCAAGCAACCCTAATTCCGCCAGAAATTCAAACTAATCAATTGGACTAATTCTCCTATAAATAGATAAACAAAAAAAACAAGCTACAGCAGATTGACTGAGCTTGTTCTATGAATGGATTTTTTGAATAATGGTTTGGATATTTTTCATGTCAAAGGATGATAGAATTTCAGAGAACACATAAATTTTAGCTTCACCGTAATAGCTCTTTTTGACGGGCTGTTCATTCGTCAGAATAAGATCATACCCTTTACCTGGGCGATAGTCCTCCACCTTTATGCCGTTGATGTGGCGCATATTCTGTATCAGCAACTGATTCAGCGTCTCTGTATAAATTTGTTCCATTTTTAAATCAATCCCAATCTGTACAATGGTGGTCATCTTAAAAGAAACCATCGCTAGCAAACTGATGTATTTCAGCAGAACCATTTCTACCGAACGGGTTTCAGTTATATTTTGGATTTCAAATTTAGTTGTACTGATCCCAAGTAAGGTATGGCCAAATGAAACTAAGTCTCGGCCAGTAAAGGTTTTTTCTTTAGCCAGCAGTTCTTCATAGGCATAGACTTCCATTTCGCCTTGAAAGAAATACAATTTCGTGTGGATATGAGACAGGTGATAGTGCATATCGCGTTCCAACATATAGGGCAATTTACGAAATTTGTAATGAATGATAATGGTTTCCACAATGTACGTATCCAGCGTTGCAATCGGTGCACGCCTATCGCGTTCTAATGTATACTCATGAAAATCGTGTTCCGTCAATATGGGAAAAGCCAATAAGAATGAAAAGTGCAACATAGCTTCTTCTTCATCGACTTCGATCGAATACCGGCTGAAGTAGCGCAAAACTATAATACGCATTTTTTGGTATAACGGATCGTTTAAGTAAGGCTGCATGCGTTCACGTACAAAGGTATAGTTCTTTTCTTTGCTTGTGACGCGGTTCTTACTGATCAACATCCACCTATTGAGCCGTTGCCGGTTTGCAGGTTCGATCGTGATGTTTAGAAAACTTTCCACGGTTTGGACCACTTGAGTGACCTGCTGATCAGCATCCGAAGCGACAAGGGCTTCTTGATTTTCGATATGGCTGAAAAATTGGAAGTAGAAATGCCTGATATGCAACTCTTCGCCGTGCAGCTGGCCATTACGGATCTTGATGCCAAACTCTTTCAAATAGCCATTCAATTCTTTGATCTTGCGAAATAAGGAAGAATCACTGATGGCCAGTTCTTCTGTCAGCTGAATGATTGAAAATTCTTGGTGCTTAAATAAAAAGCGGATCAGCTCCACTTTGACTGACTGATTCAAATAAAGTTGGTAGATGTGCTGCAATGAATAGTCATCGCTCATGGTCAAGGAAATGGATTGTCCATCATAAGTGACCTGTACTTGATCAATAAGAGATTGAATCCGAAACGAGATGAATTCTAAATCCTTTTCGAGTGATGCTTTGGTGACACTCAGATAATCCAACATCTCGGTGTAAGAAAGGTTTCCGCCGTTTAGAACCAATTGTTTAAAAATCGTAACTTCTCTAATCTCGTTTTTCTCGAGAAAGTGTTCAATTTTCATTGCCGTCATCCCTCACTTCTTGCCAAGAAATAAAATTAGTGGCCGAAATTAGTTGCGAAAAAGAAGGATGGAAGAAATACTCTTTTTGTTGCAAGTCTTCCAAGGTTTGGTTGGTTTGGATGGCCAACGCCAATGTATTGATTTTTTCCAGTATATTTGACGTCGAAATCAATTGCGCACCAAGCAAAACATGACTGGTTGCATCGTAGACCCATTTAATCGTTACCGTATCCGCATCTGGCAGACTGGTTAGACGCACTTCTTGATGATAAGCTTTAACTTTTCGACCTGAAAACACACTTTCAGCTTCTGTCATACCGGTACTGGCAATGTAGTACCCAAAGAGAAAAGTCCCAATCGTGCGTAAGGAACCTACGAAAGCTGTTTTTGGTTTGATCAGATTAGCCGCCGCTACAATACCTGTCCGGACAGCATTGTTCACTAGTGGGATATACTCCGTTTCATTGCCTTCTCCAACATTCAGTTGGATGCAATCTCCAACGGCAAAGACACCTTCGACTGACGTCCGCATATAGCGATCAACCGCAATGGTTCTATCCATATGTAATTGAATGTGTTCATCTAGAAAGGACAAGTTCGGTCTCACATTCACACCTAAGATAACTGTATCGCTCACAACCGTTTCATTGCCAAATTGAACCGTTACTGGTAAATCAGCTTCAGCTTTAATCGCCGAAACCGTTTGGTTCAATTGCATATCGATCCCCGCTTCAATCATTTTTTCTTGCACTGGAAAGATCATGTCTTTATCAAAATACTTGAATAACACATAATCCATACTTTCAATCAGTGTGACTTGTTTTTGTTGCTTGCTTAATAAATAAGCGGCTTCCACGCCGACTTGACCAGCGCCTATAATCGTCACACTTTGACTCATTTCCATCTTCGTTAAAGCAGTAACTGCTTCAGAGTGTCGTTTATACTTCAAGACACTTTCCCCACCACTGCCGCTAATTTTTTGCGACAACTGGCTTGAACCCGTTGCAATGATCAATTTATCATAAGTAGTCATCTTTTCTTGACCATGCCAAAGATAAATAACGGTTTTATTAACCGTGTTCATTTTTTCAACAGCTGCTTCTAGACAGTATTGAACGTGCTGCTTTTCCAGCTGTTCTTTCTTGATAAAGTAAGCCGCATTCAAGTCGTTAATTTCATTTCCCCAGTACAAATGCAATCCATTCGGAATGTATCCTAACGTAGCTTGTTTTTCCAGCAACACTATTTCTGCATCAGGCTGTTTTTTTCGCACTTCTAAAGCCGCCGCTATTCCAGCATAAGAAGCGCCTATAATCACTACTTTCATACTCTTACACCTCGTTAAGTTGTTTTCACTTATTATAACACACTACTATTTCGAATTAGATAAGCCTAATTAGCCTTATCCAGCATTTTCACCATAGCTACTCTTATCATAAAGTAATGTTAAACTATAGGGTTTATTGTTTTCTTCACCCCAAATGCATCCTTTAATCGTTAAATCGACACCTAATCCTACATCATTATTGTATTCTGTAGCGTACATATCTCCATAAATAGGCTCATTCAATTCTCCTTCAAAAGACAATACTTCTTCAATAACGGGTTCATCTGGAAAATTAGCGATTTCTAATATCGTCCGAATATCTGCTGCATCTACTTCAAAAAAGGTGATTTGCTTGACTGTACCATCAGCCGCATCAGACGAGACTGTAAATATTTCCGGATACATATAATTCATTTCTTGCTATTGTTCGAACTCATAAACACTTATCTCCACTTGTCCGCCAAAATAATCCTTGAAAAAAGCTGTCATTTCTTCTCCACTTTCAGGATTATAAGTGGCTTTTTCTTCACTGACTTATTCACTTTCCAAAGACTCCTCTATAACTTCTGAAGATATAACTGAGCTGCTATCCTGCTCGGTAGTAATTTCATTTGAACAACCAACTAGAGCAAATAATATTAGTATGCAACTAAAATACTTTTTAATCAAAATCACTCCTTACTTTATTCTCTATTCTTATTAAGTCCTAAGGGGATCTATCTCTTAATGAATAGCTTATGATTATTTCATTTATCATCTCTACAAATTAAAGAAATGATACAATCCCAATAGGTAACCCCAATAGTTCCAAAACTCTCGTTTAGCCACATACTGCAGGTCTTCTCCAGCGTCATTCCATGGAACAAATTCACCGTTCACTAACTGATACGCAGCTACATAGGTCAACTCATAGCCATAATCACGATTAGTACGTTCATAAATCAGTTTTGTCCGCAACATATGATAATCAGATGACACAATAACAGCAGAATCAAATCCATTTTCTTCCATCATTTCCAATGTGTTCACTGCATTCTCGTAAGTGCTCGTTGCTTCCATTTCAGGAATGATTTGCGTTTCTTCGACATCAAAGTCTAAATAGATTTGTTCATTAGCCTTATCTATTGGCGAGACAATTATTTTTTCTGATTCACTGTATCCTTCGTGCAATAACTCCGAAGCTCGATAAGCTCTCACATACGCTTGCCCTTCTGGAACAATAATCACATCAGATAGCACAGGTTCCTCATTAACAATGAGATTAGTGATAATAATCGGATAACTAACACCAATAATTAAGCTCACAAACAGGATAACAACTATAAGGATAAACATCCTTCTTTTTTTCATTCAGTTCTCCTCGCATATAGAAGGTCTAAATTAAAATCTATAATAAACAGACAGGTTGAATCAACCACTCATTCACTTCTTCTCAATTGAAATATATACTTGTATCTCTTCGTTGTCAAGAAGCTTACTATGTGCATAATAAATGACGGATATGAGTCGAATTTTTTTCATCTTCACTTTATCCTATCTTCCTATTTTAAAAGAGACAAAAAATATCCTAAAGATTAAATTACTACCTTCTCTAGGATATTTCTCAAATTTAATTTCACTAATTATTTTTCAAACTAATCTAATGAACCGACTAATTTTCCTGCTTAAGTCAGTTTAGTCCATTACCAAGTTGTCCTTGTTTCAAATAATCAATTGCTTTTTTCAATCTTTCCAACCCATCTAATACTTTTTCTTTTGAGCAACCTAAATTCATTCTCAAAAAATCTTGACCTTCTTCTCCATAAATTGATCCGTCCATAATGGCAACTGCACCAATAGCAATTAAAGCTTGCTGAATCTCCTTCATTTTGAAAGAGAGTTCGCTTATATCTAGCCAAGCTAAGAATGTCGATTCTGGAATAATGAACTTGATTTCGGGAATATTTTGTTTCAAATAATCAAACGTAAAATGCATATTTTCAGAAACATAGACATTCAATTCATCAACCCATTCATGGCAGTATTTGTACCCTGCCATCATACTTTCTATTCCCAATATGCTTGCTGAAGACAGTCCATCTCTATTTTTTAAAATATCTAAAAAAACCTTTTGCAATTCCATATCTGGAATCAACGCATAAGATCCAATCAATCCAGAAGTATTAAATGTTTTACTAGTCGATGTACAAATAGCAATATTCTTTAATTCTTCTGTTATAACAACAATCGGTGTATGGTGATGCCCCTCACGAACAATGTCCATGTGAATTTCATCGGATATTAAAAATACATCGTATCGATTACACAAGTCAACTATCTTTAATAATTCGCTTTTAGTCCAAACTCTTCCAGTAGGGTTATGAGGGCTGCACAGCACTAATATTTTTGCTTTCGGATGGGCTAATTTTTTTTCTAAATCTTTAAAATCAATAGAATAACGTCCATCTTCATAGCGTAACTTGTTCTCAACTACTTCTCGTTTGTTGCTTTTTATAGTTTTAAAAAAAGCATCATAAGCGGGCGTTTGGATCACAACTTGATCGCCAACAGTTGATTTCAATTCAATCAATTTCGAGATAGTATACATGACTGAAGGAGAGTAAACAATCCAGTTCAATTCTATTATTGTTTGGAACCGTTGGTTGTACCAGTTTACTATAGGTACCTTAAAATCATTGTGGTTCCATCTGGTATATCCGTATATCGGATGAGCATTTCTTTTTTTTAATGCCTCACTGATTTTATCCGGAACTTTGAAATCCATATCAGAAATGGTAAAAGGCAATAAATCGTTGACCCCAAAACGATCTTCTATATAATCCCATTGAGTGCAATACGTGCCCCTTCTATCTATTACTTCATCGAACAGTTCTTTTCCCAAATAAATCAGTCCCTTTAATTAATTAGTCTTTCAATTTGATTTTTCAATGTGGCTACTTGCGTTCCAATAATGACTTGTAGATTTTGATCATCTAGTTTCATTACTCCTAAAACACCATTTTCTTTTAAAACATCTTCATTTATTTCATCCATGTTATTAACAACTAACCTTAATCTAGTCACACAATTATCTAAGGAAGCAATATTAGCTGCACCGCCTAATGCTGATAAAATCACTGGCGCATCATATTTGCCTTTCTTTTTATGACCTAACTCTTCTTGAGAATATTCAGTGGTGTAGACTTCTCTTCCTGGCGTTTTCAAATTGAATTTTACAATCGCATATTTGAAAACAAAGTAATAAATAGCAAACCATAGGATTCCAACTAATACCACTAAATACCATTTCGTTTCAGAACCTTGTAACACTCCAAAAATTAAGAAGTCTAAAATGCCACCGTCTGTATTTCCAATTTTCACTGTCAACAAAGCCATCACCATAAATCCTAATCCTGTCATGATCACATGGAACAAGTAAAGCAATGGTGCGACGAATAAAAATAAGAATTCGACTGGCTCAGTAATACCTGTTACAAAAGTTGCTAAAACTCCAGAAATCAGCAATCCCTTAATCTTTGATCTATTTTCAGGTCTAGCGGTTTTATACATAGCTAAAGCAACAGCTGGTAATCCAAACATGAAGGTTGGCATTTTACCTTGTGATAAAAAGGCTGTAGCCGATGGACTTATTTCCACTCCACTTTGTAATTGAGCGTAAAAAATATTCAGAGCCCCTGAAACGGTATTCCCATCAACGATTTGTGTGCCCCCAGCTTCGGTAAACCGTATCATTGAGACGAGTATGTGATGCAAACCTGTTGGGAGTAAGAGTCTTTCTCCAGCTCCAAAGAGGAATGGACCAAAAACTCCCGCTCTTTGAATCAAGTTTCCAATACCCATAATTGCTGCACCGAATATAGGCCAAATTAAAGGCAATAACAGTCCAACTAATCCTAAAACGATGGAAGTAATGATTGGAACGAATCTAGCTCCGCCAAAAAATGCAAATGCGTCTGGAAGTTGAATCTCAAAAAATTGTTTATGCAATGACGAAACGATTATCCCAACGATAATTCCTCCAAGTACACCCATCTCTAAAGTTTGAATTCCCATTACCATACCTTGACCAGCTTCTCTCAAAGCTTCAGTGTCAGCCAATAGATTAGCTTCTGTCAAATAAAAGTTGATTGATAAATTCATAATGATGTAACCAACTAATCCTGAAAAAGCAGCTACTCCTTTATCGTACCTAGCTAATCCTAAAGGAATGGCCATTGCGAACAATACTGGTAGATAAGTAAAAGCAAAACCACCAATCGTTGAAAGAAATCTAAAAATCACTTGTAAATAATCATTTCCTAAAAATGGCATGATCTCAATTGTTGTTGCACTAGTGAATGAACTCCCAATTCCTAGAATTAATCCCATAAATGCGAGCAATGCCACAGGTAACATAAAGGTCTTACCTAACCCTTGAAAAAATTCCCAAAAACTACCCTTACTTTTATTCATTTTTCATATCTCCTTTACAACTTATTTGTACCTCTAAGGTAACGCTTCACAACCCGTCTAGCAAGCGTTTTCACTAATTTGAAATGAGTTACATTTAATGTAAGGAGATTCAACATTTTCAAACCTTCAAAAGGTTTTTCTACTTATTTTGTTTAATATATTCAAAAATAATTAAGTCCATTAATAAGTTGATTGTGAATCTAGAGCTCATATCAATATCATTATAATAAAAACTTTCAGAATATGCTGTTAGTGTCAAATCAGCTAGTTTTTCTATATAACTATTTTGTGTACCGCCTAGTAATATGAAAGGTACTTGTCTTTGTTTTAAAATATTCGCGTATTCCATCAAATGAAGCGTTTCTCCACTATGAGATAATAAAATAGCCAAATCAGTTGGTTTCATATTATTTGCGACCGCTCTTAATTCATCCCAATCATTTCTAGCAGAAGAAATTCTACCGGCAAATGTTAATTTTCTAGCTGAATCACTACAAAAAGAAAAGGATACACCTACTCCAAAAAATTCAACTAAATTGCTCTTGCTTAAATATTCAGCTGCCAAGGCTATTTTTGAATTATTGATATCAATTAATGTATTTTCCATTTCTTTTTGAAAACGTTTAACATGTACTTCTATATCAGCAATCTTATTATCTTCAATAGGATAAGTTTCTTTATTTAAGTTGTACTGCTCTAAAGAATATTTTAACTGTTGATACCCTTTGAATCCCAGTTTTTTGCATGTCCGACTAACAGTTGCAGTAGACACAAAAATTTCATTAGAAAATTCATCAATATTTAAATTTGCTACCTTATAAGGGTATTTTAATATATACTCTAATACTTGTGATTCTAAGTTGCTCAAATTTTTTCGCTTAGAAATTAATTTTTTGAAAAAAATATTTATTTCAGCCATTGCATACACTCTCCTACATTATGAAAACTATATTAGATTAACCATTTTTTATCATTAACATAGCATATAAAAAAAGTTGTTAGCTATCTGTCTAAATAGTAACTGGTTCAACATGTCTTAGATTTCTTCTGTAAAAAATACAAACCCATCATCATTTTTAAGATTACATGCATTTGAAAATCTTCTTGTTTTTTACTCCTTAAATGCTTGTTGAAATTAAATTTATTAAAAAGCTATGTATATATCTTTTTGATTTTTGCCTGATTGGGACAAAAATGTCTTTTCTTTAGAAAAATAATCTTTCTTGTACTTAGAGTTTGAATTTGCAATCTCTTCACTCCATAACGATACAATTAGTTGCTTTAATTCTCTTGCCACTGTTTCTTTACAAGTGTAACATTTTTCAAACTACATAGAACAGCCTGAGTAACTTACAAATTTTCTAAACGACTCTAGAAATCCTGTCAGTTATTCAGACTCATAATTTCTAATTAACAAACTTATTTACACCTATACAGACTAAAATAATCCTAGAAACTTAGGCTGTTTTACTTTTCTTGGAGTTGGAGAAACAATTAACTCTCCATTAACGATATCTTTTGTTACTTGTTGGTATTCCTCACATTTTGCTCTTCCAAACTCTTTTTCAAGCATTCGGAAAGCTTCTTTCATGTAAAAAGATCGTGAAGAAATATTATGAGCATCTGATGCGATAAAGTGAACTAAATTCGCTTCAATCAGTTGCTTACTTAACTTCTGTATACTCTTTCCAAAACCGCCTGTATAACTAGCAGCCGTGAGTTGAGCCAAAACTCCCTTTTCAATAAACGGTAATAACACGTTTGGATCTTTCAGCACTTCTCGGTTACGTTCAGGATGAACGATTATCGGCGTGATTCCTTCTTTTTGCAATTCAAAAAATAACGATTCTGTATAGGCAGGAATAGCAGGCGTTGGAAATTCAATTAAAACATATTGACTGCCTTCATCAATAAATTGAATCTTATCCTCACCTAATTCTTCAAATAATTCACCATTGATCCGGACCTCTTGGCCAGGAAAAATAGTTAGTGGAATGCCTCGCTCATCAAGCTCTTTTTGCAATTCATCTACTAGAATTAAAATATCTTTTTTTTCATTGTCCCAGTGGCCATTTTTATAATGTGGCGTAGCTAAAATATGAGTAATACCTTCTGATACAGCAACTCGTGCCATATCTAATGAGTCTTCCATATCTTTTGCCCCATCATCGATGCCTTGTAAAATATGACAGTGTAAATCAATCATTTTTTATCCCCTCAATCTAATTTATACTTTTATTATAGAATAGAATCGCTGTACTATCTAGTCAAAAAATAATAGATAAGTAAGCATTCTGTATTATTGATATACACCACTACAAGTCACCACTAAGAGAAGCGGACAAATACTTGGACTCAAATTGAGTTAGGAGGATGTTTATGTACTCTCACGAGGAACGATTGAAAGCCGTAAAATTATATATAAAATATGAACACTCACTAGCAGCTACTATTCAAAAACTTGGTTACCCTTCTCCAAAAGCATTATATAATTGGCATCAAGAATATTGTAAAAATGGAGAACTTCGTGACTTATCTCTTAGAGCTACTAAATTTACTTTAAAAGAAAAAGAGATAGCTGTTGATCATTACTTTGAATATGGTCGGAATTATTCTCGGACAGTTCGACTGCTAGGCTATCCGAACAGGGAAACATTACGACAGTGGTGTGAAGAATCAGCCCCAGAAGCTCGTAAAATTCGACGGAGTGCGATAAACTACACGCAAGAGCAGAAAAAAGAGGCTGTAATCCGACTCTTTAGCCGAAATACTTCTGCCAAAAAAATCGCGGAACAGACAGGTGTTGGTAGAAAGACGCTCTATGACTGGAAAAGTGATTTAGTCGGAAGGGATTTTCCTTTAACCATGCCAAAACAACCTATTGAACAAACTTTAGATACACTGAATTCAGAAGTCGATAACCTACAAAAACAAGGTTATCAGCTACGAATGGAAAAAGAGATTCTTGAAAGAGCAGCTGTTTTAATAAAAAAAGAAGCGGGCATCAATCCAATAAACTTAACAAATAGAGAGAAGACTATCTTGGTTGATGCCTTACGTGCCGATTTCCCTTTAAAAACCTTATTCCAACAATTGAAGCTGGTGAAAAGTAATTATTTTTATCACAGAAAGCAACTGGCATTGCCAGATAAATACGAAAAAAAACGCGCTTTACTGACAGAGATTTTTCAAGAAAATGATGCAAGATATGGCTACCGTAGACTGCATTCAGAACTGAAAAATAATGGAATCGTACTGTCAGAAAAGGTTGTTAGAAGGCTGATGAGCGAAGAGAATCTTTTTGTTAGAATAGCGCGGAAAAAGAAATATAGTTCCTATGCTAGCGAGATTACACAAGCCGCTCCAAATCTTTTACAACGAAATTTTAAGGCGGAAAAGCCAAATATGAAATGGCTGACTGATATTTCAGAATTTCGCATTCCTGCTGGGAAGGTTTATCTGTCACCTATCATTGACTGTTTTGACGGAGCAGTCGTAAGTTGGACGATTAGTGCTGAACCGAATGCAAAATTAGTCAATACAATGTTCGACAACGCTTTAGAAACACTAGGCGTTAATGAGCATCCAATTATTCATTCTGATCGTGGAGCGCATTGCCGATGGCCAGGATGGATAGAGCGAATAAAAACCTCCGGTTTGACACAATCCATGTCCAAGAAAGGCTGTTCTCCAGACAATTCTGCCTGTGAAGGCTTTTTTGGACGCTTGAAAAATGAATGGTTTTACGGGTTATCTTGGAAAGACTTCAGCATAGACGAGTTCATGGAACGACTAGATCATTATATTCATTGGTATAATGAAAAGAGAATTAAAATGTCATTAGGTGGAATAAGTCCTCTTCAGTATAGACGAAGGCTAGGACTAGCTGCTTAAACAGTCTAAGAAAACATCCGCATCCCCTGCTGGTAATTTACGGTGGCGGATATCATCGGACTCCGAACCCTGCCCGGAACGATAACCGTTTGATAGTAATCAGCTAATTCACGGTAAGCTTCATTAAGTATAGGTTCTCCTCGAATAGCTTTTGTTACACCAGTTTTCAAATTATCAGGGACCAGTGATTCTGGAACACCGTCGAAATATTCAAATGCATGGATATGTCCTGTTAACCAATTGGCAGATTTCATATCTAAAAAGCCTTCTACATAACTGTATTGACTGTAAGGGAATGTCGCTACGAAAACATATACGGTCAATTTCCCTCCGGTTTGACGATCATTAATAGACAAAGTTGATCCACCCCAGTCAATCTCTAATACTTCACCCGGTTTTCTTATAATAGGCATGGTTGCTTTATATTTTTTTGCATACTTTCCATATTTTTCTGCAAAAGTACGATAAGCATAAAGGATTTTCCCACCGTTACGCGCGTGTTGCGCATACTCAATGTGAAGTAACTTTAAAGTCACATTTTTCTTCTGTAATTCCTTATGAATCTTTTCCCAATTAGGTGGAAAATAGCCTTTCTCAATCGCTTGTTTCTCTGGAAAGAGAAATTCTTCAAGCCGATGATTGTTCATAGTGTCAATCAAACTTTCTAATCCAATCTTTTCAGCACGTTTGATGACTTCTGAAACTGTGTTTCTCGAACTTCCAACGCTAGTGCTAATAGTTCGTTGGGAAACTTTTTTGAAATGTAATTCCAGAATCTTACGGTATTGAATCATTAAAAAACCTCCTGTATACAGTGTCGTACCTGACGGTACGCAACTCCAGTATACAGAAGGTTACTTTTATTTAGCTATCTATTTTGATTGGCACGCTAACACGCAATCACTGGCTCTATTCTCCGCATACAATGGCTCACTTTTACGCACAAGTGGCTCTAATCTTTCGCAATATTCAATATGAATTATTCAGGATAGCAATCAATTCTATAAGATTTTGTGAAGTATTATATATGAGAAACATTTTTTATGAATCTGATTTGTTAAATTAATCATAAAAATATAACTAATCTTTATTTTACTTCTATCTTTTAAATGCTAATTTCCATTTATTAGTTTTACTTAATATAATACTTGATAAATATTTAAAGCTATCTAATCTAAACATATAGGAAATTAGTATATAAGTTATAGCTCCAACTATAACTTGTAACAGTAATAGTTGAATGAGATTTAAGTTCAATAAATTTATAGAATAGACACATATTCCCATAACAAATGAAACTACTAAATTTGGAACTATATCTCGCATTTGTTGAATATATCCATATTTCAGTATTTTTTTATTAGGAGATGCATTAACAAAACATGATATTAATGTCTGAAGAACCATTCCCAACGCTATAGTAGTCACGCTATTAAAGAAAAACACAGTAATGAAGAGTATAAGTAAGCCGTATGTCCTCTTTATTATTTCTAATTTTAAAAACAAGTCACTTCTTCCAATTGCTTTTATAACCTGTAAATTTATAGTGTGTATAGGTATAAAAATAAAATAGATGGAAAATATTTGAATATATTCCACAATTCCTAACCATTCATCAGTTAATAACAATTTTACCAATGGATTTGCTATAGCAGCCAAACCGATTAACATAGGGGTCATTATATAGGTACTTATTTTTATTGCTCTTCTCATTATGTGTCTTGTTTTTTCTAAATCATCTTGAAACTCTGAAAGTGCTGGGAATAAAACTTTTGATATAGTGCTATTTATATTTGTACCGATTTGATTTGGGTATGAATTCCCTTGGGTATATAAAGCGAGTGCTTCTGGGCTAAATTTTATACCTATAATGAAATTTCTTAAATTATCTGAAAGAGAGCCAATCAATGAAGATACGAAAAGCTTCCAACCATAAGAAATAATCGATTTCATTCTAGTAAATGAATATTCTAAAGTTGGTCTCCATTCAACAATTCTCCATAAGACAATTGTATTAATTAACACATTACTTAATCTTTGGGCTACTAGTGCCCATACTCCAGCACCTAAATACGCACAGATAATTCCAATAATCGCTGACAATATAGTTCCTGAAAGTGTAGAAATAAAAAACTTCTTAAACATCATATATTTAGAGACAAGCGCTTCTTGTACAGCATTAAAGCCGATTATTGGAATATAAAGACCTAAAACTCTCATTACCATAGTCAATTCTGGCATTCGATAATAAAAGGAAATTATAGGTGCAGCAAAAAAAAGAATGATATACAAAGCTAACGATAGAAAAAAACTAAAATAAAAAACAGATGAAAAATCTAAATTATCAGCATTTTTTTTTTGAATCAACGCATTACCAAATCCGCTCGTTATAAACACATTTGCTACTGAAATAAATATCATAACAATTGATATCACTCCGTATTCATCTGGAGATAGTAAGCGCGCTAGTATTATGGACAAAATTAAAGTAACACTTTGAGAAGCAGTTCTTTCAAGAAAGGTCCATATGATTCCAGAAAAAACTTTACTCTTCATTTTATTTGATTGATTACCATTTTTATCCATTCAGAAGTCCACTCCAATTTTGACTTATTGACAAAAACATTTACAGTAAGTTATAACTTTACTAGTTCTCCTAATTTCTCATCATATTCTTTTGGTTCAAATGGAATCATCCCTGCATTTGGTCTAAAAGTTAATTCAGAGAAGAAAATACTTCCTTCAATTTCATAAAAATCAACTCTCATGAAGGGAGATTTAGTTGCTTTGGATAAGATACTCGCTAATTCAATCATTTTAGAAAAATTCTGAGGTAATTTAGGATCAACAGGAAATTCACTGTAATCACTTCTTTTAAAAGGTAACTTACTTCCGTCTAAATCATAAAAAGACATATAGGCGGTAGAGTGATTTTCTAACCCACTTGAAAGATATACAAAATTAGGCTCCCCGTTGAAACAAAAGAATTTATAATCTGTTAAACCCTTCTTGTTCCCATCATCCATGTATTTCTCTGCGATAATAAGAGGCTTAATATTTTTATATTGCCACTCTCTACTACTTTGATAATAATTCCTACTTAACCATGAATTAAAAAGCTTAGCTGATTTTAGAACGTCTAGTTCTCCTTTATCTCTACATATAATTATTCCACCTGAATTATGATTCGCTTTTAAGACGAATTTATTAGGTAAGCTATTAAATTCAATATCTTCAAAATTTTCCCAAACTCCTAAAAGAGGAATAAGATATTCATCTCCTATAGTGTTTTTGATAAATTCTCTAACAGAATATTTATCTGCCATCTTAGAGTACTCAGGTTTACGATCATATAATTTAAGCCATTGTAGTTTTTCATTTAAAGTTTTAGGATTTTCCAGATTTAGTTTTGTACCCATTCTTAAATAATAATGAATCTTGATAATAAACGAATCCGGAATTTTACTGAGTAGCTTTCTTTCATCTAGTCTTTTAAATTGTTTCAACAAATAATTACGTGATTCTTTTTTCATATATCAGCCCTCCTATAGCTCAATTTCATTAAGCCATTGTTTTTTAATCTCTTGATTAGAATATCCATTTTGCACATAGTCTGTTGCTGAATCAACAATATTTTTTCTTAGTACGGGGTCGCTCATTAAAATCTCTACTGCCCTTTGTAAATAATGTTTTTCTTCATTTATATCATCTCGAACTGGAATTAAAATACCTCTTTCAAATATTTCAATTTCATTCGTTCCATTATTGTAATTAAAATCACCGGTAATTATTTCTCTTGGTCCGCTTTTACAGTCCGTTGAAATAATAGGAACATTGCACGCCATAGCTTCTAATAAAACATTACCAAATCCTTCATAGTAAGAATTAAGTACAAAAATTTTTGCTTTATTCATATACATAAATGGATTACTTGTATATGGAACTATAAGTACTTTATTAGCTAGACCTAATTTATTAACTTTTGTCATAATTCTACTTTCTAAAGTTCCCTTACCTACTAAAACTAATCTTGTGTTGGGAAATTCTTTATTTATCAATTTAAACTCATCAATTAAATTAAGTTGATTTTTTTGATATTCAAATCTTCCGACATTAATAATTACATCGTGATTTTTAAAAAAATCATTATACTGCTCAGGTAAATATTCGCATTTTTTATTTACAATATCTTTTATGTCAACAAAATTATATATAGTCGTAACTAACTCTTCTTTCAAGTTAAAATTACTGATTAGATCCTGTCTTACTCCATTAGAAATTGCAATTATTTTATCAGAATATCTATACAATATTTTCATTAATCGAATTTCTATTCTTCTGCTTACACTTATTTTGTGCTTAGTACTTTGCACAGATTTATTTATTCTGACAGACAAGAGCACTTTATCTTTTGTTCTTGAGAGAACATTAAGTATATTAGGAGTATCCATAAAACTAATAGAAACGTCTATACCGTTTTTCCTTTTCTCTGATCTTAACTTTAATAATAATTTAAAATACACCACTACTCTATTAAACAAATAAACTATTCTATATTTACTTGGTTCAGAGGAATTATCAAATTCTAAATCAACTAATTTACCTTTATATTTATACGTTACTTCTTTTGAATTAAAAAGAAATATAAATAACTCATCTACAGAACCTTCTATTTGCTCAGATAACAAACCTACAATTCTTTCTGCGCCACCTCTAGATAGAGTTGGACATATTATTGCAACTTTCTTCTTTTTTAACTCGTCAAGATTTGTATTCATTTCTTTCTCCTATCTCTAGAAATTATTTAATCAATAATTTCTCATTTTCACTGAGTCTAAAGTTATCATAGCCCCAAAAATATAATCATATTTTACTGGATCGAAAGGTACTAATCCGCTATGGTGATAAAATGTATATTCACCAAAATAAATTCTACCGTTTATGTCATATAAATCGATTCTTACATGTGGATATCCTTCAGCCAATTTCTTCGTAATATTGACCATTTCATCAAAATTTTCTGGCTTATCTATTCTATACCCACTATTTTCATGTGCCATTTGTCTGAAACTCAGTTTTTGAAAGTTCATATCGAAATAATCAAATTTCACATCAGAACCTTTTTTATCTCTATCCGAAGCTACAAAAAGCATTTTTGGTTCACCATCGAATGAAAATAACTTATAATCTTTTAACGATTGTTCTGTTTCATCTACTAATAATTCTTCTGCAATGATTCTAGGTTTTATTCCTTTATATGGCCACTCTCTTTTAAACCAAAAATAATCTTTCTTTAATAACTTATTAATTTTTTTTCTAGCAGAATTAAAATCAAATTCACTTTTATTTTTGCATATAATAACACCACCACTATCATGTGTACATTTTAAAACAAACTGATCAGGTAAATCTGAAAAATTTATATCATCAAAATTGTCCCATAATCCTAATAAAGGTATTAGGTATTCTTCCCCTATTGTAGAACTTACAATTTGTCTTACTTCATATTTATCAACTAATCTTTTATACGCTGGATTTCTATCATGAAGCTTTAACCACTGTAATTTTTGATTAAATGTTTGTGGACTTTTCCAGTCAAAGGTTTTACCAAAACTAGCTCTATAGAATATATCTAAATATATAGCATCGGGTAAAAATTTTGCTTTATTTTCAATGATTTTAGATATGATAATATATGGGTTTTTCAAAATTCTCTGTAATTTTCTTCTTAATTTACTCAATTTGACTAACCTCATCTTTAAAAAGTTTTATTATTTTCTTTGCTCTAATATCCCATGTATACTTTTTTTTAAAATTATCATAGGCATTTTTACCGAATTTATTCCTAATTGAATAATTTTCTACTAACACATCTAATTTCCGACCCCATTCTTCAATATTATCAGAATCTACTAAAAAGGAGTCGACCCCATCTGTTAAAACTTCTTGTATAGTAGGAAGATTGGATGCAATTATTGCTTTCCCATGTGACATGGATTCAAACAATTTTAGTGGTGATATCCATGATCCAATGTCATCTTTTTTATTTTTATCATAGAATATATTCTTAGAGAAAGGTAACAGTGAAATATCAAAACCATGATAATATTTATCAATTTCACTATTATCAACATATCCATATAATTTAATATTAGTTAATTGCAAGTAATTGATTTTTCTACTCCAATAACTTACCCACTCTTCTGTGCCACCAACTATATGAAAATCATACTTTTTTCGTGTACTAGCGAGTTTTAATACGATTTCCATACATTTCCCGAAATACAAATGTCCAAGATATCCTATGACCACTTCACTATCTTGGTCTTTCAAATCTAATACTTCGGTAAATTCATTGGAATTGCGTTCAATCATTACCTCATCTGCTGCATCATGCATGACTATAACTTTACTTGAATTAAGCCATGGGAACAATTCTAAATACTTATCTTTTAAAGCTTGACTAATTACAACTAGGTATAAACAATTTTCATTAGTTAATAATTTTTTTTCTAAGAAGGTTAAAATTCCTTCTCTAGGAGGCATATGAGATTCATAAATAAATTTGTATTTATTTCTTAGTAAAAAAAGTCCATAAATTGAGCGACCATATAAATAGTCCACATGTTCCTTATTCTTTTTTGTAGATAGTCTAAATAAAGTCATAAGTGCAATATAAAGTGAATTTGGTATAATTCTTTTCATCATTTTATTTTGATAAAATCTATATATCTTGAAGCTCTTTTTAATACCATATTTAGAAAACACATCTTCCTCTTCTCGTGCTTCTACACCACAATACAAAGTCACTTCATTATTATTATTTGCTAGTGCATTACACATTTTCATTACATGAACAGCATTAGCTTTTTGTGACGGTATAATTGAGTTACTAATATATGCGATTCTCACAAACTTATCTCCTCACGTTTTTCTTTACTTACATACGACTTTACTGTTAAGCGTAAAAGTATTAATAATACAAATGGATATGCTAGTGTAAATATAAACGGTTCTTTAATCTCAATAAATAGCATTAATACAAGTAACAGTCTGAAAAACATTCTTTTTTTAGACTGTTTTACTTTTTTGATTAAACTATTGATATATATCGTCAAACTTAGATATGATAGTAAAGCCATAACAAACCCCACTGACATATATCTTTGAACATAACCAGAATCGTGCCAAATTAATTCTCCATTGCTTGTATATCCTTTTTCTACTCCCGTTCCAATCAAAGTTTCAAAAGTCAAAGAAGGGATATTCATATTTGATATAGTCTTTAGTGTTTTACTGTTTGAAGGCTTAAATATTTCATCTAATCTCCCAATTGTATATTCGATAAGGTTTAGATTCACTTCAACTTTTTTTATAAAAATGTATGTTCCTAATGATAATAAGATAAATAAACTAAAAAACATGATATTTCTTTTTATTTTTATATTAATACCACCTGATCCAAAAAAGACTATAAAAAGCAATATCACAATTGAAACATAAAATCCTGTTCTTGCAACAAAAGCTATTGCGATAAGAATAGTAATAAAAGATAAAATGTATTTCCATTGAATTTTATTAAATAACAAAATATATGCATTTGCAAATAACCCAGTAAATAAGTATATACTTCCAGTAGCTCCAGTAATACCTATACCAATAACTCTATCTGAATATCTTGCAATATCTCCATATTGTATATTTTCTAATAGAATTCTAACACTTGGTAATAATGATAAAATAACGATACTAGATTGAATTAAAGTCGCGACTATCATAGCATTACAGAACTGAACTTCATCAGTAAAATATTCCTCTAATACAAAAGAAAAGAAGAAAACCATAATGAAGTAATTAAAAAATGCAGTAAAAGCACTATATTCAGAAGTTAGTGCACCATTCCCTAAAGCAATTACAAAACTATATAATAAAAGACATAAATTAAAATATCCCCAAGTAAATGTCCTTTTCTTGACCCACTTTAGATTTCTCTCAACTCTAAATCCTTTTTTTCTAAAAAAATCGAATGAAAATAGTAACATCAAAATGATCCTAGGAGAAGCTATATTAGGTAATATTTTTAAATGTATACTATATACTGTGAATAGTACTGCTAAATATAAAAAAATATTTGTAATTTTTTTTTTAGCTGAAGTATTTGGATAGTTTTTTAGTCCAACCTCTTTAATATAGTTTTCCATCTCATTCTACCCCTCTTAGCCGTGCTTATTTGTCTTATTTGTCTAAGTTTTCAGCTAAAATTTTTATTGCTTTTTCAGGTAAAAATTCAGAACACCTATTTAAACAATTTATTTTCATATCGTAAATTATTTCGGGTTTATTGTAAATTTTTTTCAATTCATGTGTAAGTGCATTCGGATCTTCAGAATCATAAATAATTCCATCTTTTCCTGAACAAATTATTTCCGAGTTATACTTATAGTTGGAAGCAATTATAGGCAGCCCAGCCGAGAAAGCATCAACAAAAGTATTTGGATACCCCTCACTTTTATAATAAGTTGGAAATAGCAATGCAAAGTAAGCTTTTAAAGTCTCTGTGCTTTTCTCAAAATCTACTATACCGCAGTATTTGATATAGTCCGGTTGACTATCTAAAATATCGGTAAATCTTTCCCTGTAACTTTCATCTATTGTTCCATAAATATCTAATTCAAAGATATTTTCTGAATATTCTCTGTTTATATTATTAACTGCCTCAATAGCGTCTTCAATACCCTTCTCTTTCAATACTCTTGAAAAAGTACATAATCGATACGGAGGTTTATCAAACTTTTTTAATGAATCTATTGAAACCGGCTTTATCCTTCTGAACTTGTTAATATAAACAACGTTATTTAGTCCTTGATTTTTTAAACCTGTGTGCATACTTTTTAGTTCCACATAAACTCCATCGAGTTTCTTAATATATTTCTTTACTTTTTTATCACTTTGTAAGTATTCTGTTAACCAACCACCAACTACATAATAATGTAGTTTTTTATTAAAAATTTTGTTTAAACTTATAAAAAATTTAGGGAAAACTTTCACACCATTTTCATCAGTTAGAAATACCACATTTTCACAAGTTACAATAGCAATTATGCAATTAATCGCTAACTTTACAGCGTTTTTTCTCCAATTATACGTGTTCACAATTTTTACTTGTCCTTCACCATATACATTTATTAATTCACTTGTTATTATGGAAGTTTTAACTCCTTGACCGTCAGTGGTCACTTGTCCATCACCGTGATAACCAACTACAGCTACTTTTTTCATTTAATTCTCCTTTTTAACAATAAGGTAATACTTTGAGTGGGTTCATGAAAAAATGAAATAACTGCATATTTCAGAAACATCAGCATCCTTTTTCTTCTTAATTCAGCAAATGATAATACTGCAAAATGTCTCATTTTTATATAACTGATATCTTTAGAACTAAGAATATTAAAATACTTTTCTTTATACTCATAAAGTCGATTTTCTCCATATATCTTACCATTTCCACTAGATAGCCCATTAATTTTAGTATGGACATAAGCTTTAACATCACATTTTTTTAAATATGTGAATTTACCTTTTCCTCTTATTGCTTTATGCATTAAATAAAATTCATCACCCACATCTACTTTAGCAAACCCTCCAATAAACTTTAAATAACTTTTCTTAAACATCATTACATCAGTTCCAGTCATATGATACTTTAAATGATATCTTTGTAGACTTTTGGGACTTTTATCTAATATATAATCTCTTGAACGCTTTTCAATAAGTTTTCCTTCATCGCTATATAACCATAAATCAGTTAAAGAATAGTCTGCTTGATTTTTGATCATATCAGTAAGCTGATTTTTAATTTTATCAGGTCCATATATATCATCATCGTCTAAAAAGGTAATATATTTCCCAGTTGCTCTATCAATGCCTAAGTTTCGTGATTGTGCTGATCCTTCATTCTTTTCATTTATAATATATACTAGCGTAATATCTTGATTTTTTTTGTAATTTAATAAAATATCTTTAACTTTATTATTCCAAAATATGTCGGCATTATCATCAACGATAATAATCTCTATGTTAGTATAAGTCTGCTTTCCTAAAGAATTTAATGCTGTTTTTAGAGAAGCTTCACGTCTATATGTAGTAACAATTACTGATATTTTTATTTCCTCCATTATTCTCCACCTATTTCTCAGTAATATTTGTTTTTAGATAATACCTGTTTTCTAAATATTTTTTAATTTTCTGATTTGTCAAATTAGGCTAGACAATACATCCTACTACTCATGTTACTCAAAAACACTTTCAGTGGTATTAGATATTTCACTGAATTTACTGGAATATTATTTCTCTTATCTGCAACATTTTATATTTATCTGGGACTCTATTAAGCCAATCAGTTAACTGATTTCCAATATAGTTGTTTTTTTCCTATTATTAGTATTTTTCATTCATTTTCCATTGCTTCTCGTTTCTTTAACGAACTAGTTTCACCTTCAACGATGCCTTCGTTTTTCACAACACTGATGATAGTTCCTATAAAACATTTAGCATCAAAGAGAAAACCTATTTTTTTCATATATACACCATCTAAAGCTGCTTTTCTTTGAACAGATAGTTCATCCCGTCCATTAATTTGGGCCCATCCGGTTAATCCAGGGTAGATATCATTTGCCTTATATTTATCTCTTTCTATTACCAAATCATATTGATTCCATAAGGCTGGTCTTGGACCAATGACACTCATTTGACCTTTGAGGATATTGAACAATTGTGGCAATTCATCTAGACTAGTTTTTCTTAATACTTTGCCAACTTTGGTAATATATGAATCAGGATTTTTCAATAAATGTGTTGGAGCATTTTTTGGCGTATCGATTTTCATAGTTCTGAATTTATAAATATTAAATAGTACTTTATCTTTTCCAACTCGTTTTTGCTTGAAAAATATTGGACCTTTTGAATTTACCTTAATTGCGATTATAACGATTAAAAATACAGGTAATAAGATTATTATACCAAGCAATGCTAATACGACATCAATAACTCGCTTGAACAGTTTCTGGTACATCAATAGTAACCCCTTTCTCTTCGGGTTGATTACTGTGATCATTATCTTTTTCTGGCTTCTCATTTGCGAATTCAAGCAAACGCTCTTTCAATTCTATACTACTGCATTCATCTAATGTATAAACAAATTTCATAACCTTAGTTAGAGGTATATCGGTTACCCTCCCAACAAATATCTTTTCGTACACTTGCTGATCTGTTTGTTCACTATCCACTAGTAATTCCTCATAAAGTTTTTCTCCTGGACGAATACCAGTTTCAATGATAGGAATCTCATTTTCTGTATAGCCGCTTAATTTAACAACTTTTTTAGCTAAATCAACTATCTTTACTGGTTCTCCCATGTCAAGGATGAAAATTTCGCCACCTTGAGCTAATGCGCCGGCTTGAATAACCAATCGACTCGCTTCTGGTATCGTCATGAAGTACCTTGTCATTTTAAAGTCTGTAACCGTAACTGGTCCTCCATTTTTAATTTGTTCTTTAAATAATGGGACTACACTTCCACGACTGCCTAACACGTTTCCAAAACGTACAGCTGCGAATTTTGTTTTCTCGGGTTCATTTAAACCAGTAACAATCATTTCAGCAACACGCTTAGTTGCACCCATAACGTTTGGCGGATTAACGGCTTTATCAGTTGAAATCATGATAAAACTGCCAACACCTGCTGCTTTAGCAGCTTCTGCCATATTTTTAGTGCCGTATACATTATTTTTAACAGCTTCTCTTGGATTGTATTCCATCATCGGCACATGCTTATGTGCTGCCGCATGATAGACACGATCTGGTATGTAATGTTGCATCACTTCAAAGAGTCTTTTACGATCTTGAATATCCGCTATTACGGGTACAATTTCGATTTGACCCCTATATTTTCCACTAAGTTCTTTATTAATTTGATAAATCGAATTTTCTCCATGTCCCAATAAAATTATACGTCTAGGCGAGAATCGTGCAATTTGACGACAAATTTCTGAGCCGATTGAACCCCCAGCACCACTTACTAAGATGGTTTTACCACTCAACTTAGTTGCGATAACTTGCATATCTAATTTAACTTCTTCTCGTCCAAGCAAATCTACAACATCAATTTCTCTAAATTGACTAACTGATAACTTACCTTGCAAGACATCTTCAACTGAAGGCATCAGATTGACAGTAATTTCCGCTTGATTACAAATGTCTAAAATACGTTCATATTCTTTTGGTTCCAAAGAAGGAATCGCAATTGTGATTTGCTGAACTCGATGTTTTTTAGCCATTTCAGGTATATCATTTATATTTCCAATTACCGGTACTTCGTGCATCAACATCTTAAACTTAGAAGGATCATCATCGACGATTCCCACAATTTTCACATCACTTGGATTACGTTTTAAACTACGAATCAAGATACTTCCGCCATCTCCAGCACCAACAATCAATGTTCTGATTTGTTGTTCAACTGAATAGCCATGGACCTTCTTATAGTTATGTTCATTGTAAATACGCCAAATGATTCTGCTTCCGGCTATACTTGCTATCGAAAAGATATACGTTAAGATAATAAATCTTAAACTGACCGTCTTCAATAAAACTACCGAAATAAGTGCCGAAGCTATAAATGAAAAACTGACACAAATAATTACAGCCAATGACTCACGAATACTTGTATAGCGATTGATTTTAGAAAATAGTTTGAATTGAGTTGCTAATATGAGGTAGAGGCTAATAGTTACACCAATAGTAGTTATAAATGATTGGATTGAAACGGCGATATAGGGATTTAAAAAGAAATAAGCAATTAATCCTGATACTACTATTGATAAGCTATCAAACCCAATCAGAATATTCTTTTTAGTTCTTCTAGTCATAATCTTTCTCTATTTCTCCTTTAAAACAATCCTAGAAATTTGGAATGTCTAATTTTTTTTGGTGCGTTCGAAATAATGAGCTCTCCATTGATAATATCTTTTGTTATTTTCTGATACTTTTCAACTTTTTTTAAGACCAAATTCTTTTTCTAGTTGGTGATACAATTCTTTCATATAGATACTTCTTGAAGTCGTGTTATGTGCATTCAAAGCAATATAGTGAACTAAATCTGCCTCAATCAATTGTTTGCTAAATTTTCGATTTTTTTACCAAAAGATCCCACATAACTTCCTGCAGTTAATTGAGCTAATGCCCCTTTTTCAATCAATGAACACAATCCATTCGGATCATTTAAACTAACATGATTGCGTTCTGGATGAACTATGATTGTTGTTACTCCAGTTTTTTGTAATTCAAAAAATAACGATTCCATGAAAGCCGGAATCGTAGCAGCAGGAAATTCAATTAATAGGAATTGATTTCCCTCATCAATAAACTGTATTTTATTTTCAGTAATGTCCTCAATTAATTCTCTTGCGATACGTATTTTTTGTCCTGGAAAAATCGTCAATGGGATAGCACGACTATCTAGTTCTTGATGCAGAATTTCGACTTATTGATTAATATCATATTTTGCATTTGTCCAACGACTATTTTTATAATGTGGTGTAGCTAAAATATGATTGATCCGCTAAGCACCTGCCATCCTGTCCATCGCTAGAGAATCCTCTACGTCTTTTGGTTCATCATCAATACCGGGTAAAATTTGGTAATATAAATTGATTATCAAATTTACTCACCTGCTCCATAGTAATAATAATAATTGTCGCCTTTCAATTCTACTCGATTGAATACAACACCAATCACATTTGCTTTTACTTTTTCAAGCAGTTCTTTTGATTTTGTAACCATTTCTTTATCAGCACCATCTTTATTCACTACAAAGATCGTGCCATCAGCCTTACTTGCCATCACCTGTGCATCTGTGACAGCGATAACTGGTGGCATATCAAAAATAATCAAATCAAACAGATCTTCAAATTCTGTTATTAATTGATCCATCCGGTTAGATGCTAGTAATTCAGATGGATTTGGTGGAATAACACCACTTGTAATAATGGACAACCCTTCTGTATCTAGACGGTGAGCAATATCTTTGACCTCAACATCTCTTTCGGTCAATAGAGTTGTTAATCCATCGCGATTAGGCAAGCTGAAGGTTTTATGGACTGTAGGCTTACGCATATCTGCATCGACAATCAAAACTTTCTTACCTTGCATAGCAAAAGTAACGGCCAGATTAGCTGATATTGTTGACTTTCCTGCTCCCGGTCCAGCTGATGTAATGACAAGCGTTTTAAGATTTTTATCTACCATTGAAAATTGGATATTAGTACGAATCGTTCTAAATTGTTCAGCGATTACTGAGCTTGGCCTTGTTAGTGTAACTAAACTTGGACGTTCATTAGCATCTAATTGTTTTTTCTTTTTATTGAACATTTCTTTCACCTCTTTTATACTCTGCTTTTTGTTCTTCTAGTATTTAACTCAGCTTTTTTAACTTTTATTTCTGCTTGTAATTCATCATGTGACATTTCTGAAACACTTCCTAATACTGACCAGCCTAACGTTTCGGTAATGAATCGTTCATCTCTGACAGTTTTATCCATGAATTCTAGTAAGAAGGAAATACCAACACCTAGCATCAAACCAACTAGTAAACCAATCACTAGGTTTAGTATGTTATTAGGTGAAATTTGATCTGTAACGGGAACAGCCTCTGAGATAATCGTCACGTTTTCAACATTCATAATATTTCCAATTTCATTTTGAAAAGTAACGGCAACCGCGTTTGCAATCTCAGCCGCTTTGTATGGACTATCATCTATTACAATCAATGAAAAAACTTGCGAATTCTCTTGTGTTGTAATTTCAATTTTCTCAGATAATTCAATCGTTGTTAAAGTTGATTCCAAGCTTTCTTGGACTTCATTTAAAATAACTGGCCCTTTAATAATGTCTTTGTATGTATTGATCATCTGCACATTCGTATTAATATCCGTAAGTTGTAATCCTTCTGCAGATTCTGTTGTGCGATTGACTAAAATTTGAGTAGTTGCATTGTACTGAGGTGTTGCGATGAAAAAGGTAAACCCAGCTGCTAGTATTAAACCAATCATGCCTAAACTAATGATCAATGAAAACCGCTTTTTCAATGTACTGAATAATTCTGACAAACTAATTTCTTCTTCCATTTCTTCCTCCTGCTTAACTCTTTTTTGTTAACTCTGTTACTATTTTAAATGACTTTAAGTAGTATACCATATTCATCTAATCTGTGAACATTATAAAGTAATTTTATCCAACAAATTTTTATTTTTAAGATGGTTGGTGGAACTATTTTTGTCATGTTTCAGGCATTTTAGTTTGGAGAGCACTAAAAAAATAAAGAGCTCCTTATTGAGCTCTCTATTTTTTATGTTCAATTTCTGCCATCCAATTCTTTACTTAATTGGATAATGTATTCTTTCAAGTCATCTTTTACTTCTTTATGTTCAAGTCCAAATTCAATATTAGTCATCATATAACCGAACTTATCGCCAACATCATAGCGTTTCCCTTTGAATTCGTGCGCTAAAACTTGTTGCGTTTTATTCAAGGTCTCGATGGCATCCGTTAACTGTATTTCATTTCCTGCACCAGGTTCTTGTTTTTCAAGAACGTCAAAGATCTCCGGTGTTAACAAGTAACGGCCAATAATCGCCAAGTCGCTAGGTGCTTCTTCAGGTGTCGGTTTTTCAACAAAGTGATTCACTTTGTATAGATCCTTAGAGACTTCTCCATCTAAATCGACGATTCCATACTTAGACGTATCTTTATGTGGAACACGCATCGTAGCTAAGACAGATGATTGCGTTTCATCATAGTGGTTCATCAATTGTTTGGTCAAAGGCACTTCATCGACCATCAAGTCATCCCCAAGCAAGACAATAAAGGGTTCATTCCCGATAAAACTTTTTCCATGCAAGACAGCGTCTCCTAGACCTCTAGGATAAGACTGACGCACAAAATGCAATTTGATTTTTGTGGTACTTTCAACTAATTTTAACAATTCAAATTTTTCTTTTTCTTGAAGATTTTGCTCTAATTCAAAATTAGAGTCAAAATGATCTTCAATCGAGCGTTTACTTCTTCCAGTAACGATTAATATTTCTTCGATCCCAGATTCAATCGCTTCTTCAATAATAAATTGAATTGTTGGCTTATCTACGATTGGCAACATTTCTTTTGCTGTAGCTTTTGTGGCCGGTAAAAAACGCGTCCCTAAACCTGCTGCAGGAATCACAGCTTTTCTTACTTTTGACATATCTCTTACCTCCTAATAGATGGCTTTCATGCACTAACGGACTAATCTGTATGGAATAAATCTCTCGTATAGACTTTTTCTTGTACATCCATCAATTCTTTGGCTAATCGATTTGAAACAATCACATCAGATAGTTTTTTAAATTCGTCAAAATCATGAATCACTTTTGAATTATAAAAAGTATCTTCTTTTAGTACCGGTTCATAAACAACTACTTCTATACCTTTTGCCTTGATTCGTTTCATGATTCCTTGGATGGATGACGCTCTGAAGTTATCTGAGTCAGTTTTCATCGTCAAACGATAGATTCCAACTATTTTTGGATTACGTTTCATAACCATATTTGCTATATGGTCTTTACGTGTACGGTTCGCATCCACAATTGCGCCAACGATATTATTTGGTACATCTTCGTAATTTGCCAACAGTTGTTTCGTATCTTTTGGCAAGCAGTAACCGCCATAACCAAATGAAGGATTATTGTAATGGGTCCCGATTCTTGGATCTAGCCCTACACCATCAACGATTGATTTTGTATCCAATCCTCTAACTTCTGCATACGTATCCAATTCGTTAAAGTATGCTACTCGTAATGCTAAATAAGTATTAGAAAATAATTTGACTGCTTCAGCTTCTGTCGAATCCATAAATAAAACAGCAATATTTTTTTTTATAGCCGCTTCAACTAATAAATCTGCATACGTTTTAGCTGCTTCCGTTTTTGCACCAACAACAATACGTGACGGATAAAGATTATCATAAAGCGCCTTACCTTCACGCAAAAATTCTGGTGAAAAAACAATATTATCTACGCCGTACTTTTCTCGTGTTTCCTTTGTGTACCCAACAGGTACGGTTGATTTAATAATCATAGTCGCTTGTGGATTGTATTTAAGAACATCTTCAATAACGCCTTCTACTGTTGATGTATCAAAATAGTTTTTCTTTTCATCATAGTTTGTCGGTGTCGCAATAATCACATATTGTGCATCTTTATAAGCATCCGTTTTATTTGTTGTAGCTTTTAGATTCAATTCTTTTGTTGCCAGGTATTCTTCAATCTCTTTATCAACGATTGGTGATTTTTTATTGTTGATCAACGTTACTTTTTCTTCAACGATTTCTAAGGCTGTAACTTCATTGTGCTGTGCTAACAGAACTGCATTGGATAATCCAACATAACCGGTTCCGACTACTGTAATTTTCAAAATGGACTGGCTCCTTCTACTTTTATATTTAAAAACAAAAATTTTCAAGTTAACATTATAATAATAGCAGATTGCTGAGCTAAAAACAATCAGTCTGCTATTCATCTTCTACAACAAAAAACACTATGAGAAAAAACATAGCGTTTTTATTATTAATTTAATTCCAATTGTTCTTTTAATAGACTAGATACTCTATTCATTTCTTCATCCGGTACGATCCCATAGTAAATTCCATCAATCATTGAGCCAGTTGCTACAAGTTGATCTTGTTGGATGTTTCCAGCAGCTGAACGATAATTATTAAATAACTTTACCATATCATCAAATTCAAGACTTGTTTGCATATTATTTTCTAATGAACCTAAGATATCTTGGTAATTTGAAATGGTAGATAATGAGGCTACTTTTTCAACAGTTGCTTGGATCACTTGTCGTTGTCTTTCTTGACGACCATTGTCTCCATTCGGATCATCATAACGCATTCTAGAATACGCTAATGCAGCTTCACCGTCTAAAGAAGCCGTTACACCTTCTGTAAAGTTATAGCCTTCAGAAGAAAAAGTTAATGGGCTGGTTACTTGAACTCCGCCAACTGCATTGACCACATCTTGTAAACCTTGCATATTAACTTGGACGTAATGATCAATTGGAATGTCCAACATATTTTGAACGGTATTTACGGACATTGATGTCCCACCAAATGCATAAGCATGGTTGATTTTATCCGTCGTTCCATGACCTACGATCTCAGTACGTGTATCACGAGGAATACTGATAATTGTTGTAGTATCTGTATTTGGGTTTACGGTCAGGACCATCATTGTATCTGAACGCCCTTGCTCTGTTCTTCCTAAGTCTCCTGTATCTACTCCTAACAGCAGAATAGAAAACGGATCTTTTTTACTAATATCAACCGAGCTATCACGAACTTCTTCTTTTTCAACATCTTTATATATTTTTTCAGTTGTTCCTGCAACATCACTGTAAATTTTCCAAACAAATAAACCTAAAACAATAAATAGTACCAATGCAATAATTAGAAAAATTTTCAAACCTTTTCTTTTCTTCTTTGGTCTTTTTCTTGGTTTTCGCATTTCAAATCTTGATTGTGACATTCTTCCACCCTTTTCTTGACAGTCTTTATAAACGGTCACATTGATTATATGTACTTCCTTTTTTATTGTACCAGTAGAATAATATTTTGCAATTATATTTTTATTTTAATTAGAAAAGGGTAACTCCGAATTTAATTCGAAATCACCCTTTTATAGTCAAGTCCATAACATTTTGTGAAATACAGTACATTGCTTTAGAGCTTTAGCTCATAGGTTAAAATTTAATATATTTTTTTGTAGACCTTAGCCAGTCTTCGTGACGGTTGATTACCATATTCACAATAACAAATTAACTGCTTTCTTTTTAAATTTTCAACATAATTTTTTTGGGAATTTTTAATAAATGCTTCGGCAAAAATTAAATTGCTAACTGATTTATTGCCATATTTAAATTATTCAATTTATTTTATAAATGAGTTCACCTTACTGGTAGGTGCTTGTTCTCCTTTTTCAACTAATTTAATCTCAACACCTTCTAAACGTTTAGCTTTGCCTTCTGTACCGGAAGATTCGCCGTTCTTAGCCCAACCTAGCCAACCATAGCTTTGTGCATGGACGCGATAATAAACATCATATTTTTTGGCCATTTCGCCTGTTAATTGAATTTGAACAGCTTCCAAGCGTTTGGCTTTGCCTGAAGTGCCGCTTAAGCTGCCGTTTGTTGACCACCCTTGCCAACCATAACTTTGAACATGCGTTTTGTATTGAATGTTTCCTGAAACTGTTAAGTTTTCCAGATTGATCTTAATACCTTCTAAACGTTTAGCTTTTCCTGATGTTCCAGCCATTGTTCCATCCTTAACCCATGCTTGCCACCCAATGGATTGGACATGTGTCGTATAAGATACGGTAGGAACTTTTTCTTTTTTATCGAAAGGTTTAGCTGTTGATCCAGGAGCAGCTGCTCCTTTTTCTACTATGACAATTTCTATTGCTTCCAGACGTCTACTGTAACCTTCTGTTCCTGCTTCTTCACCATTCTTGGCCCAGCCTAACCAGCCATTTTTTTCTGCATGAACACGGTAATAAACGTCGTATTTTTCTGCATCTGTACCGGTTAATTTAATTTTGATGGCTTCTAATCGTTTAGCTTCTCCTGATGTTCCACTTAAAGTCCCATCTGAGACCCAATTCATCCATCCGTTTTTTTCAACATGCGTAGAATACGTAATCCCTAAATCAGGATTATTATCTACAGTGATCTTAACAGCTTCCATCCGTTTACTCTCACCTTTAGTTCCAGATAGTGCTCCATCTGCAACTTTATCCATCCACCCTTTGCTTTGAACATGAGTTAAATAAGAGACTGCAGCTTTTTCTGTATTAGTAATTACTTCAAACTCACCAGCCGTTAAATCAGGTCCATTTTCTTGCCAAAAGACACCGTTAAACCACTGCATGTAATTTTGATTACTGTCTTTAGCACTTATACTTGTTATACGCCATGATCCTATATAAGATTCATCATCAATTAAAAAGCTAGCTTCGTATCTGTCTGTTTTTGAATTGTACACCATATCAATATTAAAATAAGATTCATCAGTTAGGTCTTCACCATAAAAATATCCTAAACTAACCTTTTCTAAGTTACTGTCATCAGTAATTTTAGCGCTTATAGTAACAGTATTCCCTTCAGTAACTATTTTTTTTGATACTTCTAGAGATTCATAATCAAACTGCGGCAAATTGATTTCTGATCTTATACCTGAAATAAGGAAGTTCCCAGCAGTTAGAGAATCAAATTTTTCACTGTATACAGTATTCCCTTCTAAATCAGTTGCATATATACCATCAAAAATCCACGTTCCATTTTCAAATTCTTTATCTACTTCGATTTCTACTTCGAAAAGATCTGTTTGCTTATTAAGCTTTAAAGTAAAATTACTTTGATACTTGCTTAAAGGAGCAACATAAGAAATGTCAATATAATCTATATCAGCAGGGTTCTCTGCTGCTAAACTAATTTTAATAGTATCTCCTAATGTTGCAGAAGTTTTGCTAACTTTTAGTGATGATACATCAATTATAACTTCCGTATTAATTGCTGCTTTCATTTCAACTGTTTGCACAGTTTTTTCTGTCTCATCGATTGTTTTTTCGTCAGTTGCAGCATATGAAAATATCGGTGAAAGAGTTAAGGCCAATATTGTGCTAGTAAAAACTGTACTAATTAATTTCTTTCCAATTAACATTTATGTATCCCCATTCTTAAATTAAAATAATTTTTAACAATTGTTATGTTTCCATTCTACTCTCCTTATCTTTCTAATTATTTTAAAAAATAACATTAGTAACTTTACCATTATCTCTAAGGGTTATCAATATGATTAAGCGTTAATTATTACTAATATATTCATTCAATCTGATTTGTCAAAACAAAGCTCTATACTTTTTAGTGTTGTTAGTTCAGCTACTTTAATGGCACGAAATTTACAGAGGAATAGGATTGCTTGTAGCCGTGTATTTGATTCAATGAGAATTAAAAAATGTTGGCGTTTTAGCGCGGTTACGGTTTGTTTGAAGTTCGAAAGTCTGAAGAATGTGATTTTAAACTTCTGTCGCTCCCATGGCTCTCCAAAAGCAAACCCGTACATTTCAGAATAAATCTCACCTTATTCTATCAAAACCATTTGGAGAAGAGTCAAAAAAAAGCCTTCAGAAGTTTTAGCTTCTGAAGACAAATATATTTTCTTTAACACGACTTTAATTACTTCAAACTGATTATTATTTGATAAAAGAATTAGCTGTACTACCTGGCGCTTTTCCGCCTTTTTGAACCAATTTAATTTGTATAGCTTCCATTCTCTTAGATTTACCCTGACTACCTGCTGAGTTTCCATTTTTAGCCCAACCTAACCAACCGTAAGATTGAGAATGAACTCGATAGTAAATATCAAATTTTTCTGATAATTCACCCGTTAGCCTAATTTGTATAGCCTCCAAACGCCTTGATTTACCTGTAGTTCCACTTAAATCTCCATTTTCAGTCCAGCCTTGCCATCCATTATATTCAACATGTGATTTATATTGAATACTACCCGAATATTTAGAATCACTTTTTGAAATTTTAATCGCTTCTAACCTTTTTTCTTTACCCGTTGTTCCACTTGTATTTCCACTTGAAACCTTTTTTTGCCATCCAGTTGATTGTACATGTGTAGAATAGTTTATAGTTGCAGGTTTCAATTTGTATGCATTAGCTGTAGATCCCGGAGCACTAGACCCTTTAGGTAATACAGATATTTGAATAGCGTTTATTTTTTTTCTAAAATCAACTGTTCCAGAAATGTTCCCATTTTTAGTCCATCCCAACCAGCCATCTCCATCTACATTTACTCTATAATAAACATCAAAGGCACTAGCTTGTGTTCCTGTAAGCTGAATTTTAATTGCTTCTAGTCGTTGATACTTACCCATGCTACCACTAGTTACGCCATTACTTACCCAATTTGTCCAGCCTTCATTTTGAACATGTGAAGAGTACTTAATACCTAAATTTTCAAAACCGGCTACATTAATTTTAATAGCTTCTAATCTTTTTTTATTGCTTGTAGATCCGCTAGTAATACCGTTTGATTTAGATTTTAACCAACCTGATGTTTGAAAATGAGTTTCATAAGTTACATTCGGATACCTATCATATTTAGCTAAATCATATGTTTCAATAAGATCCGTTAACTTTTTTACATAAGTAGGGTCAGTTGCATATGAATACTTAGCCACTGGTTTTACTAATCCTGCTGCTGCAGTTTTATAGTTTGTAGCATTAGCTCTCCAAGTACCTGAGTAGTTATCTGTTTGATAAGTTAGACCGTTTTTCAATTTTTTGGCATAATCTGATAAAGATTCTAAAAAAGAAGGATATTTTCTAAAGTTTTGATAAATAGTATACCATCCATTTGTTTTATCCCATTCCCTTGTTGGCATAGATACAAATTTCCCATTATAAGTTCCTTTAACTCCAAACAAGTTGTTGTTAGGACTGCTGGCAAGTGAGCTAGTTCCCCATCCACTTTCCAACGCTGCTTGGGCAATCATAACTGAAGGAAATAATCCATATTTATTAGCTACTTCAACCGCATATGGCGCAATATTATTAATGAACGTTGTAGAAACCGGTAAACTCATCATTCTAGAGAAAGTATTCATTTGTTGATTACTTTCTCTTTCCATTAGTTCTATAGTATATTCTCTGTTTTCTTCTACAGAAAAGATTTTCTCATCAGAATAGTTTTCTGCATCGGAAGTATTCGATTCAAATTCGCTTGAATCCATTATGTCTTTCTGTATTTCATCAGTTGTAGTTGTTTCTGGTTCAGCAGACTCTGTTGTACTTGATTCTGTTACACTGGATTCTGTTGCACTGGATTCTGTTACACCGGACTCTGTTATATCTGTTGCATCTGACTCTGTTGTTCTTGACTCATTCTCACTCGGATCAACTGTTATTGTTTCTGACTCATTTGACTTTTCATTATCTTCTTCCAACTCATCAGAAGTAATTATGGTAGTCTCTGATTCGTTTGATTCCATTGTACTTGAATTTAATTCACTAGAGTCTGTTGTATCAGTTTCTATTTCACTTGATTCTATCGTACTTGACATAATGCTACTTTCAGTTGCAAAAATAATAGTTGGCTGTAGAGTAGTAAATAATAATACGTTAGTTGTTAAAAATACTATCATATTGAAAAATTTATTATTCTTTCTTTTCATTCTTTTTCTCCTCCATATGTAAAAAAATAACGCTAAAGTCATGATAACATAAATAAATTGTCACAAAATCAACGATTTTGTGACAATTTATACAAATTAAGTGCTTCTTTCCATGTTGAAATCTTAAATCCAATAGATTTAGCTTTAGATAAATCCATGACAGAGTGCTTTGGTCTGTTGGCCTTTTGTGGATATTCAGCTGATGTTACCGGAACAATTTCTACCTCTTGACCTTTCAAAATTTCTTTCGCAAATTCATACCATGAACAACTACCTTCATTAGATAAATGGTAGATGCCATATTCTGCTTTTTGCTCAATAAGGTAGTATACAAATTCAGCTAACGTACGAGTCCATGTTGGACGACCAATCTGATCCGCTACGACTGTCAGCTTTGGATGTGTTTCAGCTAAGCGTTGCATCGTAAACACAAAATTTTTTCCGAACTCACCGAACACCCATGATGTCCGAACAATATAATGCTTTGAAACTAGTTTTTGAACGATTTGTTCGCCAGCTAGTTTGGCACGTCCATATTCACTTTGAGGATTAGTTAAATCTGTTTCTTTATACTCCCCTAAATTTGTTCCATCAAAAACGTAGTCTGTACTAATATAGACGAAAGTTGCGTCTACTTCTTCTGCAGCTTTTGCTATAATTTCAGTTCCTCGTATGTTAACAGCTTGATTTAGTTCTTTCCCTTCATCTTCTGCTGCATCAACGGCAGTATAAGCTGCACAATGATAAATAATTGTTGGTTTTAATTCCTTAATAAAGTGATTTACTGCTTTTTCATCTGTGATATTTAATTCTTTTGAACCAACTGAAAGAAATGTTATTTTTTTTTCAGTTAATAATTTTTTCAGTTCAGAACCAAGTTGTCCAGTTCCTCCGGTAATTAAGACAGTCATTTTTGGACCTCCAATTTTTTTATAAACACCAATTAAACAAATAAAAAAGCCTTTCATGGTACACTCAACATGTAATTCCGACTAAAGAAGACAGAGGAGTGATCACGAATGACTTACACCCACTTTACCATGGATGAACTGGTGATGATAGAACTTTATTGCCACTATAATAATGGCTAATTTGGCAAAATAGCTACCTATTTAGAAAGGATACGAACATGCTTACGTTGGTTGAAGGCCATTTAAGAAAAGGTAAGTTGTTTAAAGAAATAGATTTCAATGACATGAATCAAACAACTATTTCTTCAACCACAGGAAAATGAAATGACATTCAAAGAAAATTATTGAAATATCAGGTACCATTTAAAATATTTTGTCTAGTTCAATTTAATAAAGCAAAGAAAACAAAAAATCTGCTAAACTTAAAAAAAATCTTTTATTTCGTTCGATTAATTTAGTCCAGCGCGTTCTTTCAACGGACGCCACCAAGCTTCATTTTTTTGATACCAGTCGATGGTTTCTAAAATTCCAGAATCAAAGGTGTACTTGGGTTTCCAACCTAATTCAATTTCCAACTTTGTTGGGTCGATGGCATAACGTTTATCATGACCCAAACGGTCATCAACGTATTGAATTAATTCACGAGATAAGCCCAGTTGATCGATAATAATATCAACGATTTGGTTATTCGTGCGTTCATTGTGTCCACCTACATTATACACTTCACCTTTACGACCTTTGTGTAAAACTAAATCGATTGCTTGGCAATGATCTTGTACATGCAGCCAATCACGGATATTTAATCCATCCCCATAGATTGGTAATTCTTTACTATCCATGCCATTTGTGATCATCAACGGAATCAATTTTTCTGGAAAATGGTATGGACCATAGTTATTTGAACAACGAGTAATATTGACATTCATTCCATAGGTTTCGTAATATGCACGAACTAGTAAATCCGCTCCAGTTTTACTTGCCGAGTAAGGACTGTTAGGTGCTAAAGGTGTTTCTTCTGTAAAGTAACCTTCGGGCCCAAGAGAGCCGTATACTTCATCCGTTGAGACTTGTAAGTATTTTTCAATATTCATTTCTTTAGCGACGTTTAATAAAGCTAAAGTTCCTTGAATATTGGTTTCTACAAAAATCTCAGGATTTAGAATACTGCGGTCCACATGTGACTCTGCCGCAAAGTTCACAAAATGAGTGATTTTATGTTCCTTAACTAAATGGCGCACTAATTCTTTATTCAAGATATTTCCTTGCACAAATACATGATTTGGATTACCCATCACATCATCTAAACTGTGAATATTTCCTGCATAGGTCAATAAATCTAAGTTGACGATTTTATACGTTGGGTGTTTTTCAAGCATATAATGGACAAAATTACTGCCAATAAAGCCGGCTCCCCCTGTTACTAATATGTTCATCGTTATTTTTCCTCCCAAATAAATGGATTATCAAATTCAGCTAATGTAGGATGCTTTGTATCTTTTTCAGATAGAACTAATTTATCCATCGGCATTGGCCATTGAATGTTTAACGCTGGATCATCGAAAGCAATCCCTCCATCATGTTCTTTTGAATAATACTCATCCACTTTGTATTGCACGTTGCAATTGGGCGTAAGGGTTACAAAAGCATGTGCGAAACCTTTAGGTACTAACAATTGGCGATGGTTAAACTCGCTTAAAATGAACCCCTCTGATTGTCCGTATGTAGGAGAACCCACACGTATATCAACAATAACATCATAAATGACGCCTGTCGTTGCACGAACTAATTTTGTTTGGGCTTTCTCAGGTGTTTGGAAATGCATCCCTCTTAATACGCCTGGTTCAACGGATAAAGAATGATTATCTTGAATAAAATCAATAGCGATTCCATTCTCTAAAAATTTTTCTTTTGTATAGCTTTCAGTAAAAAAACCTCGATGATCTCCGAAAACATCCATTTCAATAATTTTCACATCTTGTAGTTTTGTATCTAATACTTTCATGTCATCTAAATTCCTTTCTATTTATCCTCTTCAGCAATACGTAGTAAATATTGACCATAGCCATTTTTTTTCAAAGGTTGAGCCAGCTCAATCAATTGTTCTCGAGTAATATACCCCATGCGATAAGAGATTTCTTCTAAACAGGCTACTTTAAGATTTTGGCGCTTTTCAATGGTTTCAATAAAAGTACCGGCTTCAAGTAACGATTCATGGGTCCCTGTATCTAGCCATGCATAGCCACGGCCCATTAGTTCCACTTCTAATTCTCCAGCTTCTAAATAAGCTTTATTAATATCAGTAATTTCTAACTCTCCACGTGGGGATGGTTTGATTGTTTTGGCGATATCTACAACTTTATTATCGTAAAAATACAATCCAGTTACCGCATAATTACTTTTCGGTATGGCAGGTTTCTCTTCTATTGATACAGCATGCATATCTTCATCAAACTCAACAACTCCAAATCGTTCTGGGTCATTAACATGATAGCCAAATACTGTCGCACCTGATTCTTTTGAGGCAGTTCGTTGAAGCATTTTTGATAATCCACCACCATAATAAATATTATCGCCAAGAATCAAACACACAGAATCTTTTCCAATAAACTCTTCACCGATAATAAACGCTTGTGCTAATCCATCCGGACTTTCTTGTATTTTATATTCTAAATTAATTCCTAATTCATGTCCATCACCAAATAATTGTTCAAAACGAGGAGTATCTGTTGGAGTTGAAATAATTAAAATGTCTTTGATTCCAGCTAACATTAAAATAGACATTGGATAATAAATCATCGGTTTGTCATAAATAGGCATTAATTGTTTTGATACTGCTTTAGTTAAAGGATACAAGCGTGTTCCGCTTCCACCTGCTAATATTATACCTTTCATAATAATCTCCTTTTAATTTTTATTAACGGTATTTTATTAATTAGTAACACAAAACTTGTTTTCTCTAATTACCATCAGTTAAATTATACTTCATTTAGGAAAGGTTAAGCAAATTCAATTTCCATAATCACCTATTTTGTTACTAGATAAAGTCAAAAAAATAGACATTACAAACTGTAAACAGAGAGTAAAATCTATCTTTATAATGTTCATTATAATTAATAACTAATTAAAATAATTAACTATTCCTTCAACGATTCCTTTAGCTAACTTATTTTGATAATTGTCTGTTACTAATTTAGCTCTTTCATTAGTATTATCCAGGTATCCCAATTCTAATAGCACTGCCGGCATAGTTGTTTCTCTAATAACATGGAAATTTGCTTTACGATTATTTCTATTATAGGCACCTGTATTGCTGATCAGTCTTTTGTGTATCTCATTGGACAAAACAGTACTAATAAGTAAACGATTTGAATTACTTGACATTATATTCTTGGGGTTTCCAAGACCATTGTAAGAATACGTTTCGATTCCATATGCTGTTTTCATAAAGGAGTTATGGTGTACACTAACAAAGATATCTACTTTCATCTTATTAGCTTCTTGTGCCCGATCAGATAAGCTTACAAATTTATCTGTTCTTCTTGACATAATAACTTCGTAACCTTTTCCTTTTAATAGTTTTTCAACTTTTAATGCTATTTTTAAATTAAGAACTTTTTCTGTTACGCCGCCAGATATTGCTCCAGGGTCATCTCCACCATGACCGGGATCTAGATAGATAGAAATAATACTGTCTATGCCCTTCTTATTCATCCATCCAATAGTTTTACCGTTTATAGAAATTAAAGCCCATGTGGCACGAGCCGTTTGTTTTTCCTGGATAATTCTTATATTTTTATTTAGATAACTTCCTGATTTCCCAACAATTATGTTTCCATCTGTGTATCCTGGAACAGTATAAATATCGTGCTGCCCTTCAACTACTTTAGCATTATAATTTGTAGTTTTTGTTGAATTAACTTTATCATATTTTATTTTTAGACCGTTCTTATTCATCCATACTGGAGTTTTCCCATTTATGGAAATTTCTACCCATGTTGCTCGCTTTGTTTTTACAATTTGAGTAACTATTGCTTTTTTACTCAAATATGTTGAGGATTTTGTTAATCTCTGGTTATTTTCAGTATAGCCAGGTTTTGAGTATACATCGTGCTGATTTTGTACTACAACAGCCTCATAATGTACTTTTTTCGTATCTAAAATTTTATCATATTGAACAGTTAATCCTATAATATTCATCCATCCGACTACTTTTCCGCTTACTGATATTTGAGCCCATGTTGCTCGGTTCGTTTTAAGTATCTTTGATACAAGAACTTTTTTATTAAGATAACTTGAAGATTTAGCAATTATTTTATTACCTTTAGTATATCCAGGTACAGTGTATACATCATGTCGGCCTTGTGAAACAACTGCATCAAAATGTACATCCTTAGTAGTTTGTATCGTGTCATATTTAAGTGTTACCGAAGTTTTATTTACCCAACCGATATTTTTGTTGTTAATTGAAATCTGAGCCCATGTTGCTCTATCAGTTTCTTTTTCCTGAGTAATTTGAACTTTTTTATTAAGATAACTTGATGTATTACCAATTTCTTTTGCTCCACTAGTAAACCCTGGAGCAGAATAAATAAGCTGGTCTTTCTTACTAACAATAGCATCATTATGGGTATTGCGACTCTCTGAAACTTCATCCACAAAGTTTACTTTAATTATGGACAATCCTTTTTTATTCATCCATCCAATCGTTTCACCGTTTAAAGTAATTAATGCCCATGTTGCTCTAGCGGTTTTTATTTCTTTTACTATTGTTATATTTTTATTTAGGTAAGTTTCAGATTTTGTTATAAGTTCATTGTTCTTGGTATATCCAGGTATCGTGTATACATCATGTCTACCCTCTACTACTTTTGCTATAATATTCACTTTGTTACTGGAAATAATTTTATCGTATTGAATAGATAATCCAATAATATTCATCCAACCAATTATTTTTCCGTTAATAGAAAATTGAGCCCACGTTGCTTTTCCCGTCTCTGCAATGTTTACTATATATGCCTTTTTATTTAAATAGGATGATGCTTTTGTGATGATTTCATTTCCCTTTGTATATCCTGGGGCTGTATAAATATCATGGCGTCCTTGTTCCACTAATGCATCATAATGAACCGCTTTAGTAGTCTTTATGCTATCATATTGAACCGTTAAGTGAGCTTTATCAACCCAACCAATCGTTTTGTTATTAACTGAAATAAGAGCCCATGTTGCTCGTTTTGTTATTTTTTCTTCTAAAATTCTCGTGTCGTTTTTATAGTAATCTTTTGTATTAGCGATTGCTTTTGAATCTTTTGTGTATCCAGGAGCCGAAAAGATTAATTGATTGTTTTTTGATACAGTTGCTTCATAATGAACTGATCGACTTTCACTAATAGTATCATTATATTCAACTGCTTTTATACCTTTTTTATTCATCCAACCGATTATCTTTCCATTCTGAGAAATCAATACCCATATCGCACGGTCGGTTACTTTCTCCTCATCTATTTGAACAGTTTGGTTTAAATATGTAGAAGCTTTTGTTATTATCTCATTCCCTTGTGTATAACCAGGTAAAGTATATACATCATGACGTCCTTGCTCTACCGTTGCATCATAATGAACTTCTTCGGTTTTTTCTAATGAATCGTATTTAAGGTTTACTCCAATAATATTCATCCAACCAATCGTTGCACCATTGATAGAAAACTGTATCCATGTCGCACGACTTGTTTTGATTATTTGAACAACATTAATTTTCTGATTGAGATAAGTAGAGGCTTTTGTTATAAGAACGTTTCCTTCTGTATATCCAGGTAAAGTATAAACATCGTGGCGTCCTTGCATAATAACTGCATCGTAGTGAACCATTTTCTGATCAATAATTTCATCGAAATTAATATTTAATGTATCCTTAGCAACCCAACCTATTATTTCATTATTAATAGAAATTTCAGCCCATATACCTTTTACAGTCACTTTTTCTTGTGAAATAAGAACTGATTGATTCAAGTAAGTAGTTGTTTCTCCTAGTTTTTTTGCTCCTACTGTATAACCAGGTTTCGAGAAAACAGGCTGATCTCCTGCGACTACTAAAGCATCATAATGCACATAATCACTTTTATTGACACTATCACTTCCATCAGCTTTAAATGATTCTATAAATTCTTCGTCTATAACCGTTTCCTCTTCAGTTTTCTTTTGTCTAGATTCGGTAGTTTTACTAAAATCATTGTATGTAGATTCGTCTAGATCATTTTCATCTGTTTGTTCTTCCATTGTTTCACTATGTATACTTTCCGATGTGGCTGTTTGACTCTCCTCTTCATTACTCTGAGATGATAAGCTTTCAGAATTCTCTAGATTTCCCAAACTATTTTCTTGCTCATTACCTTCATAATTCTGGGCCTGAGTTTCCTCGACTCTTTCTTTATTAATTATTTCGGAAGCAGATACTGCAGCCGGTGCAATGGATGAAGTCAATGTCGCCAATACTGTCAGTACAGTGATTGACTTCAGCATAGAGCGTAATCTTTTTTTCGTGTTTCCCATTATAAACCTCCCTTTTTCTTTTACAAAACTACAAAAACTAATTTTTAGTATACCATAGTTTTTGTGATTTTTTTTAAATCTTTGTAAATTGGTAATCCTGTCACTAGTGGTAATTCATAGTGGCGGATATCAATAAATTAATAGACACATAAATTTCTATTTCTATTCTAGTGAGTTATTGTGAATTTATTTTCAACAAAAAAATTCAGTTATATCTATTTTGCAAAATAGATATAACTGAATTTCCTCTTCCCCTATAGCAGCTATACTGATGATACTTTAACTATAACCGGTTGCTATAATTTCCGAGAATTATAATTGTGTTAAATCAGTTTCTTCATTGTTTTTCATAATAATTCACATACCAATCAGTAAAGTTTTGAAGTCCTTCTTTTATTGAAGTCGTTGGTTTAAAACCAGTCAACTCATGCAATTTATCTGTAGATGCAAATGTTGCTGGAACATCACCAAGTTTTATAGGCTCATATTTTTTATTAAAATTAACTCTACGACCTAAAGATTGGCTGAAAGCTTTTTCTAAAGTCGTAATAAATTCCATTAATTTAACTGGTTGGCTATTTCCAATATTTAATATTCGATGAGGAACTTGCTCACTTTTTCCTTCTGGTTGTTTTAACAGTAATTGAACTATTCCCTCCACAATATCATCTATATAAGTGAAATCACGGTATAAATCATTTTCAAAATCGCCATTATTATAAATTGTAATTAAATCATTAGCAAAATATTTGTCAGCAAAACCAAAATATGCCATATCTGGTCTACCCATTGGGCCATACACGGTAAAAAATCTCAATCCTGTAGCAGGAATATTATACAAATGGCTATAAGTATGAGCCATTAATTCATTTGATTTTTTAGTTGCAGCATATAAAGATACAGGGTTATCTACTTTATCTGTTTCTTCAAAAGGAACCTTTTTATTATTTCCATAGACTGAACTCGAAGAAGCATAGATAAGATGGTCAACAGGATGATTTTTACAGGCTTCTAAGATGTTAAAGAAACCTATCAAGTTGCTTTGAATATATGCATCAGGGTTCTCTAAGGAATATCGCACACCCGCTTGTGCAGCTAAATTGATTACTATTGCTGGATTAAACTCTATAAAAATGTCCATTACTGATTCTTTATCTGCTATATCAATTTTCTTGAATTTGAAATTTTCAAACGTATTTAAATTTTCTAATCTTTCTTTTTTTAAATTTACATCATAATAATCATTTAAATTATCAATACCTATGACTTTTTTTCCGGATTCTAATAATCTTTTAGATAAAAAAGATCCTATAAATCCTGCGGCGCCAGTTACTAAAATAATATCTGCATCATTTTCTCTTATCATCTAATCATTCCTAACATATTATTTTCTCGAAAAATCCAATACTTTTATTTGTATAATAGAGAACGAAGTATTCAATGAATATATTTTGATTTTAGTAATCATTTTACAATCAGTTTTTTCATTTCTTTGATTTGACCTGTTAACAATAATCCAATGAAAAAAGCAATAGCAAAAACAATTACTTGTATAACTAAGTTAACAAAAATACCAAAGTTTAAATCAGGTAACAATATAAAGAATATCAATTGAAGTATTCCTAAAATAAATGGTTTTTTCAGAGCCGTTATTAGCTTTGAAAAACCAGAATCGAAAACTTTATACATCAGTAAATAATTATTGACCAAAAAGTTCACTGAAAATGATATTACTATCATATATGCAACTGATTCAATTGTACCATTCATTATTCCATAAACAATAAATAGGGCATTGAGTATCATAGATTGTATTCCAGAAAATAGAAGTAAATCTGTTCTATTTGTTGATTGGTAAAATGCTCCTGTTGTACTTGCTATCATTTGTAGCCATATTGATACCGATAAAATACGAAATGTTAAGACACTATCTCCCCATTGATTACCAAAAATAAATAAAATGATTTCCTCAGCAGCAAAGAAACAAAAAACAGAAACCGGAATACCAATATTTGCTAAGATTCTAGTAATCTTCAAATATACTTTCTCTATAACATCTTTTTCCTCTTGATAATCAGACATAATAGGTTGGATTACAGGTGTTATAATTCCAGCTAATAATTGATTTGGATATAACGATATTTGGTATGATTTGTTATAAAATGCTAATTGTGTTGGGTCTAAAAATCTACCTATTAATATACTATCTAAATTTCTAGAAAAATAATTAATAAAGTTAAACGAAAATTGGTTTTTAGAAAATTGCCATATTTTTTTTATTGGATCCCATTTAAATTTTTCAAAGGGAGAAATCCTAGTTTTATAATAATAATACGCAAAATTTATGATAGCCTGAACTATCCCACCAATAATTATAGAATAATATTTAAACCCCATCACTGCTAATATTATTGAAACTATCCCTTTAATAATACCAGATATAATAACCACGACATTTACAGATTTAAAATCTTTCTTTTTTTCAAGTACGGCTTTAGGTACTACTAGTAGTGCATAAAAAAATACAGATATACCTAAAATTACAAAAATAGGAATATAAACAGTATTATCATAAAATAGGCTAACTGGATATCCTAAAAAAGTAAAAATGATACCCAATAATACAGCAGCATAGATTGAGAATTGAAAGATTACACTTATTTCAGTGTCCTTTAATGTCTTATTCTGTATTATTGCTGGCCCAAATCCCATATCTGCTAGCAATGTGAAAAACGCCAAAAATATTTGCACAATAGCTACAATTCCATAATCTCCTGGGGAAAGTATCCTTGATAAAACAGCATTTACTAACAACTGGATAATTACATTAGAATATTTTCCTATTGCACTATACCTAATTCCTGATTTGAAATCACTCATTGCCATAACAAATAGTCCCTACTTTCATTGTTTAAAACTTATTTAGACTTATTTTATATCGTAATAATACTTTTGTTCATTAACTATTTTTTTTATTCGCTCTGGTTTTATAAAAAATAATTTCAACGCTTCTTTAACACTTTTTCGCCCAAATTTATACTTTATCTTAGATTGATTAGAAAAACTTTTTATAGATGATTGATCTTCTTTATGGTAAATACTCGTTTCATTATAGTATATCATCTCTAAATTCATTTTCTTAAAAATAATCCCTAAAATATTTTCTTCATAGTACAAAAAAGTTTTTGGATAAAATCCATTAATTTGGTTTAAATAATTTTCAGTTAAAAAAATTGCTGCTCCATGTAAAATGTAATTTTCACTATTTTTGTCTTCATTTTTGTTTTCAATTTCTTTGTCACTATTTATATTTTGTTTTAAAATTCCAATATTTCTTAAAAATAAAATCATCGGGAAAAGGTATTCTCTTATAATACTTTTAAGATTAGCACTAAACTCAATTGGGTTTTGATTATTTCCATCGCTACCAATTATTTGCGTGCCAACAGCCCCAATACTATTTTTAATATCAATTCTTGCTAATTTTTCGAAATATAACTTGTCAGTAAAAATTGTATCATTATTCACTACAAAAACATTTTTTATCTTTAAATGATTTGTACAGTATGAGATACCTATATTATTTCCCTTTGCAAATCCTAAATTCTCTTTTGTCTGTAAAAAATATATTTTTGTATCATTGTGTAGATGCTTCTTGATATTTTCTATAGACATATTATTTGAACAGTTATCTACAACTACAATTTCTAAATCATCATAGGTTTGTGTTTTAATAGATTGAATACATTCAACAGTATCTTCCCAGTTCAAATAGTTCAATATCACAATACCTATTTCCATAATTGCCTCCTAAATAAGTTTGATTATAATGATGCTTCCTTAATATTATGCTTACCCTTTTTTTGAAAATCAACTACAATATAAAAAGGAATAAGGTAAGGAATTAAATAATGAGAAATTCCACCTTTTATTTCAAAGACAATAAATAGAAGAATTAATAAGGCGCCAAAAAAACGGGAACTTAATTTCTCTTGTTTCGAAAGAGTATTTTTTATATCGAAAATAATAAAGAATGGTATAAAATAATTTATCAACGTAGGAAAAATTCCAAAAAACAATAAGCTTCTTAAAAAGCCAACATCCGTTCCTCCAAAATAACTACCACTTATTGGATCTGTAAACCAACCTTCTCCAACAAAAAATTCTTTTAGACTTGGAACGAAATACATTGTTTCAAATAGAATATCAGTTGAAGTTGAAGAAAATTTCCCTGTTTGAACAAAGCTAATTATCAATTCGAATGCCCATTCGAACCATATACGAATAGGTTCACTTAAAAATGATACTCCTATTAGAAGCAATACTCCCATAAAGGAAAATGAAAGTATAGTAATACCGAAATGTAATGTTTTTTGATTTCCTAAAAAGAATACTATTAAAGTGAAAAGTGTAATAATACTAACAATGCTACCAATTCTTCCATACAAAAGAGTTCCTAAGAATAGAAAAATTAGAGATACATAGAATAACCAGGATAATTTTTTTTGTGATTTCAACGTTTTTACAATTAAGAAGCTATTTAATACAATTCCAATCGAAAATCTCAAAGTTTGCCTAAAACCTGCAAAACCATCTATTCCTATCCTTGTTGAGTATTGCGGTTTTAATAAATGTTCAATATCTGTTTCAGAAATATAAAGAACATTTAACCATGCTTCTTTTAATGAAGGAATATTTATCAATATAAATGTGGTCAAAATATACATTAAACAGCTAGCAATATAAAATTTGATTAATAGTTCGATTGTTGCTTTTTCTTTATATAATTTAATAAAAATAGTAATCATCGCTAAATGGGTGATGACAAGTTGTAAAGAAGTAAAGTATATACCTCTAAAATAAGTAAAGTCTACAGTACCTAGATATATAGGATATGCAATTGAAAAGATAGAAATTAAACCAAACAACATGATTAGAAATATACTTTTTATAGAAAAAATATTTGTCTTCTTTAACAAGATTTTAGAATTAAAAACTATAATCAAAGCGCTAATACTTAAAAATATTAAGTCCTGTAATAAATGTTGCTCTTTAAATACAAATGGAAATGTTACATAAAATATTAGAAGGAAGAAAAAAAAGTTCGTTACTTTATTATTCATTTTTTTTTCCTTCCTTCACTAATATATTTTTAATGATTTCTACAGTATTTTGAATACTAAAACCACTCTGTTCAACTACATAAGCCATTTCTAAGCGGTTATTATCTTTTATAAGTAGATTCATGATTTTGTTAACCCAGCTTTCAATTGGATGATTTAAACTCATATAATTAACTTTTTCTGTAACATTTATTTCTAAAGGTACGTTATTAGAGACTAAGCAAGTTAAACCAGTAGTTTGAGCTTCAATTGCTGCAATTGAAAGTCCTTCACTTTTAGAAGGAAGAATAAACAAATCTGACGCTACTAAATAATCTTCAATATTTGATTTAAATCCTAATAAAATAACATGTTTATTAAGGTTTAAATCACGAATTTTTCTTTTCAGAATTTTTTCCAAGCTTCCTTCTCCAACTAATAGTAATACGATATTATTATCAACTTTTGATAACTGAAAAACTATGTCTAGTAAAAAAGATTGGTTTTTTACATCTTCTAATCTTCCAATATTTATTAACACTTTTTTATCGCTAATTTCCAACTCTTCTCGGATATTCTTTCGGGTTTTCGGATTAAATAAAAAACGTTTGATGTCTACCCCGTTTTTTATTATTTCTACGTTTCTAACGTCTTCAAACAACCATGAAGATGCTTCTTTTGAACTTGCAAATAAAATGTCTCCGTAATTTTTTAACGTTTTCTTATTTAAAAAATGTAATCTTTTTAAAATTTTAAACTTTAATCCAGTATTTCTTGATTCAAAAGCAGATCCGTGCGAATGAATAATCAACTTTGAATTAGTGTATTTTTTTATATTTTTATATATAGATATATTACTTGCAGAGGTAGCGTTGGTCCAAATATAATCATACTCACTTTTTTTTAATAGCTCTTTTATTTCTTTGTTATGAGCGATTGGGTTCTTGCCCCATGCGGTGACTTTAAAATTTTTACCGCCATTTTCAATAATTGTTTTTTCGTATTGACATATTGCATTTGAAGAAGTTATAAAGTCAAACGATAATGAGGTATCATTTAAATGAGATAGGATGTTTATGAAAAAACCTTCAATCCCTCCTATTTCATTTGATACACCGTAAACTAATATCTTTTTCATTGACCTTTCAACCTCCTTCACTTTATTGATTTTATTTTTCAAGCGGAATACTAACAATGTACAATCCTCTTTTACCTTCAAAAACAGAATCAAAGCTAATTTCATTTCCAGCTCTATTCCATCTTGGATGCAAGTCACATCTAAGTTCATTATCATATTTAAATGGGGCGAACACACGTGCCAAAGGCTGAACCTTATCGTTATGCGCAAGAAAAATAGAAGTCATTCTATTTTTGTTTGGATAAGTATCTGTAACAATATATTTACCATCAGGAGAATAACTAGGATGTCCGTCATTTGTTAGCTCTTCTAAAACTTGAATAAACTTTGTTGTTTGATCATTAAACAAATAATAACCTGTTCCTAATTTATTCTTATTTGCATATGCTATTATTTCTGTATCATTTTTCCAGAAACAGTGTGAAGTCATAACATCATCATTTAAATTGTATAAGTTATTTCCATCCATATCCATGGTTACTAATCTAGTGTGTTTTTCCCCACCATTTATCCATCTATGCAATACCATAAATCTTGTACCGGAAGGGTTGATCATAATATGATTAACTTTATGCTCTGCATCTTTCATAGAATTAGAAGTCTGAAAATCATAAAAATCAGTGTAAGTTATTAAGGGATAAATATCATTTTTTAATAAGTCAATTTTCCAAATAGCAGCAGAATTAGGAACTTTCTCATTTTTCAATGAGTCTTCTTTATTAGAATAACCATATCCTTCTCTAAGACGATGAAGTCTGGAAAAGTCTAAAGTAAGTGCCCACCTGCCATCACTTGAAACGCTATAAACTGGTTTTTCGATAATTCTCTGTTCATTAGTTTTAATATTTAGTATTACAGAACAATAATCACCATTTTGAAAATCATTATAAATGATTTCTTCATCAAAATTTGGTCCTAACCACTGAACCATAGCACCTTGTTGTACATTCCATGAATTCGTGCTAGCTAATTTTTTTATTTCATTATTATTTTTTGTGTCAATAAGTATAATATCAGCAATTGTCTTTGGAGCTGTACTTTTTGATGTATCTTCAACTTTTAAACATAACATGTATCTATCGCTGCTATCCCATGGAGATTTATCATAATACCCAAAAAAATACTCATATTCATCATTAGGAGAAACTCTTTTTATTTCACCTATTTTTTTTTGCTTTGGTGAAACACTATAAAAGAAAAGTTGGTATGCTCTTTTTACAGTTTTTTTAATAAATGGGAATTGTGAAAGGACATGATTAACTTTTTTTTCTAAAGACATATCTTCACCACTTTCTTTAATTTTAAATTATTTTCTTAAAAAATGCTTATTAATAAGATCAAACATGCTAAGTGGAGTTAAAAAAATAATCAAAAACCCTCCAGTTGTAATTAAAAAGTCGTATACTGAAGAATAACCTTTTCTTAAAAAATTATATCTCATGTATATATCACTTTTAGTTTTAGTCCAACTCTTTCGTCTGCTTAAATTTCCAGTATCCGCTCTAAACAATAATAGTGATTCTTGAATATTATAGCCTTTGTAACCTTTGTTTAACATCCTAACGAACAAATCGTAATCTTGATTTCTTCTGAAATCTTTATACCCTCCACAAAATAATACGTCTGTTTTTTTATACATGACGGTTGGATGATTGAATGGGCTCCTTCTTCTTGAAAATTTCAAAATATCTTTATTTTTTTCTGGGACAACTCTTCTGCTTATAACATTAGCAGGATCTGAAATAAATTCATCAGTATTTGTTCCTACAATACTTAACTGTGGATTATTCTCAAATTCTTGGAGTTGTTTTTCAAAGCGTTGCTTTTTAGCTATATCATCAGTATCCATTCTTGCTACAAGTTCAAAAGAACATGCTTTTAGTCCTTCATTTAATGCTAGGCCTAAACCGATATTCTTTCCCAACTTTACAAGTTTAATTAGTTTGGGATATTGTTTTACAAAAGTATTAATTAAACTATCAAGTTCCTCACCTAGAGGGCCATCCTCTACAATTACTATTTCATTTGGAACAACAGATTGATTCAAAATACTTTTAATACTACTTAACAAATAATCTTTTTTTTCTTTGCGATAAACTGATAATAAAACAGAAAACTTTGAATTGCTCATTATTTATTCCTCCGAATAACCATTTCTATTAGGGATTAATCTATTTCAACAATTGTTGATTTATCACTATAATTTCTAGCAAGTTTTAATTGTTGCTTGTACCAATTTTTATTGGTTTTATTTAAAGCCGTAATAATATATATTTTTTGAATATCGTTATCAGATGGGATATTTAAAATATTAGAGCTAACAGTAACTTTTTCATCAGCATTATTCAAATTATTCATATACTCAGCCGGAATTTCTTCACTTGCAACAATCAATGTACCTTTTGAAGACCCTCTTACTACATGGTTAATTATACTTGTTTTTGTATCTTTATTATCAGCTATCAATTGATTTATTTTTACTAATTCTTCTTCATTTATTAATTGGTAGTTATATAAATAAGATATTTCTTTTTTTAAATAATTTTGGAAAAAACTAATAATAATGCCTATTATAACTGCCATTACAATTGCCAAAACAAATAATACTACATTCATTCCTTGGTTTTGTTGCTCTACGGTTATTTCTGGAACAATAGTTTCTTCAGCTTCTTGATCTTCAAATTTAATTGGTGCTGCATCTATTAAATGAACTCTTTTATTCTCAAAGAAGGGCAAACTTTCTTCTTCAAACATATTGTAATATTCTTGTGCTAATGTTTGATTACCAGTTTCATCTCCTATACCTACTAAAAATGTATGAATATAATTATCAGCGTCATAGTCTAAACGAATTGCTCTTTTTGAATCAGGTAAAAATTCTACTGACGTTTGGTCTTCAATTTGTTGAACAATGTTATCTGTTGTGAGAATTTCTTTTATAGTTCTAAAAGAAGTATACGGTACCGCTTCTTCATTCTCTATATAATATCTAAATAAATAAGCATCTTGATTTAAATACTGTATAAGTTCAGCCTGTTGGTTTTCATTTAAAGATTCATAATCTGAATTCAAATATTTTATCCCTTGTTCTTCATCTATAAGGGGTTCTTCATTCTCTTGTTCTTGCACAGTCTGGTCTACTTGAGTTTCATCAGTGAAAAAAATTCTAAAGGTTATAAAACCTATAAATAGTACTGCAGTAATTAAGATAGTTGAAATTATTGTTTTCTTATAACTTTTAATAAACGCCCAGTATTCTTTTAGTGTAAAAGGTTGGTCCATTTGAAAAGCCTCCAATTATTTCTTTATTTTTTTATACATTTTTAATGGCTCGGATAGAAGTTTAACATCTATTATTAACAAACCTGCCATTAGCTTTCTGCTCAAAGGAATTGGCGATTTAAGAAGGAAAGTATATTTCTTTCTTAAATTTTTCTTGAGCGATTTGATTACTTCCTTTTGGTCTAATGTATCATCTTCAAAACCGTACATTGCAATTTTAGCCAACAACGAAAAGTAGGACCTTGCTTCTTTAACACGAGCTAAATAATAGATTTCCTTATTTTTTTCGTTTTTTGCTAGTTCTATTAATTGGTCACTAGCATCTAATAAATCAAAATCTCTTTTCCTTAATCCATTTCTGGTTGTACTTTTATTTCCCTGATAGTAGTAATACCCAATTTTAGAAGTATGAACTAAAGAATTAGCCTTTGATAATACTTTAAAGTTAAAAACTATATCTTCATTAATTTTACCTTCATCAAACTTTATTTTTTTTATTATTTCTTTTTTATAGATCTTACGCCACACTGTAAATGGGGCGCGGTCTGTTTGGCCTCTATAAAGATAATCTCTTAATAAATCATCATTAGATACAGACTCCAATTGGAAATTTGAATCAGTATCAATTTCTATATTTCCATTAGTTTCGATACAATTAAAACTAACAATATCTGGTTTGCTTTTTTTTATGATATCTACACAATGTGTATAAATGTCATTTACTAGCCAATCATCACTATCCACAAATGTAATATAATCACCGATACATAAACTTAATCCTACGTTTCTTGCACTTCCCTGCCCACCGTTTTTCTTTGAGATGAACGTTACTCTCTTATCTTTTTGAACATATGATTTACAAATTTCTGGACTTTTATCTGTTGATCCATCATCAATTAGAATAATTTCTAGCTGTTTATAGGTTTGATTAATTACCGAATCAATACATCTTGGTAAATATTCCGCTATGTTAAAAACTGGAATAATTACACTAATAAGTGGAGTTTCCATTTATTTATTCTCCTTACGTATTCACTTTTTTTTATTTTGATAGTTTTGATAAAATTTACTTAAAAAGATAAATTCCATATTTATTTTTAATGTGGTATTCCAATACTTTTTTCTATATATATTTGGGTATAAAGAATTCCTATTTATTTTTTTTAAATCCTTTTTTAAACTTTTAAAAACAAAACTTCGTTCTTTTCCACTTTTTATTTGTGGTATTTTTGATAGTTGGTATGAATAATACAAAAATTTTATATTTGCAAATAATGATTGATCAAATTGATTTTTATCTTTATAAAAGGATTCGACATCGCGTATACTTTCTTTTATTTCTAATATTGATTTAGTATAGGTATTACTGATACTACCTAATCTAAACCTATAATAATAAACTACTTCATCAATAATTGAAACTTTATTAGCACACAATAATGCTTTTAAATAGAAATTCAAATCTTGTGCTATCTTAACACTAGCAAACTTAATTTGATTATCCTTTATTATAGACATTTTATACATTTTATTTCCAGGAAAAGGAGGCAAAAACACTAACTCTTTAAGATTTTTTTTCGTTGTAAGTATATTTGGCTTACTATAACCAAAATCTTGTATATGGTTTAAATTACCATTTTCATCCATATTTTGGTATTGTCCAATTACAATATCAGCACCTGTTATTGAAAGCGAAATTAACATTAAAGAAACTGCTCGATGACTTAATCTATCATCTGAATCAATAAAATATAAGAAATCGCCTTGTGAATGTTTCAGTCCATTATTTCTAGCTGCTGGTGCTCCTTGATTATCTTGTCGAATATACTTAACTCTATTATCATTTCCTGCTATTTCTTTGATAATATTCATGGAGTTATCCGTAGACCCATCATCTACCATTATGGCTTCTAAATTTTTGTGATCTTGATTTAAGATTGATAAAAGGTTCTCAGCTATAAATTCTTCTGAATTATAAACTGGAACTATTATTGAAACCAAACTATTCGTATAGATATTCTTCACATCCTTATTTTTTTAAATAATACATTACTTTATATTTCATTTAAAATTCCAATTATTTTTTCAAATAAACAACGAAAATTCAAACTAGATTCCTTGCAAATGGAACTATTGATTAGACTGGTACTAAAGAGCTTAACCTTGTTTAAGTGTTTACTATATTTCATAATCAGACAGTTAAATTGTACCACAGTTCAAACTATAATAGATTTTCTTGTAGACTCAATCTACTTTTTATTTAAACATTCAGATGCAAAGAATCTTTGTCAATAAAACTTTAAGTCTTTACTATAATTTTTCCCAGTTGTAATATCATATAGAATCAAATCATATTCTTTCAATAATAATTGAGTAGAAGGTTTTAGTTTTTCGCGAGAGTTTTTTACTCCAGTTTCTCTTTCTAAATAGAAATTTTTTTCAAAGGCGGGTAGAGCTTGCTTCATCTTTTCTAACAATGCTACAAATGGGCTAACCTTTGCATTTGCAATTTCTAATATATAGTTTGTAAAGTAAATTGGACTAATAGTCCCAATATCTTTTTTCTCGTCTATAAAATTCGTATAAAACATTAAGGGAGTCTCATGCATTTTTTGATAACCATTCAATTCTACAAGTTCTTTTCCATAAAAAGATGGCAAATGATCTCCCCAAAAAACAACCATTACCTTTTCATCATAAGAATCTAACTCTTTTAAATATTCTTTTAATGCGATATCACTATATTGGATTCCTTTTAAATAATTTTCAGCTTCTGCGGTTTCTGGAACCCCTTTTACTTTAAATTCTATATCATCATATTTCCCACTATACCGCATATGATTCTGCATGGTGACTAGATGAATGAAATCTTTCTCATCAGTATTATCCATAACATCCATTACTTCTTTATAAGAAGCTTCGTCTGATATATACGGACTTTGATCAATTACATCTGTATATTTCATATCATCTTTAAATCGCATTTGATCAAAACCAAACGTTTTATAATTATCAATTCGTTTGTACATAGTTGAATTATGTGGATGAATTGCTGTTAAATTATGATTTGATGCCTTTACATAATCAGTGATTGTCGGTAGCAAATTCAATTTGTCACTAAGATGAATGTATGGTATTGAAATATTCCCTGAAAGAGGTTCTAATGAAATTCCTGTTAAAGCTTCAAACTCTATATTTGCTGTTCCTCCTCCGTATGCTTGAGACAAAACTTGACCGTACATCTGTTCCTGTGAAAATTCTCTGTAATTTTCAAGAGAGTCTCCTCCGTTTATTGTAAAGCCATCTAATCGATGCGCATCTGAAAAAGTTTCATTCATAATGTAAATGATGTTGATATCATCAATTTCACCATTTCTATTATTATTGATACCTTCGGCTTCTTTTGAATACTTTTTAACTATCTCTTCTATTCTTTCTTGACTATAATCTTTTGGACGGTCTATTGCTGGGGACTTCAAATTGTACAACAAACCTGATACAACGCCATTTCTTGTATAATTTTTCTCTTGACTGTAAGAAATCCAATTAACATATTCATTAAAAGCAGCTTTCACTTTATTACCTGGAGAATTAAATTGATATATATATATTAGCATTAAACTTACTATAATCAGACCAATCACTCTAAATCCTATTGTGAATTTTGAAATATTTTTTTTTGTTCTAAATTTAAAAAATAATATAAAAATGGTAAGGACGAGAACAATTCCAAAAATTATTAATAATATGGCTTTAAAATTTACTATCTCTATAAAAAAAGATATATCTTTTAAAAATGCCACATCCGAAGGATAAACTGGTTCTCCGCGAAATTCAATTTTAAAGTGAGACACTATTCCTATAATAATTGCAAACACTGAAAGAATTAAAAAAGAAAGGAACTTCGAATATAGAATAAAATTAGCAAATAGAAAAAACAAAAAAATAACTATTATCTGCAGAATACTTAGCTTTGTGTAAACAGTAAAAAAGTTTATTACCGCTTCAAAATTCATCGAAAGATGAAAGTATTCTAATATCAAAAATGCGAAAAATGAACTTGATAATCCTATAAAGGTAGTTATGAAGAGTTTTAGAAAAGCTATTCTAAATACTTTCTTATTTTCCATTTAATATTTACTTCCTTCCAGTAAAAAAAACATTAAATATAAAAATCGAATCAAAATAAATTTATATTTTTTGAAGTTAATCGATTACGTTCATACTTTTGTTAGCTACTGTCAAAAAAATGCATCAGATTAATGTCAAAATCTTCATTTCATATCGAACTAAGATTGTTATTAGATACTTCTAAATCAATTTTTTTGATGAAGTAAACAAAAAACATCCAAACAGTAGCTGTTAATAGGTAATAACTATAAAGTTGGTTATTATAAATTAAAAAAAATTCTTCCATAAAAAATTGCATTAAAAAATCAATACAATTTAATACAATATAGAAGAACCCTTATTTTTTAATGGATCCATCAATCTAAATAAGTTATGTTATTAGGAATACTTTTATTTTTTTCTTGTTCTTCCTCATCCAAACCTTTTGACGAAACTTTATCAAAAAGAATTTTTATTGTTTGTAACATAATTTTTATATCAAGTAGCAGAGAGTACTTTTTTATATATAATAAATCAAAATTTAATTTACTATTAAAATCCGATGCATATTTCCCGTAAACTTGTGCATATCCGGTTATACCTGCTCTAACATTATGCCGTAAATAATAATGTGGATTTTCTTTTTTAAATTGATCCACAAAAAATGGTCTTTCAGGTCTTGGGCCTACTACAGACATATCTCCTACTAACACATTAAACAATTGTGGAAGCTCATCCACTCTTAAGGAACGGATATATTTACCAACAAATGTAACCCTAGCATCATTAGATGATGCTAGTACTGGACCAGAATCTTTTTCAGCAGTAGCACTCATGCTTCTAAATTTTAAAACATTAAAATCTTTGCCATCTTTAGTAATTCTAACTTGTTTATACAAAACAGGCCCTTCTGACGTCAATTTAATAAGCAATGCTGTTATTAACATTATTGGTGAAGCTACAACTATAAGAACCAGCGAAAATATAATATCGATTAATCTTTTAACTAGATTATCTTCCGATGAAATTTCAAAATTTGAAACTTCAATAATACTTTCATCCTCAATATTCATAATATTAGGTTTAACAAGTAATAAATTTTCAAAACTAGTTGTTAAAAACAATTTTTTTCTTTTAGATACTAATAAATTATAAATTTTCAATTTTTCCTCTTCACAAATATCACTTGCTATATATACAATATCAATTTTGTTTAGATTTTTTTCTACATTATAATAGTAATTTGATACAATAGCGTATTTCACTATGTGTCGCTTACTTTTTGCATTTCCAATATTAAAAATTGCATTCTTTATGTCTAATTCATTTCCCACAATCATCACTTTTTTACTTCCACTAAATCGTTCATAAATTTTATATACGACAACACGCCAAACAAATAAAATAATGGTACTAACAATTAAACTAATAAATAGCACTGATCTTGGAAAGGTAAACCATCTACCAAAAAAAGTTAGGGCCATTATAGACACTGTCATGATTATTTGTATTATTAAGGTAAGATAAAAGAAATCTGTTATAGACTTGTTATACAGTATATAAACTCCAAAAAGTAGATTTAATAATATAAATAGTATGAAAATGTAAATACTAGAGTTTACATAAGCTTTATAATTATACATGGGTATATTACCCTCATATCTAATATAAAAAGAAAGGAGAAGAGAAAAATGGTACAATACTACTTCTATGAATACAATCCCAATCTTCTTTGTTTTTGTGAATTTTTCTTCTTGAGACATAATAACTTTCCTCCGTTCAATCCCTGTTTTTAAAACACTCGTAGTCTATAATACCATATCAATATTACAAAGCCTATTCCTAAATTATACATTATTTTCAATATTTTTTTACTATGTGAATCTCACGAACAATCAATTTTGACTTTGAATATCCCTATTTGAATTAATTGCTTTTGAATTCAAACTATAACCTAATTGATTTTTTTCTTTCATATAAATAAAAATCAATAACAATAAAATTGAAAAAGCGGGACTTAAGTATCCACCTTTTTGAAAATTTAATACAACAAAAATCATTCCTAGTCTAAAATTCACTAAAAGAAGATATAAGCTAAATAAACAACTTAAAATGAAAGCTATCAAACCTAAATCAGATAAGATATAAGCATATATATTCCAAACGTTAGGTGTATGTTCTATTCCATTTCCAAGAAAAATATGTTCTGAATTTATATGGCTCCAGCTGCTTATAATCCTGTTATAAGCTGAGATATCTTCTCCACTCAAAATAGATGTTGTCCTTTTTATGAGTGTTTCGTCAATAAAATTCCACGAAAAAATTATGATACCTACTATCAAAAGGATGTATATTGTTATTTTTTTAGTCCATATGAACTTTTTTAATCTAATTTTATAAACTAAGTTGGAAAATTGAATGATTAACATGATTCCAATTGCACTATAAGAAAAAGTTAAAAGTAATGTTAATGAAATAATTACAGAGAAACCTTTATTAATTTTTACATCAACTTTATTAAAGTAATTCATTGTCAAAATAATATTTAAAAAATAACCAAGATAGGCTGGTTCAGAAAATATGCTTCTGGTTCTAATAAGGGCAATATTTTCTTTGAAGACATAACTTGCTAAGTCAGTTCTAGTAAATCTCCAAAAAAATTCATATGGAAGTTGGCCCTCTGAATACAATGCAATAGTGATATAAATTCCGACAAAACAAATTATTACAGCTACTATGTTAATCATTTTCAAAAACTGAGCTTCTAATTTCTGATCCTTGACATAATTATATACCCCAATAACTAAAGCTACATAATAAGAGACTCTAATGAATGCCGCCATTCCAGTTTTTAGAACAAATGCTTCATTACTGTAAACATTCATTACTATATTAGCTGCAATAACACCCAACAACAAAAGTATCCATAATATTTGTTTTCTTTTTATCATATAATTCCCACTAATAAACAAACTTATTCCTACTAAAGCGAAAATATAGTCACTTAACGTAAAAATACCAATCATCCAATCAGTTACAACAAATGATACACTCATCAGAAACAAAATAACATTGGACCAAACTTGACTATTCTTTTTATTAAACTCTAGCCACTTGGTTAATACAGAGACCTCTTTCAATTTTCAAACCCTACTTTCTTCTGCTTTAATTACAGTTTCATTAACAAAATCTTGTGGTTTCTCATTTTCAAGATTCAACACATATGCGATAGAGTTTAAAATTCTTTTGCTAGCTGCTCCATCACCGTAAGGATTAGCAGCTTTAGCCATTTTTTCATGTGCTTCTTTATTTACTAATAAAGTAGTCATTTCTTTAATAATTATTTCCGTTTCGGTACCAACTAACTTAAGGGTGCCAGCCGCTACTCCTTCTGGTCTTTCAGTTGTATCCCGAAGTACTAACACAGGTACTCCTAAGGAAGGAGCTTCTTCTTGAACACCACCAGAATCGGTCATGATCATATAGCTTTTAGCCGCTAAATTATGGAAATCCATTACTTCAAGCGGGGCAATCAAGTGGATTCTCGGGTGTTTGCCTAAAACTTTTTCAGCCATCTGTTGAACAACTGGATTTAAGTGAACCGGATAAATGATTTCAACATCAAGTTGTTGATCAACGACTTGGCGTATTGCTTTAAATACTCGTTCCATTGGCTCGCCTTGATTTTCGCGGCGATGCATCGTGACTAAGACAAGTTTACTATCAGGATTAACATTTTCAAGAACAGTATGATGATAATCTTTTTTGATTGTTTCTTTAAGAGCATCAATGGCTGTATTTCCGGTAATGAAAATCTTTTCTTCAGGGTGATTTTCTTTCAATAAATTCAATTTACTTTCACTTGTCGGTGCAAAATATATATCTGCAATGACATCAGTTAATTGGCGATTCACTTCTTCAGGGAAAGGAGAATATTTATCCCACGTGCGAAGCCCTGCTTCCACATGACCTACTTTAATTTGATTATAATAAGCAGAAATACTTGCCGCAAAAGTAGTCGTCGTATCGCCATGAACCAATACTATATCTGGTTTAGCTTCTTTCATAATTTTATCCAATCCTGTTAAAACATTTGAAGTGATTTCAGATAATGTTTGATTTTTTTTCATAATATCTAAATCATAGTTAGGAATAATATTAAATGTCTGTAAAACTTGATCTAACATTTCACGATGTTGAGCGGTCACCGCTACTATAGATTCAAAGCGCTCAGATTGTTTATTGAGTTCTTTTACTAGGGGTGCCATTTTTATAGCTTCTGGCCGCGTACCAAAAATAGTCAGTACTTTTATTTTTTTCATAATCTTAACCTCCAAAACAACTAATCATATTTTTTAAACAAATGATTTACTAATGATTCTTTTTATAGAAAGATAAGCTTTATCTATTATAGTAATGCCTTTTAATTCTTTTATCCTGTTTTCTTTTTCGATTTTATTGAAGTTACTATTGTTCAATCCTGAATAAATCGATAGCATTTGCCTTTTGATTAATTTTTTTTGTTCTTTAGAATACGATTTATTCAAATACATTTTCTCTAGTTCTTTAAAAATAACAAGATAAGAATCAACTGTTCGTCTGATTCTTTCTTGACTTTGATCCGTCATAATCGAATTTTCACGGTATCTTCTATTGTAGTAAAAAGAATTTACATAAATCATTGACTGACTAGTTAAAAAAACCTGAGTTGTGAACAGCTCATCCTCGTGCAGGATGCCTTCATAAAAAGACAACTGATTTTGTTCAATGACCTCTCGTTTTACCATGTACAAGTATACCGGTGAAGCGAATGTCCGTCGATTCATTTCAAAACGGTCAGCTGTATAGATTATTCCTTCTTGCAGCCGATGACTAAAATCATAATTATTTTGGTTGATTGGCTCATTTAATCCATCTAAAAAGGCTTTGCCATTAAAGCGAATAAGGTCTGCTTGATTCTTTTCTAGTCCATCAACTAGCTCTTCAATAGCCTCTAAGACTAAATAATCGTCAGAGTCTACAAATAGTACATACTTCCCATTTGCGGCTTCCAGCCCAGTGTTTCGCGCTCCTGAGAGACCAATATTGGCTTGTTTAATCAGTTGAACCCTTAAATCAGATAAATAAGGTCTTACTTTTTTATTGCTTTCATCAGTACTTCCATCATCAACTACAATAATCTGAAGGTTTTGGTAGGTCTGATTTACAATCGAATCTAGACACTCTTCGATATACATCTCCACATTGTAAACCGGTACGATTACTGAAACTAAAGAGTCTTGCTGCATCTTGTTCTTCCTCCCCAAACGAGTACTCGCTATTTTTTCTTAATAACTTCAGTTAACAGTTTCATTTGTCCTGTAAGAATCAGCCCTATTACAAATAAAATGACAAAGATAATTCCATTGATCATCAGGTTCACAAAACTTGAAAAAGGAAAACGGGGGATAAGCAAAAAAAATACTATTTGAATCAAGGCCATAATAACGGGTTTGCTTAAGGCTTTGCCAATCTCACTAAAGTTTGATTTAAATAACTTGTACATCAATAAGTAATTTGTCTGTATAAAGTTTATCGTAAAAGCTATGATAACCATCCAGGCTACAGATTCAATCCTGCCCGCTATGATCCCAATCACAATAGCCGTAACGGTAACCACTGCGGATAACACGCCCGAAAGTAATAATAAATCTGTCCGATTAGCAGATTGAAAGATAGCTCCCGTACTGCTTAATATCATTTGGATCCAAACCGATAAAGCTAAAATTTGGAACGTTACGACACTTCCGCCCCATTGATCCCCAAACAAAAATAAAATGATATCATTGGAATGAAAGACTAAAAAGACCGATAATGGCAAGCCAATCGTGGCCAATATGGTTGTGATTTTTAAATAAACCGATTTTATTTTTGCAAGATTTGTTTCATAGTTGGACATGATCGGTTGGATCACAGGTGAAATGACATTTGTTAGAATTTGATTGGGATATAACGATACTTGATAAGCTTTATCATAAAAAGCTAAAGAACTCGTTGAAAGATACCTTCCAATCAATATGCTATCTAAGTTCCTCGAGAAATAATTGATAAAGTTGAATAAAAATTGGTTTTTTGAGAAACTAAAAATTTTTTTCAATGGTTCACGGTCTATTTTTAAATCAGGTGTTAAATTTGTCTTAATATAGAAAATAACAAATAATAAAGCTGCTTTGACTGTGTTACTGATGATTAATGCATAATAACTAAAGCCGTTTAGGGCCAGTACAATCGCCACGATTCCTGCTGCAACATTTGCCAGTACCGTTATCATATTCACTATACTGAATTTTTTATCTCTTAATAACATCGATTGAGGCACTACTAAAATACCATAGAAAAACACACAAAAAGCTAAAACGATACTGATTGGTTTATAAACTTCGTTATTATAAAATGCACTGATTGGGTACCCTAGAAACACAAACACGATTGCTAAAAATAAAGCTAAGTAAAGCGAGAACCCAAAAATAGTGTTGATTTCCTTTTTTGACAAAGTTTTGTTTTGAATGATTGCCGGGCCAATCCCAAAATCAGCTAACATTTGGAAAAAAATCAAAAAAACATTTACTACTGCAACTATTCCATACTCTTCTGGAGTTAATATTCTGGAAAGCACTGCAGTGACCATTAACTGGATCACAACATTGGAATATTTTCCTAGGGCACTGTAAAAAATGCCCTTTTTAAATTCCTCAGCCATCCCCATGCTCCATCAACTCCTTCGTCATTAATTGATTATCCAAATTTCTTTTTAATTGCTTTGAAACTCTTTTGGAATTTCTTTCCGACCGTCACTCTCAGCTGCATCACTTTTATGGCGGCTGAATACTTTCCATATCTTAAGAGTAGGATCAAAATTTTTACAAATGTATTCTTTTCTTTTTCAGTCTCTATTTCAGAAATAGCTTGTTTGATTTTAGGATTTTCCATCAACTCTTCAATGTGTTCCTCTTTTTCAGAATTCGCTAGCGGACAATCTTCCCAAGACAAGTTACTCAATTCTAAGTACAATGCACCCCAATAGTGCTGATTCACTAAATCGTGGTATGCTTCGTCTTTCTTCCAGTAAACCATCCACTCTTCAAACTGACTGGCAATGTTGTATTCATAAAAAAAGCGTTCTTTACGGTAGCGATTAACCGCCGACCCTTCACGAAAGACATAATGGTAATAAGCTTGTTGATCAAAATAAACCGTTGCTACATCAAATCCTGTTCGTTGATTGAATAAAGCATCCTGCCCCACTTTTTGATTGGTAAATCGACAGTTGTGTTTTTTCAAAAAAGCATGGTTGAATAGTTTGTTCCATAAAGCATATGGAGATAAGGCGTAATAATCCCTAAAATTGTCTCTGAACGCTTCTTGATCAAAGCGTCCATTTAACTTAGGCAGTTTTTCAGTTGTTGTGACTTTTCCTTCTTTATCTACGACCTCATCGAAGTACCCGAACACCACTATATCAGCAGTTGCTTCTGTTGCTTTCGCAACTGATGCTGCAATTAGAGTTGATTCAAAGTAATCATCTGGATCAGCAAAATAGATATACTCGCCAGTTGCTTGATCTAATCCTGCATTTCTGGCAAAACCTGAACCGGCATTTTCTTGGTGGATGACAATAATACGCGTATCTTTTAAACGATATTGGTCACATATGGCTCCTGATCCATCCGTTGAACCATCATCCACTAAAATAATTTCGATATTTTTATAGGTTTGTTTTATCGCACACTGAATCGCTTTCTCTAGCTGCTCAGCAACATTATAAATAGGCATAATAATTGATACCTTACTCATCGTTATACCCCTTTCACTTTTAGTAATGCAAGACTTGCTTATTATAGCATAATCAGTTGACTGAAACATTACAGTTTCCTAAAGACTATTCGCTGTTTCAAGCCTAAACCTTTATCCATTTCAAATGGGTTTGCGTTGACTTCTTTTCATTCAATGAGTAGACTTAACCATGTTAGATATATCAATTGAAATTAAAAATTCGAAAAAATGAGGGATAGAAATGGCTATTTTAGTAACAGGTGGTGCCGGATACATTGGCAGCCATACAACCGTAGAATTGTTGAACGCCGGTCATGATGTTGTCATCGTAGATAATTTTTCTAACAGCAAACCGGAAGTATTGAATCGAATCAAAGAACTTTCCGGAAAAACGTTCTCTTTTTATGAAGTAGACGTCCTAAATAAAACAGATTTAGAAGCCGTCTTTAAAATCCATGATATAGAAGCCGTTATTCATTTCGCCGGTTACAAGGCGGTTGGTGAATCAGTCAGCGAACCACTGAAATATTACCATAACAACTTAACGAGTACTTTTGTCCTTGCCGAATTAATGAAAGCATATGATGTTAAAAAATTAGTTTTCAGTTCTTCTGCTACCGTTTATGGAATGGACAATGTTTCGCCATTGACTGAAGACCTGCCGTTAAGCACAACGAATCCTTATGGCACAACAAAAATGATGATTGAACAAATCTTGCAAGACGTATATGCTGCAGATCCTTCTTGGAGCATTGCGTTATTGCGTTATTTTAACCCCATTGGTGCGCACGAAAGCGGACGAATTGGAGAAGATCCAAACGGTATCCCAAACAACTTGATGCCATATATCACACAAGTAGCTGTAGGAAAACGTGATCACTTGAGCGTCTTTGGTGGCGACTATGATACTCCAGATGGTACCGGTGTGCGTGACTACATTCATGTAGTTGATTTAGCTAAAGGACATTTAAAAGCGGTTGAAAAGATTCTTGCTTCAGAAGGCATTGAAGCTTACAACCTTGGAACTGGAAAAGGCTATAGTGTACTAGACGTTGTAACAAATTTCGAAAAAGCGACTGGCAAAAAAGTTCCTTATACAATTTCAGAGCGACGTCCTGGCGACATTGCCACTTGTTATTCAGATGCATCAAAAGCTGACCAAGTATTAGGCTGGCATGCTGAACACACCTTAGAAGACATGTGCCGTGATTCATGGAAATGGCAAGAAAACAATCCAAACGGATACGAATAAAGCAACGTTGAACAATAATCTTATCTATAAAAAATTCATGCTCACTATTGATGGACTAATTTCATCAGAAGTAAGCATGAATTTTTTTATTGGATTTTTTAGCTATTTTGATTGTCAAGCTAGGGCCACTCTTTCATACATTGGCCTTCAACTGAACAGTAGCACTAAAAAAGAGCAGCACTCATCCATCTAAGGACGCTTCACGAATGTGTGAGACAAAAAAAGGTGGTCACTTATTCGTTAGCATTGGTTTCATGTAGGAGTATCACAAAAAAAGATCATTTTCCGTTTAAGTAGTTGCAACGGGCGTTAGTTCGAGTAACTCAAAGTCGATTTTCCGTTTGAGTAGTCACAACGAGCTTTAGTTCGTGTAACTCAAAGTCGATTTTCCGTTTGAGTAGCTGCAACGGGCTTTAGTTTGTGTAACTCAAAGTCGATTTTCCATTTGAGTAGCTGCAACGAGTTTTAGTTCGTGTAACTCAAAGTCGATTTTCCGTTTGAGTAGCTATAACGAGCATTATGCGTCAGAACTTACGCCCTGTTTGAGTCTTAAAGCCTTGAAGACTTCCTTTCAGGCTTCGGGCGGTCCAATGGCTCTCCACAAGTAAACCCGTTATTTCGGAAGAAATTTCTATTAGACTATTGATAGCTTCCACTCATTAATGTAATCCAAAAAATTTCACTCTCCTATTTGGAAAGTGAATTTTGATGTGCAGCTTATTCTTATCCTAGACTTTTTTTCTTTATTTCCCAAAAATAATTTTCACTTTAGCACGGATATAATTTTCAATCCGTGATGGATCAGCCTCATTGAGTGTACCTGTTTGATACACTTCTATTGCAGCATTGATCACTGCACCCGCAGTCATTAACGCCCCAATGACTTGTAACCAAATCAACATAATCATGAACGTTCCAATCGTTCCATAACTTTGGGCACCAACAGCGAAATATTCAACGTATACAGCAAAACCTTGAGAAACCAACATCCAGCCAATCGTTGAAAACGCCGCTCCAGGCAGAACGCTTTTAAACGCGATTTTTGCATGCGGGACAAAAAAGTACAACACACAAAAAATGATGAACAGTACAATCATAGTTACTGGCCATCTCAAGCTTTGAAAGGTCTCACTGATTGTTACAGGTAAGTCAATGATTGGGCTAATGTATTCTAATATCAATTGTCCAAATCCAAAAACAATGACGAGTGCCATGATACTAAAGATCATCAAGGTCGTTAAGATCAGCGAAAATAATCTAATGATTACGACATTTCTTCTAGGTTCTGCACCATAGGCTTTATTCATGCTCACTTGCATTGCGGTCATTCCTCGACTAGCTGACCATAAAGCTCCAATCGCCGCAATAGACAAAATCCCTCCACTACTACGTGTAAACCAACTCTTTAACAACTCTTCTACTTGAGCAAAAAAATAGTTTGGTACAGCATTTTCAATGTACGGCAATAATTCTGTAGCATCTAAGCGCAAGTACGGCAATACGTTTCCAATCACAACAATAACCGGGAAAACGGATAATAAGAAATAATAACTAATAATCGCTCCTGAATTCCAAACTTCAGCTTCGCGGTATTTTTGAATCAAAATAGTGCCGAATTTTTTTATTTCTTTTTTCTTTAACTCTGTCTTACCCAATTGACTATTTTCTGACATACTCAAACTCCTTTTTCAAAACCAATCACCATTATACCGATTTAGATTAAAAAAATAAAACACTTATTTTATGAAATAAGTGTTTTATAGAATAAACCGTTTGAAAAAGGGTAACAAAGCGATTGCTTTAACACAGATGTAGCTGATACCAAAAACGACTATCGTTAAAATTGGTATGGAGAGAATGGGACTACTAAACAAGCTAGTTATCCCTGTCTCCCATAAAAGGAAGATAATCAACACATGGACTAAATAAATTCCAAATGAATAAGCAGAGAGTTCTAACAGTATCTGTTTAAATTTAGCCGAAACAGTCTTTGGATGCAATTTTTCTTTTGCCAATAAAAAAGCGGCTATACTCATTAAGAACACATTTGGTGTCAAGTATTGATAAGGAAGATCATAGTGCTCTCCCTGCTTTAGCGATTCTAAACTTGTTATTACAATAGTACTGGTCAACCCAGCTAATCCTAATAGATAAATCGCTCGTTTCACCCATTTGCTTAAATCATAATGTGCCAGGTAATAACCCGCAAAGAAATAGCCGACATAACCAAAGGTGATATCCAAGTTAATGCCTCTTTCAGCAAAGGTCACCGTCGAGCTGACGGGGAATTCATGGTAAGACGGTAGAATAAAGCCAATATAAAAGCAAAAAGCAATCAGATAAAGAATCATTTTTTTGTCTTCAGCGATTTTTCGTAAAAAAGGGATCATGACATAAATTTCAATCATTCGAAAAAGAAACCACAAATGAAAATGTCCCTCTTTGAAGGCTTCAACCATTACTCCCCAGACTTCTGAGTCGAAGGTGCGGTATTCATTCCAAGTGAAAATGACAGCGTATAAAGCTGACCAAAAAATAAACGACGTTATTAGTCGAAAAACATTCTTCTTGTAGAATTTTCTAATGGAGAAAGCTTTTTTCGGATCTAAAAAAAAGATTCCGCTCATCATAAAAAACAGCGGTACGCTCATACGAGCAAAACTATCGAAGACATTCAATGTCTGCCATTGGTAGGAATCGATTGCATACAAGTCAAAATCACGTGAGATAATATGAATGGCGATCACCAAAAAAGTGGCTCCTACCCGTAGAATATCAGCGTAAATAACTCTCTCTTTCATAAATACAACTCCTTTACTCAACTTAGTATACCAAACAATACAAAAAAATTCGGAAACAACTGAACTTTCACAGTTATTTTCGAACTTATTTAACCATTTGAATCACAATAACTATTTATCATTCAATACTCTACGTTTCATTTTATTTACCTGACAACATGAAACGATAAAAGCTCCATTAGCCGTTTGTTATTGTGCAGACAAGTAATCCATGATCGATTGACCTGTTTCAATAAAAATGGGTTTGGCTTCTTCCGTTGCATTGGTCCAGCCATCGCTCATGACAACAGCTATATACTCTTCTCCATCTGAGTCGGTAATGATACCTGCATCATGCGATACGCTGTCTAAAATGCCTGTTTTGTGCGCGAAACTGACATCATCGGATAATCCGGTACTGAGAGCATAATCTAACTGTTGATCAGCCAGGAGACCCATAAAATAGTCCGTAGATGATTTTGACAACAAGGTACCGTCCATTAGACGATTCAGCAAATCAGCCACATTCCCAGGTGTCGTTTGAAGCGGTCCTCTTACAGCAATCCCGTTTTCATTAGACGTATTAAAAGTTGTTTCAGAAAAGCCATTCTCTTGGACAAACTTTTCTATTACATCCCAGCCGAGTAAATTTGCAAGTGCAATGGCCGTTTTATTTTTAGACAATGTTATAGTCTTTCTTAAATAATGATCAATAGTAGCCGCTGTTTGTTCATTGATGAGTGTGTCCAGTGATAGGTTCCCTTTATCTACTTCTGTTAATATTGCGTATGTAACATACAACTTATATAAACTGGCACTCGTAAAAGTAGTCCCCGCATTTACTTCAATCTGTTCATCCGTTGATTGATTAAGCAAAACCAATCCAACATTACCTGAACGATCGGTATTCAGAGCCTCAGTTTCATCAATTAAGGTTTGTCTTGCTTTAGTGATTGCATTCCTTTCTTCTACCTCTTCTTTTTCTATTCTTTCTTCTTCCACAACTTTTCTAGCATCCATTTCAAGTTTTTCACTCACTGCATTTGCTTCTGCTATTTCCTGTTCTTTTTTAACGGTGGTGGTCCACAATATAATAGCTACGACTAAAAAACTGATAAGTACGAGTACAATTTTAATGTTCTTTTTTAATTTTCTTCTTTTCATATGCTTAACAATACCCACTCCAGTCAGTCTTTTTTTGCTTTTTAGTCCATTTAGTAAAGTCTTTCGCTTAAATAAGTATAAGTAAAAAGCGTATTCATTGATAGGGTATTAAAATAATCCTTATTTTTAAAATAGTTTCTGTTCATTTCTTTGACAAATCTCCGCTTTTTTTAAATTTAGCTAACTAAAGAGCCCTAGCCAAACTTCACCTGAAGTTTAGCTAGGACTCTTTACCTTTTTTGTAATTACTGACTAACTTATCATTTCTAATTAACTGCTGTTATTTTAAAATTAGTTTTTTTGTTCTGTCAAGATTCTTGGACCGTCTTTAGTGATGGCTAGTGTGTGTTCAAATTGGCAGCTGATGCCGCCATCTTTTGTGCGGGCTGTCCAACCGTTGCCATCCATTTTAGATTTCCATGTTCCGGTATTGACCATTGGTTCAATCGTGATCACCATGCCTTCTTTCAAGCGAAGACCTTTACCGGCTTCACCATAATGAGGAACGGATGGAGCTTCATGCATCGTGGGTCCAATGCCGTGTCCAATAAATTCGCGAACAACTGAAAAGCCTTCTTTTTCGACAAATGTTTGGATAGCATGACCGATATCGCCAATACGGTTGCCAACTTGCGCTTGTTCGATCCCTAGGTAAAGAGCTTTCTTAGTGACATCCATCAATTTTTCTGTTTCAGGAGTACCTTCACCAACAATGTAGCTCCAACAAGAGTCAGACATAGCGCCTTTCAAGTTAACGACCATATCGACTTTTATCAAGTCGCCATTTTTCAAAACTTTTTTCTTACTTGGGAAGCCATGACAAATTTCATCGTTGATACTGACGCAAGTAGCGTATTCGTATCCTTCAAAACCGATTTGTTCTGCGATAGCTCCATGGTCTTCAATGTATTTGTGTGCAAATTCATTGATTTCCCAGCTCGTGATACCTGGTTTAATAATATCTCTTAAAGCAACATGGACATTTGCTAATAAAGCACCTGATTCATCCATTGCCTCAATTTCACGTTGTGATTTTAGTGTAATCAATTTCCGTTCCTCTTTTCTATTTAATCGTGCAAGTCATATTTTTATTCTTCTATCCTATTATAAGCTTTTTTTTTGAAATTGCGAATCCTTCTTATGAACGTTTCATTTGTATCCCCTTTTTTACTCACAATGATCGCACGAAATTAGTCTTCTTTTGCCTCATTCTTCCTTTAAAGGGCTTTCTATTTGAATTTTTCTTACTTTAGGGTTATTTTTGTTTCTTTTTCCGTTATACTCTATTAACAGAACAATTAATGAGAGCGAGTGGTTTTAATGGCTAAAAAAGTAACCTATACACCTAAAAAAAATACCAACAATCAACTCTATACAGTGACTGAACCAATGGAATTATTGCCTTTTTTATTAAGCATCCTGCCACATACCAGTCGTAATTCAGTGAAATCGATTTTAACAAGAGGTCAAGTGACCGTTGATGGAAAATTGATCAAAAAACACAATCAACCTTTACTGCCAGGTCAAATAATCGCGATTCAATCCAATAAAGCAGCAATCAAAGAAACAGCCTTAGTCGGGATGACCATCATGTATGAAGATGATGCCATTATTGTGATCGATAAAGAAGCTGGATTATTGTCGATTGCGGCTAAATTTGCCCAAGAATTAACGGCACACCGTCAATTGATCAATTATGTCAAACAAGAAGATCACAACAATCGAATCTATGTGGTCCATCGTTTGGACCGAGATACTTCTGGTGTAATGGTTTTCGCAAAAACGGAACAGATCAAACAAGAAATGCAAGAAAATTGGCGCGAAATTGTTAAAGAACGGATCTATACCGTGCTAGTTGAAGGTGTAGTTACTGAAGAAGAAGGCACGATCAAAAACTGGTTAACTGAAAGCAAAGCGATGAAAGTTCATTCTGCTACGTATGATAACGGCGGAAAATTGGCTATTACACATTATAAAAAAATACGTAACAACGAGGACTTTACTTTGTTGGAAGCGCACTTAGAAACCGGTCGTAAAAACCAAATTCGAGTGCATATGGAGACCCTTGGTCATCCCGTTGCAGGCGATAAAAAATATGGTGCAACATCTAATCCCTTAAAACGTTTAGGTTTGCACGCGACTACTTTAGCTTTGATACACCCGACTAGCAAAGAATTGGTCCGGTTCCATTCTAAAGTACCAAAAGTATTCTTGCTGCATTCAAAATAAGCTTGTTTATCAATTTTCTTTCTATTTTAATAAAAAAATAAGAAAGCTTTGCTTTATCTCTTCTCTCATTCAATGGTATGATAGATAAAATGATTAGATTAGTAAAAGGGTTTAAGGATGGTTAGCAATTATGGAGCAAAAAAAAGTATCGGTATTAGGAGTGCCTTTTGACAATAAAACAAAAGAGACATTCCTTGAAGAATTAATGGAGCGAGTCGAACACAATCAAAAATCCTTTGTGGTTACAGCCAATCCAGAAATCGTCATGTATGCAAAAAGGAATCCTGCTTATATGTCACTTATAACTAAAGCAGACTATATAATTGCTGACGGGATCGGCATTATAAAAGGATCGAAAATATTAGGAACGCCAATTATCGAACGGGTCGCAGGTTATGACCTCATGTTGGCTTTGCTTGAAGAAGCTAATCGTAAAGGCAGCCGGATTTATTTATTGGGTGCAAAAGAAGATGTGTTGCAACGAACGGTGGCTAAAGTTCAAACGTTTTATCCTTCAATCAATCTTGTTGGCTCAAGGAACGGCTATTTTGATTTGTCTGACGCTTCAATCATTGAATCGGTTCAAGCAACACAACCCGACATGGTCTTTGTTGCTATCGGTTATCCGAGACAGGAACAATGGATCCAGAGCTATTTAGCTACTGCTTCAAAAGGCTTGTTAATGGGTGTAGGCGGAAGTTTTGATGTGCTTTCCGGAAAAGCAAAGCGGGCCCCAAAAATCTTCATACAATTAAATAGTGAATGGTTGTATCGTTTGATCAAACAGCCGCTTAGATTAAAACGGATGATGGCCCTGCCACAATTTTTAAGAGAAGTAAAAAATGAAAAAAAACAAGTCTACAAAAAATAGATTAGAAAAAGCTGAACAAAAGCTGTTCAGCTTTTTTTAACACTAATTTGATGAAAAATAATAAGCAAATGAGGTTAGCAGATCATGAAAATTTTACACATCAATGCCGGTTTAGAAGATGGCGGCGGAAAAAATCATATTCTTTCGCTGCTTTCACAATTTGATCCAACAACAGCTGAGCTTCTGGTAATGGAAGACGGCATTATTGCGGACGAAGCTAAAAAATTAGGAATCCATGTACATACGCTTGAGCAACGTTCGCGCTATGATCTCACAATATTGAAGCGTTTGGCTCAGTTCATCACTGACCAATCGTTCGATATCGTGCATACACATGGAGCACGTGCAAATTTTCTCTTCTCGCTGATTCGTAAAAAAGTCGCTGTCCAGTGGCTGATTACCGTTCATAGCGACCCCACACTTGATTTTATGGACAGAGGCATCAAAGGCCGTTTGTTCACGACTTTCAATTTAGCCAGTTTAAAAAAAGCGGATCATTTAATCGTGGTAACCGATAGTTTGGTGCAGCCCCTACTTGAATTAGGCATCAGCCAGAAAAAAATAACGATTATTTATAATGGCATCCAGTTTGAACCAAATCTGCTCAACATAAAGCCTAAAAATGACTCATTCACCTTGACGTGCGTTGCTCGGTTGCATCCAATCAAAGGACATGCTCTTTTGCTAGATAGTCTGCACGCTGCTAACTTTACCGACTTCACTTTAAACTTGGTCGGAGATGGCGACTTAAAGCCTGCGCTTGAAAAAAAAGTGCAAACTTTAAAGATGCAAGAACACGTTCATTTTTTAGGTTATTTGAACAAACCACAAGTGGAAGAAACGATTGCCCATTCAGATATCACTATTTTAGCATCGTATAACGAAGGTTTTCCGATGGTATTACTAGAATCAGCCAATCAAAAAGTTCCTTTTATCGCTACAGCTGTTGGCGATATTGCCCTCTTAGTACCCGATGAGAGCTACGGTTGGTGTGTTCCTGCTAAATCTGTTGAATCGCTAACAGACGCGCTTAATGAAGCCTATACAGCATGGCAAGATAACACTTTAGCACTTAAAGGTGAACAGCTTTATCAATTGGCTTCAGAACAGTTTTCGCTTGAGCAATTTTATCAACGAACGCTGACTCTTTATAAAACATTAGCCCATTCTTAGACTGCCTTAAGCTGTTAAGCTGATTTCTTCATTGCAGAAACCGCTTTTCCTTTGGTATACTTTGTTAGGGAAACACACGAGCGTAGAAAAGGATGCGATAAAAAATGGTAAAAGCTTTGATTGTCTTTGCAAGTTTAACCGGTAACACAGAAGAATGCGCTGAAATTGTAGCCGAAGCGTTAAAAAAATTAGACGTCGATGTTGAAGTGGTTGAAAGCATGCAAGCTGAACCTGAAGACTTTTTAGCGGTCGATATTTGCCTCATCGGTACGTATACGTATGGAAACGATGCTAATTTACCAGATGAATTTGTCGATTTCTATGAAGAACTAAGTGAGATCGATTTAACTGGAAAAGTTTATGGTGCCTTCGGTTCGGGAGATCATTTCTATGATAAGTTTTGCCAATCCGTAGATGATTTTGCGGATCAATTAGCTTCGATTGGTGCTATAAAAGGTGCCGAAAGCGTCAAAGTCGATTTAGATGCCAATGAAGAAGATACGAAAGATTTAGAAGCCTTCGCAAAAGCTTTAGTAGACAAAGTAGCGACTTTATCTTAAAAAACGAATCAAAAAAAGCCATTCTTACCGTTGGGTAAGGATGGTTTTTTTGGTTAATTTTTGTACTCCGGTACTGATTGCTCTAAGGCTTGTTTAATATAATCCGTAACATCTTTTTCATGAAACTTCAAAAACCCTTGGGCTACTAATACTGCAGTACCATGGACCGTGATCCAGATATTTTTAAAAATTTTGATTTTTCCAGCTTTTGTTAACTCTTTCGTTCCATCATATTGCTCGAATAGCTTCATCATTTGATCATATGAAATGATATGCATTTGTTCTGTATCCAGTTGTGACTCGAAGAAAAGTGCTTTAAAAAAGACGGGTTCCTCTTTGGCAAAATAGACATAATTCAAACACATGTTGAGCATCGGTTCTTCTGTCCGTTCTTTTTTATAAATGGTTTCATCAATATAGGCTCTTATCTTCACCATCAGTTCATGCTTTAAATCATCCATGCTTTTGAATTCTAAATAAATGGGCTGGGTTGAGCAATCCATTGTTTTAGCAATGTTACGTGCTGTAAAACCTTCAAATCCTTCTTTTTTAACAACTTGGTATGCCGTTTCCAGAATTTGTGATTTTAAAATTGTCTTTTTTCTAGCCATCTCATTTCACCTCTTTACTATCATTTACCATCAATTAGGGAAACTAGCTAATTATCCCCGAATGTCCGAATTCCCAATTGTCTTCAACCAACAATTTTTGATTTTTTTTACAGGTAGCTGACTAGTGTCATCTAGAAATTGCCTATAGTAAAAAACAGTATCCGCTTTTATATTTATTATTTAAAAACATCACTGTGCCTGTTTAATCCGGGTCCTCTCCAATAACCCTTAATATATTCTATCACTATTGTCATTAAAAGAGAACTATTTTGTTCTTTAAAAATAATGCCGGTGTGTTAGGCATTTAGTGATTTTTAATTGGTACAGCTATTCTCTAAGGTTTGAGCCAAATAATAAAAAACACGAACATTATTTATTGTCAATTTTTTTTTTTTTTGGCTATAAAAAGATTCCGTGAAATTGTTTCTCATTCTTTCATGTGCTATTATTGTTTAGTAAGAGTTTGAGCCAAAACGAATTAGAAGAGCTCGTTCTTGGTTCATCCTCATTTTGAATCCTTAGGAGGAAAAGAATATGGTATTACCAAACTTTGAAGAAAATTTACAAAAATACGCTCATTTATTAGTTAAATCAGGTGTAAATGTTACAAAAGGACACACAGTCGTCTTACAAATCGATGTCGATCAAGCACCTTTGGCTCGTTTGATCACAAAAGAAGCTTATGCCTTAGGCGCAACAGAAGTCATTGTGAAATGGGCCGACGATATCGTGAACCGTGAACAATTTATCGGCACACCTCAAGAACGTTTAACCGCTATTCCTCAATACAAGATTGATGAATCCTTAGACCAACTAGCTAAAGGTGCAAGCCGCATCAGCGTTCGTTCTTCTGATCCTGATGCATTATCTGGCGTAGATAGCGATAAGATTGCTGCTTATCAATCGGCTGCTGGTAAAGCACTAAGCGAACAACGTAAAGCTACTCAAGCGAACAAAGTCAGTTGGACGGTTGCCGCAGCAGCTGGTGCTAAATGGGCTGCAAAAGTATTCCCAACTTTAGCTACTGAAGAAGAACAAATTGATGCGTTATGGGATGCGATCTTTAAAGCAGTCAGCCTTTACGATGCTGATCCTGTTGCATCTTGGGCTAAAAAAGATATTACTTTAAACGAAAAAGCTGAAGAATTAAATAAAGAACAATTTACAGCCTTGCACTATACAGCTCCTGGTACAGATTTAATCGTTGGTTTACCTGAAGGTCACCTATGGGAAGGTGCTGGTAGCGACAACGTACGTGGCGAACGTTTCATGGCAAATATGCCAACTGAAGAAGTATTCACTGCTCCTGACGCAAATCGCGTTGACGGGGTAGTTCGCAGTACTAAACCGTTAAGCTACGCAGGAAATACCATTTTAGATATGGCATTTACCTTTAAAGACGGAAAAGTCGTGAATGTCACAGCTGAACAAGGCGAAGCTGTCTTGAAGAACTTAATTGCTACCGATGAAGGAGCTGCACATTTAGGTGAAGTAGCATTGGTTCCAGACCCTTCTCCTATCTCTCAATCCGGCATTGTGTTCTACAATACGTTATTTGACGAGAATGCTTCAAACCACTTGGCTCTAGGTTCTGCTTATGCTTTCAGCTTGATTGGTGGAACAGAAATGTCTGAAGAAGAATTACAAGCAGCTGGTTTAAACCGCTCAACGGTCCATGTCGACTTCATGATTGGTTCTGACAAAATGGATGTCGATGGTATCCGCAAAGACGGCAGCACTGTTCCCGTATTCCGTAATGGTGATTGGGCTTAAACCTTTAATATTAAAACAAAAGAAAGAACAATTCGGCTATCATACCGAGTCGTTCTTTCTTTTTTTATTCATTATCTATCAAACGAATGATTTTCCCACGTACACGTTTCTGTTCTTTTAAAACTTGCGTAATCTTAAAAGAAACTTGATTGCCCTCTCGTACTTCTAGGTGAGTAGGAATAGAACATAATGCATCTAAATTCGGAGCGATCCTAACAAAAACTCCCCATTTTTTGATACTCCTAACCGTTCCCAAAACGACTTGATCAGGCTCAATATTCGCTAAAGAAACTGATATCTCATTTTTGTATTTTTTAAGCGGTTCTACTCGCAAATTTTTATTTTCAGTAATGCGATTAAACTTGACCTCTATCGTATCGCCCATATTTATAACGTCACTTATTGTAGTATGATCCTCAGCAAAATCTTTATTAAGCATTTGGACAGAAGTATTTCCAATAACAAAATAAGCACCATAACGCAATCTTTTGGTTAACTTCGCTTGAAAAGTTTTTCCTTCTTCTAGTTGCTTATGTAACCAATCAAATTCTTTTTCTTTTATCCTTTTGGCCGAACCGAGTAGCAAACCTTTTTCTTCATTTACTTCAATCAACTGAAATTGGATTGTTTCACCCACGTAATGCATTATAGGCAGTTGATTCTCTTTAAATTCTAGCTCATCCTGTACAATAAAAACTGGCAGCCCTTTTACTTCTAGTTTTACAACATCACTGGCTAACTCTTCATCATATTGCGACAATAGAACGGTGGCAGTTAATTCAATTTCTTGGTTGATCATGTCATAAAACATAGCATAGGTCATGGGTTGATCTATTTCTTGGGCAAGATTAGAAAAACCGTTTTCACTTTCTTCTAATACCTTAATATCTGTCAAGACTGTTTTTTTGTTTTGGACTTTGATCCATTTTTTAACTAGTTTTTTTATACCCATATTTTATTATCGCTCCTTAAAAAATACTGAGCAATTTGCTCATCTATTTTAATTATAGCACATGTTTTTTTATTTTTACGTACTTTTTTTATCCTCTTTTCATTTACACTCTTTTATTAAAAAAAGTATGAACAACTGGTGACATATAAGCAAATTATCATACAATATCTACCTATTATTTTTATAGAATTCAACTTTCTCGCTTCTTTTAATGTATAATACTAGTAATAAAACTGTATTTTTTGTTTTTTTTGCCTTTCATTCAACATATATAGCTGTTATTTATTAAGCTTATTCTAATACGAGGAGGAAAATTTCATGTTGCAAGAAGAAGTAGTCGATATCCGAATTATGCGTAGTAAGAAAGCTATATCAGAAGCTCTTATTGCATTAATTAAAGAAAAGGATTTTAAAACCATCACGATCACAGATATCGTCAATAAAGCTGGAGTTAACCGTGGAACTTTCTACAAACATTATGCGTATAAAGACGACATTATCACAGAAATACAAGATGACTGTTTAGAGAAGTTTGCTGATGTGCTGAAAAACAGCTACAGTGAAATTTGCTATTCTACTTTGAGCACAGTTCCCTTATCGGATGCTCTTTTTACATTTGCTTATGATTATCGTAATTTTTTTCATTTCGCCATCCATTCTGCTGGTTTCTTAAACTTTCAATTACAATTTTCTGCTATATTAAAAAAATTCTTAATAGTTAACTTATTTCCAACTGCCCTTTACTCGCTAGAATCACAAGATTTTCTTGGTGCTTATATTGCGAATGGGATATATGGTTACCTAGTGGAATGGGATGAAAAAGAGTATGATTCTTCCCCTGCTGAGATGGCTCAAAAGTTGACCAACATTTTCATTTTGGATCGCAACATTTTTAGTTTGCCAGTTGCTGAACTCTTAACAGATGAGGAAAACGTTGAGTAGGTTTATTAATTTAGAGGATTTTTCTGATCTTAACTTTTATAGGTAGACATTTATTTTAAACTATGAGAAAATAGAGCCTGTGTTGAAAAGGTCCTATAGCTCAGGTGGATAGAGCAAACGTTTCCTAAACGTTAGGTCGGGAGTTCAAATCTCTCTAGGATCATCCTATTAAAGAACAATCAAATTAAAAAGAACAGCATTCCTTTCCATAGTCAATTATGGAAGAAATGCTGTTCTTTTTTATTGAAACAAAATGCCGGATAAACCAAATTCATCTCTTTTAACCGGTTCACTGATTTTTTCATCTATTGAACCTTCTAGAACAAGTTCTCCAGAATTGATATCAAAAGCCATGATCTGCAGCTCTTTATCAGCTGCGTTAGAATTGCTGACAAAATAGGCGATGCCCTCATTTACTTGTAGGGTCATGCTCTCTTTCAAAGCTGCTTTCTGGGATGCGGTCAACTCAACAGATTCAACCTCGACTAGTTCTTTTTGATCCAATTGATACGCATAAATGGATAAACGAGTCTGATTCACTTTATACGTATACAAAGTAGTATTTTCAATAGGTAGCGTTATTCCTAAATCTTGACGGCTTGCTTCTTTTGAAATATCGATCAAAAACTGTTCTCCTGTCGCTATATTGACCCCTATCAGCCCATACTCAGGTAACGATGGCTCTTGATTTGCTTCATTCATTTCCATTTCAGCCTGTGTATCCGCTAGTTCTACCCGGTAAACCAAAAATTCTGACGAAGTAATATTCATCGCATCATTCATTAAGGATACATATTGAATCTGCTTACCTTTTAGATCTACAAGATCCAACTGAATTATTTCATCTTTTTCAATTTTTTCATTTGGTAAATCAATGGAGTATAAATGCTGCTCATCTTCCATATCTTCATTATTTGATGAGTAGCCATTTGTCACGACAATCAATTTATTGTTCGCTACTTGAATATCTTCGACATAGATAGACACGTATTCAGTTGTTTTTGGAAAATCAACTGAGTATGTAAGAACTTCTTTGGTCTTTTTATTTAATACTTCGATCCTGAACTTAGAGTCTTCAGTGACAGATGAAAAGCGATTTGTTGTTATTTCCGCATAAGCTAAAATCGATTCATCTTCAAAGAAATTAGTTAAGAAGTGGTCCTTCCCTCGCATGAAACTGCGGTAATCTTCTTGCAGTTGAGCCATTTTTTTATTGGCACTTACACTTCCTTGTAGTTGTTTCTGATAAGACTGATTTGCGTAATAGGTTGTGCCATTTGGGGTAATTTCAAGTTCTGATCCTATCCCAAATAAATTATTTTCAAAGTAATACCCTTCTATTGTCATGTTCTTAATCAGTTCTTGATTGCCACTTTTTTTTGTAATTTTAAATTCAGGCTTTGTTTCTGCTACAAAGATAGGTTGAATATAATAAATGCCGATTGTAAGAACCACGATGACTGCCATAATACCTAATTTGCTATACCGTTTCATCCTCTTTGCCCCCTTTTAAACCGTTACTTTTTGATTCAATAAGTAGTGACTCATCCAACTGCTGAGAGCAATGACCAGTGTTCCTAGAACCATCTCTACGATAAGCAGCTCACCTGGATAAAGCCAATTGAAGCCAAAAAATTCTTTAGCAATAACGGGTGCTCCAAACATGAGACATAAGGTTCCCCCAAAAATCATTCCCATTACCAATCCTTTAAAACGAAAACTTCTTTCAAATAATACGGCTGTAAAACTTAAGAAAAGCAATATCAATCCAACACCATAATAGTTCAGAAACACTAGAAATGATTTTGGTAAAAGTACTGAAAGATAAAAAGATACTTCAACGATTTGCTTTACCGATAAATCCAGCCTAAATTCGCTCGCAACTAATCTTTCTAACAACTGACTTTCAACCAGTAATAAAATAAGTTGAATTGAGATCAGTCCAAAGATCATCAAAGCAATCGTCGTTAATTTGGACCAAAAGATGGTCATTCGAGAGGTTGGCAACATCAATAAGCGATAGATAAACGTATTCTTTCCTATCCATTCAATGTACCAGATAAAGAAACTATAAATTATTATTGCCGTTATACAAATGACAATAGGCAAGTAAAACCAGACACTATTTACGACTTCAAACATACTCATTTCACCCGTTTCACTTAAAAACTGTGCTTTAGGGATCTTATTTTGGTAAAGTGCTTCATTTAATAGATTTATGTACCTTCTAGATTCTACAAAAACAGCGATCAGTTGCGACACAATCGTCAACCCGATCAAAACTGCATACAATTTTACACAACGGTTAAATTCAAAATCCACTAGTTTCAAATACTTTTTCATGGCTGGAACACCTCTCTCATAACGTCGACGACCGATTTTCCTTCCTCTTCGCGGACTTGCTCTGCATTAAATTCCCGCAATACAACTCCCTCATCGATCAGTACGACTTTATCAATCAAATGCTCAATATCATTGATTTCATGGGTCGTAATAATGACACCACGCTCTTCCATCAAATGACTGGTAAATACTTTTGTGATTTGTTCTCGACTGAAAATATCAATACCCGAAAAAGGTTCATCCATTAAAAGGTAGTCGACATCTAGTGCTAGCCCCAACAATAAATTCACCTTAGCTGTATTTCCCTTAGAAAGCGAAGAAATTTTATCTTCTTTAGCTAATTTAAAAAATCCCATTAATTCATCTGCTCGCTTCTGATTCCATGATTCATAAAAATCTTTCATAAATGCCATCGCCTGTTCAATTCTGAATTCTGGCAGCATTGTCATCGTATCTGGAATAAAGGTGATTTTATCATAACTGTCTTTACTGATTTTTTCTCCATCAATCAGAATTTCCCCACTATCTATTGGGGTCAAGTTCATGATTGCATTCAATATCGTCGTTTTTCCTACACCATTGATCCCAATAATACAGGTGATTTCGCCCTTATTAGCGGTAAATGAGATGCCCTTTAAAACCTTTTTCCGGCCAAAATTTTTGGTTAATTCTTTTACTTGAATCATGTCACTCCCCCTTTTCGCTCACTTCTCCACTAGCGTATGTCTTTTTGATCAATCCAATCACTTTATCAAGCGGTACCCGAATCGGACGGATAGCAGAGATAAAGGAGAAAATCGCTTCTTCTAATAGTTCAGTTTGAATAGCACCCAAAACAGTTTGATCTTCTGTTATTTTACTGGGTGAATTACTTTTAGTAGAAATCAAGCCTTGTTCTTCCATTTTCTTATATGCTCGTTGAGCAGTGTTCGGGTTGATTTTTAATTGATTAGCCAGTTCTCGTCTAGATGGAACTTCTTGACCAGGAGCTAATGTTCCCGCTGCAATTTCTTCTTTAAAGTGACGTACGACTTGTTCATAAAGGGGATCTCGTTTATTGAAGTTTACATTCATCCAGCTGCCTCCCATTCCATGTATTTTTAAATAGGCCCTAAATAAAGAAAGCAATTACGTATGAATCACCTAATACACTTCTTTATCTGTATTATATGATTCATACACTTTACTGTCAATCCTATTTCGCTGTTTAGTACACCCACAAAAAAAAGTCAGAGAAATGATGAAACTTTCTCTGACTTTTTTTGTGTGGGTAAATTAAGGAATATCTAAAAATCAAGTTAATAGGCAGTTTAATGGCTTTCCTAGCAATAAGACAGTTCTACTTTTTTAAATTAATGCACAAATTTGCCTAAAATGGGTGTATTGGAAAATAATTTGTAAATAAACGTTTAACTTTTTTAAAATTAAACCGATTAATACAATAAGACGATATATGTAATCAAAATAAAACAGATTAATCATTTTACTGATTAACCTGCCTTATTCAAAAATTATGGGAACATTAACTGTAGCACCATTTTTTTTCTCATTGGAATTGCTCATACTTCTTGTTTCATAACTCAATTTGCCAGTATGGTCTCCAACTTCGTAGCTAGTGGGTAGCTCGATAGAATAAATTCCTTTACCTGGTTCAATTAATTGAGATTCATATACAGACTCACCATCTATGGATAATGAAATAATAAAATAAACATCATTTTGTTCAGGATTTTCAAAAGAAACATCTTGCGTTAGACTATTGGATTGAAAAACCAATTTTTCAAATCCAGGAATAGCAATATTAGGAGAACTTTCAACGCTCTCTTCTTTTTGTTCGGTCGTCGCATTAGGATCAAGTCCTAAAAGGTCATCTACCGTATTTTTCGTATCTTCATTAGTAAAATAGTTTATTACAAGTATGGTTCCAGCCACAATGGTAATAAATAGGATTATTTTTAATAGTAACGTAGAAATAGATTTTTTTGTAACAGCATGTTTTTTCATTGGAACTCCTTTAATTAAAAATTAGAGTGTGGGGACTCTAACTAATTAAATTATTTTAGATGTAACTAATTTTTCGTTACTCTGTAGCAGCTTGTAAGTAATCAAATGTAAAATTAATTGAACCAGTATAAGCACCTGGAAGGTTATTTTCACTTAATTCTTCTGTATTAACGGTAATATCGTTTGTTGATGATGCATTGGTAAGAGAGAACTCACTTGTATTAGCTGGTGTATCAGCACCAGCAGCAATAGTGGTAGTTAATGTTTCGTTAGTTGCACCTGTTAAAGTTAGATTATCGACAGTTGCTCCAACAGTAACAGATCCTGCGGCTGTTAGTTCGTCTAATGATACTACACCTGTAGCGTTAGCAGTATCAGGTGTTTCGCTCATAAGATCAATTGATAAGGATGCTGGGATGGTCACTATATAAGAAGCTGAGATTGCACTATCAACAGGAATAGTTCCATTAGATTGAGTTCCGGATACTCCATTTATTGTTTCTGCAAATACTGGAGATGTTGTACCTAGTAATAATCCTGCTAATAATGCAGATGCTAATATTTTTTTCATATTTTCCGACTACTTTCTTTGGCATATGTAAAGAAGAACTCCCCACTCGTCACTTCTCTCATACATGAAGCGTAATCCTAATGTATCCAGAATGCTAGGGAAATCGTCATAAAAGCAACAACTGTGTTATAATAGACACATGTTCATTTTAACAATAATTAATGAATTGCCTAAAAATATTAATTGAAAAATTTTTCACTTCGTTCAGATTGAAATAGACTTTGTGTTAAAAAGTATTTTATGAATCACCTAATAAAAACTGACCCCTGTAATGAACAGGGGTCAGTTTTTTAGATTCTATTGACTGCACTCATTATTGTAATAGTTAACATAATCATTCACAATCACTCATAATTCTTACGAATTCCGACAATTTTTATATTCTTTTTATCCTTCAAATATCCAAAGAACGACTTTTATGCATCATCCCAACGGTTCCCTCTTCTAGACGACATGCAATGCCTTAAATAATTATTAGGTGATTTCTTTTGGAGTTTAGGGCTTTTTAATGGACGCCTTGCTTTGAATAAATAAAAACTTTTTCATGTAGCGTTGAGCAACGAGTACTCATTGATGAAATAACGGTCGTTAATCAAAAATCAAATTTTAAACTGTCAGTCACCTGGTGAGTTAGAATTTCTTTCGTTGTGCTGTCTTTACGGTTGACAAATAACCCATAAACCCTTTGACTCCAGATTAACAAGTGATATCTGTTAATAGAGTTTTTGGGCTATTCCTTGATCAAACTGAATTCATCTTGTTTTCAACAGTGCTGTGTTCCTTTGTGGATTTTGCCTTTCTGTTGCAGGGATCTGCTTTTAAAATTTGAATTTATCCTGGTGTAAAATGTTAATTTTGACAATTAGCCGTTTTTTTCTGCACGAACTGCAAGTGGAATAGATTGTGGACTTGAAGGAATCTAATTTCCTTCAAGTCCACAATCTATTCTTCTATATAACCACTATGCAAAATAAAACCTATAGAGAGCACTTTTTTATGTACATTCCATAGGTTCTATTTAGATCATCAGTCAGATTTTTTTTCTCCCTTATTATATAAAACAAAGCCTGAAATAATCAACAAAATACTGATAATTAAAATGAGTATACGGTATTCTTCAGATTCTGCAAGGCCTAATATGACACCAACAAATCCAATAGTCATCATAAATAATCCGTTCTTTATCATGCTCCCTCATCCTCACTTTTTATTAATCAAACATTAGATAAAGACTCTTTTTTCTTCCTTCTCATACCTATTCTCATCAAAATAGAAACATGTGTCAACTTTTTGGACTTAGTTTAAAATTAATTATAAGATAACTCTTTTTCTTTATTTTGGATTATGCTATTATATAAAAAATTTGACACAATTGTTGGTCAACATGGTCTTTTTTGTACGCTAGCGTATCGCTTTATTTCTTTCTTGAATCTTGTTACACTTGTGTCAGAGAATTCAACTAAATGAAATGAGGTATTTTGATGAATGCGTTCAAAGGTAGCGGCTATTCTATTTCAATACGTCCGATCGTTATCCTTAGTTTTCTGCTAACTCTTTTTATTCTAACTGGTTGTGACCAATTTGACACCGCAGCGAATCCAACTAGCCCAATTTCTGTTCAAAGGGACTCAACCTCTTCTAGTTCAACTGCTATGATGACTATGCCAATTGAAACTAACACTAAAATAAAAGACGATGGAATCATCACATTTGATGATTTCAAAGGATACTGGGCTACCTTTGACTCAAAAGAAGCAGAACCTCTCCAATCTGATATTGGCAAATATACCGTTGCGATAACCAACGACGACTTCATTCCTGGAGAATGGGGAACAACGACGGAGGGCAGCGACATCCTTGATTATACTATTGAAGGTTCTACACTAACGTTAAAACTATACTCCCCCGATTCCAACCTTGAAAGCACCGATGAAACTTATTTATTACCACTAGAGCTTATAAAAAAAGGCGACTTATTTGTTTTAAAATCCACAAGCGGATCCGTTGTTTTTTACCCTGTTACCTCACAAGAATTTTTTGATGCCGGCTGGAAAATACCAAGTGATAGTCTCTGATGCAGCGTATGCAAGAACGCCCTGACTCTTTCTTGAATCAAAGAAAGAGTCAGAGCGTTTTTTTGCATTACTCTCTTTCACGTAGAGAAGTCTCATGAATGAGTGAGGCTAGTTTGAAGTAAACCCTTGAAGTTGGACAAAAATTTAAACGTAAAAAAGACTAGAAAGAACACGCGTGTGTATTCTCCCTAGTTTTTTTGCTTTAATTTAGTTTTTTATTTGTCGGCTTTCTACGGGCACCCTTATTTTTATCAACTTTTTTGCGGTGCTTTTTCTTTTTAACAACTGGTTCAACGATTTCTTTTTTCGGTTTTTCTGATACTGGTTTAATGGTTTTTTTCACTTTGACAGGTGCTTTTACTGCTTCAGTTCTCTCCGGTTGTTCTTCTGCTATAGGAAGTTCTGTCACAATTTCGCCACCGTGCAAGTAAACGCGATTTAATTTGATTTCTAGCGATGAGATCAACTTCTTGAACTCTCTTAATTCCCGTTCATTAACTAAAGTCAAAACGGTTCCGGTCTTACCCATTCGAGCAGTACGGCCTGAGCGGTGAATGTAGCTTTCTTTGGTTAGCGGGACATCGTATTGGATCACATACGGCAATCCTTGGATGTCTAATCCCCTAGAACCGACATCTGTTGTTAATAATAATTTGATTTTGCCATCACGAAACTGTTGCAACGCTTGTTTGCGTTCAGTTTTGTATTTTTCACCATGCAAAACGGCTACGGAAATGCCTTCATAATTCAACTTTTCAAAAGCTAATGTCAAATTAGCCACGTTGTTTACAAAGACTAAGCCTCTAAAATCTTTCATGTGTGTCAAGCGTCTTAGTGTCTCTACCCGTTTACGCGTAGGTGTTTCAATAAAAGCATGCAACACTTCCCCTTTAGAGCGATCATCTTCGGTAGCATCGATCCATTGCGGTTCAACATTGAACCATTTAGCTAAATCTTCCATCAATTCATTGCTGGTAGCTGAAAAGAAGCCCATTTGGCGTTGACCAGGCATTTTATTGACTAATTTTCTGACTGTTGCTAATTGTTCTTGTTGCAACAATTGATCGGCTTCATCCAAAATCACCGTTTTTACAGCATGTAATTTTAATTTCTTGGTTTCAGAAATTTCAAAGATGCGTCCTGGAGTTCCAACAATGATCTCGGGTTTTTCTTTCAATTTATCCAGTTGACGTTTCAAATTTGCGCCACCGATGATGGTTTGTGAGTTTAACCCTATTTGGCTTGCCCATTCTTGGACCACTTCGCCCACTTGAATCGATAATTCTTGTGAAGGAGTTAAAATAACTACTTGTAGGCCGGCTTTTGGTTCAACTTGTTCTAACGTTGGTAGTGCATAGGCTACTGTTTTACCAGTTCCAGTTGGTGAAATACCCACCACGTCTTTTCCTGTTTTTAAAGGTTCATACACTTTTTCTTGAATAGCAGAAGGTTCTTTATACGCTAAGGTTTCCCAATATTCTTTAAATGCGGGTAAACTATTTTCTATCATCATTTAATCCTCGTTTCTTTTGTGTTGCTGTCAACCTCTATCATATCAAAATTATTCGCTTTCGGCTAATCTTTCCGTTACCCAACGGTCATATTTGACTGAAAAATTAAAAAAAGCCCGAATACGTTATTCGAGCTTTCTAATATGTCGCTAGTTTATAGTTTATCTGCCGCAAAAACGATATCAGCATCTTTACGTAAATTAGTCATTATTTGGTTTACCTGTTGGCTTAAAATCAGCCACTCTTTGTATTCTTTTTGCTTATTGATATCTTCTGGGAAGTTGATCACATCTGCAAAATCTTTCGCTTCATCCATCATTGGATTTTCGGACGTTTTTTTCGCAATGCTTTCTTTCAATTTTGTTTTGCAATCAACGACTTCAATGGTGGTGATTGATTCAATGCTATCTAGCGACAAAGTTTTATTCAGGCCGTAAATTTCAGCTGGCAAGAAAGAATTAACGATTTTACCGGTTAATATGGTGACGTCAAAATCTTTGTAGCGTAAGATGATCGTCCCTTTGCCATCGACGCCAGTTGCGATTTTGGTACAGTAGTAATGGCTGGTTTCAGGTATGCCAAACCACCCAATTGCTGCATACAATGGGTAGACACCTAGATCTGCTAAAGCTCCTCCAGAAAAGTCTAATGAAAAAATATTAGGCTCTTCTCCTTTTAAAACGGCGTCGTAACGAGAAGAATATTTCATGTAAGAAAAAGCTGCCCCTTGCAGATTCTCGATTGACTTCACTTCTTCTTTTACGATTTTAAAATTTTCTTCATGGACATGACGAGCGGCTTCAAATAAAAACACCTTATTCTCTTCAGCAACTTGTGCTGCAGCAATCCATTCACGTGGATTAGAAAAAATCGGTTTTTCTACTATCACGTGTTTGCCTGCTTTCATCAAGGTAACGGCTTGTTCGTAATGCATGCTATTTGGTGAAGCGATATAAACGACATCAATATCTGAATTTGTTGCATAGGCTTCTAAACTTGTTTCAAATACCTTTGCATGATAAGGTTCGCCAAAGGCTTTTGCTTTTTCGATTGATCTTGAATATACTCCAACTAATTGATATTCTTGCGTAGCGATCGCTGCATCCACAAATTGATTGGTAATCCAATTTGTTCCAATAATGCCTAAATTTAATACCATATTCAAACACTCCTAGCCAAACGTTCACACTTTTAGTGCAAGCGTTTTTTCTTTTATCATACCATATTTTTGGACTTAATTAAAAGGAGAAGACGCATTTACCCAATTGTTGCTTGCCTCTTTACTGTGTTTGATATCAATTAAAATACTTTGGATGGTTTTCCAATTTCGCTCATTTGGTGCATACTCGATGCCAATTACCGGAACCTTTCTAAGGGTTTCTTTCCGAGGGTCTTCTATTTGAGTATCCGTTATCACCAGTCCTATTTCCGAAGCTTGGAATTTTTCATCCGTCAGGCTAAAACAGTCTAATTCATTTGGAAAATAACTCCTTAAAATGTCGGATAGAAAAAGTTCATGTGCCTTTCCAAATTGAGAAATGAGCAACACCTTGATTTTTTCTTGCAACTGTAAGATTTGAGCCGTCAAACCCTCCCAATAAACGATTAGGAGATACAAAATCTCAATGACCTCATCCTCTGTTTTGGTTATTTCCCCAGTATTAGTCCAATTTTCTACTTCTGCAAAAACGAGTTTTATAAATGAGTGATAAATTTTGTCGATATTTACCAATGTATTCTTAGTCCGGTTGACTAGAAAAAAATCATTTCCTTGAAATTCTCTTTTATAGACGATGTACTGAAAAATACTCCGTTTCACAACTTCTTTATTTGGCAATACAAAAGAATTTTTTTTAGAAAAGCCTGTTAAAAATTGATCAATATGCTGAAAAATAGTTAGCTGTTCTCTCGTCACTTCGTTTAGTTGAAAATCAGGATTTAGATAGCGATTGGTTAAATAAAAGCCCATAAATTCAATTTCTTGTTTTGGGATAGCCATTTGGATGTTTGCCACGAAACTTTCAATAATTGCTAAAGCTGCTTTGTTTAATTTAATAGGAGCGGTATATTCCTGCATTATGTACCCTTTGCTGATCCTTTCAAGACAAATGAGTAAACATATAGCCAATTTATTTTCTATGATCGGCGATAAAGCTATGTCAGTACTCTTTTCAAGTCTTTGAATGATCCTCCTTGCTTCATCAAATTCAAGGTACTGCGTTCCGCCTATTTTAGTTCCATATTTTTCCCAGAAAAAAATGCTATAAAAATACCGAATTTGTTGTTCCTGTCCTACTATCCTCATAGGATTTCGTTGAACAGTCAAATTATATTCTTCAAGAAATAAATTAATATGTTTAACGTTGCGGATAATAGAAGAGGTACTGGTAAATAAATAATCAGCGTAATCTTCTATCGAGTTTAACTTTTCTTGGTACAAACATTCCAATATTTGGCAGTTCACATTATCTGCTAACATTTCTTGATAAATACTTTCCATCTGAAAAGAAGCTGGCAAAATCAGTTTTACTCCATAGTGATTTGAGGTAATCAGTTTAATGGAATTACTAGAGAAATTATTGTAATAGTAAATATCTGCTTTAACACTGCGAACAGAGCAATTTAGCCGCAGAGCAATTTCTTCAACTGTCCACCAGTTGCCACTGCTGTTCAACAATTCCATCAGTTCTAATCGCCTTAATGAACTTGAATCCATTAAAAATCTCATGGTTATGCTCCCTCCTAGATTTTTATTTTCACTGATTCGACCGAAACAAAGAATCGTCTATTATCGCTAGACGATTCTTTCGAGGATTGAAAATCACGATTTTCTTGCGGGGTTCACACTCTACCACAACTTGGCAGGGGGTATTGTGAGTAGATAGGAGATAGGTAAAACTATATTCTATGAATCACTACCTTAAAAAAAACAATCCGTAAAGATTAGCTTGCCAGACAAATCGTGGGTATACGAGATTGTTTCAGGAGGAATAAAATAAAAGATAAGGGTACTAGGTAGTAAATTGGGGTATAGGTATTTTTTTAATTTAAGAGATTCGTGTAAGGGCTTGGAGAGGGACAGGCGTAGGTAGATAAGAGACAGATATATGACAAACATTTGTTCCTATTTTTCACGGCTTCACTCCTTCTTTGTTTCGTAAATTTACTATATCATTTTCTAACCAAATTTTCATTTCAATATCTGCACTACAATAGGCAAATTATGATTAAATATTATGTCTATTTATTAAACAGAAGTTAAACATTTGTCCCTTCTTATTTCTTCAAAAAAAACCAATGAATAATTTGCGTTTAAGAAAAACACTTTATCCATTGGCCATTGAGCGAGCTGTTTGTGTTGAAAATCAGCTTACTCCTAATCTGATTTACTTCTTTACAGGATCCGTACACTTATACTAAAGATTACTTACGTCCTTGCTTCTTTTCCCGATGGTTACGCGCTCTCATAACTTCAGAACGAATCAAACTATTAGGATTTCGGTCTCTATTTTGTTTATCTAAGTTATTGATCGTGTTCATGTCTTCATCTGACAATTTAAAATCAAAGACCTCAGCATTTTCTTGAATGCGGTCTTTATTGCTGGATTTTGGAATCGGAATGACATCTCGTTGGATATCCCAACGTAAAGCTACCTGTGAAGGTGTCTTGCCGTATTTTTCACCAATCGTTGTCAAGTGGCGCTCTTTACTGATATTTCCTCTTTTCAATGGACTATAAGCCATACTAACAATATTCTCAGAATCACAAAAGTCGTTTAAGTCTTCATTTGGATTTCCTGGATAAATTTCAAATTGATTGATTGCTGGCCGTACTTTTGCTTCCTTCAATAATTCAGCTAAGTCACCTTTGCTAAAATTAGCTACTCCAATCGATCTAGCTCTGCCAGATTCGTAAATATCTTCTAATGCTCTCCACGTGTCTAAGTTCACTGCGCCATCTTTATCAGGCCAATGGATCAGCAACAAATCTACATAGGGTTGATTCAATCGATTTAAACTGGCTTCAAAAGCTTGGATCGCATTATCAAACCCAGCCTCTGTTTTCCAGACTTTAGTGACCAGAAAAATTTCATCACGAGAAACACCTGAACTGACCGCACGATTGATCCCGTGCCCAATATCTGCTTCATTGCCATACTGTGAAGCTGTATCAATTAATCGGTAACCTTTCATAATTGCTGAAAAAACAGCATCTTCAGCTTCTTTACCGGTCATTCCACTTGTTCCTAAACCAATCCCTGGAATCGTGTACCCGTTGTTCAATGCCATTCTGTCTAATAAGCTTTCTACCATCGATATCCCCTCCTAAACTTTGTTACCTTTAGTTTAAACAAGAGTGTCTCAAACTTCAAAAGAAAACACTTGCAAAACAAAAAAAAGTGACCGCCTCCAAAATGCTCATTTTGGCTGCAATCACTTTTTTTGTTTTCTAATTTTAATTTCTTAATGCAGGATAATAACTATCATTTCTGGTCGGTTATTGACACGAAACGGGAAAGTTGAATTTCCTATTCCTCGACTGACCATCATCCGGTAAGCCGGCATTTCAGGGTCGTAATAAATTCCACTAGTGAACGACGGGAACTTTCCTTGACCTGGTGAAAACAAGCCGCCTAAGAACGGCAATCTCACTTGTCCGCCGTGAGCATGCCCACTAAGCGTCAACGCAGGTACGTGCGTTAAATCCATCAGGTATTCTTCAAATAACTCTGGACGGTGTGCCAATAAAATACGCGGTTTTGTGCGCAACGATTCTTCTATCATTACGCCTCTTAAAATAGGCTTTGGTGTTAAACTAAAATCTTCTTTTTCTGACAACCCCATTACAACGATCCCATCTTCACCAATAGGCAACCACTCTGCTTCATCGTTCAACACTCTTACACCGGCAGAAGTTAATGTTGCTTCCCATTTTTTTAAATGGCCCGAATTCAAATCATGATTTCCTGTCACTGCAAATGTTGGAGCAATCTCAACTAGCGAACGGCACAAGTCTGCTAATGCCTCTTGTGGAAAATCATCTCGTACATCGATCAAATCACCAGTCAATGCAATCATATCCGGTTTTTCTTGCGCTACTTTTTCAATCAATTTTTTTACCGACACACCTTGTCGCGGCAAATGAAAATCACTTAAATGAACGATTTTTGTTCCACTTAACGTTTTCCCTGTAAATGGGATTTTTAGTTCAATTTGTGTTCGTTCTAGTTGGGTGTTTTGTAAATATAAATAAAGAATAATGACACATACAATTGCTACGACTACACCAACTATTGCCCATCCTGACATGCGTATTCCTCCTTGACCAAGCCAAACCTATTTGCCTTAGCTGATTTGTTCATTACAACAAGCTTTTCTTATTGTATCATATTTTTTTAAGTAAAACGGTTACTAACGAACGGTTTTAGCAAAAAAAATAAAAGAATTCCAATTCTTTTTTACTAAAAGAACTGGAATCTTTATTTTAGTTAGTGTAAATCATTTCTGTGCTCTTTAACGTATCTTCATTTACTGATTCAAATGAGTAATTTTGTTTGCCACTTTTAATTGTAAGATTAATAGCTTGGATTTCTTTTTCTGCATTATGGACCATTAACAATTCTACCAACCCTTTTGACTGCGTCAAGATAGCGCTAGCCGTTAAGCCATCTTCAATCGTTAAATTGATTGTAAGCAGACCACTTACTAAGTCAAAATTATTTTTACTGACATCCCATTTTCTAGATAAGGTTGTATCCGGACTGACATTTTCATGATGATAAAAATTCGTCATCCTTATTCCTTCACTTGTTGTCTCAGCTTTATATTTCAAGTTATCTTCAGTATGTAGAGCGGAACCCTCATAAGCTAAAACAGTCACTTCTTGATTCTTTTCTTGTTTCAAATTTTGTGCTTCTTCTACTAAGTAATTTTCAGTACTGCCAGAATCAGCAATCGTTATGAATGATTCTTTATTCACCATTTGTTCTGATAGGAAATAATTATGATAAACACTAGTGAATCCATCGATCGTTTTAACAAAAACAGGCTGAAGTAGATATCCAGATAAAAATGCGGTCCATCCTAAAAGTACAATTAAACTTAAACGCACGTAAAGAGTATTTTTTCCTTTTGTGTGAGATTGAATTGTTGGATTTCGCATAAAACCGCCGCTCCCTATTATTCATTTTTATCAATTATTATACATATAGTATACCACTTATTCTTGATAATACAAGTTATTTAATTAATCGCATTGTATAAAAATCCTTAAAACTAATATATAGCCCTTACATTAACAATTACGAAATAAAATTTTATTTCATTGTATTCTATTACTTATATACATAATCGGCATAAATTTTTATTAGTTAAGGGTTATTTCAAAAAAAAAAACAAAAAAAAGGAATTAGATTAAATTAATCTAATTCTCTTTTTGTTCTGTTTGTTCAACACTACTATCAGCTGATGATGAATCTACAACTTCTTCTGTTACTTCAGTTTCATCAATCAATTCTTCTTCACCAGATTCTTCAATAGGAGTTTCACCGGCTGATTCATCCACCACCGAGCTGTCCATTGTTGAATTTGTTTCTTCTACACTTTCCTTTGAATCTGTCACTTGTTCAGTTGGTTCCTCAGTTTCTTCAACTACTAAAGGCACGCTCATTGATCTCTTACTTGAAGATTGAGTTGTAGATCCGGCTGTGGATTTATTAGATGAAGGTGGAGTTCCATTTATTAATGTTCTAGAAATAACTAACGTATTTCCCGCATCACCTAGAATTTTCACGTTTAAGACCGCATTATTTAATGTTTCATTAGAATTTAACCATAGAGAGAATGTCTTATCTGGGTTTAATAAAGAGTATATTTGACCTGATTTCCCTCCCTTTACTTCAATGGCAACAGTTTCGTTAGTCAACTGAACATCATCAAATTCTGCTGGGTTCGCAGATGTAAGATTCCATGAATCAAACTTTTTAAAAGATAATAAAACCTTATCTGCTGTCAGTTTGATTGGTAATTGAGAATAATTCGTATAAGAATTATTCTCACTAGGTACCACTAAATCTGAACTTAAAATTAATCGTGTAGCAAAGTACGGCTCATACTCGCTTAAATTATCGTAATAGGAATAGTTATTTTGCCCATGCATACCATACTTTTGAATCTCAATACCTAAAGTTAATTCATATTTACCTTTATTAGCATAACTAAGTGAATCACTTGGCTTAGCTGGATTATAAGTGTAATCCTCATCTAATTTGAAAGTAAGAATCATGCCATTATGTTCCTCATTCAGCTCTATAGATTCATATTTGATTGCTTCATTACCTGTTAATATTTGTGTAACTTTAAACATTTGATTACCATTAATTTGTTTTGTTACACTTTCTTTATCTGGAAATTTAATATATAGAATAGCCTTGTTCAAATTCTTGATGTATCTTTTGTTCGAATCAGATACATCAAGAACCTCACTAAAAACTACTTTCATCTTTTCCATGCTATAAGTAACATTTCCTTTTTTAGATTTAATAAATGTATCTTCTTTTGGCCAGTAACTTTCTTCTTCTACAACTTCCGGAACAAGAGTAACTGTGTTCATCAGTGATTCTTCATCTGAAAACATTTTAGCATTTGCATCGGTTGCATTAGACTGAATCAATCTGAATGTAACAGTAATTTTTAATTTCTCATCATCTGTCGGAACATTACTTTTATACTTAACTGTAACGGGTACCTCACCGAGCGGTTCAATAATAACATCATTGCCGCTACTGTCTTTAGCAAAAGTGTAATTGTCTGTTTTTAAAGAGTCTACACTTGCCATTACTTCATTTGCTACATCACGAAAATTTATGACAACTGACATATTTTCTGTAGTCGGATTTGTGCCATCTTCTTTTGTTACATTGATTTTATAGGCCAATTTACCCGTTAGACTACCATCATTTATAAGCTTACTATCAGAGATTAAAACAGAATCACCATCCGTAAAATTTACAGGATCAATGAGTTTAGTGTCAGCAGTTAGTCTAACTGTTCCAAGCTCTAGTTTGATTCCCATATTGATATTGGTTGTATCACTAAACATGGCATGGGCCTTTAAAGAAGGAGAAAACAAAAAAAAAGCCAAACAAATTAAACTGATTTTAACTAATGCAATTAAATAAGTTTTTAGTTTCTTCATATCTACTCTCCTTCAATATATGGATTATGTAATAAAAAAATTTTGAAACAAAACGATTAGCTAATTTTACTAACCGCTTGTTACAAAATTTGAAAATCTGCTTAATTATTATTTAACATTTGTTTGAACAGCATTAATTGTAAAAGCTTTTTCCAAGTAATCTACAGTTATTTTATTATTAGGAACAAACGAAGAATTACCTTTATTAAATTCGTTAGTTACTAAATCTGGATCTACTGTTATTATCACTGTAAAATTTTTACTTTCATTTCGCTTAAGTGTATAAGTATCTTTTAAATCATTAACTTTAATACTAAATGGTCCATCACTGTAACTCTTATTATCTAAGATTGAAAAATCAAAATCTGATTCTATGTTTACTGTAGCTTCAAGGGACCCGGAATTCTCAAGTGTATATGTTTTTGTGAACGAATCTCCTGGACGAACGTTAGTATAAGATATGGCATCATTTCCACTAGTATTACTTGCTATAATTGTCTCACCTAAATCACCATTATTTTCTTTAATAACTTGATTTTCAACATTCGTGCCTGCTATTGAACTGTATGCCCATTCTGTATCGCTAGTTTTTATATCTACATTTCCTAAAGACAACTGAATATCGCCTTGTACGGTAGAACTATCTGAAAAGTAAGCCCGTGTTCCGTATGCTGCCACACTGATGATTAATAATGCCCCTAATAGTAATGGTAATTTTTTTCTTCTGTTAACGGATGTTTTTTTCATTTTATATTCTCCTCCATTATGTTTGATTTCGTTTTCTTATTTCGACTCTCGCTACTATAATATTACAAGAAAAATAAGTCAACCAATCTAGTTTTTATACAAAATAATAAATATGCATCACGTAAGATATAACATTTGTTTACTATTTTTCAATTTATTTTTTTGTTTGATAATCAAACTAATGCTATTTTAATAGTCTTTTCACATTTTTTGTTATAGAATTGTGCGAAAATTCAAGTGATCACAAACAATTTAATGACATTAGTTTACTATCACAATTGCTTAAAATGAATATTAAATGAATAAAAAAGACTGATATATCCATTTTATTAATAAAAACAAGCGTTTTTATTAATAAGTTGTTGTTTCCATCAATAATTATGAAATTCACTTAACTTTTCTAAGTCTTTTAATCGTTTTATTACTTATTTTGCCCCATTTAGAGTTAAAAAAATTGGTTTAAAAAAGCAAAAAAAATAGAAGGTGGATGATTTTATCCACTTTCTATTTAAAAACATGGTTTTTGATGTATAAATATTCTTTTAACTTTATTTTATAAATCTATTGAAAATGCTGTTAATAAACAGTTGTTCATTTAAATAGTGCCGTTTTCTTCTTCTTTTGGTATAGGATTAATATACAGATGGATAAGATAGACACCCAACAAAGCAACGACTATAGAAAAAGCAATGGGTTTTTGTAAAAAAGTAACAAGATGACCAAAGTAAGGAATCAGTATTTTTTGGACTCCGACATAGTTTTCTTCTGCTACGACACCTTGATCTTGGATGTTGTTTGCATCTCCTTTTGTCACTAACCCTTCAGCCGTTTTATCGACTACTCTATGGGTGACGAGTTCTTGATTGTATTGAAACGTAACAACATCTTCTTTTTCAACTTCAGCATAAGGCTCCATTTCAACAATGATAAAATCACCAACTGCTATTTCAGGTTCCATGCTTCCGCTCACAACCGTGTACCCTTTGTATCCGAATAGTCCACTGCTCTCAGGCGCTGAAAAGAAACTAATACCGGCAATCCCTACAAAAATTAAGACTAAGACTACGATTATTGCTGTTCCAATGTATTTCACTATTTTCATTTTTTATTTCCTCGCTATCTCTTCATTTGCCTTAAAGATAGCATATCTCCTAACTGAAATCTATCTTATTTCGGTTTCAGTTAAGCTAAAATCATGCTTTATTTATAAAAGCCTTCTTTTGATAAATAGCTATTGTATTCATTTTGCAATTGGTTCTTAGCTAGATTAGGGCGAACGACATATAGCGATTGAGAAGTGAGATAAGCATTCGTTAACCCTATACTAGCACTTTCCTTAATCGACTTGCCTTGTAGGCGGCTATGAATCAAGCCAGCACAAAGAGCCTCATTCATCCCCCAATTGTAACGATCATCTTGTTCGCCTGTATAATTGAAGATATAGGTCCCACTTTCTTGGTTCCCAAATGCAATTTTAGTACTGCCTTTCGATATAATAACATTTTCTATTCCCTTATCTAACCATCTGTTAATGGCTTCTTTTAGATCATCATCCGTAGTAATAGTCATATTAAAATAGGCTTCCGTTTCACTGTGTTTCGTGATCAGCATTTTTATTCCATTTAAAAAAATAGGGAGATTAGCTAGTCGTTGAACTGAAACAGTCAGTAAAGCAATCGGTATCTTGTATTTGATTGCAAAACCATTTAAAAATTCGATGGTTTCTTTAGGACAATTCGAGTCGATAATAAGATATTTTGCCCGCTTTAAGACTGAGAGATGTTTACTAATCCATTCTGGCGTCATTTTATCAAAAATATCGACTTCAGCCAAACCTAGAACCATTTCGCCATTCGCATCGATTACTTCCATAAACGTCCCGGTAGGAGACCCCTCTATTTTATCGACAGCTTTGACATTCATGAAATGTTCTGAGTGCTTTTCAATCATTGTCCATTCGGCATCGTTCCCAGCAACAGAAAACAACATTACTTCTTCTTCGAGTCGTCCTAAATTTTCAGCTACATTACGTGCTACGCCTCCAACATTTGTACGAGACTGCACCTTATTTGACGTTCCTTGAATCAAGGTATCTTTGATTAGGTAACGACGATCAATGTTCGCCCCCCCAATGCAAATGATGGGTTCTTCTTCATTTAATACATACGCTTTGCCAAGTAAATAATCCTTTTTCACCAGCCCTGAAATTAGATTTGCTGTAGCTGAACGAGATAATCCAATATCGTCTGCTAATTCTTGTTGTGCTATAAAAGGATTCTCACGAATGATTTCTAAGATTCTCTTTTCTTTTTCATTTAGGCTCATCTTACGTTTCACCTTCCCTTTTGTGACTCATTAATCAACTCAATTTCATTTCTAATTAATGCTCTAGAGTTGAAAGTTGATTTCCTTTTTCTTGCAGGTAATGCACTGTTTCTTGATCTGATTTGGTATGCAAAGCATAGTTTTCTTTGTATTGCTCATGCCCTTTACCTAATAATAACACCCAATCACCTGGTTGCGCTTCGTCAACTGCTTGTTGAATAGCCAGTGTCCTATCCATAATAATACTGGTAGTTTCTTCTACTTGACAGTCTTTTCGAATGGCTACGTAATCAGCATACAAACTGTCGATTGTCAAACCAAAGAGCTCCGTTACCGTTAAAAAGGCATACGTACTTAAGCGACAGACATTTTCCAACATCGCTTTCCGCTTGGATTTATCGCGGTTGCCTGCAAAACCAAAGACGGTTATGATGCGCTTTGCACCATTGCTGATGGCTGTATTGATCGAAGTCTCTAAAGCATCTGGCGTATGCGCGTAATCAACGACAACCGTCACCTCGTTGGCTAACCTAAAGATTTCAAATCGTCCTGTAATACCTGAAAAATCTGACATATACGGAGTGACTTGTTCATAAGGCACGCCTAGTTCATGAGCCACACCAATAGACATTGTTAGATTGTGCAAGTTATGTACCCCAGGTAAAGGAGTACGCAACTTATACTCATTGTTTTTATAGTTCACTAACACATGATTGAGTTCTTTAGTTAAAATTTGAACCTCATTATTGGGTTCTTCCCCAACGGTCACAACTTTTTTTTCTTCCGCTGTCAAACGCTCGATTAATTTTTTGCCCCAGCTATCATCATTATTAATAATTGCCGTACCAGCTGGTTTAAGTTTTTGAAACAATAAAGCTTTGCATTCAAAGTATTCTTCCATTGTATGGTGGTAATCCAAGTGATCGTGCTGCAAATTATTAAATAACGCATAATCAAACTGGATTCCTTCCAAACGATCTTGTTCCAGACCTTGAGAAGATACCTCCATGACTACAACTTGGTCCGTTGAAGTTGTTAACAATCGATTGATCGTGATGGCATTAGGAGTTGTGTTGATTGTTTTAATTTTTTCGCCATTGATTTCATTGTAGATAGTCCCAATCGAGGAAACACTGTATCCTTGGTGTTCTAATAAGTGCTTAATAAAGAAACTGATCGTTGTTTTGCCATTCGTCCCAGTAACACCAATCATTATTTTATCTTTTGATGGATCTTTATAAAATTTCTTAGCAACTTGCCCTATTGTCTTTCGAGCATTTTTCACTTTCAAATAAGGAACCGTTAAATTCGTCAGTTCATTTTCGCCAATAATCAGAATGGCTCCATTACTAATAGCTTGTTGGATATAGATGCTTCCATCTTCCTTGTACCCTTTTATTGCGATAAAAATAGAGCCCGGTTTGACTTCATTTGAATTATCAGTGATTCCTTTCACGGTTTGCGACTGATCTAAGGTTTCGCTGTAGTTTAAATGACCCATTGGTAGTACATCTGTTAATTTCATTTTAATCAGCTTCTCCCTTTATCCTATGATCCATCCAAAGTGAACGATTGTATCTATTCGTCTTGATTCTTGATCCGTAATCTCTACCTCAAAGTAAAACGCTCTTATTCGCTAAATCTTTCACTAGATACTCATTATTTTAACCTAGATATCACATAAATTCAATTTACATCCCTTTATTTAACCGGAAAATTGTAAATCTACTCATATTTGTCTGCTGCACGATTACAAATAAGCAAAAAAATAAAATCCCCATAAGACAATCGTCTTTTTAGGAATTTCATTTTTTAATTAGCTTAGTTAAAAAATCCAAGCTCTTTTAGAACAAACCTCTTGTGTTAGTTACATCCATCGTAAACAGTACACCGTTTCCAGGTTGTTCGATTTTCAGCGCATTGCTGATAGACGCTACTACAGCATCTGTAGTATGTTGTTCAGTCAGGATCATCACGACTTCTTTTTCAGGTTCAATATTCATTGAGAAAAGGCGACTCGTTTCATGACTACCTGAACCACGAGCATTGATTACTGTTCCACCTTGCGATCCTGCCGCAACGGCAGCGTCAATCACTTCTTCTGCTTGGCCACGATCAACGATTGTAAATATAGCTTGATGCATCCTATCCTCAACCTTTCTGCCGTGCGCATCTGTATTGTAGACGCAACTACGGTTTCCTAATAAATTTGCAATGGGAATCGTAAAGGCGATTCCACGATTTCTTTTTTTCAATTGTAATTTCTCTGTTAAGTCATCCAACGCTGCTTCAGCTACTTCCTTACGGGCAGCCATAAACAAAATTTCTTTTCTGACATCTTCTAATCCAAAAAACTTCAAGGCTGAATTGGAAGCTGTTCCTGAACCGCGAAAAACGGTCCCGCCTGAAACACCATTCTTTTTAGCAATTTGTAATGCTTTACTACCTATACCACTGTTAACAACTAAGAACAACACGTCATAGTCGATTCCTTCAATAATTGCCTTATTCATTTGCGTGGATTCCTCCCTTGCGAGATTTAATTTTAAATAGTATGCCCAGTATTTCTAATGTGATAATAGGCATCATGGCGACCATAGCAATCATCCCAAATCCATCTAGCAAGACATTTGCCCCTTCAATCGATTCAGCAGCCCCTTGTACAAAGGCTAAAATAAAGGTCGCCGTCATTGGTCCCGAAGCGACACCACCAGCATCAAATGCCATTCCGACAAACATTTTAGGTGTGACATACATTAATCCGATAGCCAACATGTACCCTGGTAAAATGAAATGCCATAATTGTAGGCCTGGGATCAAAATGCGAATCATGGATAAAAGAACAGCTAATCCAACACCAATTGATAGTGCTGTCAGAACAACTTTTCTTGTAACATATCCATTTGTAACATCTTCAATTTGATTGGTTAAAACATAAACAGCCGGTTCGGCTAAAATGGTTACGATCCCTAGCACGAAAGCAACAATTAGTACATAAATGTTATTGTCTAAAGCTGCTACAGTATATCCTACCACACTTCCAACATCCATGAAACCAGCATTTACTCCAACTAAGAAAATGACTAAGCCAAAGAAAACGTAAAGGATTCCTTTCATGATTTTAATCAATTTTTTTTTCGATAATTTCAAGAAAAAGAATTGGTACAATAAGAAAATAGCGACGATTGGAACTAAAGCAGTCATTATTTCTTTCATAATAATCGGGAAATGATGAATAAATGGCGCTAAGATAGAAGGCGAACCACCCAAATCTACGGCTAAACTACCTGAAAGTTCTTCTTGTCCGCCAAAGATATTCATCATCATAACGGCAATAATCGCTCCTGAAGAAGAAATAGCAACTAAACCAAAACTATCTTTTTCAGATGCTTTGCCATCTTTTTTCAAGGTAGATACACCTAATGCGAGAGCCAGCATAAAGGGTACCGTCAACGCACCCGTAGTCGCTCCAGAAGCATCAAACGCAATAGCTAAAAATTCATTTGAGGTGAATAACGATAAGATAAAGATGACCAAATAAATGCCGGTCAATAGTTTGTACAATTCAATATTAAATACGATCCGCAACAAACCAATCGTCATCATCACCGCTATCCCAATCGAAACATAAATCAATATGCTCATATTGCTGACAGCTCCCCCAGTTACATCTGCAATCTGGTTGGCTAAGATATGCAGATCCGGTTCTGCTATCGAGATAAAGAACCCTAGTATGATTCCGGCAACAGCAACGATCCAAACTTTATTACTCTTGGCCATCCCTTTTCCTAAGTTGGTCCCAATCGGGCTGACCCCAATATCGGTCCCCAATAAAAAGATTGCTAATCCAACAACAATAAACAACGCACCTAATAAAAAGCGCAACAACAAATTGGTTTCAAGTGGCGCTATGGTAAAATGTAAAATCAATACGATCAAAACGATTGGTAAAACGGAGAGTGAAACTTCTTTTAATTTTTCGGTAAGTATATTCAAATATACGACACATCCTTTATGTTTTCAGTAATTTTGTCTTTGCTTCATGAGGATTGCTGAAGAAAACAAAAAGATAATTGATTGCGTACAAACCACTCTCTTGTTTGAACGTTCAATGACCTAATCGTCTGATTGAAACTGTTTTTTGCTTTCATCAGCCATCCGTGCAAGCACCCACTTTACTACCTATACCTAGTGTACCATAAAATCGTCCAAAACTAAAATCTGCCTGCCTACACGTATAAACTACTCGAACTAACGCTCGTTCACACTACTCAAATGCAAATTACGGTCTCAGTTAATCGAACTAACTTTCGTTACGTCTACTCAAACGCAAATCAGGATCTCAGTTACTCGAACTAACGCTCGTTTACACTACTCAAACGCAAATCGGGATCTCAGTTACTCGAACTAACGCTCGTTACGTCTACTCAAACGCAAATCGGGGTCTCAGTTACTCGAACTAGTGCTCGTTACGTCTACTCAAGTGCAAATTGCGGTCTCAGTTAATCGAACTAACGCTCGTTCCCATTACTCAAGTGCAAATCGGAGTCTCAGTTAATCGAACTAACGCTCGTTCCCATTACTCAAATGCAAATCGGAGTCTCACTTACTCGAACTGACGCTCGTTACGTCTACTCAAACGCAAACCAGGGTCTCAGTTACTCGGACTAGAGCTCATTAAAGCTTACTTGCTCTTAACAAGATAGTTTTAAAACACTCCCTACTCATTTATTACTTGTTTAACTTACCAATGAGGAGAAACCAGCACTAACTCTGATGTTAATAGATTAGTTTAACTACTTACTGGAAAATTCTGGCGGAATAGGGTTGCTTGTAGCCATTGTATTGGATTCAATGAGAATTACACAGCGATTACGCTGCGTTTGAAGCTTGAAAGGCTGTAAGACTATAGGCTTACAGTTGTTCCCATGGCCCTACACAAGCAAACCCGTTATTCCAAAAGAAATTACTCTTGGAAGCCTCCACATTATTTGATATAAAAGATTTTTTTGTAAAAAAATAAAGCCAAACTCCCTTATTAGAAGTTTGACTTTATTGAAGATATGTCAGTTATAAAGTTGGCCCTTGATCGTCCGATGAGTTACTTTCTTTTTCCATCTTCTTATCTAATGTAGCTAATTGACTTTTAGCGAAATCACGCCCACCAATACCAAACGCAACAGCAAAGGCAACAGATAAAGCACCTAAAATCAAGATAAAGGCCGTGTTAACGATGCTTGTAGCGAATCTCAATTGGTCTAAAGCCATGAAGACAGATAAAACGATCAAGATATATTTCAAACTTTCACCAGCGAATTTGTTCCCAGTCGATTTTGTAACAAAACCACCTAAGACTGTTCCACCTACGACACCAATTCCTAAGATGACCATAGCACTAATAACCAGTGGCAAGTACGCAATCACTGCTGAACCAATTGAGTTTAAAACTTCTAAGTTTAAGACATTTAAAGCTTCAACTGAGAAGAAAACTCCGATAACAACAGCTACAACTTGTCCAATGATTTTAGCAATATCAAGATCCATATTTCCTGAATTCTTAACGAATCTAGTTAAATTATTGATCCCTGTGCTAGAAAGTAAATCGGTTAAGAGTTCACCTACAAATCTAGCAATAGCGATACCAACAGCTAATAAAATGACAGCTACGATGATATTTGGAATCGCAGCTAAAACTTGGTTCAATACGCCAACGATTGGACGAGAGATTGTTTGAATATTCAATGTTTCTAACGCAATAGTAACGATTGGAATCAGGATAACGATATAGATAATATTACCTAATACGTTAGCCATTGTGCTCTTTTGACCAGCAGAAGGTGCTGCCTCTCTTGCTGATTTGGAAGTTGTAAGTTTAGAGACCCACTTATCAACATCTAGTGTCAGTGCTAAGTTGTACACAAGATTTTTAACAAAACGAGCGACAATTATCCCAATAGCCATAATAATCGCAGCAGCGAACAAGTTAGGGAAGAAGTTCAAAGCAGTATCAAACATATTCGAAATTGGTTGAGCAACTGCATCTAATCCCAACATACCCAGGATACCTGGTAAGAATAATAACCAAACTAAGAAATATAGGACTTGGGATAGGGAATCGATGGTTGTTTCGGCTTGCTCTTGTGAATTCGTTACACCCCATTTTGTTAAAACTTTGCCAAAACCGGCTGCTTTCAGCCCTTTTTGAACAGCCTTTTTAACAAGTGTAGCGACGATCCACGCCAGTACCAATAGCAAAATAGCTCCTAATAATGTCGGCAGAAAATCAACGAATGTATTTAGACCCGAACCAATTGAATTTGTTACTGTGTTATTCATGATTAACATCTCCTTTTCTTTATAATATAGGTCTTTACAATTATTAGTATAGCTGATGTGATTTTTTTAATGAAATAATATGCATCAGCTATTGCTTGATTTTTGTAGCTTTCCTCAATACTCCTATTTTATCAGTATTTAAAGGACTTTTATCATTGACTTAAAATACGATAATTGTTATATTCTAACGAGGTTCTAAACCAATTATTGAAAAAGAAGGTGCATCATTATCAAGAAAAATCGACTCGAGACCGACTCTATCCCAAAGCTGTTAGTTGAATTCTCGATACCGGCAATCATCGGGATGCTGGTTAATGCAATCTACAATATTATTGACCGGATATTTATTGGGAATGATCCGGTATTAGGTTCTCTCGGCTTAGCCGCCGTATCTATTACTTTTCCTGTAACCTTAGTTTTACTAGCGTTTGGCTTAATGGTAGGTGTTGGAGGATCCACCCGTTTCTCTATTAGTTTGGGTAAAAAGGAAACTGAAAAAGCTAAATTCTTTTTAGGAAACGGTGTAACTTTAGCTATTATTGCTGGACTAGTTTTTATGATTTTAGGAAATGTTTTTATCGAACCGATTTTACGTATTCTTGGTGCCAGTAACGCTGTTCTCCCTTTCGCTACTGATTACTTGAGCATCATTCTTTACGGAGCCGTCTTTCAAAGTCTCGCTATGACATTGAATAACTTTTCAAGAGCCGATGGAAATCCACGTAATTCCATGGTCAGTATGATGATTGGTGCTGGATTCAATATCATTTTCGACTACATTTTTATTGTTCAAATGGGCATGGGTATGAAAGGAGCTGCTTATGCTACGATTGGTGGTCAATTTCTTTCTATGGTCTGGCAATTAGCTTACTTCTTAGGACCTAAAGCCAACGTTTCGTTAGCTTTTCAAAATATGAAACTAAAATTTGTCTACGTGAAAGACATTTTAACCACTGGAATACCTGCCTTCTTTCTACAGATGGCGAATAGTGTTTTGAATATCGTGATCAACGCTAGTTTAGTCATTTATGGTGGAGACATTGCAATTTCTGTTGCAGGTATCATAACCAGTGCAACAACACTTATCATTATGATGGTTGCTGGATTGATCCAAGGTCTCCAACCGATCATCAGTTACAATACCGGAGCAGAGCGAACTGACCGTGTAAAACAAGCATTAAAAATAGCCAGTGTTGTTGGCGGAATCATTAGTACTAGTGGTTTCTTGATCTTTCAGTTCTTCCCAGAATTTGTTATAACTTTATTTAACCAGGAACCAGCTGTTGTTTCTTTAGGAGTTGAAGCCATTCGCATATGGACCGCAGCCTTTCCACTGGTCGGCATCCAAATCGTTTGGGCCAGCTACTTTCAAGCCGTTGGAAAAGTCCGATTGGCTAGCTTCTTAAACTTAGCTCGCCAAATCATCTTTTTGATTCCTTTAATTTTGATTCTATCGCCAATTTTTGAACTCACTGGTATTTATGTGGCTGTTCCACTTGCTGAAATGTTAGCCTTTATCGTGACGTTTATCTTTTTAAAAAGTCAGTTTAAAGCTTCACAACATCGTCTTTAACTACTGACACCTATCACCAAAAAGGAAGAGATCAAAGACTTATTGTCTTCGATCTCTTCCTTTTTTTATAAGTAGGTTCGAGTTTTTGAGGGTCACTCTTTCGTCAAAGGTGAGTTCACAAACAAGTTGAGCCCCTTTCTGGAGCCACTTCTTCGTTAAACGGCTCGCCTGCGAAAAGTGACGCCCTAAATAAGTAGCTTGCTGTTAATTTTGGTACCATTTTGGGCGTTCATCAAAGTAAAAGACACCGATCCCGCCATTTCCAATGTGTGTGCCTAATACTGCCCCGATTCTAAATAATTGTGTTTGACAGTCGGGTAAGGCTTCTTTTATCATGGTTTCAATTTTTTTAGCAGTCTCTTCATCGTCGCCATGACTGATGCCAATGGTTTGATCCGTAAAAGTCTTTGCGCCATCCTTTACATCGTCGATCAATTTTTTATAAAGTTTTCGCTCTCCGCGAACTAATTTGCTCAACTGGATAAAGCCGTCATTTACCGTTAAATACGGTTTAATATTCAAAGCTGATCCTACGTACCCAGTAGTTTTAGCTACACGCCCGCCTTTAACCAGCCATTTCAGATCCCTTAAGGTAAATTTATAATAAACATGCGCAATATTCCACTCCATTTGGTGAACGATCTCATCAAATGATTGACCTGCCTCGATCATTTTCAATGCTTGTAAAGCGATCAAAGCTGCACCGCCAGATCCACCTCTTGAATCGATTAAGGCAATCTTGCGTTCAGGATACTTTTCCTTGTATTCTTCAATAACTTGGTGTGCAAATTGATACGTTCCAGACATCTCCGCTGAAAAAGTTAGATAAATGCAGTCTTCCTTTGCTTGGATAGCTTTATCCAAGACTTTTGTCAGCGATTCATAAGAAATTTGAGCAGTCTTTGGCATTATTCCAGAGCGCATTGCTTCATAAACAGCGTCTACTGAGATTTCTTCGCCATCCAAATAAGTTTGATTTTCCAAGGTTATGCTGAGCGGTATCACTTCAAAATCATACTGCTGTTCCATCGCTAAATTCCGATCACACGTTGTGTCAATAATTAATTTTGTCAATTTATATTCACCTTATCCACTTGTATTTACCAAATTTTTTACCAGTATCATTTCTATTTTGACTCAGGATATGTTTCTTTCGTAAACTTTATACTAGCTTGTGCTAATTCTTTTAACACAGCTGGGTCAATATCAGAAATTTTTTTGATGTACAAACAGCTTTTCCCCATTTTGTACTTACCTAATCGGCTCAATTTTTCTGCTCTTTTTTCATCATCCGGTTGTGAAAGGTAAATGCTGAATTGTGTTTTTCTTGGAGAAAATCCAATCAGAGCCGCATCTCCTTCGTGTCCGCTTGGGTATTTATAATGATAGCGTCCGAAACCAATAATATCGGTCCCCCACATTTTAGGTTCATAACCCGAAGCGTCACTAAATAATTGAATCAACTGATGTGCATCTTGCCGCTTCTTTTCATCTTCGACTTTTTCTACAAATGCTGCAACACTTTCTGAAGTTTCTTGCGTTTTATTCTTAACCATCCTAAATCCTCCTCTTCCAAATTGGTATTAGTCGATCGTTAGCGTCTCATTTCAATCAGCGCTGCTGCTTCTTCAACAGTTAGCGATTGTGGGAAATAGTTATTCCAAATTAAAACCAAGTATTTCAAGTTGTACGTACCATAAATTTTTTGAGCATTTTCTAATTGTTGCAAAAAAAGCGATTGGTTTTTTAATTCTCCAACAACTGGAACTGGACTCATTTCACCTTTGATAGAAGAAATAAGTTCATTTGGTATGACAAGCGTCACGACATTCTTTACTTGAAAAGCCAATAAATAGCCTGATTCAATACTTGATTGGACAGCTCTAAGGGTTTCATCGGATACCACTAGTGAAGCAACTTTGGCTAGATCAGCAATTATTTGTGCTCCATTTTCATCCAACTGGGCAAAAAAATGCGCTGCATTTTTGATAATAACTGGTTTTAGCTGTTCAACCATTTTAGCTTTTGTAGCACTCTTGCGAACTGGTACCTGTTGTTTTTCAGCAATTTGTAGCAACTGACTTTTCTTGTAAGCTAATAATCCTTGCTCTAAATCACTGAAAGTTGTGCCTTTGATCAGTGGCACATTATGTATCTCTATCATTTTATCAACACTCCTATACTTTCCTCTTAGTTATAGACATTCTACCGCATTTAAGCCAATTCGTAAAATGACTAAAAAAGACGGAGTGGGAAAAAAACGTTTAGACCCGAAACTTCTAACGCCTACCTTATCTCTAAGTGGCTAGAGCCACAAGAGCAAGGGCAACTGGAATAACCATTCAAATATAGGAAAGAGGCTAGGATTTTGTCCAGCCTCTTCTCATTCTATCATTTAACTTTCCATGGCACTCATGTCCATGTACATGATTTCCCACAGATGTCCATCCAAGTCTTTGATTCGACGGTAATACATCATCTCTTCTTCCTCTTCACTCAAAGCAGTCGTCTTATCTTCACCACCATGCTCAATGGCTGTAGCAACAAATTTGTCTACCGCATCTTTTGATTCCACTTGCAAAGCTAAAATCACTTCATTTTCTTTTGAAGTATCTGCTATTTCCAGGTGAGTGAAACTGGTAAAGAATTCTTCAGTTAGCAACATCACAAAAATCGAATCATTAATGACTAAATTTGCGCCTTTATTGTCAGTAAATTCTTCATTAAATTCGAAACCAAGTGCTTTAAAAAATGAGATTGATTGTGCCAAATTTTTTACTGGCAAATTCACATAAATTGAACTTACTTTAATGGTCATTTTTCACACCTCCTTTATATGTACCTTGGTTCCTAACCTCAATTAAATTGTCTCTATTCAAGCCTAGTATACTCGTAATATTAATTTTTATCCAAGTACTTGTCCTCTTCTTTTGAACGGTATTTACTATAGCATAGGCGTTTTGTTTGATTCTTTAGCGTTAAAAGATTATGATTAGTATGCTAAACATCAAGTGGCACAAAAGTTTCGTTCAGTGCTAAAAAGGGGATAATTAATATGATTGATCCAGATATTACAATCGTTTCAGCTGCAGATGATGGTTTTGTTCCACACTTGGCTACCTTATTTTTATCGATTTTGAAAACAAAAAAAGACGAAACAAAAGTCAATTTTTACGTCATTGATGACGCTATTTCGTTGGTTTCTAAGGAAGCTTTAAACCGAATGGTAAATGAATACAATGCCTCTATTAGCTATTTGCAGATCAATACACTTAATTTTGAAGATATGGTCGAAAGTGATCGAATCCCTAGGACAGCTTACTTCAGAATTGCGATCCCTAATTATCTTAAGCATACGGACATCAAGCGTGCGATCTATTTAGACTGTGACATTGTGGCTAAAGACGATATTGAAGATATTTGGAATATCGACTTGGGCGATAATTTATTAGCAGCTGTTGAAGACGCTGGTTTCCACCAACGATTAGATGCTATGGAAATCGATGCTGAATCCAATACCTATTTTAATTCTGGTATGATGATCATCGATATCGAAAAATGGCGTGCTGAAAAAATATCCGAACAAGTATTAAAATTTGCTACTGAAAATTCAGATGAGTTGAGATTCCATGATCAGGATGCTTTAAATGCGATTCTGCATGACCGCTGGCTAGTGATGCATCCACGTTGGAATGCGCAAGCTTACATTATTACCAAAGAGAAAAAGCACCCAACCAAAATTGGCAACTTAGAGTATACCGAAGCTTGCAACGACCCAGCTTTGATTCACTATAGCGGTCATGTTAAGCCATGGCATAGCGAATCAGACCACCCTCTTCGCGATGAATACTTAAAAATTCGAGCAGAAACGCCTTTTGAAATGAAAGAAGTCTCAAACTAAAAAAAGGGAAGTGGGACAAAAAACGTTTAGACCCAAAATCTTCTAACGCATACCTTCTCTCTAAATTGGCTAAAGCCACAAGAGCTAGGGCAACTGGAACGAATAAGCGCAGTACGGTCACAGACCATCGAGCATTATTGTGGACTTTGGGTCTGCTTTTTGGAGCACGTTCTAAAATAGTTATTCGGATATAGGAAAGGGGGCTGGGAGTTTTATCCCAGCTCCCTTTTTCTATAGTTCCATTCGTTCAATGGAGTGGATCTCAACGTCTCCATTATCTTCAATTTCTTGAAGTACTTGATCCAAGATCTGCTGGCTTAATTTATGATTGTTGCTTACTACTGCAACCCCCAATACACCTTGATTCAACGTATCATGAGCTTCAACTTCAGAAATACTAACATTGAACTTGTTTTGGGTCTTTTTAATAATGCTTTTCACCACACTGCGCTTGTCTTTTAAAGAATACGAGTTGTAAATGAGAAACGATACTTTCATCCCTAAAATAATCATGCTCAACCTCCTTTAAATGGCTTATTATTCCACTATCGAACAATAAGAGCGACCGAATGAATCATGGGGTTAAATAAATGATCCTCTATTTTGAAGTTACTCTAATTAAGGCTCGTTCCCGCTACTCAAATGGAAAATCGACTTTGAGTTACTCGAACTAACCCTCGTTGCAATTACTCAAATAGAAATCGACTTTGAGTTGCTCGAACTAACGCCTGTTGTAGCTACTCGCCTCTTAAAAGATAGTTTTAAAACACACCCTAGTCAAACGGCTACTGCAACCTGAGCTTGTTTGACTAATAAACCGCTAAACAGTCGAATAACGGCTAAATCCAAGCTTATTTGTCCGATTTCGGCTAAAAATCATTTGAAATAAGGTTTCAATGACACTAGTTCTTCTGCATGCAATGCCCGATAGGCGCCAATGGGTAAGGTGTTGTCTAGTTGTAACGGTCCCATGGAAAGTCGTTTAAGGTAAATCACTTTTTTACCAACTGACAGAAACATCTTTTTCACTTGATGAAATTTGCCTTCGCTAATTTCAAGTAATACTCTACTTTCAGTATCGCTATGACTCAGGATAGTCAATTTAGCTGGTTTACATTTGACACCTCCGTCAAAGACGATGCCTTTTGTAAAAGCTGCTAGATCTTCGCTCGTGACTATTTCGTTAACTACCGCTTCATAAATCTTCGTCACTTCTTTTTTAGGGATCAACAATTGATAGCCCAACTGCCCATTATTTGTCAGCAAGAGCAGTCCTTCTGTGTCCTTATCCAGACGCCCTACCGGAAATAATCCAGGCACTCGCTGGGAAGGATCAATTAAATCAATCACCGTCTGATTCACCGCATCGGATACAGCGCTCACCACACCAGCTGGTTTATGAAGCATAAAATAGACATGCGGCTGATAATGAATCTGCTCCCCTGAGACTTTAACTTCCTGCAACTCTGGATCGACATTAAGATTATCCACCGCGATTATTTGTCCATTCACTTGAACTTGCTTGCTTTTGATCAATCGTTTGACCGTACGGCGTGAGCCGAATCCTGTCTCAAATAATAACTTATCTAACCGCATTCGCTTGCTCCTTTTTTTAACGTAACTGACTTGTTTTTTATACTTAGCATACGGGACGAAGCTTCGGATTGTCAACATACAGAATGAGAAAAGCTCAAAAACTATCCATTCATCAAAAAAGTGACCTTACTTGAATAATTTTTTGAATTCTTATTTTACAATACATACTCCCTAGGGTATAATGAAAGCTACTCAAATACTAATATACCGATGACAAACCAAAAGGAGATAGCAATGGCACAAGAATTCTATAAAAAAATCTATTCGGTCCAGGAATTTTATCCTATTCTTTATAAAGGGTTGCGGACAGTAAAGTACATGGTCAAAGCCAAAAAAGATAAATCATTGCATTCGGAACTCATTGAAAGAATCATGTTGGGTGTGACAGAGGTCAACGGTTGCGAAGTCTGTTCTTATGCTCACACGAAGATGGCTCTTGAACAAGGCTTTAGCAACGAAGAAATACAAAAGCTCTTGACCGGAACAGCTGACAGTATCCCTTCCGATGAAATGCCGGCTTTTTTGTTTGCTCAACACTACGCAGATACTCGCGGAAACCCGACTGAAGAATCATGGAACCGCATCGTATTGCTCTATGGAGAAGCCAAAGCAACAGGAATACTAGGCGCGATTCGTTCTATCATGATTGGAAATGTCCACGGCATTGCACTGAGTGCTTTATTCAGCCGTGTTAAAGGCAAAGCTATCAAAAAAAGTAGCCTTTCCTATGAGCTGAGTATGATTTTCAGCCTCATCCTTTATCTTCCTGTGGCTATTATTCAGATAATCATTTCCGATCTTTTAAAAAAACCAATCATCCAGTTCTCATAAGAAACCTGCTTGGATTATCAGAAAATTTTTATATATAAAAATTTTACTGATCTAAAAGAGGAACGAGTACCCGTCAAATAAAGGGTATTCGTTCCTCTTTTCTATTGATATATTTCGAGTTTATATAAAAAAAAGACGTTAAATACCTATTGGAAACACTAGATAATCCAACCGGTTTATACAGTATAAACTAGACAGGCGACTGGTAGTGAATTTGCTCTCCTGAGACTTTAACTTGCTTGCTTTTTAACAATCCTTTAACCGCATAGTGTAAGCCAAATCCTGTGTCAAGATTCTTCAAAGTAAGGTTCATCAAGCAAGATTGTTTTTTCATCAAAATTCACTGTTGCTTTTATTCCGTATGGTAGGGCACACTTTGGATACGCATGCCCAAAATTAATATTATACATAATTGGCAAGGTATCATCTCCTACCACTTTTAGATAAACCTCTTTATACTCTGCATAATAAGCTTCATCTTGAGGTTTCCCAACTATCAATCCGCTAATTACTGAAAAAATTCCTATTTCTTTCAACACATTCAGTTCTTTTTCTAATGTACTAGGAGTTGGTTTCTCTTCACAAGTTTCCAAAAATAGAATCTTACCTTTCCATTCGCTCAATGAAGGAAATAGCTGATATCTTTCACAAATTTCTACTTCATCTGGATACCTTTCTCCAGTTAAAATATCGTAAATACTTTCCAAACAACCGCCAAGCAACTTCCCGGTAACTACTCCACTTCCTTGCAAAACTTCATAACCATAATTTTCATCATACACCTTACGATTTTTCCCTAATGCCTGTTCGGAAAAATCTGTACGTTCTTCGTACCAAAAAGGACTCGACCGAATGTCTTGTTGCTCGCAACCTTCAAAATAACCTTGTAACGTCTCTTTTGTATACGGCAATAATTCTTCAGCTAGTTCGGCGATATCTGTAATAAAACTAGGTCCATAAAAGGAAACCATACCTAACTTGTAGAACATCAAATGATTGATCGTTGTATCAGAATACCCTGTAAACAATTTAGGATCCTCTTGTACATTATGTATAAAATTTTCATCTTCTAATAAATAAGGCAGTAACCGATAAGTATCGTCGCCCCCAATGGCAGCTATTATTCCTTTAATCGTTGCATCTTGAAAAGCCTCTTTTAAATCCTGTGCTCTTGCTTCAGGATGATTTTTCAAATAATCTGCCCCTTTAAGGGTGTTCGTCATAAATACAGGTTCTAGGCCCATTTCTCTTAATCTTTTCTTGCCCAAGTTAAGTTGATGTAAACATGATTCTTCCCCTAAAATTCCACTTGAAAGACTTACTACCGCTACTTTATCCCCTTTTTTCAACAAATGTGGTTTCTTCATGACTTACCTCCTATTTTTTCAACCCAATACAAATAAGTTTTTTGCTTGATTAAATTGATTTACCATATTTTATTATTAATTCAAAAATCATGGAATCAATTTATTGCATCGGTAAGGATCACTGAACCCTTAAGCCCTCTATATGTATAGAGGAAAAGATGGATTTGCCCATCATAGATAAATGCAGCTCTTCTTTCCTCAGAGGTAAGCCTTTAGCAAGATAAATAAACAGATTATTTTGTTGAATCAACGTAAAGTTATTATTTTGAGGTTCTTTATATGAAATATCCACATCTTCTTCACCCACGCAACAAGTAAGAGTTGCCTTAAGTGAAATAGCTATTATCGTCCGATTTTTCTTCTTCATCCACTCTTGTACTGCCTCATCCACTTTAATAGATATAGCCATCTTTTCATCACTGTCCTTTTTTTTAGAATGATCGGGATTTTATTCAATTGTATCACAAAAAATTTGGCCACTAAACTATACCCATATAAAGAGGAAGAGCGGAATCATATCTTGGACTAATAAAAAAGCTCTACCTAATAGAAACTTTAGGCAGAGCTTTTAGGACTAGAAAAATTGTATGAATAATCTATATCTATCCTCTATTCTGGAGATAATTCATCTTCTGTGACCCACTTGTGATTTTCGACCATTTCTCCACCATCAGTTGGTTGAAAGTCCAGCATATAAACGGTTGTCTCTTCAGCAGAATCTATGGTAGCAGTCACACCTTCCATGCCTTCCATATGGCTGGCCTCTAGCGTTACTTCTGTACCTTCGCTCAAAGGTTCTTCTTGATTGCGCGCTTCTGGTATTTCTTCTTTTAAGACCCATTTATGATTTTCTACTATAGAATCCCCGTTCGTCGGTTCATAAGTCACCTCATAAGCAACTGTATCAAATGCACCCACGACTGTTCCGGTAGCTCCCTCCATACCTTCCATATGATTGGTTTGAATAGTCACCCTATCTCCAACTGAATAAGTTGGATTTTCTGCTGCTTGCAAGCCTTCTGGTATTTCCCCTTCATCATCATGCATCATGTCGTCCATATCATTATACATATCTTCTGATTCATTCATCATTTGATAACCGGAACTGCTTTCAGATGACGACTGATTTTCATCTTCTTGAGGTGAGCAAGCCGCTAACAAAGCTAATGAGGATATGGTTATTACCCCGCTAATGATTCTCTTCTTATTCATAATCTACCTTCCTTTCTTCTCTTGTATACATTTAACGTTTTACTTTTATTATTGTTCCACTAGCTTATACAATTTGCCATTAAAGTCTACGATAATCAGTTCGCCTTGTTCATCCACACCAAAAGACGAAATCATCAAATCAGTATCTAATAACTCAACATTTTCTGCCTGCTGATTTTCATCTAACCACAAGCCCCAAATCGTACCAGAAATAAAATCGCCATAAATATAAACACCATTCAGACTTGGATTTTCTTCCCCGTAATAGGTGTAACCACCTGTTATGGACTGACCCAATGAACGGTCATATTCCCAAATGGGCTCTTCAAGTTCTGCTGAATCAATATCATCCGAAGCCTGATACTTCATCGTTCCTTCCATAATGTTCCAGCCATAGTTGCCGCCACTTTCGATCAAATTGATTTCTTCCATCGCGTTCTGACCCACGTCAGCTGCAAAAAGTAAGTCGCGGTTTTCATCAAAACTAAATTTCCACGGGTTTCTAAGGCCATAAGCAAAGATTTCTTCTACATATCCTGTTGTATTGCCGCTATAAGGATTGTCCTCTGGAATGCCATAATTTTTATCTCCGTCAGCCGTATCCACATCAATTCGTAATAATTTGCCATAGATTTTGGTCAGATCTTGTGCATTTCCTTGCGGATCACCGCTTGATCCTCCGTCCCCGGTCGCAATATACAAATACCCATCTGGACCAAATGCAAGATGTCCCCCATTATGATTTTGGTAAGGCTGAGGAAATTCTAACAGAATCTCTTCACTCGCTAAATCCGCTTCAGCCAGCGTGGCCGGGTCTGTTGTGAACCGAGAAATGACTGTATTATTTTCTGTTGTATAATTAACATAAAAATAGCCATTCTCTTCAAATTCCGGATGGAAAGCTAGTCCCAACAAGCCTTTTTCTTGGCCATTGAAATCAATTTTTGTGCTTAGATCAACAACTACTTTGGCTTCGGTTGCCTCTTCGTTATTTTCAAAAGTTTTGATTTCACCAGTTCGCTCAACGACAAAAACCTGATCTGTACCATCATCAGCGGTCGTATAATGTAGCGGTTGATCAAAAGAAAGATCCGGGTAAGCTTCAACTAGTTCATAATTAAGGGGCTCAAAAGAGTCTGTTTCAGTTGTTTGACTGCTTTCTTCACTGGATTCGGAGGACTTTTCGGATGAGCTAGAGCTAGATTCAGATGAGGCGACTTGACTCATGTCTTCCATTGGGGCACAGGCACCTAAAAGGACAACAGCACTTAACAAATAGATGCTCAAATATTTCATACTAAATAACTCCTTTCATATGAAATCAGCGATAACGTTTTCTTTAGTTTACCAATCATATCCTTCTATCTGCAACTCTTGGGTCTTAGCAAAACCTAAATGACAAAGAATTGCCTATCCTTACACCGATTTTCTTTATTCATGAATGAGTGAAGGCTTTTTGGGTGTTCACTTCTACGTGAAACTACCCTTGACGAATAAGTGAGGACTTTTTGCTGCGTCACTCATTCATGGCGAGCCGCTGCACGACGAAGTGACGCTGATTTTCTGCTCTACTTCTACGTGTAAGCCACTTTCACGAAAGAGTCGCCATATCTTTTTCTATCTACCCACTCTCGAGTCCTAGCAAGACTTAAATGATCAAGAAATGTCTCTTCTTACACCGATTTTCTTTATTCATGAATGAGTGAAGGCTTTTTGGGTGTTCACTTCTACGTGAAACTACCCTTGACGAATAAGTGAGGACTTTTTGCTGCGTCACTCATTCATGACGAGCCGCTGCACGACGAAGTGACGCTGATTTTCTGCTCTACTTCTACGTGTAAGCCACTTTCACGAAAGAGTTGCTCACCGCTCGCTTTCTTTTATCAAAGATCTAAGATCTTCAAGTTTGTCAAATGCATTCCAATCACTCTCCTAATAATTTCTGACGGAATTGGGTTGCTTGTAGCCGTGTAAAGGATTCAATGAGAATTACACAACGTTGGCGCTTCAGCGCTTACGCTGTGTTTGAAACTTGAAAGCTGGAAGACTTCTTTTTAGGCTTCAAGCGTACCCATGGCTCTCCACAAGCAAACCCGTCAATTCCAGAAGAAATTTTATTTTAAATCACTCTAATCCTTTAACCTAGAGCTTTTGACTTAAATACTTTGACCTAGATCCCTTGACCTAAATCCCCTGACCTAGATCCCTTGACCTTAATTCCTTGACCTAAATCCCTTGACCTAGAGCTTTTGACCTTAACCCTTTATTAAAAGTCCACAAAAAAAACAACCCATTCAAAGAATGAGTTGTTCGATTTGTGATTAGTCGCGGACAAGCAATGTAACACTTTCCACATGTGTTGTTTGAGGGAAAAGATCGACGGGTTGAACTTTTTTAACCGTATATCCACCTTCTGTTAGTAAAGCTAAATCACGTGATAACGTAGCTGGGTTACAACTTACGTAAATCATTTTAGTAGGTTTCATTGCAATAACAGCATCGGTAAATTCTTTTTCAAGACCTTTACGAGGAGGGTCAACAACTAATAAATCAGCTGTACGGCCTTCTTCAGCCCAGGCAACCATAACTTCTTCAGCAGCACCTGCTTCAAATGTTACATTATCAATGTTGTTCAATTCAGCATTTGCTTTAGCATTTTCAACTGCTGGTTCGATTACTTCGATTCCGTAAACATGTTTAGCATTTTTAGCTAATGTCAATGTGATGGTTCCGATTCCGCTGTATGCATCAATAACCGTTTCTTCGCCTGTCAATTCAGCAAAGTCTAAAACAGTTTGATACAATTTTTCTGTTTGAAGCGGGTTGACTTGATAGAATGAACGGTGAGAAATTTCAAAGGTATTGCCTAATAACGTATCTTTGAATTTGTCTTCGCCATATAAAACAATTGAGTCTTCGCCTAAAATGACATTTGTGTGTTTCGTGTTGACGTTTTGCACGATGCTGACAACTTCTGGAATAGCTTCAAGAATATCCGGAACGATTTTACTTGTTGGGAATAATTTAGCTGTTCTTGTTACAAGAACGACCATGATTTCCCCAGTGTAATACCCACGACGAACGATAATGTGACGCAAGTTCCCGATATTTTCATTTTCGTTATACGGTTTTACGCCGTATACACGCATGATATCACGGACCGCAATGATCGTTGCATCGATCTTAGGATCTTGAATGTAGAAGTTTTCCATTGGGATCACTTCATGGCTGTTTTTACGGAAAAAGCCAGTTGTCAATTTATCATCAATTTTACGTACTGGAATTTGCGCTTTGTTACGGTAACCTGATGGATTAGCCATCCCAATCGTATCATATACCGGTACATCTGGTAATTTTGCGATCCGTTGCAAGCTGTTGATCACTTGTTGTTTTTTAAAGTCTAATTGTGCAGGGTATCTCATGTGTTGTAACGGCGTGATGCCTACACGTGTGTAATTTTCATCTTGGATCACGACACGGTCTTCACTTGAGTTCAAACGGTTCATAACTTTCGCATAACCAAAAGATTTTCCCGTTTTGTGGATTTTAACTTCTACTTGTTCGCCAGGTAAGGCATTTTCGATAAAAAGTGAATAGCCTTTGATTCTGGCTACTCCAAAACCCTCATGTGTTAAATCTTCAATTTTAACGGTATGTTTTTCATTTTTTTGTACTGGTACTACTTTATCTGCTTTCATAAAAAGCTCCCTTCGATGACCTTATTTCATGTCTCTTGTTTATCCGATTGTATTTATTCTAGAACGTGTCCAAAAAGAAAAGCCACTCTCACTTCACGAATCAGGCTTCATAGTCTAGTGACCACAGCGCGCGACTCCTTTAGTTCATGCCGTTCTATCTTCTTTTTGGCACACTCCCTTTGTCAGTTAGTACGCCAGATATTTGATACTTTCTATCATCCACTTAACTGGGAGTGTTCCTGACTCGACCGGCTAAAACGGGATGGGATTAAAAATACGTCGTTATCTATTGATTCTAATCTACACGATCGCAATGACTTTTTAGTTAACTAAAAAATTTCTTCCATTTTCAAATATAGGAAAATGAGGTACTGACTCGTAATTATACAAGAAAAGCCGGCTTAATTCAAAGTTTTTTCACTATTTCTCATGAGCTTCTTTTTTTGATGAGTGAATTTCTCCGTCTCCGTTGATATCGGTGTTGGTCAATTCCTCCACTTCTTTGATAAAGGCATCTTCTAATCCTTCAGAAGCCTTATCTTTATCTTCCGTAGCATTTTGGAGATCGTCTGTAGATGCAATGATTTCAATGTGTTGGTGTAGATTTGAAAAAACTACTGGTGCGTTTCCGCCATATTCGCCATCCAAGTTGATCATCATCTTCGATGAGTTACCTGGACGTGCGATAATTTTGCTGGTTTTTTTGTATAAGATATTAGAATTGGACATGTGTTTGCCACCATTTAAAACTTGGGCTACTAAACGCAACACATCCGGTAAATTAGATGTTTTCACGATGATCAATGTGAATTTGCCATCATCTAATAAAGCATCCGGAGCAATTTGTTCAAAACCGCCAATTGAATTGGTGAGGGCGACTAAAAACATCGTTGCTTCTCCTTCAAACGTCCCATCATCGTATTCGATGTGCATCGGGATCGGCTTGATGCGTGGCAACATTTCAGCTCCTTTGACGAAGTAAGCCAAATAGCCAAAGATCGTTTTCAATTGTGACGGAACATCATAAGTTATTTCGGTCAGCATTCCGCCGCCACCAATATTGATGAAGTAGGATAACTTTTCTCCCATAACGGCTTCCCCAACATCCATAAAAAAGGTCTGCTCTTTTTGAATGATTTTTGCTGCTTCGACTAAATTATTTCGCGGGATGTGTAAAGCTCTAGCGTAGTCATTCGTTGTTCCGGCAGGGATGATTGCCAGTTTGGGTCTCTTGCTCAAACCAGCGATCCCATTTACGACTTCATTGATCGTGCCATCTCCACCTGCTGCTACAATCAAATCAAAGCCCGCTCTCGCTGCTCTTTCAGCTTCATTTTGAGCAGATTTCGGCTCAGGAGTGGTCGCATAAGCACTTGTTTCATATCCGGCTTCTTCATAAATTTGAAAGATTTCCACTAGATTTCTTTTGACTATTTCACGACCCGAAGTAGGATTATAGATTACTCTTGCTCGCATAAAATTTCTCCTTTGCTTTCACTCCAATATTAGCGTTTGCTTAATTCATCATTTAATAGTTTATTCACCACTCCAGGATTTGCTTGTCCTTTTGTCGCTTTCATAATTTGACCAACAAAGAAACCAACAGCGCGATCTTTGCCATTTTTAAAGTCTTCGATCGATTGAGCATTTTTATCTAAGATGTCATTGATAATTGGCAATAATTTCGCTGGATCACTTAATTGGACCCACCCATTTGCTTCAACGACTCCTTGAGCGTCTCCACCAGCTGTGATCAATTCGTGGAATACTTTTTTCGCTATTTTCGAACTGATCGTTCCATCGGCGATCAAATGGATCATGCCAGCTAAGTTCGCGGTTGTTAATTGCGTGTTATGCAATTCCAATTTTTCACTGTTCAAGTAAGCTGAAACTTCACCCATCAACCAGTTTGAAGCTTGTTTAGCATCTGCTCCATTAGCTAACGTGCCTTCAAAGAAATCAGACATTTCTTTTGTTGCCGTTAAGACCATAGCATCGTATTCTGGTAATCCTAGTTCACTGATGTAACGCGCACGACGATCTTTTGGCATTTCTGGAATCGTTGCTTTCACACGTTCGACCCATTTTTCATCGATCACAATATTTGGTAGATCTGGTTCCGGGAAATAACGGTAATCGCTTGAGCCTTCTTTAACACGCATCAAAACAGTATCTCCAGTTGCTTCATCGTAACGTCTTGTCTCTTGTTGGATGACTCCACCAGATAATAGAATTTTTTCTTGACGTTTTTCTTCAAAAGCTAAGCCACGGCGAACAAAGTTAAAGGAATTCAAGTTCTTCAATTCCGTTTTAGTCCCAAACATTTCTTGCCCGATTGGACGAATAGAAATATTGGCATCACAACGCATTGAGCCTTCTTCCATCTTCACATCACTTACGCCGGTGTATTGGACGATTTGCTTGATAGCTTCCAAATAAGCATACGCTTCTTCTGGCGAACGCATATCCGCTTCAGATACGATTTCGACTAGTGGTGTGCCTTGACGGTTTAAATCGACATATGAATAGCCATCGGTTCCATGAATATTTTTCCCAGCATCTTCTTCTAAATGCAATCGTTCAATGCGGATTTTCTTTTTCTTACCTGCTACTTCAATTTCGATCCAGCCATTATAACCAATGGGTTGGTCAAATTGTGAGATTTGGTATGCTTTTGGATTGTCTGGATAGAAATAGTTTTTGCGGTCAAATTTGGTATCTTGAGCGATTTCACAGTTCAAGGCTAAAGCAGCCTTCATACCAAACTCGATTGCGCCTTTATTGATGACGGGTAAAACACCTGGGTATCCCCAGTCAATAACATTTGTATTTGTGTTCGGTTCTGCACCAAAATGAGCTGGAGCAGGTGAGAACATTTTTGAGTCGGTTTTTAATTCTACGTGGACTTCTAGTCCGATTACTGTTTCAAAATTCATATCGATTCTCTCCTCCTACACACTTGGTTTTGCTTGATGAAAATCAGTTGCTTGTTCAAAAGCGTATGCCGCTTGATAAATCGTTTGTTCATCGAAATGATTTCCAATCAATTGTAAACCAACTGGTAGCTCATTTGAAAAACCACATGGAATAGAGATTGCTGGTACACCTGCTAAATTAACAGGTACCGTTAAAATATCGCTTAGGTACATCGCAATTGGATCATCGATTTGTTCACCAATGCCAAATGCAGTTGTAGGCGTTGTTGGCCCTAAAATCAAATCAAATTCTTTGAATACTTTATCAAAGTCTTGTCTGATCAAGGTTCTTGTTTGGCCAGCTTTTTTAAAGTGAGCATCATAAAAACCGGAGCTCAATGAGAAAGTCCCAAGCATGATACGACGTTTCACTTCCATACCAAAGCCTTCTGTTCGTGATTTTATGAAAACTTCATCAAGTGTTTTTGCTTCGGTTGAACGGTACCCATAACGAACGCCGTCAAAACGTTGCAAGTTTGAAGAAGCTTCAGATGAAGCGATGATGTAGTAAGCCGGTACACCATATTTTGAATGAGGCAAGCTAACTTCTTCAACGATTGCACCTAAAGATTTAAATGTTTCGATTGCTTTAAGAACCGCTTCTTTCACGCCTGTTTCTAAGCCTTTTTCATTCAAGTATTCTGTTGGGACACCAATTTTCATTCCTTTGACGCCTGCTTCAATGCCGGCAGTGAAGTCTGGAACTGTTCCTTCATAGCTCATAGAGTCATTTGCATCATGTCCGCTGATGGCATTTAAAACTAACGCATTATCTTTAACAGTGCGTGTCAATGGTCCGATTTGGTCCAAACTTGATCCAAAAGCGATCAAACCAAAACGTGATACACGGCCATAAGTTGGTTTCATCCCAACGATTCCGTTAAACGCTGCTGGTTGACGGATCGATCCACCCGTATCCGTACCTAAAGATGCTGGAATTTGACCTGCTGCTACTGCTGCTGCAGAGCCACCTGAAGAACCACCAGGTACTTTGTCCAGATTCCATGGGTTATGAGTTGTTTTATAGTAAGACGTCTCTGTACTTCCGCCCATAGCGAATTCATCCATGTTTAGTTTCCCAACAGAGATCATATTTACTTCTTTTAATTTTTTCGATACGGTTGCATCGTAAATTGGAACAAAGTCTTCCAAAATTTTACTACCGGCTGTTGTAAGTGTGCCATTGGTTACAATATTATCTTTGATCCCAATCGGTATACCCGAAAGAATATTCGTTGGGTCAATACCTGCTGCGTCAATTTCACGTGCTTGTTCAAGAGCTTTTTCTTCAGTCAGTGTAATAAAAGCGCCAATTTTTTCTTCTGTTTCGTTGATGCGGGCAAATACAGCTTTTACGACATCTTGAGCCGTCACTTCTTTTTTGACCAACAACTCATGCAATTCTTCTATTGTATAGTTTGTTATGTTCATATTATGCTCCTGCCTCCCCGTTATCCATTATTGCAGGAACTTTGATAAAGCCATCTTTTTCTGATTTTACATTTGTAAATAGCAATTCACGATCTGTTCCTTTAACCGCTTTGTCCTCGCGCATCACGTTATATGTACGCATGCCGTGGATCATGACCGGTACATTTTCAGTATCTAATTCTTCTAATTGTTCCACCATATGAATGATTGCATCCATTTGTTCTGTGAAATGAGCAATGCCTTTATCGCTAATTTCTAGTTTTGCTAATTTTGCGACGTGTTTTACGTCCTCTTCAGTAATAGCCATCGGTTTGTTCACTCGCTTTCTTAGGTAAATTATCTTAGTTCAAACTCCCTTACTATGATACCATAAACCACTTATATGCAGTATCTTAATTCTATTATAAATTTGCTACTATTTCTCTAGTAATCACAGCAGCGCTAAAAATATTGCTCAATCTGTTAATCTTTTCACTCAGTGACTCTTTTTTTTGCTATGATAACGTTGAGGTGGAAAAAATGAAAATAACCATTCGAAAAAGACTATTAGGAACCATACCCTTACTGGAAGTAGTGCCGAGCGAACAGCGCAATGATTTGCTGCCATTAGTGGTTTATTATCATGGCTGGCAGTCATCTAAAGAATTGAATGTGACGCAAGCCCGTTATTTAGCGCAACAAGGATTTCGAGTATTATTACCCGATGCCATCAATCACGGCGAACGCAAGCAACCTGTTTCAAAAATTCCTTCTCTAACCTTTTGGCAAAGCATTCAAACTAATTTGTTCGAATTCAGCTTTATCATCGATCATTTTCAAAAAAGCGGACTTGTTGGTGATGTGATTGGCGTTGGTGGAACGTCCATGGGTGGAATCACGACCTGCGCTTTGTTGACCCATCATCCGGAAATCAAGGCAGCGGCCTGCTTAATGGGTTCGCCAAAATTAGCTGCTTATAAAGACCGCATTGTGAAACATGCCAAAGAATTCAATCGGTACTTACCACAGGATTACCATGAATTACTAAATTGGATCCCCAATTATGATTTATCGCTGCATCCGGAAACATTAGACGGCCGGTCATTATTTATTTGGCATGGCAAACAAGATCTAATTGTCCCTTATCAAGACATGGCCGATTTTGCCGACGAGCACAAAGACCTAACAAATCTTTACTTCACAGACGAAGACGAAGGCCATCTCGTAAAAACAGATACCATGCGCGAAGTAACAACCTTTTTCGTGAACGAACTGCTGGAAAAAAGCCTTGACGAAGAAGTCGCACTCGAAAATGGTGCCACTCTTTCGTGAACTCGTGAAGTCGCACTTGACGAATCTGCCACTCTATCAACACTAAAAAGTATAAATCAACTAAAAGAGCCGAGACAAATAATTGTCTCGGCTCTTTTAGTTGTATAGCCAGTTCCAGTAACTTCCCTCTTTATCCCTTGAACATGGCGTCTTCCATTTTAACGGGGATCCATGTTCCAACTGCTTTTGCAATCAGTTTGCCCGTTTCTTTGTCTGTTACGGAGCATTCCACGATAATCAATAGGTTTCCTGGTTTGATCACTTCAGCCGTGGCGATAATTTCATCGGCAACCGCTGGACGAAGAAAATGCATAGTCAACTCCGAAGTCACAACTTGATAATTTTCGGGTACCATAGTAACGGCTGCCGCGCCCCCTGCTGAATCCGCCAATGCTGTGACGACTCCTCCGTGGAAATAGCCTAAATGTTGCGTCAACCATTCTTCTTTTTTCAAAGAGAGGATGGCTTTGCCTGATTCGATCTGTTCCAACTTCCCGCCAAGCGCCGTTAGAAAGGATTGCTTTTCGTTTTTACGTTTTTCATAGCGTGGATTCATAGAGACCTCTTTCCTTTAAGTTTTATTTTTTCCATTGCTTGCTGATTTTTCGCAAATGAAAATCAGGCGTTTCACCCATATTTTTTACCGATTCAGAAATACTTTTAAAATTTCTCAAAACATGATCTGCCGGAAGTGTGGCGAATCCAAAAATGCCGAGAACCCCATCAATGATTTCATTGGACACTTCCATTGCTTTAAACTTTAATTGTGTTACTTGGATCGTCGAAGGAGGCGTCTGAAGATTGATAAATGAAAAATAGTTTTCAGTGACTTCCAATTCAATTTTGTATTGTGCAAATTGCTGCTGGATATAGGGCGCGTCCATGAACCGCTGCCCAAAGCGATTGATTTCTAGCGCATGGTTGAGTCCTTGATCAAACACACTACGGGTGATGCCCAATAATTGCGCAGCCAGCAAGAGATTCCACATGTCGAGAACTTGATTGAACACCTCATGATTGTTTTGTAAACTGCCCAAAAAGTGAGCATCTCCTACAACTAGATTTTCAATCGTCAGTGCGCCGGTACGCAAAGAGCTTTCACTCTTTTTATTTTTACTATAGTGAACCGTGATACCCGGCATATTTTTTTCTAATAAAAAAAGACCATATTGATTGTTTCCTTGCGCTGAAAGTTTAATTTTTCCTAGTAAAAGGAAAAGGTCGGATTCTTGGGTACAGGCAACGTCTTCTTTCCCGCCATTAATAACCCAGCTGTCCACCTCTTTTATTGCAACCGTTTGCATTCTTCTTAATTCGAAACCGGCTTCAAGTTCTTTGCTGGCAAATGTTGCAAATAGATCTTCTTCGACTAATTTATCCAGATACATTTCTTTTTGTTTTTCTGTGGCGGAAAATTTCAATGCCAAGATCCCAAACAAAATTTTACTTAAAAAATAATACGACAAAGAAGGAAAATATTGCGCAAGCGTATAGATAAATTCACACAAAGCCGGAATGTTTTGTTCGGCCATCTTTTTTTCGGCAATTTCTTTAAATAAGCCTTTTTCTTTAAAATAATTTTTCCACTTTTGAAAATCTTCATAAGTATACGAGCGGTCAATCGTGTCTTTCTTTATTTTCTGCCCCAAGTCTCCTTGAAGAGCTTGCGTAAATGATTCAATAATAGCCATGTCCCTCACTCCTGTCCTAATCTGGGAATTCATTGGTAAAAGAATCGTATACAAACTTCTCTATACTGCTATACTTCTTTTTTACCGGAAAACACAAGACAGTCGTATAGGTGATTGGATCATTGAAGTGTTTTTCGACTACTCCGATATTGTCTAAATAATTGTAATACTTTTTAAAATTAGCTGAAGGCAGTAACGCAACCAGATTAGTACGCGTTGTGGATTCAACCATGTAATCCCAAGAATCAGACGTAATCAATACTTTTGTCTGGGATTTCACTTTTTTTAATTTGTCCATCACCATCGTATGTGTCGCAAAACCTTTATTAAATGTTGCTACGTACTGGTTGTCTAACATTCTCCAGTCCAACTTTTCTTCTTTAGTCAATGGATGATTGGGGTGCATAAAAGCGGTCACTTCACTTAAAGCCAATATGTGTTTTTCAAATTTATCTTGATGCAATTTAGTCGGATCATCCAATACAGCTGCATGAATGCGATTCTCGTTCAGCATAATGACTAATTCTTCATTATTTGCTTCGACGATATCAATTTTAATTCCGGGATTTTTCATCATGAATTTTGGAATAAATTTGGTGAAAAACAATCGCAGAATAATCGTGGAGATCCCTACTCTGATCGTTCCTTGTTGAATTTGCGCTTCTTGTTTCAACATTTCATGAAGATCATCATATTTATCGACTATTTCTAATGCCTTTTCATACAGTTTTTCCCCACTCGGTGTCAATCCGGTCAAACGACCATTTTTACGATGGAAAAGCTGTAATTCCTCTTCTCTTTCAAAATTGATGATGAATTGGCTTAGTGCGGATTGAGTCACGTGAATATTTTGTGCAGCCAACGTCAGATTTAACTTTGCATCGACAATGGCAATAAAATAATTAAGCTGTGCAATGTCTAACTTCATGTTTTCCTCCTCACAAAAATTGCTATAAAAGTGAGTACACTAGTTACTTGTACAACTTTAATTATACATCAAATCAAATACTCCCACATTAAGAATTCTAAATGAATGTGGGAGTAAAGTTCTCAATTTTTAGTTATACCCTTTTATCTTAAATATTCAAAAATTCCGGCCGCTCCCATACCCATTCCGATACACATAGTGACCATACCGTATTTGGTTTCAGGACGTTTCGCCATTTCGCCCAATAATTTGGCCGTTAAAATGGCTCCCGTTGCTCCTAGTGGATGACCTAACGCAATGCCTCCTCCGTTGACGTTCACGATGTCACGGTTCATGCCCAATTCATTCATCGAAGCGATCGCTTGTGCCGCAAAGGCTTCGTTGAATTCAATCAAGTCGATGTCTTCTAGTTCCATTCCAGCCAACTTCAAAGCCTTAGGAATGGCATACACTGGTCCGATGCCCATAAATTTAGGATCGACCCCTGCAACGTTGAAGGAGATAAAGCGGGCAATTGGTTTGACCCCCAATTCTTTTACTTTATCACCAGACATTAAGATAACAAATCCAGCTCCATCACTCACTTGAGAGGACGTTCCAGCTGTTACACTGCCATCTGCTTTAAAAACAGTGCGCAACTTCCCAAGAACATCTAGCGTTGTGTTCGGACGAATCCCTTCATCTTGATCAAACATTTCGGTTGTCACTTCCACATTGTCCCCAGTCGTTTTGACCCGATGGATCTCTACTGGAATGATTTCATCTTTAAACCGTCCGGCTGTTTGAGCATTATGTGCTTTTTGGTGACTTTCTACACTAAATTGATCTTGTTCATTTCTTGAAACATGGTATTTTTCAGCGACATTTTCTGCCGTCATGCCCATTGGGACAGCGATTTTCGGTCCATGTTCTTGCAAATACGGGCTATTTGATGGCTCGCTTCCACCCATTTGGGTCGAACTCATAAACTCGATGCCACCTGCTGCTAATACTTCTGCTTGACCAGCTATGATTGCGTTGGCTGCAGTAGCAATCGTTTGAAGTCCTGAAGAACAGAAGCGGTTCACCGTTTGACCGGCCACTGTTTCAGGCAACCCACTTCTAAGAGCAATAGCACGCGCGATATTGTTCCCTTGGAGCCCTTCTGGAGTTGAACACCCAACGATCACATCTTCAATAAGAGTCGGGTCGAAATCCCCTTCCACTCTATCGATAACCCCTTTTAAAACTTGAGCAGCGATATCTTCGGGCCGATCATAAAAATAGGCTCCGTCTTTTTTTCCTCTCGCTACAGCTGATCTTCCATATGCTACGATATAAGCTTCTTGCATTGTATCCAAATCCTTTCTGCTGACTGCGGAAAAATTCTGGTGCCTCTTTCTCCGCAGTATCCGATTAATTTCTTAGTGGTTTCTTTTTCTCTAGCATATGCACAATACGTTCATAGGTTTTTTCGTTCTTGCTCAATTTGACAAAATTATCTTCTGAAAGTTTTTGTAGCCATTTTTGATTGACTTTAGTGCCCAAAGGAACTTCTCCTCCAGCCAACACATCTGCAATAGCGCCGGTAACGACACCATCGTATTTAGAAGCAAAGTGTCCATCAATCAGTGAATCAATCTGAGCTGCTGCAATTGCTTTGAAGTTCGTTCCTAGCACCTCGTATTCAACCAAGTTGTTTGGAACATAATTATAAGCCGCTTTTAAACGCAACGTTTGCAAGGCTGCTTCAAATACAAGCTCTTCATTTTGAATGATCATGTCGGTCTCTTTCAAGAATCCGATTTGTTGTGCTTCATACGCACTCATCGTCACATGACCCATTGAAACTTTCGTTAAAATATCGGCCAATTGCCGTATTTTATCCGCTCTGGATACATCTTGACGATACACCCGGTCAGCCAATTCAGCCAGACCGCCGCCTCCAGGAATCAATCCAACCCCCGCTTCTACTAAACCAATATACGTTTCAGCCGCAGCCACTACGTAAGGTGAAGCCATCACTAGTTCTGCTCCGCCTCCAAGCGCTCTGCCTTTTACCGCTGTTACAATTGGTTTAGCAGCGAATTTCATGCGTCTGACGGCTTCATGGAATAATTCGGATCCTTTACGTGTTTCGGTATCGACCAGATTTTGATCGATCGCCATCTTCATATAGTAAAGATTGGCCCCTACACTGAAGTTTGGTCCATCTGAGTAAAGCAGCAATCCTTTATAATTTTCTTTTTCTAGCACATCGATTGCTTTGACGATGTCGCCTTCAAATCCCACCGTGATGGTATTATTTGGCGTTCTCATCGCTAACATCAAGAAGTTATCTTCCGTCGCAAATAATTCTGAATCCTCTTCTTTCCAGATTTGCTTATGGGCAAAATCTTCTGGTTTGGATGCTGGACTGATACTTTGACCTTCTTGGTAGAACGGTTCGTTACGTTCCTTGATCCATTCCGGCAGTTCACCCAATTCTTTTTCCATTCTGGCCTTCACTTTTTCTAGACCCATCATATCCCATAGTTGGAATGGTCCAACAGCCCAGTTGTATCCCCAGACCATAGCTCGATCTACATTGATGTAATCATTTGTCGCTTTAGGTACATTGCTTGCTGAGTAGTGCATCAAATTGCGCAGTGTTTCCCATAAGAAAATACCCACTTCGTCTTCCGACTCAAAAATAGTTGTTAAGTTTTTCGTCAAATCCCGACTAAATTCTTTTAAGATAGGCAATTCAACAGGCTTAGGTTCAACATACGTTTCAGTTTCCCCATCAAACACTAAGCGTTTTTTACCGTCTTTTTTGTAGAAACCTTGTTTTGTTTTATCCCCAAAATTACCCAGAACCACTAATTTTTCAACCAATTTCGGCATTTTGAAATAGGCTGCTTCTTCCGGATTAGACATCATGGTTTTTGTCACAAAGTAGCCAATATCGATTCCTACCATATCTAGTAATCTGAACGTTCCAGTCTTAGGCCGTCCAATGATTTTACCGGTGATGGCATCCACTTCGGTAATTGACAAGCCAAGTTGTTCTGCCCGATAGGCGATATCAGAAGCTGAATACGTTCCGATTCGATTCGCCACAAACCCGCTGACGTCATTGGTATCTACTGCCCCTTTGCCTAATACAGTTGAAACAAAATCTTTCAAATCTTCAACGACCACTTCATCAGTTGTTGCATGAGGAATGATTTCAACTAGCTTCATGTAACGCGGTGGATTGAAAAAATGCAAGCCTACAAATCTTGCTTTCGATTCTTTCTGAAGGGGTTGGGCAATGGCACCGATTGGAATACTGGAAGTATTAGTAGAAAGAATAGCTTCTTTCTTCGCAATAGCAGCCACTTTTTGCCACAAATCATGTTTAATAGCTAGCTTTTCAGTGACGGCTTCAATAAAGATATCGGAATCGTCGCCTTCTTTTAAATCATCTTCAAAGTTGCCATAAGTCAAATTTTTATTCCAATCGGCATTATAGAGCATGCTTTTTTTTGGATGTGTAATTCTGTCGTAGGCCCCTTTACTCAGTTTATTTTTATCGTCTTTATCTAAAACGATATCTAACAGTTTCACTTTTAGACCTGCATTGACTAGTAAGGCAGCTATTTGTGCTCCCATGGTTCCTGCGCCTAATACGGTTGCTTTTTTTATATTCATTTCTATACCTCCAAAAACTCAAGTTAATGACATTGGCATTACATTTTTGATGTAGCCTGCTTTTATAGCTTGTTCTCTCAGTTCCTCTCTGAAAGCTGGATCTGCGATTGAAATCATTTCTTCTACACGATCTTCGATACTTCTATTGAACATATCTGCTATCCCATGTTCAGTCACAATATACTGAACGTCAGCCCGTGGAACTGTTACTGGAGTAGCTTTTGGGAAAGAGAACACAATCGTAGAAGTCACTTCACCCGTTTTTTCATTTTTATTTGTAGACGGTAAACAGATAAAGCTTTGGCCACCTTTGGATTTTGTTGCTCCGCGTACGAAGTCATTGGCTCCACCAACCGAACTGATAAAGCGTGTGCCAGCTCCTTCTGAAACCACTTGCCCAGTTAAATCAGCCATCAAACAGCCATTAACAGAAACAAAGTTGTCGATTTGAGCAATTCTCGATGGATCATTTACAAGGTGCAACGGTTCGATACTGATTTGGCTATTTTTACCACTGAAGTCATACAATTTGCGCGTTCCCATTGCAAAACCGCCTCGTATCGGTCCGGAAATTACTCCTTTTTCAGTCAAATATACCATCGATTCCGTGATCATTTCAGTATGCACAGCTAAATCTTTTTTACTGTCCAGCCCATAACTGACAGCATTTGCCAAACCGCCGAACCCGATTTGGATAGTCGAACCGTCTCTGACATGAGGAACGATCCACTCAGCAATTTTTTTATCGATATTGCTGGAAGGCGTCTCTGGGACTTCAAGCAACTGTTCATCTTGTTCAACAATCATATCCACATCATCGATATGAATTTGATTATGGGTCCCATGAACGACTGGAACATTTTTGTTAACTTGAATAATAACTTTTTCAGCTACTTTACTGCCGACCTCTCCGATAGTGACGCCCATCGGCCCAAAGTTGAAATACCCGTCTGCATCCATTTCAGAAACAGTCGTAACAAATGTTGTCGGTTTGATCCGTTGTTCAATCAACAGTTTCAAATTAGAAAAGTTGACCGGATCTATCGAAAATGTACCGTATGGAATCAACTGACGTTCTAGAGGTCCCATGAAGAAAGAATGGTATCTGATTCGTTCCGCAACTTCCGGATTAGTGAAAAAATCAAACGGATGAATCACAAATGCAGAAAACAATTTGACATTTTCGTACTCTTTATACCGTTTAGTGATAGCAGTGATCAGTGAGATCGGCATAGCCGCAACTGGGTTAGACAAAATCACTTCATTGCTTTGAATCTGTGAAGCAGCTTCAGTCAGGCTTTTTAATTTAGCTTGATATTGATCATTAAAAGTCATCCTCTACACCTTCCAATCTATTTTATGCTGTTTCGCTTAAACGAAAGCAGATATACCAGTTAATTTACGTCCGATGATCAACGCATTCATTTCATGAGTACCTTCATAAGAATAGATTGCTTCTGCATCACAGAAGAATCGTGCGACATTTCTTTCAAGTGTAATACCGTTCCCACCACAAACTTCACGTCCAAGTGCAGCCGTTTCTCTTAAGCGTAAAGAGTTGTTCATTTTAGCAAGAGACGCATTGATTTCACTGAATTCGCCTCTTTCTTGTAACTCAGCTAACCGAGCACTTAAAGCTAATGCATTGACTGCATTTGCTTGCATTCTGGCTAGTTTTTCTTGTACCAGTTGGAAACTTGCGATTGGTTTGCCAAATTGAACCCGATTAGTTGTATATTCAAGAGCTGCCTCTAAAGATCCTGCCATCATCCCTGCTCCAGCATAAGCCACTCCAGCACGTGTTGCGTACAATACCTTCGCCACATCTTTGAACCCATTGATGTTTTGTAGACGATTGCTTTCAGCCACTTCCACGTTATCCAAATGAATATTTCCATTTTGAACGATGCGTAAAGCGATCTTGTCATCAATATCATCTACGCTCAACCCTTTTTGTCCTTTTTCTACAATAAAACATTTCACCTTGTTGTCAGCCAAATCACGCGCATATACTGGAATCAAATCAGCTGAGCTCGCTCCACCGACCCAACGTTTTTCACCATTTAAGATCCATTTATCTCCTTCACGGCTTGCAGTAGTTGCTAATCCTGCAGCTGTATCAGATCCATGTTCCGGTTCCGTTAAGGCAAAGCACGTTTGTAATTCGAAATTTTGCAGTTTAGGCAACCATCTCATTTGTTGTTCTGGGCTGCCGCCTAATAAGAAAGAGAAGTAGCCAAGTCCGGCGTGTACGCCAAAGAATGTTGCAATCGAGGCATCAAATTTGTACAAATCATATGCCAAGAATAAGAAGTAAGTGTTTCGCCACATAAATCGATTTGGTTGATTTTCAAACAGTGCAGGATCACTTATCAATCCTGTGTTCGCTACATGTTTAAATTCTTCAAACGGAAATTCTCCTTTTTTCCAGTAATCATTAATAACGGGTCTTAGATGTTCATCTACTGCTTTACGGACACGCTGAAGGACGACAATTTCGCCATCTGTTAAACTTTCCGAGAATTTCAAAATATCTTCTGGGTACATTTCCTTCAATATTTGTTCTCTATTTTCCAATTTCGACACTGGTTTTCTATTTTCCATGCGTACTACTTGTTCTCTATTTTCCATACTTGACACCCCTTATTTTTTATTATATAAGCGCTTACATTCTTATTATAATAGTCATTCTTTTACTTTTCTAATTACAATTTGTAATACTAAACATTACCTTTTTTAATGCTTAATTGAAAAAGCACTACTATCAAGTCTTTTGAGCCATTAGTTTAAGGAAATCGATCCATTAAAAATTAAAATTTACATAAAAAAAGAATCATCCGTTAACGATTGGATGATTCTTTTTTTTGATGTTTACTATTTTTATTTAGAGGTTTATTTTTATAACCGATAATTCATTCAAAAGGCGACTAATCTCTCTTTTGTCGATTTTACCGACTGAATTTACTGGAAATGTTTCTAAAAAAAGATACTGTTTCGGTGTTTTATACCCAGCTAAGTTGGCATATGCGTGTTGTTCCAACTCTGCTATGTTGGAACTATCTCCATCATAAATAAGAGCCGCCCCAACAGATTGTCCATATCTTGGGTGTTCATAGCCAACTACTACAGAATTCTTCACATAAGGATTGGCATTCAAAACTTCCTCTACTTCAGATGGAAAAACATTTTCTCCACCCGTGATGATCATTTCCTTTTTGCGGTCAACAATATAATAAAGCCCATTTTCATCCCTTTTCGCCAAGTCACCTGTTCTGACATATGCTCCCAAAAAGGCTTTTTGGGTTTCTTCATCTTTGTTCCAATATCCTTTGAAAGTATGTTGTCCTGCCAACAACAACTCACCTATTTGCCCCTGTTCAACTTCTTCATTATTCTCATCTACTATTTTTGCTTCAACAAAGAAGCTCGGATAGCCGATACTAAATGGCTGCTGCAAAGCGGTTTCGCTCGTTAATTTAAAATTATTAGGTCCTGCTTCTGTTAACCCGTACGAATTGATCAGTGGAATTTTTTCTTTTACAAAATAATTCACTACTCCTTTAAGCGGTGGAGAACCTCCAGCCACAAATGTGTGCACACTTTTCAAATTACTCTTACTGAAGTTCTCGGCGCTGATCAACCCATAATACATAGTGGGTACCATAAACAGCATCGTAGGTTTATATTGTTTGATTAGTTCATTCGTATGGACTCCATCAAAAAAGCGATTGATGATCACTTTTCCACCAATCAGCAACAAAGGAATAATAATACCGGAAAGGCCTGCTATATGAAACATCGGCGCACTGGCGATCGTGACATCATCATGCGTAATGTTCCAGCTCATGATCGTATTCATAGAATTGTTGACCATTCCGTTATGAGTAATGATTGCTCCTTTTGGATCACCGGTTGTTCCAGTCGTATAAATCAGCATAACTGGTGTATCCAACTCTAAGGATTCAGATTGGAATTCCACATGAGTCGAACTATCACATATATCATTGTACTTTTTACTATCAACATCTAGCGACAACAAAGAAGCCTCTACAAAAGACAAACGTTCACTGATTTGACTAGCATGCAAAATAAGTTTGGGTTCTGCATTTTCTAGTACTCTTTTGATTTCAATTGGTTTCAGACGCCAGTTCAATGGAATAAAAATGGCTCCTAATTTTATACATGCAAGCAAAACATCAAAGTAACTCAGATCATTTGGTGCATAAAGTGCAACTCTATCCCCTTTTACTACACCTTGTTGTCTAAGATAATGGGCTAAGTTCTCGGCGCGGACATTAAGGTCCTTGTATGTGCACTCTATTTTTTTTAATGGATCGACCAAAGCGGTTCTATCAGGTGTTAACACTGAACGTACTTTTATCCAATCTAAATTCACTACTATCCCTCCACAAAATTCAGAATTTTGTGTAAGCGCTTATATAAAATTATCATAACAGCATTTTTTTAATTTGTCTACCAGTATCTACCTTTCAAATATCCTTTTTAATACTCATAGATCCGGTGGATCACTTACTTTGAAAATTGCTGAAGGAATAGGGTTGCTTGTAGCCGTGTAAAGAATTCAATGCGAATTAAAGGGCATTAACGCTTCAGCGATTACGCCCTTTTTGAGGCTTGAAAGCATGAAGACTTGTTTTTGGCTTCATGCGATTCCACGGTCTATACAAGCAAACCCGTTATTCCGGAAGAAATTTTTATTTTAAACAATAACACTATTTAGCGAACAATCTATACTTTTCAATCAACTTTAAATAATTATTCCATTATACAAAAAAGGCATTAGGACAATTACCCTAATACCTTTGCTAAACAAATTTGTAATTCAACTTCATGTTTCCTGTCGAGGATAACCGACACACTCAGCATCTTCTGCGAGATTCTTTGTTTTTCTGTCGAGCCTTGACGTCGAACTCCGCATCCTAATCGAATATGTGTGAGTAGAATTCGGTTTCGCCTGCTTCTCGGGCTAGGAAGGATTCAGTTCCATTTATGGAGCCAATCGTTATTTCAATTGGAATATTTGGCACTAAGAATGAAGAAGCTTTCTCTGCAACATGTTGAGTAAAGGCAACAATTTCGCTTTCACCATAAAATTGAGTATTGATCGATAATCTCATTTCCACAATTTGGTCGTCAACGTAAAGCGCTTCTGCTGTTACTCCACTTAGATTTGGAAAGAAGTTCTCAATTTCAGCCTTGAAATTTTCAAAACTAGATAATTCATTGCTTTCCTCTCCACTTGCTGGAAAAATAACTTTCTTCTGATTAATTGTTTCCCAGTTTGTGAAACTAGTTGAGCCATTTTCACTGACTGATTCTGCAATGTAGACACCACCAGCTAAATTATCTTCAGTAGACTGTTCAAAGATACCAATTGCGATTGGAACGTCTCCAATACCTTCAGTTTCACGCAAACGTTGAACGATTTTATCAGCCATCGCTTTACCTTCTGCTAATATCTCTTCTTGTGAAATTTTTGTTTCAAAACTTGAACCGTATGCTTTTTTTGTGTAATAATCGACACTATTCATGGCTAAACCGATAGAAATTCCGCCAAGTTCAAATCCATCACCATTTTGGACCATGTAATTTTGCTCCAAAAATGAATCTAAATAAATCGGGTTGCGTTCGTCGGGTTCATTGTTTCCGTTATCTTCTGGATTCAAGCCATCTGGATTTTCTTCACTGACACGACCTAACCAGCTATTCGTTGTTCCACTATCAATGTATTGACCCTCTTGAAAATAATGAGAATCGGTTGAAAAATGTTCTTGCGATAAGTTCATCAATCCGGTCTCAAAGGCCTTCAAATTAATGGTTGAGTTTAGGCCTAACGTTATTCCTCTGTTCAAACTCGTTTGGTACGCATTATCGGTAATGATCGCACTATAATACTCATTTGATAGTTGGCTTGTTGTTTCCGTTTCTTCGGTAACCGTCTCAGTTTCATTTGTTACCTCTGCTGGTTGACAAGCACTTAACAGAAATACACTAGCAGCCAGTACAGCAATCGCTTTTTTGTTCATTGTTCTTATTCCTCTCCTTCTAATGTTTCCAACAACTGATCTTCGTCCCAGACAGAAATATTTAACGATTCGGCTTTTGCTAATTTGCTGCCGGCTTCTTCACCTGCAACCACAAAATCCGTTTTCTTAGAGACACTTCCGGTTACATTTCCTCCAAGATTTTCAATGCGTTCTTTAGCTTCCTCACGAGTGAAGTGCGTTAGTTTTCCAGTAAGTACAATAGTTTTTCCATTAAAATAAGAATCACCAGTCACGACTTCTTCCTTTTTCTTTCCTAAGTAAGTCATGTTTACTTGACTGTTTTTCAATTCCTGAATCAAAGCACTTACTTCTGGCAAACTGAAATAAGCGACCACACTTTCGGCGATAATTTCTCCGATACCTTCGATTGAAATAATGGTTTCTTTTTCAGCTTGCTGCACGGCATCTATCGTTTCAAAGCGTTCGGCGATCAATTTGGCCGCTTTAGCTCCGACATGACGAATACCCAAGCCAAATAGTAATCTCTCAAGTGAGTTGGTACGACTAGCATCAATGGCGGTCAACAAATTAGTAGCTGCTTTTTCTTTGATTTTATCTAATGTGACAAGTTGGTCAAAGGTTAACGTATATAGATCTGCCACATCATGGACCATCTCTTTTTCAAACATTTGCTGCAAAACTTTAATGCCTAATCCATCAATATTCATTGCGTTTCGCGAAACAAAGTGGGATAGACCCTCCGTAATTTGTGCTGGACATTTTGGATTCATGCAACGCAAGGCTACTTCTTCTTCCAAATGGATCAGCTCGCTGTCACAAGCTGGGCAATGGGTAGGAATCGCATAAGGCTGGCTATCTTTTGGTCGTTCATCCAAAATAACGCGGGTGACTTCCGGAATGATATCTCCTGCTTTATGCACGACAACCGTATCCAATAGACGGATATCGCGCTCGTGGATCAAATCTTCATTATGAAGACTTGCTCGTTGAACTGTGGTGCCTGCTAATTGGACGGGATCCATGATAGCGGTTGGTGTCACGACTCCCGTTCGGCCGACTGACCATTCAATGTCACGAATAACCGTGTGGGCTTCTTCGGCTTTGAATTTGTAGGCTATCGCCCATCTAGGTGCTTTAACCGTGAATCCAACTTCTTCTTGAACGGCAAATTCGTTTACTTTGATCACGATGCCGTCGATTTCGTACGGTAAGGCAGTTCTTTTTTCTTGAAATTCTTGCGTATACGCCCAAACTTCTTCAATCGTCTGGAATACTCTGCGATCATGATTGGTACGAATACCTAATTCATCCAATTGGTGAAGTGCATCTTCTTGACTGACAGCTGTTAACTCACCAAAATCACCAATCGTGTATAAAAAGGTATTTAAGTTTCGTTTAGCCGTTTCTTTTGGATCCAAATTGCGCAATCCACCAGCTGCTGCATTACGTGGATTAGCAAAAATCGCTTCGCCATTTTCTTCTCGTTCTTGATTCAATTTGATGAATGAAGCTTTAGGCATGTAACATTCGCCACGCACTTCAATCGAATAGGGATTTTTCAAGCGCAATGGAACGGATTTAACGGTACGAATATTTTGCGTCACGTTTTCGCCAACGGTCCCATCTCCGCGCGTTGCTGCACGAACAAGTTTTCCATCTTCATACTTTAACGATACTGCCAAACCATCTATTTTCAGTTCGCAGATATAACTAAACGGTTTATCCGTTAGCTTTTTGATGCGTCGATCAAAATCAAGCAAGTCGCCTTCGTCAAATGCATTCCCTAGACTTAACATAGGTGCTTCATGAATGACTTTTTCAAACCCGGGCAAAATCGTTCCACCTATGCGCTGCGTTGGAGAATCGCTACTGATTAAGTCCGGAAAAGCTTCTTCCAGAGCTACTAGTTCCTGATACAGCTTGTCGTAATCTGCATCGGCGATCGATGGTGCATCCTTCACATAATACTCATAGCTGTATCGATCTAATAATGTTCGCAAGTCGAAAACCCGTTGTTTCGCAGATTCAAAATCTTGTGTGGACATACCCCTAATTCCTTTCATACGTTAGATTTTATAAAAAACTACTAGTTACTTTTTTAAACAAACTGCGAACGGGACAAACGAGACCTTTAATTTCAGTTCTTTGTCTCAAACGCTGTCGAGCCTAAGCGTCGTTTTCTGCATCCTGTGCGTCTTTCAAGGTCTCTACGCCATCCTTTAGTTGAACTTCGTGTCTCATCCTCTCAAGAAAAAGATAAAACTTCTTCGTGGGAACAACACCCACTATGAATTTTTCCTGTTTTCTTGTCAAGGATAAACGAGACACTACGCATCCTATTTTAGTTGAGCATCAAACGACAGACTCTCGGAAAAAACATAATCTCTCCAAGGATGAAACATCCTCTACGAGATTCTTTGTTTTTCTTTCGAGCCTAAGCGTCGTTTTCTGCATCCTGTTGTTGAGCTACGTGACCCAGACACTTTGTAAAAAAGATGAATCCCGCCGAAGATGAAACATCTTCTCTGTGATTCCCTGTTTTTACTGTGTGTCTTTCAGGGTCACTCCGCATCCTGCTGTTTTTCGATGGGTGCGAAGGCGGCTAGTAGGCGTTTGATGCCTTGTTCTTTAAAGGCCACATCAAGTTGAAGGTCGTTAGCTGTACCGGTAACTTTGACAACTGTACCGACACCCCATTTTTTATGCACGGCTTTGTCGCCAACTTCCCAATCTAATTTATCTGCACCGCTTGAGGTTTTGTCGGCCACGGGTGCCTTATAAACTTGGCTGGTTGCTCGAGTTGCTTGATTGCGCTGGATAGAGCTGGTTGCTGAACGGCTAAATGGCGTATTCAACGTTTGCGCTTGCGGATTGCCGGATTCTAAGACTTCATCTGTGATTTCATTTATAAAACGTGATGCCGGATTGCTTTGTGTACGGCCATATAGCACGCGGGAATAAGCATTTGTAATGTATAATTTTTTCTCAGCTCGTGTGATTCCCACGTAGGCTAGACGACGCTCTTCTTCTAATTGATCTTCTTCCATCATCGAACGAGATAACGGGAAGATTCCTTCTTCTAATCCTATCAGGAAAACAATAGGAAATTCTAATCCCTTGGCTGCGTGAAGCGTCATTAACGTTACTTCACTTTGAGGTTCTTCTTCTAAATTATCTAAATCAGAAACCAATGCCAAATCGGTTAAGAACGTCAACAATGTTTTATCTTCCGTATTTTCTTTTTCAAATTGTTGGGTTACGGTCAGAAATTCTTGAATATTTTCTAAACGTGTCTCAGATTCAAGTGTGCGTTCTAATTCTAGCGATTTTTGGTAGCCGCTACGTTTTAAAACTTCTTGGACTAATTCCGTTACTGGAACATATTCTTGCATTTGGCGTAAGTCTTTCATCATGAAGCCAAATCCTTCAAGTTCACTCGCAGCTTTTCCGGAAATCGGTGTGATGGAAACATTTAAAGCTGTTTCTAAAAGAGACCAACCGTATTGGTTTGAAGCAGTCCTCAATTTTTCAATCGTACCGGGGCCAATACCGCGCTTAGGTACATTGACAACTCGTTCAAAACTCATATTGTCATCAGGATTAGCAATCAAACGTAGATATGCTAGGACATCTCTAATTTCTTTACGATCGTAGAATTTGTGTCCGCCAACCATTTTATAAGGAATATTTGATTTCAATAAACTATCCTCAATGACACGTGATTGGGCATTCGTGCGGTAAAGGACTGCAAAATCACCATAATTATAACGGTTTTCTTTCATTTCTTCTTGAATCTTAGAAATGACGTAACGCGATTCATCGCCTTCAGATTGTCCACGATAATACGTAATTTTTTCGCCATCGTGATTATCTGTCCACAGTTTTTTCACCTTACGCTTAGAGTTATTTCCAATTACGTCATTGGCTGCTTGTAAAATCAATTTAGTTGAACGGTAATTTTGTTCTAGCAAAACAGTCGTTGTATCTGGATAATCTTTTTCAAAATTCAAAATATTTTCCATGTTTGCTCCACGCCAGCCGTAAATACTTTGGTCAGCATCGCCAACAACACATAAGTTTTTAAATCGTTCAGCCAACATATTTACCAAGGTGTATTGTGCTTCATTTGTATCTTGATACTCATCAACATGGATGTAATGAAATTTATTTTGATAATAGTCTAATATTTCAGGACTTTCCTTGAACAAACGAATAGCCAGCATGATCAGATCATCAAAATCCAATGCTTGGTTGTGGCGCAGCTCTCTTTGGTAATCATCGTAGCAATCCGCAACGATTTTTTCAAAAAAGCTTCCTGCTCGTTTACGGTAATCGTCTGGTGTGTCTAGTTCATTTTTTGCATTGCTGATTTCACCTAAGATAGCTCTTGGGTTGTATTTTTTAGGATCGATATTACGTTCTTTTAAAATTCGTTTCATCAATGTTTGTTGTTCACTCGGATCACTGATGGTAAAGGCGCGCGTATACCCGATACGATCAATGTCGCGGCGTAAGATACGGACACACATTGAGTGAAAAGTAGATACCCAAACATCATTTCCGCCTTCTTCTAAGAGACGAACGACCCGTTCTTTCATTTCTTTAGCGGCTTTATTGGTAAATGTAATGGCTAAAATATTCCATGGGTTAACATTTTTCTCTTCAATCAAATAAGCGATGCGGTGTGTCAAGACGCGCGTTTTCCCACTTCCCGCACCGGCCATAATTAAAAGCGGCCCTTGTGTGCAAATAACGGCTTCTTTTTGTTTTGGATTCATTCCATTTAATAAGTCATCTCGTAATACCAATTCTTTACATCCTCTCTTATAACATCCTATTTTCTTACTCTAAAGATAGGATATGGACTTCCCTAGTCTAGCAAAATTTATTTAAATTTTGCATAATTTCTCAAGGATAATATTACCATAAATAAAGACACTTTGAGTGATAAATGAACAGTTTCAAATTAAGTAAGACAAAAGAAAAAAGATTCTTTAAAAAAAAGAATCTTTTTTCTTTTTGTTCTGCTCCGATTACACTTACTTTTAAATACCTTGGATCGCAATCAGACTAAGCTGGTTGACTAAAATGCGGACTTCTTTTCTAGCTAAAGGATAATCATTATTTTTTAAAAAAAGTACTATTTGATTAAAATGCTTTACTTTCGTTGATTGGATGAGTTGTAAATAATCTTTGATTTCTTCATTATTTTGTTCTTTTATACTCCTGAACGTATCCAAAAATAAAGATGTTGCATAGCTATTCTTTGCGTAACGAAAAAGACCTCTCATGTAATCAAATTCAATGGTTAAAAAAATATCTAAGTCTTTTTCATCAGCTACCCGGTTAATTTGATCAACCGTATTTTCTAAAGCATCTGTATCAAATTGAATTTCTTTGATCTGCAGAAAATGTAAATGATCAATTAGTACTAACTCCATAAAATCTAACTGTTCATGAAATTCTTGCAAGGAAATTTGTTTTTCTTGAATTCTTATTCCCTTATTGGGTTCAATGACTATATATCCTTCTTTTTCCAATCTCAAAAAAGCTTGTCGAATCGGAGTTCGGCTGATGCCTAATTCTTTAGCTAGGCCAATTTCTGTAATATGCGTTTGGGGCAACCACTGCCTGGTTAATATTTGATTTTTGCTATGCTGGTAGACTTTAGCTTCTAGTTTTTTTGGTTTAGACAATTTTACTCACCTGCCTATTTATATTATTTCCATTTCCAGTCTATACCAAAAGAATAAAATAAGGTCATTATATTTCGTGGACCTATATCAATTATAGGTTTTATCGTGCTCAATTTCAAGTTTACCACTTTATCCTGATTTTAAACCAGTCTGAAATAAAGGGGAATTCCAATAAATAACTAGACCTCTGAAGGGTGCCACTTCTTCTAATTGTTTTTTTATTTCGTCTTCTCTTTTATAGCAAAAGCTTCTTTATTTGACCATTTTATTCCTCCGATGAGCGTCGAACTCAAAATCAACAAGCCACCAATGACTTGTATGCCGCTCATTTTCTCACCTAAGAACAGGGCAGACATCGCTACTGCAGCAACAGGATCAATGTAACTCAACAGAGCAACGGTTTGACTTTTCAATTTTTGCATAGCTGAAAAATACAATACATAAGCTACGCCTGTATGAATAATCCCCAAAATGATGAGATAAGGAATCGAGGGTACTTCGATTGCTACTAAATCAAATCCTTGCGTAAAGAATACATAAGGAGCCAATGTTACAGAAGCCATCATCAATTGGATCATCGTACTCTCTAAACTGGTTAAATCTTTGACTAATTTATTCAACATGATTACACTTGCATACAAAACAGCTGCTCCTAAACCATATAGAATTCCTACCGAGTGCATATAGTTCCCACTAAGTTGTGTCCCTGTTCCAACGATTAAAAACATGCCAAGCATAGCTGCTAGAATACTAACAGCTTTATTTGGCTGCAACTTTTCTTTTAACAAAAAGGGAGAAAAGATCATGACAATTACTGGAGCAAAATAATAGCTTAATGTAGCATTCGCAATCGTTGTATAATTATAAGCTTCGAATAATAAAATCCAATTTAATCCAATCGCTGCTCCTGAAAAAAGCAAAATTAGTGCATTGCTTTTTAGTGCCATACGAGAGACCTTCTTTTTCTTTAGAAGCAAAAAGAGCAATAGAAATAAACTTCCTAGTACTCCACGATAAAGAGCGATTTCACTTGACGTCAGTTCAATATTTTTTACCATCAATCCGATTGACCCAAACAGCAGCATAGCTGTCACAACTTTCATCTTTGCTATTCCCATTTTCCCCCTCCTAACTTCTATGCTTAAATATAATAACATTAATTTTTTAATTTACTAGTGTTTTTGAGACAAGCAACTGCTTTTTTTGCTTCTGCTTGTCCTTTTTGCTCTCTTTTGGGACAAGCAACCAACTTTTTCGTCTCTGCTTGTCCTCTTTGCTCTCTTTTTGGACAAGCAAACCTATTTTTCACCTCTGCTTGTCCACCTTGTTCTCTTGCTGAACGACAAGCAGTTACGCTGTCCGTAGTTGCTCACCTTTAAAAAAGATGTTAAAAAAAGCATAAGAAAGTAAAATTTCTTATGCTTTTCCATTTTAGTTCGCTACTTTTTTTACTTGCTTTACTCTAGTATAGGTCATCCACGCAAATTTGCACGAATCATTACTCTCCTAAGCCAACTCTTTGAAAAATTTCGTCTACATTTCTTAAATGGTAATGATAATCAAAGGCATCGTCTAAATCTGCTGCAGTCAACACAGCTGTCACCTTTTCATCTTTTTCCAGTAACGGACGGAATAAGACCTGTTCATCCCACGAAATAGCCGTTTTTGGTTGGATCAGATCATAAGCTGCTTCACGGCTCATCCCTTTATCAATAAGTTTAAGCAGCACACGCTGGCTGTAGATCAGGCCAAAAGTTGCATCCATATTGCGTTTCATATTCTCCGGAAAAACAGTCAGATTTTTAGTGATCGTCCCGAAACGATTGAGCATGTAATCTAACAAAATAGTTGTATCGGGTAAGATAATGCGTTCTGCGGATGAATGAGAAATATCTCGTTCATGCCATAGTCCAACATTTTCGTACGCTGTCATCATGTGGCCTCTGATAACGCGAGCCAGGCCGGTCACATTTTCAGAACCGATAGGATTGCGTTTGTGCGGCATAGCAGAAGATCCCTTTTGACCTTTTGCAAAAAATTCTTCGACTTCGCGTGTTTCAGATTTTTGCAATCCACGGATTTCTGTAGCAAATTTTTCGATACTTGTTGCAATCAATGACATCGTGGCAACATATTCAGCATGTAGATCACGAGGAAGGACTTGCGTTGAAATTTCTTGCGCTCTCGTTCCTAAGTGCTCACAGACATACTTTTCAACAAAAGTTGGCACGTTCGCAAATGTTCCGACAGCTCCACTGATTTTTCCAGCTTCAACACCTTTTGCAGCATGTTCAAAGCGTTCAATATTGCGTTTCATCTCAGAGTACCAAAGAGCTAATTTCAAGCCAAAAGTAGTGGGTTCAGCATGCACGCCGTGAGTTCGACCCATCATTACAGTGTATTTATATTCTTTGGCTTTTTCACCAATAATTGCTAAAAAAGTTTGTAAATCTTGGCGTATCACGTCATTCACTTGTTTTAATTGATAGCCATAAGCCGTATCCACAACATCTGTACTGGTCAATCCATAATGGACCCACTTACGTTCTTCTCCTAATGATTCAGAAACTGAACGGGTGAAGGCGACAACATCATGCCTTGTTTCTTTTTCTATTTCTAAAATGCGCTCGACTTTAAATGACGCGTTCGCACGGATTTTCTTCACATCTTCTGCAGGTATTTCGCCTAATTCAACCCATGCTTCAACAGCCAATATTTCGACCTCTAACCAAGTATTATAACGATTTTCATCAGACCAAATGGCCGCCATTTCAGATCTCGTATACCGTTCTATCATCGTTTAGTAAGCTCCTTTTTGTTAAATCCCCGTATCTGTGATGGTGTCCAATGTCTTTTCGATATTTTTAGTTAATATAGTAATATGACCAATTTTTTGACCCTCTTTGGCTTGTTCCTTGCCATAATAATGAAAATTCCAATTTGGTTTTAATTGGATTTGGACTTTTGTTGCTTCTTCATGCTCAGCTAAAATAGTTGCCATAACGACTGGAGAAAGCAACTCTGTTTCAGGTAAAGGCCACCCGCAGATGGCACGAATATGAGCATCGTATTGCGACAAAGTACAAGCCTCAATGCTATAATTTCCTGAATGATGAGGTCTTGGAATAAGTTCGTTCACATATAAGGCTCCACTTGAAGTGATAAACATTTCAATTCCTAAAACACCTATCAATTCAATATTATCAGCCACAGTCCGAGCAATCCGTTCTATTTCTTCTACTACATAATCTTCGATGCGCGCGGGAACAATACTTTTAAGTAAAACGCCATTACGATGGATATTTTCTACTACTGGAAAAACGATTATTTGATTGGCTTGATTTCGTACAACTATTACAGATAATTCGCGTTCAAATGGGATCCATGCTTCTAATACACAAGTTCCTCTTTTTAATAAAAAAGCCGCTTTTGAAATATCTTCTTCACTTTGAAGAACACATCGGTCTTTTCCATTGTGACGTTCACTGATTGTCTTTAAGATACAAGGAAAGCCTATTTCGTCTATAGCTCCTTTAATATCATCAACAGTCACAATCGTGACATATGGAGCCAGGTTGATGTTGCTTGCTTCTAAATACGCTTTTTCCAATAATCGATCTTGGGTGATGGAAAGCAATTCAGCCCCTTGTGGAACAGAGACCGTTTTTTTCATTCTTGTGATAGCATCTGCATCACTATTATCATATGTGTACGTTACAACGTCACATGCCATGGCAAAATCCATTAACGCTTCTTGATCGTCATATTGAGCAGTTATTTCCCAATCTGCAACTTGTGCTGCTGGACAATCTTTTTCAGGATCCAGAACACCCACACGATAGCCCATCTTTTTAGCAGATAAAGCCATCATTCGTGCTATTTCTCCGCCGCCAATGATTCCAATTATTTTCCCAGGACTAACTAGATTAGACAAATTATCACTACCTTCTTAACGATTATTATTTTTCATTTGCTTGTTCCAAGTTTAGCAGTTATCTTGTCATCTGTCATTGACAACATTCACCATTTTCATCCTGGAACACAAATGGAATTTTGATGCGAAATGGTTAATTTTATTTTTGTTCTTCATCTCGAAGTTCTTTACGGCGTTTTTTTAATTTTCTTGTCCAAAAACCGCCATTGATGTATTTAGGTTCATAAGAGATAATAAACGATTTTGATTCAATCTCGCTGATTTGTTTGTATAATTTACGTTCTGTTTTTCTAGGTGTCAAGATTTCTAAGACCATTCGATCTCCTTCTCGGCCAAATGCCAAGCTCGTTGTCACGCCATATCCTAAATCACGTAGCTCTTCAGGCATTTTCGTTTGCACATCTGGAACAATAGCCGTGACCATAATGTATCCTAGAGCTAAAAATTCTTCTATTTTTATCCCCAGTGCGATTCCAACTCCGTATCCTAAAGCATAAACAGCAAGATTAAGGTAATTATCTAAACTATCTAATACCAATCCTAAACCAACGACATAAATCGTTACCTCAACCATTGATACGAGTGACGCAGCTAAGCGATAACTTTTCATGGTCAACATAAAACGGATCGTGTTCAAAGAAATATAAATAACATTGATGACAAAAATTAATAGTAAAAAAGGTAAATCAACTTCCATTTTTTTCTCTCCTAACTGCTCAGTAAAAATTTTATTATCCTGTCTAACATTATCAAATTTTATTTAAATAGCAAGTAAAATAACGAATAAATTCCATACTCCAATTTAAAAACTGCTCAAAAAGCAATTGTTCTACTTTTAGAGCAGCCTATTGTTAGTGATTTATTTTATTTCTTTTTCCATAAATTTTACTTGTCCTTCTTCGAATGCTCGAATACGTGCTAAAGAATAAACATCATAATTTTCTTCCTCAAGCAGCTTGCGACCAATTTGAAAAGATTTTTCAATCACGATTCCAACACCCATTACTTGAGCTTGTGCTTCGTGACATAATCTGATCAATCCTTTGGCTGCTTGACCATTAGCGAGAAAATCATCGATCAATAATACCCTATCGGTTTTCTCTAGAAACTTATTAGAAATCACGATCGTACTTGTCATTTTTTTAGTAAAGGAATACACCTCAGTAGAATAAAAATCGTCTGTTAATGTTAAACTTTTTTGTTTACGCGCAAATACTACTGGAACGCCTAAAGCCAATCCTGCGAAAACGGCTGGTGCAATACCGGATGACTCGATCGTTACGATTTTTGTGATCCCTTTATCGGAAAAATAGTTAGCAAACTCATTCCCGATAGATTGCATAAGTTTAGGATCAATTTGATGGTTCAAAAAGTTGTCTACTTTTAAAACTTCTCCTTTTAAAACAGTGCCATCTTTTAAAATACGTTCTTCTAATTCTTTCATGAAGTCCAACCTTTCTTTCTATTACTAATTTAAGCGCAGGATAAAAAAAAGCTTTTTCATTGCTTATTGATGCATAAGCAGCAAAAAAGACTTAACAATGGTTATCTACTCACCTTGAATATATGCTTTTTTACCTAAAAAGTCAATACTTTTAACGTTCATATCATCTATAAACGAAAAAACACGAATGATATTTATAATTAGGATTAAATATTTCGTTTTGAAATTTTCCAACTGTGATCACTACTTTGAAAATAGAAAAGATTGAAACCTCATTTTACTGCATTTTTATTGATTAGTATCTCACAAAAACGACTCCTAAAATAAACTAGAATTTCTATAGAGAATGCTATATTATTAAACTAAAGCGGTTAAAGGAAGGAGTTTAGCATGCGTAATAAAAATTCACTAGGATTCATTAAGCACTATTGGTATCTAGCCCTTTTATTTATCATTCTTGTTGTCGTTCTTGTTATTGGTACCACACAGGAAACAGCTTGGTCAACTAATCTTGCTGATTCTGAAACAAAATCAGCTGCTATAGAAGATAAATCTGCTGTTATTGAATCAAAGGCTAGTTCCGCTGAATCAAAAGATGAAGATGATGCTTCAAGGATAGATTCGGAATTATTTTTCTTGGAGGACTCTCAAACAGAAATTGAAGAGATAGAAATTGAAGAGACCGAAGAGGTAGCTGAGGTCGACTCTACTGAAAAAAATAATTCTAGCGATGACTATGACAATACTCAAACAAATAGAACTAACAGCTACACCCCTACTTATTCTAATGATTCTTACAGCAAACCTAAATCAAGTTTATCAACAAAAACTAAATCGACGCTCCAAACGACTCCCAAGCAATCAAGCGAAACACAGGGAGCTGAGTCAGAAGAAATAGAAGAATCGATACCTATTGTAGAATCACAACTAGAAGAAGTACCAGTAGTTGAAGATTCAGAATCAGCCGATTCAGAGCAACCAGTAGATTCTACTGTTCCAGAACAAAGCGATTCAGAAGAAACAGTAGAAGAAACCCCTACTGAAGAAAGCTCCACTATTGATACTTCCTCTATTGAAGAATAAAGGTTTTTCTCAATTCAAAAAAAGAAAGATGCGTTGTCGTTGGACAGCGCACCTTTCTTTTTTTGAGTTTTAATCCTTTAATGATTCTTTGTCTTCGTTATGATTTTCAGTATTCAATCGTTCGACATATAGACTAACGAGGCGTGAACCCTCAACTTTATTGGATTTAAGCAAATAGTTTTCGTATTCCACATTGGCATTATCACCCGGTTGAGGGATATTTCCATATTGGGTTATGAAATAACCTGCAATTGAATCCACATCGTTTGACTCTATTTCTGTTCCAAAAAATTCATTAAATTTTGATAATTGCGTTGAACCATCTACTAAGTAAATACTTTCAGATACTTTTTCGATCATCGTATACGTTTCATCGTATTCATCATCAATATCCCCAACTATTTCTTCAAGTAGATCTTCTAAGGTAACGATCCCAACTACTCCACCATATTCATCATTTAATATGGCCAATTGATTGCGCGTACGTCTTAATTCATACAATAAGTCATCCACGTGGATCGTTTCAGGAACAAACAATGGTGGATTTAAAATGTCTTTTAAATCAATATCATCAAGTTTAGTTGTTCGAGAAGCTTTCAATAAATTCTTAACATGGATGATTCCAATGATGCTATCTTTATCCTCAATATAAACCGGTACCCGAGAATAAGGAATATCTAATAATTGAGGAATGTTCACTTCATTTCCATCTTTATAATCGATCATAAAGGTATCGGTACGAGGGACCATAATTTCTCTGGCCATTTTAGTATCCATTGATAAAATACCTTTTAACATGGTAAATTCATCTGGATCGATAGCCCCAGCTAATTGACTGTTTTCTAGATAGACACGAAATTCATCACGTGTCATTTTTTCTTTCTCTTCCGTAAAATCTATCGGAGTTAATCTCTTTAAGATATTGGTTGAGAACGAGAGTAACTTTACAAATGGTCTAGCGATTTTTTGGACTACAAGAATAACACTAGAAGTCGCGCGAGCAACTTCTTCAGCTTTTTGCAAAGCAACTTGTTTTGGATATAACTCCCCAAAAACAAGGGTTACATAAGCTAGTACGATCGTTACAACTACTGTTGCTATTTGTGTCCCCCCAGGAATATTTGCTAAATATGGTTCTAGGCGAGTGGCAAAACTAGTTGCTGCTGATGCACTTGAAAAGAATCCTGCCAAGGTTATGGCTACTTGAATAGTAGCTAAGAAGTTGTCTGAATTGCTTAGCAGTTTCAAGATATTTAACGACTTCTTATCGCCTTTAGCTGCCTTTTCTCTTATTTTCCCTTGATCTATTGATACAAATGCCATTTCTGCTGATGCGAAGAACGCATTAATAGCTGTCAATATAACGATAATTAATATCTGTCCTATCATCGACTGACTATCGGGGTCTGAGTTCATTTATCATTGTCTCCTTTAAATTTTTCTGATTTCGTACAAAGTAAAAGTAATATACCATTTTTCAAAACTATTTTCAACTATCCATTCTCAGTACACACTTGTCATTATTGGAATGTATCCATTTTTTCAAGCATTGGAAGCATAGTATCGATAACTGAACCACTTGATTCTCCTTCAATCATGGCTAGCATCAAGTAATCACTATTTTCGGCATCAAAAGCTAGTAAGAAACCATTCGTTTCAGCATCTTCACCTTCTGTTTCAGCTTCTGTAGTTTCAGCTGTACCCGTTTTAGCTGCGATTTGTTGGTCAATAACGGCTAATTTATGCGAAGAACCGTACTCCTTTTCGACTGCCTGAATTAGATCCTCTTTGATTATAGCAGCCGACTCGGGTGTAACAGGTTCTTTCGACTCTGCTGTTTCTTGATCAGCAGTCAATTTAGGGTAAACCAGATTTCCACCATTTGCAAATGGTGTATACGATACCGCTTGCTGAATAGGATTAAGCAACAATTCGCCTTGCCCAAATGCTGTATCTGCCAAGTTTCCTTCTGAATTTAATGTACCACTATTTGATATTTGTGCTGGATTCATTGCGATCGGTAATTTTAAATCTTCGCCAAATATATATCTGCTTAAACCTGCTTCATATACTTCTTGACCCATTTCTAATGCTTCTCGTGCAAAATAAATATTATCTGAATACGCAAAAGCATCCGCTAAATTCACACTAGGAACATCTGTTACACGGGTGACGCGATAGTCTCCCCATGAAGCATCTTTTTGCCAAGATAATCCATCAATTGCCTGTGTTTCTTCTGGGATAATCGTTCCTGAATCTAGACCAATACCAGCTGTAATAACTTTAAAGGTTGATCCGGGTGCATATCCAGACGCATAACGTGCCAAAAATGGACTCGCTGGATCATCAACATAAGCTTGGTAATCTTCTGAACTGATGCCATTTGACATTCCGTTTGCATCATAAGAAGGCGTACTGACTAATGCTAGTAAGCTACCGTCTGTTGGATTCATGAAAACAGCTGATCCTTGCTCTCCCGTTAATTGATCGTAAGCAGCTTGTTGCATATCAGCATCAATAGTCAAAGTGATATCTTCGCCATCTTCAACTTCTGTTTCTTGCAATACCATTTTCAATTCGTCGTCACTTGTTTGAATCTCGATTCGGCCACCTTTTTGACCTCTTAACCGTTCATCATAAGTTGCTTCTAAACCAGACTTGCCAATGAGGTCTCCGGAGCTCAGTGTTGGATTTTCTTCAATATCTTCTGCGGAAGCATCTCCAACATAGCCAATCAAATGGGCAGCTGCTTCATTTAACGGATATGTGCGATTGGTTGTTTCTTGATAAAGCACTCCGGTAACTTGTGGCAGCTCTGCATCTTGAGCCAACAGTTTAAAAGGTACAAAGCTTTCTGGTGTTACCCAGCCTTGCTCTAACAAGCTCGTTAGTTCTTCCACTGTAACGTCATATGTTTCAGCAATTTCTTCTAAATTAGTTGTCCTTTGATCTCCTTCACCTAAAGCAACAGGCTGCAGACCCACTTGCCATGAGATTCCTTTAGTTGCCAATGGCGAACCATCTTTATCTAAGATTTCCCCTCGTTCACCTGCTGTTTTTACGATAGAAATTTTATCTGTTGGTTCCATATCTGGAAAAATAAGTTGTGTATTCCAATCAACTTGGTAATCGCTATCTACTTTAGAAAGGGTTGTTTCATACTGTTTTTCTTCTAATTCACCTAACGCCGTTTCCATATTTACCGTATAAGCAATCTCGTATTGATCTGTTTCCTCGTTCTGCGTAACAGCCAAATCGGATATGTCTAATTCCGCTGCTCCTATCCCACCGTACACTGTCGTATAGCGCTCTGACATTGATTCCCTTGTATAATCAATTGCGGTCAATGATTCTTCAGAAACAACCTGGCTCATAGCGGTATAATCTTGTTTTTCTAATGCTGCAATAAAGGTATCTGCCGTTGCTTGAGCGGCCTCTTCATCTCTGGCTGCAGACCAAGCGGTATATCCGATAACTCCCCCACCAATCAATGCAATCACTGCTACAATAATGCTGATTGTTGCCCATGTAGGAAGCTTTTTTCCTTTTGTGCTGCTATTTCTCATCTTTCCACACCCACTTTTAATTTTTGTTTTCTTCTTCTAACGCTTTTTGCTCATCGTAGTTAATTTCTTCTTGTTGACGGTATTTTTTCATTAAGGTGCTAAATAATTCCCCATTACTAGGCGGTGTGTACGTAATGGCATTTGCACCAGCAGCAATCGTTTCTTTGATACTTTCTTCTGTCGGTCCGCCTGTTGCAATGATTGGCACTTTTGGGAATTTCTTACGTATCTCACGCACAATATGAGCCGTTTTAGCTGCTCCGCTGATATTTAAAATATCCACACCGGCATCTAATTTTTCTTGAATATCCACATATTCTGAAACAACTGTTGATATGATAGGAATGTCAACCATTTTATTAACTTCTAGATACGTCTCATTTGGTGTAGGCGAGTTTAACACGACACCAATACAGCCGTGTGCTTCAGCAAATAGCGCAATGTTGGCCGAACGAAGCCCATTAGTGATCCCTCCGCCTACTCCAGCTAAAACGGGCATACTTGCCACATTTGTGATCCCTTGAATAACAGCTGGGTGTGGTGAGAATGGATAAACGGCAATGACTGCATCCGCATCATTATTCATAATAATAGCAATATCAGTCGTGAAGATAAGTGAACGAAATTTTTTTCCATTTATGATAATGCCACTAGCCGTATCAATTATTTCTGGAACGGTTACATAATGCTTTCTTAAATCAGTCGTAATACTTGGAGAATCTTTTTTAGCTACCATTTCCCCACCTCCATTGGTTGTCTTTATACCGCTTAGTTTAACGAATATCTGATTTGATTGCTATCACATTTTCCAATAAATAAAGCGATTACTTATCGCTAAGAGGAAAAGGTGAACTAATTTTTCTGACTCTCTTATGCTTTTTTATTCTTGATCGTACTGATTCAAGTTGTGTTGTTCAATCAATCGAATCAATTTATCTGGGTAATCAGGATCCGTAGCATAGCCGCTTTCTTGTAATGCATAAGCTGCTTCTTTGTAGTCCGTTGATGCTAAAACTTTCGCGTATTGATTTGCATTCCATGACGTTCCTGTAGTAAATAATTTAGAATGATCTTCCATTGATTCTTGCCATGTTGTATACTTCCTAAACTCTGCATTGACTTCGATCCATTCTCCATTAACAAATTCTTTAGTGGTCATTGTAACAGTTGGTTCAGCACTGTCTCCTTTGATTCCATAAAAATTATTGTTTTCCACTGAAAGTTCACTAGTGCCCCAATCTGATTCAAGTATGGCTTGAGCGATACTAATGCTTGGTAAGACACCATACCTCTTTTGTAGCTCTTTAGCGTAATCGGAAATTTGGATGATAAACCGATTTTCTTCATCTTGGCCGTTTTGAGGCACTTGGATGTCCGGTATTTCTTGTGCCAAAAAATAAAGGGTCCCAAAAAAGATGGATACAAAAATGAATAGCGTCATCAAGAAATGACTGGGCGTTATTCTTTTACTTTTCTTGTATTTCATTTTTTTGTAACTATTCTTTTTTTGCTTTTTAAGTGGCATAACTTTCTTCCTTTCAATGAAACAAACAGATTACCATAAATGAGTTTATCTGGGTTCTAGGTCAAATAGTATGGATGCTTCAAAATGAAATTTCTTCTGGAATGGGCGGTTTACTTGTGGTGCCATTTGATTTTTCACATGGCCACAAGCAACCTTATTCCTCCGAAAATTTTAGTTGAGAAATTTAATTGATTTATCAACACTAAAAATGATAGACCTTTTATTTGCCGGCCTCTTCTAATAATGCAATGTACTCTTCTAAGGCTAAATCATGCTCTTTCATATAAGCTGCATTTTCTTTTCCAACATATCGAAAATGCCATGATTCATATTCGATACCGGTCGCTTCTTTTTTGCCTTCAGGGAACCGCAAGACAAATCCATACTCAGCTGCGTGCTCCACTAACCATTGTTGCGATTCTTGCGTATCAAATTCGGCAATCAGTCCTTTGCCTGTATTCACCCATTCTGTATCCATCACGTCAATGGCAAGTCCAGTATGGTGTTCACTTCCACCTGGAATAGCAATGTAATCTTCCGTTAATTTAACGGCTTCTTCTTGAGACTTTCCTTCATCTAGATATTGTTGGATTCTACTATTGTAATTTGTGGTTTGCAGCTCCACCGAACGATACGTTGATACAGCTAGGATCTCATGACCCGCTTCTTTTCCAGCATCAATCATAGCGACATAATCAGGAATGATTCGTTCATCAACTAAAAATATCCGTTCATCGACCGGATAGCCCTCTGGCAATTCTTTTAAGGGTATTTCTACTGATTCATCTATTTTTGTCCAATTATTAACCAGGTTTAAATTCCAATCATCTGTTGAAACAGCTGGTAAAGTATCCAGCATGGCTTGTTGTTCAGCTTCAGCTGCTTGTTCTTGTTCTTCTTCTGGTGTTAGCGATTCAATAGAAGAACTGGTTTGTGAAACTTGATTAGGTTGTGAGCTAGATTCTTGATTGAATTGTTCGCACCCTCCTAATATACCGGTTGTGATCAATAGTAAGGCAAATTTTTTATTCATTATTATAAAGACTCCATTCTAATTTTGTATTTCATCTAAAAGAATCGTTTAACAACTAGTGTTGATGCTTCAAAAGAACGCTCTGTTGGAACAGAAAGTTCAGGTATGTGATTGAACCAATCCATCAACACTAAAAATTATAGACCTTTTAAGAACAACTTTATACTTAAGATAGTGTATTTTTGAGTTCACTCCTTTATAATAACATTAATATAGAATAAGGTTAACAGGAAATCTTTTGGAGGTTTGCACATGAAAAAAGAAACATTCACCGATCGACTTTACAAAGCATCCCAAGGTATTGCTGCAGCGGTTGTAGTAACTTTAGGTATTGGATTATTGATCCAAAGTATTGGAGAACTATTAGGTCTTACAACACTCGTTACCATTGGCGCTATCACAAAAACGCTATTGATTCCTGGACTAGGTATTGGGATCAGTTATTATTTAAAAACAGATATTTTAACCATGCTGAGCGCTACAGCAGCAGGTGTGATCGGTGGTCGCGCCTATATTTTGACAGATGGTGTTCTGTCTTTAAAAAGTGGTGAACCTGTTGGCGCTTTAGTAGCTATTGCCATCGCGATCGTCGTCGGTACGTTTTTATTTAATAAAACACGTTTCAACATGATTTTGGTGCCTTTTGTCAGTATATTGATCAGTGGAATAGCAGGTTATGCTTTATCCTCACCCATAGCTTTTATACTAACCTCAGTTTCATCATTGATCACTTCTTCTGTAGCCGGCTTCCCACTTTTATCTTCCATGGTTTTAGGCTTAGTTTTCGGTATGCTGATCCTATCACCCGCTTCATCAGCTGCCGTTGCTCTTGCTTTGCAATTAGATGGCTCTGCTGGAGCAGCTGCTTTAATTGGTTGCAGCGTTCAATTTACAGTCTTTGCTTTTCTCAGTCTGAAAGATAACGATGCGGGAACGTTCTTAGGTCACTTGATCATCACGCCAAAACTGCAAACTGGAAATATTATAAAACATCCTAAAGTTGCTTTATTCCCATTGTTATTGGGAACGATTTTAGCTCCTGTTGGGGTCTTAGTTTTTAATTTAGAAGCTTCCGCTGAAATTGCAGGTATGGGTCTATGTGCATTAGTATCCGTTTTTGGAATCGCCTCTTCCCAAGGACTGCCTGCAACATTTTCGTACCTTTTTGTAGTAATTATTTTACCAGGTCTATTAAGTATTTTATTCAAGCCTTTTCTGATCAAATCAAATCTATTGAAGCCCAATGAATTAAAAGTGACTATCTAATTCAAAGAAGTTACCAGAAATGTTTTCTGATAACTTCTTTTTAGTTCCGTAAATTACGGTGCGTTTAAAAAGGATTGGGAACTGAAATCAGAAATAGTTCCCTATCCCTTCTTTTTACTAGACTTGATCTTCAAAATTGTTTCTTTCTTTAACTGACCTTGTTCAGCTGTGTTCATCATACCAGGCGCAATGGTCGAAATCTGCCAGGCAATTCCAAACTGATCAACGACATTCCCATACAAAGGGCTCCAAAATGTCTCCTCAAGCGGCATCACTATTTTTCCGTCTACTTTTAATTGGTCAAAAACCTCACGTGTTTCCTCTGCTGTTTCATAAACTAAAGTGACAGATACGTTGTTGCCTTGTTTGTATCCCTGTTCACCTTCGAGCGGGTTATCGGAAAACATCAGATAGCTTCCATTTGTCAGCTGCAAGGTTGCATTCATTATCATATTTTGTAATTTCTCAGGCAAGACGGGATTTTCTGGGTTTGGCGGCATATCCTTGAATTTGCTGCTATCTAAAATCTCTGCTTTGAGAACAGTTGCATAAAAATTCAATGCTTCTTCTGCGTTGCCATTAAATATCAAGTACGGATAAGAATCGACCAACATATGAAGCCCCTCTTTCTTTATCTATTTTTCACCTTAAGGATAAGGTATTTCACTACTGTGGTCAAAAGAAAGCTCTTTAAAAATCAACTAATTTTCAAATTTGGTTGTGTCTCTCACTCTGATTTAACTGGTACTGGTATTTTAAAACAAATTTCTTCTGGAATTACGGGTTTGCTTGTGGAGAGCCATGGTAAAACCTGAAGCCTTGTTCTAGAACGTGTTCCAAAAAGCAGACCCACATCCACTTCACAAATAATGCTCATGACATTATCAATTTTCTAGTTAGTGTGTAAAATCAGATTAAAACTTGCTTTTTTTACTTTACCATTAAAAAAAGGATGAGACACACATCCTTTCTTAGTTGAGTTGTGTGTCTCATCCTTTCGAGAAAAAGATAAAACTTCTTTGTGGGAACAACACCCTCTACGAATTTTACCTATTTTCCTGTCGAGGATAAACGAGACACTTCACATCCTTTCCTCTGCGCGATTCTTTGTTTTTCCGTCAAGCCTTGACGTCGAACTCCGCATCCTGAATGTTTTTGTTGAACCATTCTAGTAGATTTAGTTTATCAGTTTTTATTTGTTGTTGGATGATTCCGGGTAAGCGTAATTCAATAATATCTTTGTAGCTCCAAAAATCATATTTAGTCTCAATAATAAGGATCGTTGTATTTTGTTTGCGGTGGTGTGCGGTCAGGTCTTCTTCAGTTTCTTTCTTGAATTCTAACTCAGCTGTACCGCTATTCACCCATTTTTGTGCTACATGAAATTTAATTGCTAGATATTCGTTCACGGGATTGGCTTTAACTTCTGGGAAAAATGTAGCGTTACGGCAAACTTTTTGTACTAGCATCCATTCGTATTCGGTAAACAAACGAGAAATTTTATTCATATTCTCAGACTTAAGTCCTTGGTTGCCTTTCTTCCAGCGGTCCCAGCTTTGTGGTGTGATGCCCAATTGTGAAGTGTAAAAAGCTTTTTCACTAATATATTGCTCCTTTATAGCTCTTAAAACAATTTCTACTAATGCTTCATGCATGATCAACATTCCCTTCCAATTAATGATTATTATCTAATAAGTGCTACCTTTATTTTACACCTATTACGTTAACTTTTAAATTTTAAACCCTTACCTTTATCGGTTTTTTGAAAAATAAAGATTTTGCTGACTTCTTCTTTCCCTCAACTGTTTTTCAATGGTAGAATACAGTTGATATTGTTTGAATAAATTTTGGGAGGCTTTCTATGAAAAAGTTAAATTGGGGAATTTTAGGTTTAGGTCAAATTGCAAATGAATTTGCAGAGACCTTTAGTGTTGAGAACGCATTATTATACGCTGCCGGTTCGCGAAATGATGAAAAAGCAGCTACATTTGCTAAAAAGTATGGTATCGAAAAATCTTATGGTTCATATGATGCATTGCTAGCAGATTCTTCTATTGATGTAGTTTATATTGCTACACCGCATAGCTATCACGCTGAATTGATTTTAAAAAGTCTAGCAGCTGGCAAACATGTTTTATCAGAAAAAGCAATCACAATGAATAATGATCAATTAACCCAAGCTATGGAATTGGCTGAAGAGAAAAAACTAGTCTTAGCTGAAGCCATGGTTATTTACCACATGCCGCTTTACCATAAATTAAAAGAGATTGCTCAAGAAGGCTCTCTTGGTAAGCTAAAAATGATTCAAGTCTCTTTTGGGAGTTTGAAAGAAGAAGATCCGACGAATCGTTTCTTCAACAAAAATCTTGCTGGTGGAGCGCTACTAGATATCGGAATTTATGCACTATCATTTACCCGCTTTTTCTTGACTAGCCAGCCACAAGAAATCCATACGACTATGAATTTTTACGAAACAGGTGTAGATGAGCAATCGGGTATTCTATTAAAAAATGATCACGATGAGCTAGCTACTATCTCGCTTACTTTTAGAGCTAAAATGCCGAAATTGGGAATTGTTGCATTTGAGAATGGTTTTTTCACGGTCAATGATTTTCCGCGTGCAGAAAGAGCTACTTTAACACACTCAGATGGCACAGTTGAAACAATTGAAGCTGGCGATACAAAACAAGCTATGAATTATGAAATAGCTGATATTACCAATTTGATTTTATCAAATCAACCAGATCCTTCGCTCCCTCTTACTCATGACGTAATGGAAATAATGGACACACTAAGAACTAAATGGGATCTTAAATACGATTTTGAATAATGCTTTCCTTTCACTCTTATAAAAAGCTAAAGAGGTCGAGACTTTTGTCTTGACCTCTTTTTTATAGCTGTATAATTATACTAGAACATGCTCCAAAAAGAATCTCGGACATTCTTTCTGCTTCAGCTATACGTCAAAGTGGTTTTCATAAGGAAGTGAAAAAAAGCACCTATACTCCTCCCATGAATAAAAATCGGAAGAACGTGGATACTTTTTTCGATAGCTCTCAGCGTGTACAGCTTCTATACCAGTTTTATGAACTCTATTAGTCTTTTAATTTATTACTTAAACAATCCTACGATAGCATCCCATATTTGACCAAAGAAATTGCCAACTTTATCTACTAAACCACTATCTTCGGCTTGCTGTAAGGCATCCCCAAATTTATCTTGAACGGTATCTGATAAGTTGCTTAATTGTTCTTTTACTTCGGCTGAGTCAATCGCACTTGTTTGTTGATACTTTTCAAATAAGGCCATCAATTGATCAATTTGATCTTGTGAAACGGCATTTTGTAAATCATTGTTTTCTAACGCTTCATTAATGATTCGCTCAACATCCTCTTTTGTAGCCAATTCACCTTGCTGTTCTTTTAAGTCTGCTAAGCTTTGTTTGATATCAATGATCGCTTGGTCAAATTTGGCTGTATCAAAGCCTTCATCTTCAACGTTTTCTTGTGCGATTTCATTAGTTGTTTCTAATTCATTTTGGGCTACTTCCATGCGTTCTTGGTCTAATTCTTCTCCGTTAACGTCGAAAGCTTTATAAATTCCAGTTAAAGCACTTTCTCCCGTTACCTTGCTAACACTTGCTACTTCGATTTTTACATCACTGACTCCTGCAGTAATCGCTGCATTTGCGTATTGGTCTTGTGTGATTTGGCTGATATTTTCTGGATTAACGATTTCGACATCGACACCTTCACCAGTATCTTGTTTCTGTACCATTACGGATGAAATCATGCTGGCTGTATTTCCAGATCCCTCGCCTAAGTAATCAATCAAATCCTGTCCTGAAACGCTACTGACAGCTACATTCTCAGAATTTTCAATCCCTAATAGCGCTTCTGTCTCAGTTATTTGACTTTCTGATAATCCACCACCGTAGATAAAAGTAGGTTTTCCCCATTTTTCATCAACAACCGTTGTATCGATCCCATCCGTTGTGGCACCGGCAGATTGTGGCAAGACAACTAAAGTTGCTCCCATTAAGCTCATTGCAGTTAAAGTTGTTAAACTCAGTTTTTTAAATCGATTCATTTTAGGATCCTCCATCATACGTTTTTTATTACTTGTTCTATCTTTAGTATACTCAATTCTTATTAAGAAATAACTAAGCTTTCTAATAAGTATTTGTACAAAAAATGACTCAGGATATAATTATCCTGAATCATTCACAACAAACTATGTGCAAGCATTACCTCTCCAAAGCAATTTTTTATGAAATGATTTAAATAAGCTATAATGATAATTGCTATTTTAAAAAAATTGTAGGGTTATTCGCTTAATATAATTACTATGTACCTTTAGAATAACAAACTCTTCTAAAGTTGTCCAAGGAAAATTTAAGGTTTTCTTAAAGAATCATTAAAAAATGATCAAACTAGTTTTAATAACGTCTTTACTTTTAACTAAACACATAAAAAAAATAGCGGATTGATAGCATTTCTAAGCTTATTTTTATTCATCATTTATTTAGTCAAAATTTTGTCACTTTTCAGAATTTATTTCAAAGTAAGCGGATTATGAAACGTTTGTTTTTTTTGAAAACTAGTTAAATAATAATCTGATTTTCATTTTCTTTTTTAGCTTGATTTAATTTCATATCCGCTATACCTTTTTCTCTTCTATGCTGACTAATAAAATCTATTTTTCTTGAATTTCTATTAAAATAATAATCGTTTTTTTAATTTTATATTTCATTATTTTCGGTTTTTGTATCGAAATTTTTCCGTTCAATTGTTCCCCATTTTTTACTACCTTTACGATAATTAAAAAATGCTGTCACTCTCCACCATACCGTCAATGGACGATAATAGAACTGCTCTAAAATACTAACCATGAATAGCAATAAAATATCTTTCAAATTGCTGTAACGTTTATAAGAAATTTCTTCAAACAGAATAGCCGAATAAGAAAATAAAATCCCCATCAAACAGGTTAGCAAAAAGATAATACCGACATAAGAAGAGAGGATGTCTAAATAAATAGCTAGTCCCATTACAATGTATCCTATCATTTCAATCATCGGTCCAAACAGCTCTACTAAAAAGAAGTAGGGCATTGAAGCTAGACCAACAGACCCGTATTTAGGATTACCCAACATTTTTTGATGTCTATTCAAAGAATCAAATAGACCTCTATGCCACCTCACCCGTTGACTTTTCAAATCTTTATAACTGTCAGGTGCTTGTGTCCAGCAAACGGCATCTGAAGCAAAATCAATGCGGTAAGGTTCACTGTTTTGATGGAACTTTTCATGTAATCTTAAAACAAGTTCCATATCTTCCCCAATCGTTCGTTCAAATCCCCCAACTTCTAATACAGCAGATTTTTTAAATAGGCCAAATGCTCCTGAAATGATCATTAGTGCATTGAATCGTTGCCAACCGACACGACTCGTTAAGAAAGCTCGAAAATATTCAATAACTTGAAACCGTTCAATCATTTTCTTAGGAACTTTGGTTTGAATGATTTCCCCATTTTTTATAGTACTGCCATTTGCGATTCGAACCATCCCGCCTACTGCAATCGTTTCTTCATATTTAAGAAATGGTGAAACAATCCGTAACAAAGCATCTTTTTCAATGATACAATCAGCATCGATCGCACAAAACAATGGGTACAAAGAGACATTTATGCCGGCATTCAATGCATCTGCTTTGCCGCCATTTTCTTTATCTAATAAAATCAAACCTGAATTTTGATGAGATTTATAAGCTTGTTTGATAAGGTTTGTTTCGATCTTTATATCACTATCTAGTTCTACAGGATATAAATCAAAAAAATGAATCAGTTTAGCCATTGTCTCATCTGTTGATCCATCGTTAACGACGATCACTTCAAATTCTGGGTAGTCTAACTGTAAAAAAGAGCGGACACTTTCCACAATTGTTTGTTCTTCATTATAAGCCGGTACAACAATAGAAATTGGTTTAGTATAATGACTGACACTTGTAATATTTGTTTGAATGATTTCAATAAATTCTCTTAATCGTTTCCAAGAAACAAGGATAAGAATAAGATACAAGGTTGTGACTATAATAGAATACCCTAAAATAAACAAACTAAAGTAGTAAATGAAATTTTCTATCAGCATCATTCAGTCCCACTTCCTTTCATTTTTAATTGTGTCAATTGATCAGCAGTTTCAAACGTCTCATATTTCTGATCAAGCATGACATTATCTGGATAACGTTTTTTCATATTATTTGTAGCATTATGGCGTACCCACCAATTTTCATCTTTTAGCATGTCCATTAGTAATTCCTGTTCACTAGGTGCGTTTAACAACGGAAGGTCTTTTGCTAGTACTGCCCGCACTTGCCAATCGCTTTCTTTTTTATATAGTTCTTGAAAAAAAGAAAAGTAAAAGTCATTTTCACTTGTAGCCAGTGCACGAATAGTAGCTATCCGAACTTCTCTTGATTCTTCTAAGTAAGGTAAAAGTTGCTTTACCAATAAGGGGTCTTCTTTTTTTAAACGGTTTCTTAAAACTAATAATAAGATGATTTTATTTTTATCTAGTGTAGCTTCACGTAAAAAATGAAGGGTTTTTTCAACATCCATTTGGAGATGATTCAACATATCAATAATGCGATCACTCATAATAGCTGACTCTAACAAAGCTTCGATATAAATTGGTAATTCTTTTTCTGATAAAGGTAAGGATGAAATAGCATAAAAAGAATTGTACTTGATTTCGAAATTTTTACTTTTTGTTCCCTTAATTAATAGAGGGAACGCTTTATGGAAGCGTAGTTGACTAAAAAATTGAATATGCTGTAAAGTTAACTTTTTCGAAGCATCTACAATCAATTCATCATAAAACCCTAGCTGCTCTAGTACCCACAAACTATTTCCAGCTGTCCCAGGCATTTGAGCATATTTAATAAGTACATCAAAGACAACTTTTCGTTCTTTTTTAGTTTCAAAAAAATTTAATTTTTCGACAAGCTGACTCGGATCATTGATTTTTTCTTCCATGATCGGTTGTATTTGTTTGCATGACTCTTGATAGCTTTTTTCATTTAATCGATACTTCTGATTAATAATGACTGTAAAAATAACAATGCATAGATTCGTAATAAATAAACTGATAACCCCTAACAAAGCAACATCAAGCAATAAATAGTTCATTGTATCTCTCCTGTCTTCTGAGGTTTGGTACAACTGTCATAAAACCTTATTCTTTTAAACGTTCTTCTATACTTTCTAAAAAAAACCCAACAACTTCAGGATCAAATTGGGTCCCTGAATTTTTTTTAATTTCAACAATAGCTTCTTCTTGAGTCATAGCTTTACGATATGGTCGATCTTGTGTCATCGCGTCATAAGCATCTACTACTGAAATAATACGAGATAATAAAGGGATATCATATCTCGTTAATCCATCTGGGTATCCCTTTCCGTCTGAGCGCTCATGATGGTGCAAAATAGGCAACGCAACATCAGCTAAACCTTGAATAGACTTAATGATTTGATAGCCAATAAAAGAGTGTTTTTTCATTTCAGCCATTTCTGCAACCGTCAACTTGCCTGGTTTATTCAAAATGGCATCATCGATCCCAATCTTACCTATATCATGCAATTCCGCCAATAAAACTAACTCATCCATTTGATAAGGTGATAATTTCATCTTTCTTCCAACATTTTTTGACAAAGTCACCAGTCTTTCTGCATGTTCCTCGGTAAACTTACTTCGTACTAATAATGTTGTCTTAATAAAAGCTAAAAGGGTATTTCGCATACTATCGTGGTTGAGCATCTTATGTTTATTCATGTAATCTTGAGCATTATTGATCACTTTTTGAATATCACAATTCATATTGCACTTTGTTTCATACCCTAATGCGATACTAATTGATACTTGGTCTTTATCTAGTTTTTCATTGTGCTCCATAATCGCATCTTGAATCCTTTGAATGTGCCAAAGTGCCCGCTGGTTATCAGTATTTGGCAATAAAATACTAAATTCATCTTCACCATAACGAGCAATATATGCATTTTTTGGAATGTTTTCACTTAGAATTTTGGTTGTTACTTTCAAAAGCTGATCACCTTCTTGGTATCCATAGTGTTGATTGATGTTTTTCAATCCATTTATGTCTCCCATAATAATAGACAATGGCAGATTTTTTTCACTATCAAACGCAACTTTTACCTTTTCAAACTTTATGCGGTTCAACAACCCTGTTAAAGGATCATGAAACATCAAGCGATTGATTTCCGCTTGTTTTGCTTTTCTTTTTGTCATATCAGCAAAAGTTAATATTCCTCCAAGTAAAGTTCCGTTACTCGTTTTTGGTTTAATAAAATATTCCACTGGATAGAGGGTTCCGTCCATTCGTATAAAATAAATTTCACTTGACTGACACGACTGTTTTCCAATCAATTTATTGAGGATGTCCTGCTTAACGGTCGTTTCTTCTGATGACAACGAATCCTTAATTAAATGATTAAAAATTGGTTGTCCTACCATTTCTGACTCTTCTTTTATCCCCAATAATTTCTTGCAATTGAGATTCAAAAAAGTACATCTCCCATTCAAATCGATCCCGCAAATTGCTTCTTCTGTTGAATCTAATATCAAACTCAATTGACTTTCGGTTTGTTTTAAATCTTCTTGTGCAACGTATTTCTGTAATAGTTCAGTTGTTGATTCTGTATAGGTTATAGCAGTATATTCCTTATCAAACGAAAATATTTGGATACGGTAAAACTGTTTCTTTAATTCAAAACAGTAGTCTGCTTTATCATTTTTTTTTGCTTTTTCACTTGCTTTTAACAACTGTATTGTTTTTAAATTTATTGACTCGGAAATTTCTGTTACTTTCTTTCCGATCAATGCATCTTTGTTCATTCCTATCAAACATTCGTAAGCAGGATTTAAATCGTTATAGATTCCATCTATAACCTTGTTATTGTTATCCTTAACTAGTTCAAAATAAACAAAGGGATTTAGACTTGCCTGAATTATTTCTGCATAAAAAGATGGTTCCATCATTCTTCCCTCCTTATACTTCACTCGCCTCTTTTGTGAAGTTTCGTATACTATTTCCTTGTTCTTTAATGCTTTATTTATCATATTCTAAAAAAGCTTCTTTTAATAAGTAATAGGATGGTTTCAATCGTTCATGGTAGGTGGGCAATTCCCACGGTTCCCATGAATAAGGTTCTAACATTATTTTATTGGGCTCAGTGGATTCCTTTTTCACTAAAGCTGCCCCTAGATAAATATTTTCTACACTAACTGCTTCAATACCTTTATTTTGATACAGATCCCCCATGATTTGTTTCGTTGAAGGATCCATGACATTCAATAACTGCCATGGTAAAGCAATTTCAACAATACCATCTTTCACTGCAAAATCAGTCAATGAATTGTACTCTTCATGTTCCGGATTCCCATCTCCTAATACTAAAGCTCCTGTTTCATACTTTGAAAAAGGGATAACTTCATTTGTTTGAGGCAATGTCAATTCTGCTGACAAAGCATGATTCATTGGGTTAAACAACCCTGAATTTTTTTTCGTGTAAACTGATTGCTTCTCGATTGCTTCTAATTTTTCTGCATACTGGTAATAATAAGAGTCGTAATAAGCATCTACCATTATGGAGGATCCCGTCGCTCCGTTTATTTTTACTAGAAAATCAGTTGGTCGAGAAAAAATCAATGAACCATCAGCCGTTTGACTATTTCCTTGCTCATCTTTTACATCAATAGCAATAACTAATTGATCTTTTTCAAAATCAAAATCTTTCGCTTCTAATTTCACATAAAGGTATTTTTCATCTGATTTTACTGAAAGGGTATTTTCTTCGTTTTTTGACAACTGATCTTTTTCACTCCACTCAGAATCATTTCCATCAACGTAGACTATGCTTTTTTCTTCCCCAGGATCAAAAGCCAGCAACCCGAAATGTTGCTCATTGGTCTGAGGATTAGACCAATATGGTCGACGATCAGACAAATCAAAATCTAATGTGTTCCAAGTTCGTTTAAACCATTCATCTTGCCACGTGAACACGAGTCCTCCTAAATAACCTTCGTCGTGTATATCCTGCATCATATCGATCAACATTTCGCCTTGTTCGGTCTCCTCAATGCCCCCTTGGTTAAACCCCGAGTACAAACTTTCATGAGCTTTCCCCCTAGAAGCCGGTATTCCAAATTCAGCCACCATAACTGGCACAGTATGTTCTTTGATCAAATCTCTTAAATAAGCTTTGTAAGTATTGACACTGCCGTCTTCATTTTTCACTTCAGCATACTCCTGCTGATGGTTCAAAAATTCTGGATAATAAGGATAAACGTGATAAGAAGCAAACAATCCCGTTTCTAATTGATCTGTGCCTTTTATATGTTCTGTGTTTACGACTGCCATATCCTCAGTGGCATCCGGTTCATTTGGATGATCTAGCATATCTGTCGTTAACCAGTTGGTATAGCTCAGTGGGCGCATAGTTTGATACTCTTGAGCTTCATAGGATAAAGTAGCGTCCCCTACTTCCGCTAAGAATACCTCAAACGGCGAAGCTCCATCTGTATACAAGTAGTCCCCTTCAAATGCAGTCATTTCTGGGTTCGCTTCATTTGTTTGGTTGACAAAATGAGGATCCCACTCAACACCTAATATCCAGCCTATAACGTACTTAGAAATATCCTTTGTATATTTCCCGTACGCGAAGCCGGCTTTTTCGGGTAAGTTTGCTTGACCGTGCAGTACATCTACTAAATCTGTAGCATCTTTTATGAAGTCTGTTTTTATTTTTTCATCTTCCGCATAGGCGTCGCTCAATTCAGCAATTCCCTCTTCATTCAAATATACACCGTGCATTAAGTATAGCGGATCGTCGTTTTGCAAGTTAAATTCATACAGTGCATCATAAAAATCCGGTTTTAAAATAGTATAAACCCGTATAACATCTGCATTCATCTCTTTGATTTGTTTAAACCAACGCAAATATTCATCTTTTGTAATAGCTAGTTCTCCTGGAAAAGTTCCTGGCTTTGCAGCCCCCATATTCACACCTGCTAAAAATGTAGTGGTCCATTCACCATCTTTATAAATATAGAATTCTTTTCCTTCAACTTTTGCTACATAAGAAAGATTATTTTCAGATTCGTAAACTGTTTCTTCAGTTTGATCCATAAAAAAAAGGCCCCCTCCGATAACTAATAAACTAATTGCTATTCCAATGATTATCCCTTTTTTTCTCACCTTTTCATCCCCTTTAGTCAATGTAACAGCTACCTTAATAATGATTTTTTATTTCAATTTACCGGTTCCGATTATCTTTCTATGTATTAAAATCCGACTATATTAATTACTATAACCGAACCTAGTCTTTAAGGATAGCAGATTTTAAATTTGTTTGAATCTTGATCCTTAATCAGTAGTTGATTCTTTTTTTGACAACAATAAATTAGCCTGCACCTAAGAAAGTCAAGACTGATTTTCTTAGGTGCAGGCTAATTTTCTCTAGCTATGTTTTATTTTTTTCCCGCTTTATAAATTGCTGAACTAACCGTATAGCCACTTGTGGTTAAAATTTCTTTGATTTCCTTTGTATCTGGATTATCCATTTGAATAATCACTTGCGTAAAATGATCTTTTCGGTAAACTGCGATTTGATTGATACTGATCTGAGCTTCGGCCAAAATAGTGGTAATATCTTCAAGGATTCCTAATTGATCTTCTGGAATGTCTATAACAACGCGACTTCCCTTATTGTTATACCCCATGACATCGATAAAGGCGCTAAAAATATCTTTATCAGTAATGATCCCTACAATTTTATCTTGGTCCTCTACTACTAGTAAAACGCCTACTTCTTGATCGCGCATTCGAGATGCAGCCTCTTCTAGCAAATCATCTGCTTGAATGGTAACAACTTTTTTATGCATAATATCGCCAACTTGCGTTTTAGTCAGCAAATAATTCATTTCATGAATACTCAAACTTGTTGCAGTGGAAGGCGAATTTTCTTGTATGATCTCTTGTGTAACTAATCCCACCATCTTTCCATCTCTTACTACAGGCAGACGGTGAAAATCATTTTCTTTCATAATATCAAGTGCTTCTAAAATTTTTGTGTCCTCTGAAATAGTCACAACATTTGGTGTCATATAACTTTTTACATCCATCAATTAACCTCCCAAATAAGCTTTTTGTACTTCGTCACTTGCGAGTAATTCTTTACCCGTACCGGTTTGAACGACATTTCCGGTTTCCAGAACATAGCCACGATTGGCAATTTCTAGCGCTACTTTTGCATTTTGTTCGATCAATAATACGGTTGTTCCTTGTTTATTGATCATTTGGATGATATTAAAAATCTCTTTAATAAATAGCGGTGCGAGTCCCATTGAAGGCTCATCTAGCAACAACAATTTTGGTCTAGACATCAAGGCTCGTCCCATAGCGACCATTTGTTGTTCCCCACCAGAAAGAGTAGCTGTATCTTGTTTTTTTCGTTCCCCTAAGACTGGGAAACGATCAAATACCATCTTTAAATCTTTTTGGATATCATTTTTATCTTTTCTTAAAAAAGCGCCCATTTCTAAATTCTCCATGACGGTCATTCCTTTAAAGACGTGACGTCCTTCTGGAACCTGAGAAATACCTAACTGAACGATTTTACGTGTCGATTCTCTTTGTATCGGCTGATTTTTAAAAATGATCTCCCCAGATTTTGGACGATGCAAACCAGAAATAGCTTTTAAAACAGTTGATTTTCCAGCACCATTAGCCCCAATCAGCGAAACGATTTCTCCTTCGTTAACTTCAAAGTTGATTTCTTTAGTCGCTTGAATAACACCATAATAAACGGATAAATCTTTTACTTTTAACATGTCTATTCACCACCCAAATATGCTTTGATAACCGCTTCGTTATTTTTAATTTCCATTGGTGTTCCATGAGCGATCATTCTGCCGTATTCTAATACATAAATGCGTTCGCACACGTCCATGACTAGAGACATATCGTGTTCAATCAATAAAATGGTGATTTTGAACTCTCTTTGGATCTGGCGGATCAAAGAGGTCAGATTAGCTGTTTCTTGCGGATTCATCCCTGCCGCTGGTTCATCTAAAAATAAGATTTTAGGTTTTGTCGCCAATGCGCGAACGATTTCTAGGCGTCTTTGTTCTCCGTAAGGTAAATTTTTTGCTAACTCTTCGACCTTGGTTTCTAACTTAAAGAGCTTTAAAAGGTCAAGTGCTTCATGATGCATTTTCTCTTCTGCTGCATAGTATGCAGGTGTTCGAAAGATGCTGGCCAATGTACCAACTTTATTTTTTTCATGCATGCCGATCAAAACGTTTTCTAGTACGGTTAAATCTTTAAACAAGCGAATATTCTGAAAAGTTCTTCCTAGGCCCATAGCGGTAATAGTATACGTTTTTTGTTTGATCAAAGAAGTTTTTTTACCGTCTACTTCTAAGTTGATTTCTCCTTCAGTAGGCTCATAAACACCAGTCAACAAATTAAATAGTGTCGTTTTCCCTGCTCCATTTGGGCCGATCAATCCAACTAGTTCGTTGTTTTCTAATTCCATATTTACCATGGAGACAGCCGAAAGTCCGCCGAAGTTTTTAGTTAATTGTTTCACTTCTAATAAACTCATTCTGCTCCCCCCTCTTTCGTAGCGGTTTTTTTGTTTTTACGGTCCAATAAACCGGAAATAGTAAATTCTTTTGTTCCCAATAAGCCTGAAGGTCTAAACACCATGATTGCGACTAGGGCAACTGAATAGATGATCATTCTTAACTGTCCAAAAGGTTGTAAATAAACATTTAAAATACCTAGTACGATAGCTGCAACGACGCTTCCTGTCATACTTCCTAATCCACCAAACACCACGATGATCAAAATATCAACAGATTTCATGAAAGTGAAGTCGGCTGGGCGGATAACACTGAAGTAAGACGCGTGCAGTCCCCCTGCTGTTGCTGCAGAAGCTGCTCCTAAAACAAATGCAATAATTTTATATTTTGTCGTATTGATTCCCATTGATTCAGCTGCGATCTCATCTTCACGAATGGAGATCGTTGCTCGTCCTGGACTACTTTTAATGTAATTCATCGTAATAATCAAAGAAATCACGATAAAGGCGAATGTGATCTGCCAATTAGCAATAAAAGGGATCCCGCTTAAACCAGCAGCTCCATTTGTAATATCATTCATATTCAAAATCACGATCCGAATAATCTCAGCTACCCCTAAAGTGGCAATTGCTAAATAATCTCCTTTTAATCGTAAAGTAGGAATCCCTACTAATAAAGCCACCAAACTAGCTATAACAATACCTAGGAGCATTCCTCCAATAAGACCTGATATGGTCGGGTATTTGATGCTGATAATTCCGGTACTATACGCACCAATCGCCATAAACCCTGCATGTCCTAAAGAAAACTGACCTGAAAAGCCTATAATCAAATTTAATCCAGTTGCTAAAATTACATTGATCAAGATAGTCATCAACGTGATTTCATAAAAAGCATTGATTATACCTGTCGTTGTGCCTATTTGAATGAGTATATAGACGGCTGCAATAAAAATGAGCCAACCGAGATTGTTTTTATTGAATTGTTTCATTTTTATCACCTACACTTTCTCTTTTACATTTTTGCCAAGCAATCCAGATGGTTTAAAGATCAGGATAATAATCAAAATCAAGTAAACGACCGCATCTTTGATCAAAGAGCCCCCATATCCACTGACCAATGTTTCAATGATCCCAATGGCGAACCCGCCAAACATTGCTCCTGGTATAATTCCAATTCCACCTAATACAGCAGCAATAAAGGCTTTCAATCCTGGAGCGTAACCCATCATTGGTTCAATCGAGTTGTAATACAATCCGACTAAAACGCCTGCTGCGCCTGCTAATGAAGAGCCAAGTGCAAACGTAAATGAAATCACATTATCAACATTGATCCCCATCAAACGAGCTGCATCTGCATCGGTACTAACCGCACGCATAGCTTTTCCCATTTTTGTTTTTTGAACAATAACCTGCAATGCTAACATCAAAATGATGGTTGTAGCAAAAATCATAATTTGTGTCTGACTAACTTGTAACCCCATAAATTCATACACTCTATTTTCAATAACTTGCGGAAAAGCTCTTGTTTCTGAACCTACTAGATAAATCATACCATTTTGCAATAAATACGACATTCCAATAGCAGTGATCAACGCTGCCACACGAGTAGCGTTACGCAAAGGTTTATACGCAATTCGTTCAATTGCTACTCCCAAAACAGCACAAAAAACCATTGAGAGAATAAGTGCTGGAAAAAAACTAAGGTTCAAGGTATTGATTGCTGTGTATCCGACAAATGCACCTACCATGTAGATGTCTCCATGAGCAAAGTTGATCAATTTAATAATGCCATATACCATGGTGTATCCTAACGCTATCAGAGCGTATATACTTCCTAAAGAAAGTCCGTTGATCAATTGTTGTAAAAATGCTTCCATTAATATGGCACCTCTTTTCATTTTTAAATACAAAAGGTGCTAAGCAAAAACTCGCTTTGCACCCTTTTGTTTGCTTCTTTATTAAGGGGTAACTTCAGTATTACCTGCCTCAACACCGTCTTGTAATTCAATAACTAGAGTTGATTTCACGGGATTGTGATCTTCATCAAATGAGAATGTCCCTGTTATACCATCAAATTCAGTGACCTCTTCAAGAGCTGCCGTTATTGCTTCTGGAGTTGTTTCTCCAGATTCTTCGATTGCTTGTGCTACGAGGTATACTGTGTCGTATGCAAGAGCAGCAAACATATCTGGTTCTGCATCATACTCTGCTTGATACGCTGAAATAAAATCTTGTACTTGAGCATCTTCGCTATTTGGTGAGTAATGAGCTGAATAATAAACATCATCAACATTTTCTACTCCAGCCAATTCAAGTAATGCCTCGTTTCCAAAACCATCTGCACCTAGTATTGGCTGAGTGATTCCCATTTCGCGAGCTTGTTTGATGATCAATCCTGCTTGATTGTAGTAACCTGGTAGGAAAATGAAATCAAAATCAAGATCTTTTATACGCGTTAAGATAGCACTAAAATCTGTATCATCTGCAGTGAAGTTTTCTTCAGCTACTATTTCTCCATCAAACGTTCCTTCAAATGCATCTGTTAAACCTAATGCATAATCACTTGAACTATCGCCAATGATCACGGCCTTTTCAGCTTCTAATTCATTTGTAGCAAATTCGGCTAAAGCGATTCCTTGAAATGAATCTTGGAATGATGTACGGAAAATGTTCGGTTGAACTTTGCCACTTTCATCAACTGTTAAACTATCATCTGTACCAGATGGAGTGACCAATGTGACACCTGCTCTTGTAACGGCTGGCGTAGAAGCTTTAACTGCTCCAGTTGTTGCCGGTCCTACGATAACAGCTACTTCATCTTGGGTTGCTAATTTCGTTGCAATACTAGCTGCTTCAGTATTGTCTGATTTTGTATCGTATTCAACTAAATTAATTTCTTTATCTAAGATTCCGCCATTTTCATTGATTTCTTTAACAGCTAATTTTACTGCATTTGCTTCGGCTGTACCGTAAGCTGAAACCTCACCTGTTTTTTCAAACATGGATCCTATTTTAATTTCATCTTCATTGCTCCCACTTTCAGCACCACATGCGGTAGCCAATAAAGAAAGAGTTGCAAGTCCCATTAGTAATCTTTTTTTCATTTCCTTTTCCCCCAGTTTACGCCTTTGCGTTAGTTAATCAAATTAATGCTGCTTACCTAATTATTAAAATAAGATAATAAAATGCTTTGTTGAAGATTAGTATAGAATATTCTGAATATTTAATCAATAACAATTTGAACTATTTTCGAAATAAAGATTTTATAGTTTAAAGAGAACAAAAAAAGGTGAGGAAAATCCTCACCTTTTTCGTTAATTAATTGTTTCCTTATTCATTTTTTTTCTGTTCATAAAAATCTTTTTTTATTTGAATGAACCGTGAAAAATCGTTTAAAAGCACAAATAATGCCGCACGATTTTCAAACTCGCTTCGTGTTTTAGGTAGATCACTATTTCTGAAGTCATTTAACATGGTTTCAAGATCTTTCATTAAGTCTATTGCAGGGTTGCTTTCGTGCAATTGATTTGCCGTTTGCTGAAACAATCGTGCTAGTGTATTATTTTGCTTCGTAGGTATTGAGCACACGCTTATATCGACCGACATTTCTGTCAATATTTTCGCTTGTTGTTGCCGCATATCAATATATTGAATCATATAATCATCATTTGGGCTTAGTAATTGATTATTAGATTCTAAATAAGCCATTTTTTCTGCAGTTTTTAATTCTGCTGAAAGCTCTTTTATAAATAGTTCTACTTGATCGTTTGAATACCCTTTTTCTAATACTACAGCAAAGTTCATTAGAACGTGTTTCATTTTTTCTTCAATTTCATCTTTTAGCTGTATCAATTGATTCTCTTTTGAAGGCATATATAAATTAAATAAAATAGCAATTCCTACACCTATTACCATCAATGATAATTCATTTACAAGCCAAGTAATGGAAGTACTTTGTTCTAATAGCAAATGTGAAACCAGTACGGAACAGGGAGCTATTCCTGCTTCTACATTTAATTTATAAGCTATGGGGATATAAATTAAAAGATAAAGCCCGAATACAATTGTATTAAATCCAACTAATTGAAATAGGATCGTTGCAATACCTAACGCCAAAATCGTTGAACCTATTCGTTGGAGAGCAGTGGTCACCGATGACTTTTTGGTATCTAATACGCTTAAGATGGCCACCACTCCTGCTGATACGCTGTATTCTAATTGAAATGCTTGGGCTATTAAGATTGCAATAGTTGTTGCTAAAGCTATTTTTATTGCTCTTAAAGATACGGTCATGCTTACACTCCTTTAATCTGAATCTACTTCAATATTACCTTATTTTCAGCAAAACTAAAAATTAATATTTGCATTACATTTATTTTCCCCTATTATTAATACTAAATGCATCAAAAACAGAATGCTATAATGCTTCTTAATAGAAAGTGATGGATATAAATGAAAATTGGCAATTATCGTATCGGTATGCGTACCTTCAAAACAGGATTATCTGTTATGTTGTGTCTTCTTTTATTTCATTTTCTCGATAGAGAACCTCCTATGATTGCTGCACTGTCAGCTGTTTTTGGTTTACGGGAAGATTGGCAAAAAAGTTTAAAATTTGGGAAAACAAGAATCTTCGGAAATTCTATTGGGGCTATTTTTGCTGCTTTCCTAGTATTATTGCAACAATTTTCGGGTCAATTTTTCTTAGTCGAAATGATTGGTGTTCCTCTTGGTGTCATTCTGCTCATAGTCTTTTGTGATATAACTAATTATAATAACGGTATTATTGGAGCAACTGCTGCTTTTTTAATCATCTATTTTAGTATTCCAACTGATGAAACGGTTCTTTATGCTTTTGCCAGAATTGTAGATACTTTTATAGGAACTTTTATTGCTATTGCCGTTAATCGTTTGATTCCTGGTGGTCCGAAACCAACCGATAAATTTGAAACTTGATGGCAAATTGTTGGTCAATAATATAAGCCTTCAGCTCTTAAATTAAAGAGTTGAAGGCTTTTTTAGTTGTGTAGTAATAAAAAGTATAGCTGTTCTAAAAAATTTCTTTTGGAATAACGGGTTTGCTTGTGGAAAGCCATAAAGTTACTTAACTATTCATGTTGATAATCTAAAAGAAATTCCTTCTGGAATAACGGGTTTGCTTGTGGAAAGCCATGGTAACACCAGAAGCCCTGTTCTAGAACGTGTTCCAAAAAGCAGACCCGACATCCACTTTGTCATGACTGTAGTTGCTTCAGCTACGTACAGGCATGATACACTTAGGCGTAGCCTACAGTGCTTTCGCTCCAGTGATTCGGGTCTAAACGCTTTTAACCACACTCCCCTCAAATAAAGCCTAATCGCTGAAGCGCTAACGCTCTGTAATTCACATTGACTACTCTACATGGCTACAAGCAACCCCTATTCCTTCAGAAATTTTGAGTAATTTAATTAGTGTGTGTTTTAAAGCTATCTTGTCAAGAGTTGAGTAGCTGAAATGAGCATTAGTTCGAGTAACTGAAAATTGATTTTCATTTGAGTAGTTGCAACGAGCATTAGTTCGAGTAACTGAAAGTCGATTTTCAATTGAGTAGTTGCAACAAGCGTTAGTTCAAGTAACTGAGAACTGGTTTTCCGTTTCTGTTGCTGCAACGAGCGTTAGTTCGAGTAACTGAGAACTGCTTTTCCGTTTCAGTTGCTGCAACGGGCGTTAGTTCGAGTAACTGAGAACTGGTTTTCCGTTTCAGTTGCTGCAACGAGCATTAGTTCGAGTAACTGAGAACTGGTTTTCCGTTTCAGTTGTTGCAACAAGCGTTAGTTCGAGTAACTGAAAGCTAGTTTTCCGTTTCAGTTGTTGCAACAAGCGTTAGTTCGAGTAACTGAAAGTCAATTTTCAGAATGAAGTGTGAAATTAGATTAAAACTTACTGGTTTCTTACTTTACTAACAAAAAAAGGATGCGCATTAGAACTTCGCATCCTGTTAGTTGAGCTATGAGACCCAGTCACTTTGTAAAAAAGATAAATCCCGCCGAAGATGGAACATCTTCTTTGGGATTTTCTGTTTTTACTGCGTGCCTTTCAGGGTCTCTCCGCATCCTATTTTAGTTGAGCTGTGTTCGACAGGCTCTCGGAAAAAACAGTATCTCTCCAAGGATGGAACATCCTCTGCGCGATTCTTTGTTTTTCTGTCGAGCTTTGACGTCGAACTCCGCATCCTATTTTAGTTGAGCTGCGTTCGACAGGCTCTCGGAAAAAACAGTATCTCTCCAAGGATGGAACATCCTCTGCGCGATTCTTTGTTTTCTGTCGAGCCTTGATGTCGAACTCCGCATCCTATTTTAGTTGAGCTGCGTTCGACAGGCTCTCGGAAAAAACAGTATCTCTCCAAGGATGGAACATCCTCTGCGCGATTCTTTGTTTTCTGTCGAGCCTTGATGTCGAACTCCGCATCCTGTTTTAGTCTACTGATTTTAGGGCTTCGATCATGTCAACTTTTTTGAGTTTGTAATGCATGGCAATCATAACGATTCCGGAGAATACGAGAGTTATGACTGCTGAGTAAAGATAACTCACTGGTTGGATAGTTGGGCTAAACATGAGTAAATCGATCTCTGATGTATCTAGTACGAAACTGTGCAGCAGGATTCCTAATAATGAACCCACGACGATTCCCATTACAGTAAGGATAATATTTTCACGATAAATATACATCGTTACTTCTTTATCAAAAAATCCTAATACTTTAATAGTAGATAATTCGCGTTCACGTTCAGAAACATTTATATTTGTTAAATTGTATAACACCACAAAGGCTAATAGACCAGCCGAAATAATCAATACTAATGTAACAATTCCTAAACTTCCCATTGTTTCTTCAAATGCTCCGCTAACATCACTTACAAAGTTGATTGATAAAACACTTGGTTGTTCCAACAATGTAGAACCTAGCGCTTCTTCATCTACGTTGGCTTCACTATAGTTCAATAATTCTGTTGTATATTCTGGAGCTTTTTCAAATACAGTTTCAAAATAATCTTTATTCATATACACATAATGACCTGTATAGTTTTCAACGATTTCATTTATGACTACTTCTACTTCTTTATTATCCGTATCAGTCAAGGTCAAGGTATCGCCTTTTTCCACATCAATTAATTCCGCTAGTTTTTCACTGATGATTGTACCTTCTTCAGGTAATGAATACGTTTGACCAGAAGAACGATCATTTAAAAGAACATAATGGTCAAAGTTTTCCGTTGTTTCAGGAATAAAAACGGTTACGGTTTGGGTATTGACTCCTTCAACATCTACTGTATAACTTTCTTGGCTAACTTTTAAAGATTCATCAATAACCGTTTGTTCTTCCGCTGCTTCATCATAATCTGCTTTTTCAGTTTCACTTGCATCTGTGTTCAGCGCCACAATAGCATCGTATTTCATAATTTTGCCATATTGTAAATCTGCCACATCTGAAATAGAATCTGATATACCAAATCCTGTTAAAATCAAAGCGGTACAACCTGCGACACCTAGAACCGTCATCAACATGCGTTGTTTATAACGGAAGAGATTTCGTGCGGTTACTTTTTGGATGAACCCAAGCTTATTCCAAATAAATGGAATACGTTCTAATAATATACGTTTCCCTATTTTAGGTGCTTTAGGACGCATCAATGTAGCTGGTGAACTTTTTAATGCTACTCGGGTAGCAAGATAAGCGGCCATAACCGTACCTAGTAGAGCTACTATAAAGGAAATAACACCATAACTAATGTAATAATTTATCAAAATAGGTGGTAAATTGTACATAGACCCATATGCGTCAAAGATAACGTTAGGGAATACTTGGTAACCAATTGCTAGCCCGATAACGGTTCCTAAGACACTCGCTACTGAAGCATATACTAAGAATTTTTTAGAAATATCCCAATTAGAATACCCTAATGCTTTCAAAGTACCCATTTGCAATCGTTCTTCTTCTACCATCCGGGTCATAGTGGTTAAACAAACCAATGCAGCAATTAAGAAAAAGAATACGGGAAATACTTGCGCAATAGCCGAAATTCTATCTGCATTATCATTGAATTCACCATATCCTGGATTCGACGAACGATCGAGCACATAATATTCAGGCATTTCTAACGCTTCTAAATCTTCTTTAGCTTCAGCAAGATCTGCCTCGCCATCTACAATCTCTGTTTCAGCATCTGCTGACTGTTCTTCAAACTCAGCCAATGCTTCTTCATAATCTGCTTGTCCATTTGCTAGTTTTTCAGAGGCTGCAGCTAGTTCAGCTTCACCGTTTGCTTTTTCTTGATCTAATTGTGCTTGAGCATCCGCTAATTGAGCTTCACCGTCAGCAAGAGTTGTTTTTGCAGCTTCGATAGCAGCTAACCCTTGAGTAACGCGTTGTTCATTAGCTGACAATTCTGCTTCTGTTGCATTTATTTGGGCACGTGTTTCTTCTAAATTAGCAACCACGCCATCTAATGCCGTTGATACTGTGCTAGATGGAACAACCCCGGCAAAATAACCTGTAAAAGCTTCGCCAAGTGTTGGGTCAAGAGAAGTAGCTGTTTGAGTGATGCTCGTTTGCGTGTCAACTGGCACACTCTCAATTGGCGTGGTTAAGATAGCTCTAGCGTTTTCAACAAATGTTTCGCCATTGGCCAACGATTGCTCTGCTGTGACTTTTTGGGCTTCAAAATTAGCACGAGCGTCAATAAGTTGAGCTTGAGATGCCTGCAAATCAGCTTCATTTGCAGCTAACTCAGCTCTCCCATCCTCTAATTCTTGACGTTTTTGATCGATAGTTGCTTGAGCATTAGCTGTTTGAGTTTCTAAGGCCGCTAATCCTTCATTGTAGTCTGCTCTACCTTGATCCAGTGTAGCTTTAGCCTCATCTAACTGTTCTTGACCATCTGCTAATTGTTGTTTAGCATCATCAATTTCAGCTTGCCCATCGTCGATTTCTATTTGAGCTTCAGAACGAATTTCAGCTAACCGTTCTTCTGGTCTTTGTTCAACTGCTTCTTCAATATCAGTTATTTGTTTTTCAACATTGTCCTCGTACTCTGACGAATAAGATACCAATGACTCATTTTGTGCAAAAGTTAAGTACGCTTCTGTATAAAATTCTGAGGTGAAATCTTCTTCAGGAATAACGGCAAATCCATCTACAGTTCCTTTTCCGACCGTACTTGTTCCTCTTGCAGAATTTTCAATGTATTGCGGACTGGTCACAAAACCGACCACTTTAAAAGTTGATGTGGCAAATGAATCTTCCACTGTTGTTTCATCGTCTTCCGAAGTAAGAGTGACAGTATCTCCAATTTTGTAAGCCTCGGTCATACTATTGTTGTTATCTAAAGCAATTTCACCGGTCTTTTCTGGCAAACGTCCGGAGTCCACAATGTATTTATTTTGTGGATTCTCCTCATCTAAAGAATAACTCATTAGTTTAGCAACTAAACTGCTATTCTCAAAGATAACATCTTGACTGTAACTCATCGTTACATTTGCGCCTTCAATACTTTCTAATGTTGTCTTATCGTCCTCATTCAGCCCGTAAGTAGATACGACTTTCGTATCCATTAGGTTTGTCTTTTCGTAATACTGATTTGCTGTATCAATCATATCTGGCCCAGTCGCTTTGATGCCGGCAAAAAAAGCTACTCCTAATGTGATAATGATAAAAATAGATAGAAATCGTGTTTTTGATTTCCCCATCTCTTTGAAAATATCTTTCCATAGTGCTTTCTTTTTCACTTTTTCTCCCCCTCTACCATTCGATATCGTCTACGGACATAGGGTTGTCATTCATTGTTACATTACGTACTTTTGCATTGTTTATTTCAATTACTCGATCAGCCATTGGAGCGATCGCCTTGTTATGTGTAATAACAATAACGGTTGTTCCTGTATTTTTACAGGTGTCTTGCAATAGTTTTAAAACTTGTTTCCCAGTTTCATAGTCTAAGGCTCCAGTTGGTTCATCACATAACAGTAATTTTGGTTGCTTAGCTAAAGCTCTAGCAATAGCCACCCGTTGCTGTTCTCCACCAGATAGTTGCGCTGGAAAATTGTTCAAGCGTTCCCCTAGTCCAACATCTTCTAAAACTTTTTTTGCATCCAATGCTTTGATAGAAATTTCTGATGCCAATTCCACATTTTCAATAGCGGTCAAATTAGGCACTAAATTATAAAATTGAAAAACAAACCCAACATCATTTCGACGGTATTGAGTAAGTCGTCTAGTATTAAAATTGGCGATGTCTATTCCATCAACAAGGATCTCCCCTTCATCTGCAGCATCCATTCCACCTAAGATATTCAGTACGGTTGATTTTCCAGCACCACTTGGCCCAACGATCACTGCGAACTCACCTTTTTCAATTTCAAATGATATCCCATCATTTGCGGCGATGATTGAATCACCCATTTTATATCGTTTAAACTCATCTTTTATCTCTACAAAAGACATTTCTACACCTTCATTTCCCTAAAATAATTATTTACAATTGTACCAAAAATCAAATTTGAAGAACCTTTAATTTCAGACTTAACCTAACTAATTTTACAGCATTCGATTAGACATTACTAGAAAAAGTGTTCGACCAAACAATAAAAAAGAGCGAGTAATTTTATTCATTTTACTTTCAAAAGACTTGACCTTTACGTTGCGTCAAGGTTTACAATTGACGTAGAGCAAAGCTATTAAGAAAGAAGGGATTTCGTTGGAATATACGGTAGATGCTTTAAGTCGCCTCGCTGGCGTGAGTAAAAGGACACTTTGGTACTATGATGAAATTGAGCTCTTGACTCCAAAACGGAAAAGTTCTAATGGCTACCGCATTTATGGCGAATACGAGATAGACCGATTGCAATTAATTTTATTTTACCGCAATTTAGATATGCCCTTAGACACGATCAAGCAACTACTGAATGATGTTGATTTCGATAGTGAAAAAGCCTTGTTGGAGCACCGTCAACGCTTATTGGCTAAAAAAGCCCAAATTGATCAACTGTTAGAAACCATTGATCAAACATTGGCAAGTAAGAAAGGAGAGATTCAATTTTCAGATAGAGAAAAATTTGTAGGATTTAAAAAAGAACTACTGGATAACAATGAAGTCTATCATGGATCAGAGATTCGCGAGAAATATGGCAATGAGACGATTGAAAAAGCTAATCAAAAGTTTGCTAGGTTAAGCCAAGATGACTACAAAAAAATGCAAGACTTAGCTGCTAAAATTTTGGTTGATTTAAAAACAGCTATACAGACAAATGATTCTGCTAGTCAGAAAGCCTTGCAGCTAGCTCAACTTCACAAAGACTGGCTAGCTTATACATGGCCAAGTTATTCAAAAGAAGCTCACCGAGAACTGGCGCAAATGTATGTAGATGATCCAAGATTCACCAACTACTACGATGAGCCTGCCGGAAGTGGAGCTGCTGAATTTCTGCGCGATGCGATTTTAAATTACTTGGGATAATGGTTTTCAACTAAATGAATCGAACAAGCTGAAGATGACGTTATTTTCTTTTTAATAGAATCATTTTCAGCTTATCGCTTGAATCCAGCTAATCCAATTAACCATTTGTGCTGAATTGCTCGAACTAGGGGCTAGTTACTCCTTCTCAAATGAAAAATTATTTTGAGTTGTTCGAACTGTGGCACATTACACGAACTCAAATGGAAAACTACTTTGAGTTGCTCGAACTAAGGCTAGTAGCGGTAACTCAAAATAGAAAGTCGCTTTGAGTTGTTCGAATTAAGGCTAGTAGCGGTAACTCAAAACAGAAAGTGGCTTTGAGTTGCTCGAACTAAACCTCAGTTACCATTTCTTAAAGAATTCTATCAAAAAAGAAACATTTCACGAATGAAATGTTTCTTTTTTAAGTTTAATGCCATTTAGTATTTAGAAGATCGTCAAAACTAAAAGGATTTTTTTCAATTAGAATCAAGACTTGTTACTTACCATTTAGTTCACTGTGTTTATATCCATAAGCGAGATAGAAAATCACGCCTAAGACCAGCCAAATAACGAATGCGATCCAAACCGATAAAGACAGTTGGATCATAAGGTAAATACACACAACAATTGAAACGATTGGGAAAACTGGTACAAAAGGTACTTTAAATTCTCCTTCGTTTGGTTCGCCGTGATCTTTGCGCAATTTAATAATTCCTATCGCAAGAATTACAAATATCATTAATGTTACGATATTCGTTAGTTCTGCTAACTTACCTAGAGGCACGATACCCGCAAGTATAGCTGAAACTGAACCAGCCAATTGTGTTGCGTATTTTGGACTTCTCGTTTTTACATCCACTTCGCTGAGTTTCTTTGGAAGCAACCCATCTCTTCCAATAGCATAAATCAAACGGCCCAATCCATAGGTCATTGAAATCAGTACTGTCAAAAGGGTCAATATAGCTCCGACAGAAATAACGCCGGCAATGAAATCTTGTCCAATAAAGCGGATGGCAAAGGCAACTGGATCTTTAATATCTAGCTGTGCGTAAGGAACGATCCCTGTCAGCACCAAAGTCACTACGATATATAAAATCGTTGCAATACCAAGCGAACCAATGATTCCTCTTGGAATATCTCTGCGTGGATTCTTCGTTTCTTCTGCAGCAGTACTAACAGCATCAAATCCTAAGAAAGCAAAGAAAACGATTGCTGCTCCTGATGCTATTCCTTCAAAGCCAAAAGGAGCAAAAGGTGTCCAATTTTCTGGTTTTACATAGAATACGCCGACAACAATAAATAATGCAATCAAACCAAATTTTATAAACACCATGATATTGTTTAAACGTAAGGCTTTTTTAGCACCTTGGATCACGACATAAGTTACTAAGAAGGTAATCAATACCGCAATTACATCCACATAAGATCCAGCATCCATATCATAAGAAGAACGTAACGCAATAGGCAATCCAAGACCAATCCCATCTAGAAATCCATTCATATAACCTGACCAACCTGAGGCTACTGAAGCATTTGCCAGTAAATACTCACAAATCATCAACCAACCGACTAACCAGCCAATCAATTCTCCAAAAACAGCGTAGCCATATGAATAAGCTCCACCTGCCACGGGAATCCGGGAAGCAAATTCTGCATAACAAAGGGCCGACAAAACGCATGAAAAAGCCGCTATAATAAATGAAACGATCAATGCTGGTCCAGCTGTTAATGCAGCAGCTGTTCCTGTGATCACAAAAATACCTGTTCCAACGATTGCACCTAAACCTAGTAGAATCAGATCCATCGTTTTTAAATCTCTTTTTAAATTAGATGGCCTTTCAACTGCTTCTAATGGTTTCTTTCTAAAATAACTCATTTCTTGCTAACCCCATCCATTCAATAATTTAACTACGCTTTAATATACCCTAATAAAACACCGCCGACAATAACTAAAATACACCCCATCAAGATATAACGAAATTCTCGTTTGGTTTTTGTTTCGCCTAAGAACCAAATACTACCCAATGTTGAAATGATGATCCCAGTTTGTGATAGTGAAAAACTAATTGCTAATCCAATTTTTGCCATTGAAATCAGCATAAAGATATTCCCTGTAGCCCATAATAAACCAGTCACCAAGTTACGCAGTGTGTATTTGCTCTTGATTTCTTGCTTAGCTGAAAAGAGTAGTGAACCAATCAACATTCCTACAGATTGTGGTAAAATAACGGCCAACGCATCTACTCCAGATGCATTTATCGTGATCGTATACAAACCGTACCCTATTGTAGAATAAAGCAAAGCTTTTGCTCCAGCTTTATTTTGCTCTTTAGAACTATCCGTTTTTTCTTTCGTATCTGTTACTGTTGTAAATGTCACTCCAAAAATTAAAATGATAATAGCAATAACTCCTAAAATAATATCTCTAGAACTTGTCCATTCTCTAAATAGAAGAACTCCTGCAAGCGTGTTGACAATCAATTGTAAGCCTGTTGAAATCGGCAATGTATTCGATACGCCGATGAATCTCATACTTTGGAACTGTTGCATTTGGCCTAATGACCAAAACGTTCCAGACAATAATCCAACTAAAATAATTTTTAGATCGATGGTTGGTTGATAGACAAAATAAACGCCGATTGCAAAAAAAGCTGCTCCAGCTGCCATCCCTACTGTTTGTTGGTAAGAGTTCCCTCCTAGTTTATTACTTACTAAGCCAATACTGCCCCAAGCCAAGGCCGGTATAAGTGCAATCAAAAGTTCCATGAAGTTCATCTTCCTTTTCGGTTTATTTTATTACCTTGTACATCATAACAGTTCAAACACATTCTTAACAATAAAAATTAGTGTACCATAAATCTAGTCTACAGGTTAATGGTACAAACTGTTAAAATATGATAAAGTAAGAGAAGAAAAATTGGACGCACGTGATCAGTAGAAATGAGGTCAATAAAAGAAATGACAAAGTATGATGTATTAGTAGTTGGCGGAGGAACCAGCGGTATGATGGCTGCTATTTCAGCAGCAGAACATGGCGCAAAAGTAGCCGTCGTTGAAAAAAATAAAACACTTGGACGTAAATTACTCGTAACTGGTGGCGGTAGATGTAATGTTACCAATAATCGTGATAAAGAAGAGATTATTTCACATATTCCTGGAAATGGTCGCTTTTTATACAGCGCATTTTATCAATATGATAACTACGACATCATGGAATTTTTCAAATCAAATGGTGTGGTACTAAAAGAAGAAGATCATGGCAGAATGTTCCCTATAACCGATAAATCGCGAACAATTTTAGAAGCCTTGATTGGGATCATGGATCGTTTAGAAATTGCTATTTATGCAGAAGCTCCAGTTGAGACGTTATTATTTGATGAGGGTAAAGCAATTGGAGTACTGTTAGAAGATGGTCGCAGTATACACGCAAGTTGTGTGATCGTTTCAACTGGCGGAAGAGCTATGCCTAGAACCGGGTCAACTGGTGATGGGTACAAATGGGCAAAGAAAGCGGGCCACACGATTGAACCCCTTTACCCTACAGAAGCTCCTGTTACTTCCGATGAATCTTTTATCCAAGAAAAAACGTTACAAGGACTTTCTTTAAGGGACATTGCTTTAAGTGTGTTGAATAAAAAAAGTAAAAAAGTCATCACTCACCAAATGGATATGATCTTTACTCACTTTGGTATTTCTGGACCAGCCGTCTTGCGTTGCTCTATGTTTGTTCATCAAACGATGAAACGCGATAAAACGCAAGAAGTTGTGATGAGTTTAGATGCTCTTCCTGATATTTCTAAAGGCGAATTGACTCAACAGCTGCAACAATTGATAAAAAATGATGGCGATAAAAGCACAAAAAACGCATTGAAGGGCCTTGTTCCTGAACGCTATTTACTATTTGCATTGGAAAAAGCTGATTTGGATGAAAATACTCCTTTAAAACAAGCTACGCCAGAAAAAGTAACGCAATTGATTGAATTCATCAAGGACTTTCGTTTTACAGCCAATGGTACTTTACCGATTGAAAAAGCCTTTGTTACTGGTGGCGGAATCAATACAAAAGAAGTGAATCCAAAAACGATGGAAAGTAAATTCACTAGTGGTCTCTTCTTTACTGGTGAAATTTTAGATTACAATGGCTACACAGGCGGATACAATATTACGGGCGCCTTTATTACTGGCCGTATTGCAGGTATGCACGCTGCTGAGGCGGCTCTGGCTCTAAGCAACGGACTATCTTGAAAAACGAAAGGGTGTTTTTGTGAAAAAGAAAATTGCAATCGATATGGATCAAGTTATTGCAGATATGGAAATTAGTTTTATCGAATTATTCAAAAAAGAGTACAACATCTCTTTTGATAGTATTGAAGACTATCTAAAAGAAAATCCGAATTTTGATCTGGTATCGACTATTAAGGAACTTTATCCTTTGATCAACACTCATGCCTTTTTCAGGAACATCCCGGTGATGAAAGATAGCCAGACTGTCTTGCGTGAATTAGCAGAAGACTATGATTTGTACATTGCAACTGCAGCTATGGATGTGCCTAAAACATTTACGGCAAAATATGAATGGCTGCAAGAGCATTTTGATTTCATTGATTCTCAGCATTATATTTTTTGCGGGGATAAAAGTATTATTCATACGGACTATCTGATTGATGATTCTATTCGTCAATTAGAACGCTTTTCTGGGACCGGTATTCTTTTTGTGAATTCATTGAATGAAACCGAAGATCGCTACATTCGTGCGAATAACTGGAAAGAAATCCGCGACTATTTCTTATCGATCAAAGAGTAACGATTAAGGTTATTAAGCGCTAACGATTTATAATTCTCATTGAATCCTATGCATAGCTACAAGCAAACCTATTCCTCCAAAAACAAAAGAACGCTAAACCAAGATTCTCATCTTGATCTAGCGTTCTTTTTGACTAGTCTACTTTTATTCTGCTTCAATGGACACAAATTCAGCTTTAATCAAATTTTTCAATTCTATTGGATTCATTTCAATTTGCATTCCTCTTTTTCCTGCTGAGACAATGACTTTCTCCATTGATTCAGCTCGGTCAGAAATAAAAGTTGGAAATTTCTTTTTCATTCCAATAGGTGAACAACCTCCACGGATGTACCCAGTTGTTTTTTCTAAATCTGTTAAAGGCAACAATTCAACCTTTTTATTGCCACTGACTTTAGCCAAAGCTTTTAAATCTAGTTCGCTAGTACCTGGTATACAAGCTACTATCACACCTGATTTATCACCAATAATCACCAAGGTTTTGTATATCCGTTCTTTAGGTACCTTTAGTTGTTCAAAGACTGCTTCAGCGCCTAAGTGGTCATCACTCCACGGAAATTCATACGTTTGATATGAAATAGTATTGCTTTCTAATTGTCTAATAGCATTTGTCTTTTGTATTTTGTTCTTTTTCATTTATACCTACTTTCTTTCCAAAGTAGTATATTTCAGATCAGTTCTCTTTGCGAATCACATATACTTTCAAATAATCGCTTTGTGGATAGTGAGGATTGTTCTTGAAATCTTCAGGAAGAGTAAATTTTTCTAAAATTTGATAAGATAGTCCTTTGTGATCAAACGCCGTTTCAATGAATTGCTCAAATCTTTCAGTTGAGATATTTGCAGCATTGGTCGAAGCAATAATCACGCCATCTTCATTCGTAATGTCGATAATATCTTCTAGTAGTGCTGTATAATCTTTAGCAACGCTGAACGTTCTTTTTTTCGAACGAGCAAAACTTGGCGGATCAACAATTACCGTATCAAATTTTAATTGTTTCCGGATAGCATATCTGAAGTAATCAAATACATCCATTACTCGAATCGTTTGCAATTCTGGATCTAATCCGTTTACTGCAAATTGTTCTTTTGTTTTTTCTAGACTACGGTTTGCTAAATCTACACTTGTTGTATGACTAGCTCCACCTTTTGCTGCAGCCACTGAGAACGCTCCAGTATAGCTAAAAGTATTTAATACGGTTTTATCCATTGAATAATTTTCAAGAATACTATTGCGAACATTGCGTTGATCCAAGAATATCCCAGTCATTAATCCATCGTTTAGATAAGTGGCATAAGTTATCCCATTTTCTTTGATCAACAAAGGTTCCGGTGCTTCTTCACCAAAAACATGATCCGTTTCTGGTTTCGTTTTTGTTTGGTATCTCATTTTTTCATAAACACCTTTAACGTCTGGAACAGTTGAAAGAAAAGCTTTCAGAATCATTTCTTGGTGTTTATAGATTCCTGCACTGTACCATGAGAAAACATAGTAATCAGCGTAAACATCGATCGTCAATCCTCCAAGTCCGTCTCCTTCACCGTTAAAGAAACGGTAAGCATTCGTTTGCTCATTAGATTTAAGTTCAGCGCGTTCAGCTAATGCTTGACTAAATACATGTTCAAAAAAAGATTGATCAATTTTTTCATTTTCATTTAACGTTAAAATCCAACCATCACCTTTATTTTGCTTAGCCAGATAACCGCGTGCAACAAACTTTTTGTTGTCATCCAAAAGTTCAACAATCGTTCCTTCAGATTCGATAGGTTCTTTTACAAAATCTTCTTTTAACAATACTGGGTAACCATCTCTAACCATTTGCGTTGCTCGTCTTTTTAATTTGTATTTTTCCACTAGTTTATAAACCCCTTTTTTCATCTTTATCTTATACAGTATACCATAAATACAGCCTAATTAAGCTGTGAGGCTACTAAGAAAACTACTTAAAACATCATAAAATCAAGTGTTTTTTTTCTTTTGCCCTTTTTTGTACAGCCATTGACTAATTTCAAATAAGCCAATACCAATTATTGTTCCAATTGTATTAAAGATCAAGTCATCAATATCCGAGACACCTGTATAGAAAAGAAATTGCATCGTTTCAATTAAAAATGAAATTGCTATTCCAATTAATAGTGAACGAAGGAAATAATACCTTTTCTTCATTAAATAAGCTGCGCCGAATCCCATTGGAATAAACCAAAGAATATTCCCGTATAAATTATAGTAGTAATCAAACAAGGATGTTCCCTCAGTTAATTTAGCCGTCTCTACAAAAGGAACCCAATTGATTTCACTTAAAGGACGCAAAATAATTGTCACATTATTAATGGAGTTTTCCCCGCGAAAGACCGTTAAATGAATTAAGAGTAGAATATAAAAAATGAATGCACTTAAAATTAGTTCTCTTCGCCATTTTATTGGTTTTTTATTTTTCATTTTAATAGCAAGAATACTGCCACGTCCAATAATCCAAAACATAAAGTAAAAAAGAGCATGATCAATACTGTAAATAACTAATTCTACTAGCGGAAAGTGATTGATTGATTCCCCAAACCTTGATTCAATCCATTCAAAGAAGGGTTGCATAAATATCATTAATTAATCCTCCTCATTTATCCTTGCAATTTATTATACCTTATTCTTAATAAATAGTTTGTTCGAAGTCGCTAAATTTTACCTAAACTTTACTTTTTATAATTCAACCCCAACATAACAGCTTTTCGGATTAAAGATAGCAACGGTTTTAAGTGAGTAAAATTGACTATAATGTAAATTAATTGTAAAATGGGTAGCGATGTAGAATTAAGGTGAACTTTCATTTAACTTGAAATTTTTTAATTAAACTATACAAACTGCGATTATTATTTAAGGAGGATTTAACTGTGAACAATATAAAAAGATTGCTACAAACCAGGCTGGGATTTTTTTCCCTTGCCGTGATTCTATTTTGGATCAAAACATATATAGGGTATCGAGCAGATTTTTCTCTTGGTGTTGAGGGAATCATGCAGCAATTTATTTTATTGATCAATCCAATTGCCGCAACGATTATTTTATTTTCGATTGCGCTTTACTTTAAGAATTCTAAAAAAGCATATATTGCTTTACTAGCTGTTTATGTTGTCATGTCAGTTTTATTTTTTTCAAATATTCTCTATTACAGAGAGTTTTCAGATTTCCTATCGGTCAGTACGATTTTGGGCGTTGGAAATGTTGCAGGTGGCTTAGGAGCAAGTACGTTTGCTTTATTGAATGCAACTGACTTCCTCTACTTTATTGATATTGTTTTCTTAATCGCTTTATTAGCCTTTAAGAAAGTAACAATGGATCCACGTCCGTTCAAAAAGCGTTATGCTTTGGCAGCCACAATTGTTGGGTTCACACTTTTTGCAGGCAACTTAGCATTAGCCGAAAGTGATCGTCCACAATTGCTAGCTCGTACATTTGACCGTAATTACATTGTTAAGTATCTTGGTATAAACTTCTTCACCGTTTACGATGGTTATCAAACTGCTCAAGCAAATCAAGTTAAAGCTAGTGCTGATGAGTCAGACATTGAAGGTGTCTTAACCTACGTTGATGAACACTTTGCTGAAGCTGATGCTGAAATGTATGGTATTGCTGAAGATCGTAATGTTATCTTTTTACATTTAGAAAGTTTCCAACAATTTCTGATTGACTATGAGTTAGAAACTGAAACTGGTGAATCTCTTGAAGTTGCGCCATTTATCAACAGTATCTACCATGATGAGGATACACAAAGTTTCAGCAATTTCTTCCACCAAACTGGTCAAGGAAAAACAGCTGATTCTGAAATGTTGCTTGAAAATTCACTATTTGGCTTGCCTCAAGGTGGTGCCTTTACACAAGTTGGAGAAAGCAATACTTTCCAATCTGCTTCACAAATCTTAAGTTCAGAAAAAGATTATACGAGTGCCATGTTCCATGGTAACGTTGGCTCTTTCTGGAACAGAGATAACACGTACAAATCGATGGGAATTGATTACTTCTTTGATGATGAATCTTATTCTTTCACCGAAGAAAATATGTTAGAGTACGGAATGAAGGATAAAATATTCTTCAAAGAATCAATTCAATATTTAGAACAACTGCCACAACCGTTTTATTCTAAATTTATTACTGTATCTAATCACTTCCCTTATCCATTGGATGAAGCGAATGCGGACTTTCCAGCTGCTACAACTAACGACGATACAGTCAACAATTATTTTGTGACAGCTCATTATTTAGATCAAGCTATTGAAGAATTCTTTAATTATCTAAAAGATTCCGGTTTATATGATAATTCGGTTATCGTTCTTTACGGCGATCACTATGGTATTTCCAATTCAAGAAATGAATCGTTGGCGCCTTTACTAGGCAAAGATCCTGAAACTTGGTCAAGTTATGATAATGCTATGTTACAAAAAGTTCCTTATATGGTTCACATTCCTGGATCTGGTAATGGGAAAATCAACACGCAGTATGGAGCACAAGTAGACAGCCTTCCCACTCTTCTCCATTTACTAGGTATTGAAACAAAAGGTAACATTTTACTTGGAACAGATTTATTCTCTGAAGATCATGATGAAACTGTTGCTTTCCGTGATGGAAATTTTGTGAGTCCTAAATACACCGTTAGCGGTTCAAGTATTTACGATACAGAAACTGGTGAATTACTTGTAGACCCTTCTGAAGAAGTTCTTGCGGAAGTTGAACAACTAAGAGAAGACGTTAGCACACAACTAAGTTTGTCTGACAGTATTCTAACAAGTGATTTATTGCGCTTCTATACTCCTGAAGGACTTGTTTCTACTGATGCAGCTGATTACGATTACCGTAACCAATTGGACCGTATGAAAGCTCTAAATGAGGGCCTAGGTACAAGCGCTACAAGTATCTATAGTCAAAACGCCAATCAATCTACGGTTGATTTGTACAAAACTAATGCCCCAGAGCTATTAGATACTCCTGAAGAAACACAAACAGTTGTTGAGACAGAGAATCCAGATATCAAGATTACAGAATAAAAATAGTTCTAACACCAAAAGTGTTAGACTGACGCTTCCCAATAACCAAAAAAACGTTAATTGCATTTTGCAATTAACGTTTTTTTGGTTATTGAACAAATAATGTTTATACTTCAAAAAAATTTCTTGCGGAATAAACGGGTTTGCTTGTGAAGCCATTGAAACCATCTGAAGCTTGAAAAACATAGTCCTTAAGGTTTTCAAGCCTCAACGGAGCGTTAACACTCTGATAGTCGCATTGGATCCAACGCACGGCTGCAAGCAAATCCTATTCTTCCAGAATTTCCAGATGAGTAAGTGGAATAAATCTATCAACATAAACATTGCAGATCCATGCTTTTTAGCTAAGCTTTTCCCAGATTCTTTTAATTAGAGATCGGATCAGTAACTTGCGAATAAGAGCAAACTTTATTTCTACCGCTTCTTTTAGCTGCATAGAGTGCTTGATCAGCATGGTCATAAAGTTTGTCAAATACGATTGTCGTATCATTATAGGTTGTAATACCTACAGAAATTGTAACATGAATAATTATAGTTCCGTTATTTACAGCAAAAAAAGAATTTTCTACTATTTTTCTTAATGCATCTGCTTTCTCATATGCTTCTTTATGGTTACAGTCATTGAGTAACACCGAAAATTCTTCTCCACCATTTCTAGAAATAGTATCGTTAGGATTTTGACTCATTTCTAAGATTGTCGCTAATTTTCCCAATACTAAATCGCCTTCTAGATGACCATATGTATCATTTATTTGTTTAAAATAATCAACATCTAAGATCATAATAGAAATATTCTCATTCGATTTTTCATGTCTCCTTTTTGCTTCATTAAAAGCCAAGTCAAAACTACGAACATTGTTTAGACCTGTCAAAGGATCTTTAAAAGCATATTTACTGTTTCTTTTAAAGATCATCTCAGTTTCATTCAAGTAATCCATTATATAAACAGAGACGAGCCCCCCTAAAATACAAATGATCCAGTATGTTGATATTAAAAGTAGATTAAGACCTTCACCTGCTGAAATAATAATGATCAATACTGTATAAACAATATTACTCAAAGTGAGCATAACTATAATGGAAACCCACCGATTTTTAATTTTTTTGAAAAAATAACGAAAGACCATCCATGATGCAAGGATAAAAATAATATTGTAAAATGAATAAATGTTTACACCTATCATAAATCTAATAAAAATAATTAAAGTAGCCGTTATAGAAGTTGCTAACCAATTTCCATACAGAATGACTAACATGAATGGGATAATTCGAAGATCAATCATAGAATTCGTGCCGGTTTCAATACTAAAGTACATTAAAACAGCAGCTAAAAGGCCACCTAATAAGCCATTTAAAATAGCTGTACTTACAGTTTGTATTTCGAAATTACTTTTTTTTACGAGTTCTTTATACACAAATAGTGCTGTAATCAACACACATAAATTTAGAAAAAATCCATCATAAAATGACAACATACTGATTATCTTCCTTCCATTTTTTATTTTCTGCAAATTAAACTATATGTATAAACTAATTATACTATAGTTAATTAAATACAATAACTAATTTAATAAAAATCATTTTATTCATTAGTTTCTTAATAACTACAACCTTTTTCTTATCGTCAGCTAGTTATATCTAAACTTAGTTTGAATATTTTCAAACTAACATACGCTCTTATTATTTGCTTCACAGTTTTTTCATATTTCTTTATTACAATAGAAAGATAATCAATCCTTGCATTGAAAGGAGAGTTATTTTTGTCAATTGTTAAACGTGCTTATCGTCATTTACAGAATCATCCTTATTTCTTGTTTTTTATGTTTAGCTTTTATCTAGTATATTTTGCTATTACGTTTTTATTTGTTTTATTAGCAAAGCAATTTTCTGATTCTTCTGTCCAGTTAAACAGCATCATTGACTCTTTAGACTCTCAACAAATCTCATCTAATAGTCAATCCTTTAAAATTTTAGAAACAATTACGTCAAAATATGTTTCGGAATACAATTATACCCTTTTAATAATAGGTATTGTAGGTACGCTTAGTTTATTGATGATTCAGCTATGGTTAAGCCAAGTTAGAAAACACGAATATCAGACCTACCTTTTGTTGGGAGAACGCGTTCATAAATTGACAGCCCAACTAATCATTGAACAATTGCTTCTAATAAATTGTGTCCTTTTGCTTATTTTTACCTCTTTCAGTATTTTTACGACTCCCATAATGAATCAGGTTTCTCAAGTAGAAGCTGCTTCTTTACAATCAAAATTAGATGTTGATCTATCTTTGAACGATTCTCAAACAACTATTTCTTCATCGGACCTAGAAAAGAGGAATTTCACACGCTTCACTATTGATCCATTTTTAAAAGGTGATTTTGTTAACAACCGATTTTCTCAAAATAATACCTTACAAATTTTTTTTATCATCGTTGCTATAAACTTATATAGCAGCGTTGTTATTGGAATGCCAAACGCTATTATTCTATCTCTAAGAAGAAACAAACTTTTTTGACCAATCTTTCACTATTTGGGAGGCTACATGATGTTTAACCACATTTATAAAAAAAACATCGATCATAACCTATTTTTGGTAGAGCCTAAAACAATTTATACTTTTCTATCTATGCAAATGGACCTATCTTCCTTAATGAAACAATTAAACAGGCAATCTGGTTCCTTTCCAGGTTTGATTACTAAAGATACGACTTTTATTGACTATCTGACGATTAGAGAAAACCTACTCGTTGCTCTATCTTTAGCACCTAATAACTCTAAAAGGGACCTTGATCTGATAGTAGATGAAGTTTTAGAGGAATTACAGATACCCGATTCTTTAGCTGACCAACATTTTGATGTCTTGCCGGTAAATCTTTCTCTTAGACTGCAATTGCGGTTAACTGCTTTATGCAATAAAAAAATCATTTTAGTAGATGATTGGCTTAGCTATGAGTCTCCTACCGCTAAACAAGACTGGCTACTTTTGTTTCGTGAATTTACAAGAAAAACAGGCTGCTCGTTTATTCTTTTCACTCCTAATGAACAGCTCTTACCTATTAAAAATCAACTTAAGATGACTTCGACCTCTTACCTCTCAAAAAAAATCAGTTAAAAAAGCTAGGAGCCGCAGCTTCTAGCTTTTTTTATTTCATTCAATTGGAAAAGATAAGGTAAAGGTTGTTCCTTCATCTGGTGAGCTTTCTACTGTAACTTTTGCATTGTGAAGATTTACCAACTGTTGGACGATTGCTAACCCTAGCCCTGATTCGCCATATTTGGTATTTTTTCTTGAAATATCGGCTTTATAGTAACGTTCCCATATACTTTCAACTTCTTCAGCGGACATACCGATTCCAGAATCTTTGATTTTAATGATGGTTTCATTTTCATTAGCATAACCTATGATATTAATTTTACCATTATCTGTAAACTGGATCGCATTTTGAATAATATTTACGATGATTTGAGAAAAGCGATCATAATCGGCAAATAAGATTAGCTCTGTTGGACAATCTAGTACCAATTCATTACCCGAATCATTCGCTTTTCCTTTTAACTGTTCTACAATCATTTCTAGTGCTTCATACGCATTGAACCGTTGCTTTTGTAACATGATTTGATTAGAACGAATTTTTTCATAATCTAAATTTTCATTTACTAAGCGAATCAACCGACGTGTTTCATTTTGCATCAATTGAATGCTTCGCTGTTTCTGGTTCTCCGGAATCATGTCATGTTCAATGCCTTCTAACAAGCCATTAATCGTTGTTAAAGGCGTACGCATTTCATGAGCAGCATCTGCCATAAATTGTCTTCTTCGATTTTCTTGCCGTTCGATTTCTTCTTGAGAATATTTTAAAGAATCAACCATACTGTTAAAATCAGCTGCTAAATCATCAAACTCATCCATTTCTTTATTTTCTAATTGGATGGTGAAATCGCCTTTAGCGACTTTATGCGTTGCGCTCCTAATACGGTTGATCCGTTTCACTTGAAACTTAGCAAAAAGATAACTAGCCACTGTAGCTCCAATAAGAGAAAAGATAAAAGCACTAAATAAATTATTTCTTATATCCTTCAAACTAGATTCAATCATACTTACAGGTGCACTAACGGCGATAAAACCATAGAAATCACCCGTACTCTGAGTGAAAAAAGGCTGATAAACAATAGCAGTATTCACTTCGTTACCAAAAAAATCCGTATTTCTTTGCGTTAATGTTAAGGGTTTTCCGTTCTTCAACTTAGCTAAATCACTGTCTGAAATGCCACTTACATAATCATCTGTTGTAATAGGATAGGTCATACTATCTGTATCATCAAACACAAAAATCGATACACCTTGATTCTTTAAAATAATTTGCCCACTTTCTATCTTATCGGTCTGCAGATTTTCATCTATTAATGCTTCAGCGTAGCCAAATAATTGCGCTTCCGTACTTTGATAAGCTGTGTTTCGTGCAAATTGTAAAAAAGAAAATCCTAGAATAACTAAGACTGTCATCACTACCGCAAAAAAGGCCAACATTTGTTGGTAAAAGTAATTTATTCTCATGAAGTAACTCCGGAATCATCGTATTTATAGCCCACTCCCCAAACCGTTTGAATCACTTGTGGACCTGTTTTATCTATCTTTTGACGCAATTTCTTGATATGTGCATCAACTGTCCGTTCGTCTCCAAAATATTCATAGTCCCAAATAATCGTTAAAAGTTGTTCTCTAGAAAAAACCTGTCTTGGGCTTTTAGCTAATGTGTAGAGCAATTCAAATTCTTTAGGCGTTAAACTTTCAATTGGTTTCTCATACAGGATTGCCTCACGCGTTCTTTTATCCATTTTAAGGTGTTTTGTTTCGACTTCATAAGCTTTACCTTCTAATTTATCGGCTTCATCATTAATTAAATCTACACGTCGGTATAATGCTTTTATACGCGCAATCAACGTTAGTGGACTAAACGGTTTTGTGACATAATCATCAGCCCCTATTTCCAATCCAATAACCTGATCACTTTCAGAGTCTTTGGCTGTCAGCATAATAATAGGAATTGTTTTTGAAACTTTACGTATCTCACGACAAATTTGCATACCATCCATACTTGGTAAATTTAAATCCAACGTAACTAAATCCCATTTTTCGGAATCATTTAAAAAAGTATCTAATCCTAATTTGCCATCTTGGATAAAAGTTGCTTTCCATTCCTCTTTCATGAAAAACATTTCCATCATTTCACACACGGATTGATTATCTTCAATCATTAATATATTCATGGAATGACCTCTTTCTTTAAAAAAATTTCTCTAGTTTATTATACTCTTTTTAAACTTGCAACTAAAGCATCTTCCAAAATCATCTTATAAACTTCTTTATTTAGTCAAAAAGAAGTCGATGGAGTTAATTACCTCCATCGACTTCTCTCTATTAATCTAATAATGTTAATTCAACTTCTTGGATACCCCAAGTAAATGATTCATCCATACTTTCCATATGCAGATCCACACGGTTTCCATTGATTGCGCTCCCGGTATCACCTGCAATAGCTTCGCCATATCCTTCCACGAATACTCTAGTCCCTAAAGGAATAAAATCAGGATCAACAGCAATAACTTGAGGATTATCTCTTAGGTCTATTCCCATTGCAGTGATATTGGTTAATGCTGGTTGATTGCGACTATAAGCAGTGGCAACAACCGTTAACGTTTCTGCTGCATCGTCAGATACAGTATCGTTTGTTTCCATTATAGAGTTTGAAAGATCAACTTCATTTTCTACCTTTTCTTTCTTTTCCCATGTCAGCTTTTCAGGCTGAATAGTTTCAGGATCTAACGCTGTTTCTATTTCAATAGCTTCATTTATTTGTAACTGAGAATTCAGTGTTACCGATTCATTCCACTCCGCTAATTCGCTTGCTTCAACCTCAAAGGCTGTTGCAATATTTACAAGTGTATCGCCAGATTCTACTATATACTTAGCGGTGTTCGTTACTTCATCTACATCTTCCTGAGCTTGATCTTTAAAACTGACTGATTCTAACCGGTTCTCCTCAAATGAGAGATTGGTCATTACCGCTTGTACAGCTAATCTCCTATTTTCTATTAGAGGATCTAAACTGCTTTGTGCAAGGAGTTCTTCTGATTTGCTGCTTTTTATATTCTCTGATGTATCTCCAATTTTAACATTTTGAGTAGCTAAACTATTTTTGATTCCTAATGTCCCCAATGCTAAAATTAATAAAGCCATGATGGGCATACCTATTTTGTTCATTAAATTTTATCCTCCTATTCAGTACGAGGAATATCATATCATGCACGATATAGGCTTTGGTTACTTGGAAATTACGCATGTGTAACACAACTTTTTTTATCACCGTTTCCATTGAAACGATTGTAATGATTCTGAATATTCAACTTTTTAATTTTTGGAATTTTTTTCTCATAATCTGTAATTATTTTAACTTAAATACTTAAAACTGAAGCTTTCATTCTTTTATTTTTTCTAATCTCAAATTCATTTTACTTGTTATTTAATTTTAATTATCTTTTTTTTGTTAAGCTAGTATTACAAAAAAAATTATTCAATGAGCTATTTTATCAGCTTTTTGTTTTTATTTATCTTTAAATTGAGGTTTGTTACAAACTCGTAACATTTTTGTCGTTTTTATCCTGCTGCTGCTGCTTCTATCTTTTTATTTTGTAAAAAATGAACTTCTTCTACAACCATTTCAACAATAAAAACAGTTTCTTCTTCTTTATTGATATACGATCTTGATTGAATTCTTCCTGTAAGACCAACCATATGTCCTTTTTCACAATAAAGGTGCATCAACTTAGCCACTTGGCCCCATGCAACGATTGGGATAAAGTCGGCTTGTGGCCCATTTTCTTTTTTAATTCGTTTTGTCACTGCTAAAGTATTATTTATTACAACCTTGTCTTCTCCAATCTCTTTTAATTCTATTTCTCTGACCAAACGTCCAACTAATCCAATTTGATTCATTTTTATTCCTCCTTTTATTTGACTCTTATTGACTATCCGCAATTTCAATGCTTTTTGTTTTTTCTGTTATAACAAATACGGTTTGTTGTTACATAGAATCAGCGCAGTAAACTAAATCTCTCTTTAAATTAAGGTGTATGCCTATAACGAATCGTGAGACCGCCTAGGGACTATTTTGGGACGTGCTATCAATTACACTAACATCTATTTTATCGTTCCTGTAGCGGCAGATATAGACTTTATACAAAAGACATCTTGACTAATATTATTTTCCATCGATAGTTGGGGAATCATTTAAATAGATCTGTCGACTCTAAGCATGCTAGAAGGCAAATACAAAAAAAGCCAAATAACCAAAACAAAGATCTTTGTTTTGATTCTTTAGCTTTTTATTTTATAGGCTGTATAAATTTAAATCAGTTGACTATAGTTGGTTTTGTAAAGTAACTGAAAATGTGGACCCATGTGTCTTTTTCAAAAACAGCAAATGGGTCACCATCACCCAACACTCCATAACCAATCATCGCTCCAACAATAAAAGCCAGAACAATTAAGACGATCACAAGTATAATTTTTAATATGAATGTAACAATTTGAAGTCCTGTTTTTTCCTTAGCCATGGGCCCACCTCACTTTGATTAATCGATTTTTAAAATTTACGCTTTTTCTTAGTCATATTTTCTAATAAGATCCCTGTTCCTAGAGCAACAGAATCTAATGGTTGTTCAGCAGCAAATACAGGTACCTTCAATTGTTCAGAAAATAGTTGGTCAATACCGTCTAATAATGCACCACCACCTGTTAGAATGATTCCACGATCAATAATATCTGCAGACAATTCAGGAGGCGTTTGTTCTAAAACATCTTTAGCTTGTTGAACGATCATCATCATTGATTCAGCTGTAGCTTTTTGAACTTCATCAGAAGTAATCGTGATTGTTCTTGGTAAACCCGTAATCATATCACGTCCTCTTACTTCCATTGAATCATCTCGTCTGCCTGGAAAAACAGTTCCTACTTCTTTTTTAATTGTTTCAGCTGTACGTTCACCAATTAACAGTTTGTGCGTTTTTTTCACATACTGTGTAATTTCGTTATCTAATTGGTCTCCAGCAACTTTTAATGAACGGCTTGTTACGATTCCTCCCATTGAAAGAACAGCAATGTCACTAGTACCGCCACCAATATCGATGACCATATTTCCACTTGGTTGGAAGATATCCATTCCCGCACCAATTGCAGCTACTTTAGGTTCTTCTTCAAGATAGATATTTTTACCACCACTTTTTTCAGCAGCTTCAATAATCGCTTTTTGTTCAATTGTTGTTATATTTGTAGGACAGCAAATCAAAATATTTGGTTTTGAAAGGAAGCCTTTTACATTTAATTTATTGATGAAGTGAGTCAGCATTGCTTCTGTTATATCAAAATCAGCAATAACTCCTCCTTGTAATGGACGAATTGCACGGATGTTTCCGGGTGTACGTCCAACCATTAAGTATGCTTCTTCTCCAACTGCTAAAACACGTTTTGTTGTTGTATCGATTGCAACGACTGATGGCTCATTTAAAACGATGCCTTTTCCTTTTACGTGAATCAATACATTGGCAGTACCTAAATCTATCCCTATATCTCTAGCCATTACTTGTTTCTCCTCTCAAGCTCTTGTTCATTTAACATTGACTGCTCTCTTTTAACTAAAGCGGCCATCTAATGTACAATTATAGCATAATTCGTTTCAATCTCAAATGCAGAATTTAGACATTTAACTAAACTTAATATTTTCAGGTCTATAATTTTTAGTGTTGATAAATTAATTCAATTTCTAAAGGAATCAGGAGGCTTCGATGTTTAAGGTTCGATGGAAATTATACAACCTTAGCTCTTTATAAGTAACTTCGCCTATTCCAGAATAAATTTATTTTTGAAGCATCCACACTATTTGATATAGAAGCACATTTCCAAAAAAAATATTCTTTTAAGGACTAAGGACGGATACTCAAAAAAAAGCCTTATAAAGTGACAAGTGTCAACTTTATAAGACTTAGTTAAAATACATTATTAAACATGCGCTTTTAAGAGAACAAACCTTCAAGTTCTGCTTCTTCCAATTTGCTTTCTACTGATTCTTCAATTCGTTCTACATCTGCGCCTAACGCTTGTAGTTTTTTATGAAACTCAAAGTATCCACGATCTAGGTATTCTAAATGTGTCACTCTTGTATACCCTTTTGAAAATAAACCAGCTATGATCAAAGCTGCTGCTGCTCTAAGATCTGTTGCTGCAACCTCAGCTCCTTGTAATTCAGTTGGTCCATAGATAACTAACGTTTGTCCTTCAATTTTAAAATCAGCATTCATGCGACGCAACTCTTCCATATGCATAAAGCGATTTTCAAATACAGTTTCTTTCATTGTACTTGTTCCCTCAGCAAATAGTTGCGCTATTGTCATTTGAGCTTGCATATCTGTTGGAAAACCAGGATGCGGCATTGTTTTTACATCTGTTGCTTTTAATTTTTTAGGACCGATTACACGTAATCCATTTCCTTTATCTTCAAACTGAACACCCATTTCTTTCAATTTAGAAATTAAAGGCTTGTTGTGTTCAGAAACAGCATCCTCAATATAAATGTCTCCTTGAGTAACTGCTGCTGCGACCATAAATGTACCAGCTTCAATACGATCCGGTATAATGCTATGTTCTACACCTTTCAACTCGGTTACACCTTCAATACGGATACTTTCTGTACCTGCACCAATGACTTTAGCTCCCATACGATTTAAAAAGTTTGCTAAATCAACGATTTCAGGTTCTCGAGCAACATTTTCAATTGTGGTTGTTCCTTTAGCCAGTGTAGCAGCCATCATAATATTTTGTGTCGCTCCAACACTTGGAAAATCTAAGTAGATGTGAGCTCCTTTTAGTTGATCGGCGAATGCTTCAATATATCCATTTTCGATATGTATTTCCGCACCCATCGCTTCAAAACCTTTTAAATGTAAATCTATCGGACGTGTTCCAATTGCACAACCTCCTGGAAGAGCAACTTTTGCATGTCCCAAACGAGCTAGTAGAGGTCCCAATACGACGATAGATGCGCGCATTTTACTCACATACTCAAAAGGAGCTTCAAAATGCAGGCCTTTAGTAGCATTTAGGTTAATTTCTTTTTTAGATTGATCAAAGTCAACAGTTAAATTCAAGTGGCTTAAAACTTCATTGATAGAGAATACGTCGGACAAGATTGGAACATTAGTTAATTTAGTTTGTCCCTTACTTGCTAGTATTGAAGCAGCTAAAATAGGCAATACGGCATTCTTTGCCCCTTCTACTTTTACTGTTCCGGTTAGGCGTTTTCCACCTTTAACAATAATTTTTTCCATATGGTGTATCCCTCCAAAATTTTTCATTGTCTTTATCACAACGGTGTGAGGTAAATGGTACTAGACAACATTGAATAGTATAGCACGAAGCAAGGTAAACGTACAAATTTAACACGTATTTTGTAATAATCTTATTCAAATCTTAATAAAACAAAAAAATAAGATTTTGCGAATTTAAGATCAAATCGATAAAGAAAGTACTTACCGGATACCCTATAGTGATAGCTAAAAATAAGTAAAGAACCCGAGCTTGCCCAACATTATTTTTTTTAATAAATTTTTCTATTCTTATTCCTTTTAATGCCCAAAAAGAAAGCAAAATAAAAAACATATGAGAGATGATTGTAATTAAAGATTGCATACCTAAAAAGTTCATTTTTTTCTCTCTCTTCCTTACTAATCTACTATGATTTTAACATAAAAATAAATAGATAGCCTTTATTTTGTCTTCAATTTGTAATATAACATAATTCCTATTACAGATTTTTATACTGCAAAAAAAAAGGTTGGAATAAATACAGACCAACTGTATTTATTCCAACCATTTTAGACTACCTTCTTTGATGTTTAGATACTGAAATTCGATTGACAGCTTTTCTCAAAGAAATTTCTGCCCGTTTCGAATGGTTCTTGTTTTCAATTGCTTCAGTTTTTCGCAATTCTTCTTCTGCTAGTTGTTTAGCAACCATAGCTCGTTCGACATCAATGTCTCTTGCTCGTTCGGCACTATCTGCAATGATGGAACAAATATTATCTCTAACTTCCATAACCCCACCGTTGACAGCGATCCAATCTTCTGCATCAATTGAAACACGTTCTACTCGAACGGAATGGATCGTTAAGGGAACAATGATAGGGATATGATTTGGTAAAATACCTATTTCTCCATCTACTGCTTTAGCAATCACTCTTTTCGCTTGGTGATTGTAGACGATTCCAGCAGGCGTAACGATATTCACTTGCATTTCACTCATCTATTTTCACCTCCTAGTATCCCATTGATTGAGCTTTAGTCACAACTTCATCAATTCTTCCTACATTACGGAAAGCATCTTCAGGTAAATGGTCGTAACGGCCATCAATAATTTCCTTAAATCCACGTACGGTTTCTTCAACAGGCACAAAAGATCCTGGTAGACCTGTAAAAGCTTCAGCTACATGGAAGTTTTGTGATAAGAAAAATTGGATACGTCTAGCTCTAGATACAACGATTTTTTCATCTGCTGACAATTCGTCCATTCCTAGAATAGCGATAATATCTTGCAATTCACGGTAACGTTGTAAAATTTGTTGTACTTCTATCGCAACTTTATAATGTTCTTCTCCAACAATTTCAGGAGACAATGCGCTAGATGTTGAAGCCAATGGATCTACAGCAGGATAAATACCTTGTTCTGTTAATTTACGTTCCAAGTTGGTTGTTGCATCCAAATGGGCAAAAACAGTTGCTGGTGCTGGGTCAGTATAGTCATCCGCTGGTACATAGATTGCTTGAATGGATGTGATAGATCCTTTGCTAGTTGAAGTGATTCGTTCTTGTAGTTGTCCCATTTCAGTTGCTAGCGTTGGTTGATACCCAACAGCTGATGGCATACGACCAAGTAATGCGGATACTTCTGATCCAGCTTGTGTGAATCGGAAAATATTGTCAATAAATAACAATACATCTTGCCCAACTTCATCTCTAAAGTATTCAGCAATCGTTAACCCTGTTAAGGCTACTCGCATTCTAGCACCAGGTGGCTCATTCATCTGACCAAAGACCATCGCTGTACGTTTGATAACTCCAGATTCTTGCATTTCAAAGTACAAGTCATTACCCTCACGAGTTCGTTCACCTACACCAGTAAACACAGATATTCCACCATGTTCTTCCGCAATGTTATGGATCAATTCTTGGATCAGAACCGTTTTCCCTACACCGGCTCCACCAAACAATCCGATTTTTCCTCCTTTTAAATAAGGGGCTAATAGATCGATAACTTTTATTCCAGTTTCAAGAATGGCCGTATTGCTACTTAATTCATCGAATGCAGGCGCATTACGGTGAATTGGATTGCGTTTTGTATCTGCTGGAAAAGGTTCTTTCTCATCAATTGTTTCTCCTAAAACGTTAAACATACGTCCTAAGGTTTCTTCACCAACTGGAACAGAGATGTATTCTTCAGTATCAATGACATTCATGCCTCGTTGCAATCCATCTGTTGACTCCATTGCAATCGTTCTGATGACGCCATTTCCTAACAATAGTGCTGTCTCTAAAACAACTGTTTCATTTGTACTCTTATTTTTTTCAACAATGAGAGCATTATTGATTTCAGGCATAGTATCGTTAATGGGAAATTCTACATCCACAACAGGTCCTATAACTTGAACAATATGACCAATACTCATTCATTTTCCTCCATTCACTTACTTAGCCGCTGAAGAACCACTAATAATTTCTGTGATTTCTTCTGTTATAGCAGCTTGACGAGCCCGATTATATACAATCGTTAAATCATCAATAATGTTTTTAGCGTTATCTGTTGCACCCTTCATAGCTGTCATACGTGCTGCATGTTCAGCAGCCTTAGCATCTAAAATAGCTCCGTATATTAAGCTTTCAGCATATTGCGGCAATATAATATCTAAAATTTCCTCTTTAGAAGGTTCATAAATGTAATCTTGTTCATAATTTTTTACTTCCATTGCATCTAAATCGGAGAGCGGCAACATTTTCTCAGCGCGATATTGGAACATGATTGTATTTACATGATGATTGTAACAAACATACAACGCATCAAAAACTTCATTTTTATACATCTCGGTTGCTGTTCTAGCGATTGTCCGTACTTCTTCAAAAGAAGGTTGATCACTGATATCATTCAACTCATAAGCAACATTCATCCCTCTGGATTTAAAAAAGTCAGCAGCTGTTGAACCAACAGCCATAAAGACATATTCATCTGGAGAAGCATGATCTCTAGTAATCATGTCGACCGTTGATTTGATTACTGAACTGTTATACCCACCAGCCAATCCTTTATCGGAACTAATAACGATGTATCCGGTTTTTTTGATTGGACGTTCGACCAACATATCATGAAAGTCGATATTAGAAGGTGAGTTCGTTCCATACATTTCATTTTCAATCAAAGAGAGCTGATTGTGAGCTAAATGAGTAACGATTTCTCTTACTTTTTGCGAATAAATTTGAAATCCAGCAGCTGTATCTTCAGCTTTAGATAGTTTTGCGCCTGAAACCATTTGCATGGCATTCGTGATTTGACTTGTCTTTTTTGTTGACGTTATTTTCTTTGTGATTTCATTTAAAGAGGCTGCCATTCTTATTCACCGCCTTTAATTGGTTTGTATACTGTTTGTATCGGTTGAAGAATCAATATAATTAGTGAAAAAATTAGTAATGAATTCATTGATAACAGCATCCAATTTTTCTGTTTTTGGCAAATCTTTAGTTTCAACAATTTCAGCTAAAATTTCAGCGTGTTGATTATCTAAGAAATCATACAATTCATCTTCAAATCGACTCAATTCACTGACCGGTACTGAATCTATGAAACCGTGCGTTAGAGCATATAAAATAATGACTTGTTTCTCGACGCTTATCGTTTGGTGTAATCCTTGTTTTAAGATTTCTACTGTTCGATGTCCACGATTTAATTTTGCTTGCGTAGCTGCATCTAAATCTGATCCAAATTGAGTAAAGGCTTCTAATTCACGGAAACTAGCTAAATCTAAACGCAATGTTCCGGAAACTTTTTTCATTGCTTTGATTTGAGCTGCTCCTCCAACACGAGAAACGGATAATCCTGCTGCAATAGCTGGTCGAATGCCTGAATAGAACAGATCGCTTTCCAAGAAAATTTGTCCATCTGTAATAGAGATAACATTTGTAGGAATATAAGCAGAGATATCTCCTGCTTGCGTCTCAACAAACGGAATAGCGGTCATTGAACCACCACCAAGTTTATCGCTTAATTTTGCAGCACGTTCTAATAGACGTGAATGCAAGTAAAAAACATCTCCAGGATAAGCTTCACGACCTGGTGGACGACGCAATAGGAGTGACAGTTCACGGTAAGCTGATGCTTGTTTAGTTAGATCATCAAAAATGATTAACACATGTTTGCCGTCGTACATGAATTCTTCTCCAATAGCAGATCCAGCATAAGGCGCAATATATAGCAATGGAGCTGGTTGAGAAGCACTTGCCGTCATAACGATCGTATAATCCATTGCACCATATTTTTTCAATACTTCTACCTGATTACGTACCGTTGATTCTTTTTGTCCAATTGCTACATAGATACAAATCGTATCTTGACCTTTTTGATTTAAAATCGTATCAATAGCTAAGCTAGTTTTCCCAGTTTTACGGTCCCCAATAACTAATTCCCGTTGTCCACGACCGATGGGTACTAATGCATCGATTGCTTTGATTCCGGTTTGTAAAGGTTCATTGACTGAATGACGGTCCATAACACCTGGAGCTTCAGCTTCTATTGGACGTGTTTTAGTGGTAAGAATTTCTCCTAGACCATCAATTGGTTGTCCTAAAGGGTTTACTACCCGCCCAATCATTGCTTCACCAACCGGCACTTGCATAATTTGACCAGTACGTTTAACAATATCGCCTTCACGAATACCAGTAAACTCTCCTAGAATAATAATCCCAACATCGTTTACTTCTAAATTTTGTGCCATGCCAAAAATTCCATTCGAGAATTCTAATAGTTCTCCTGCCATTGCATTTTCTAATCCATAAGCACGAGCAATTCCATCACCTACGTAACTAACTGTACCTACTTCATCTATTACTAATTCACTTTTGTAACTTGCGATTTGTTTTTTTATTAGTGAACTAATTTCTTCTGCTTTTACGCCCATAAATAAACTCACCTCATAACTTCTTTTATCGAATCAATTGCTTTTCTAATGCTTCAAAGTTAGAACGAATGCTTCCATCATAAACTTGACTTTCAGCTTCTATGATGACTCCGCCTAAAACATGTTTATCCACAATAGTATGCAGCAATACTTTTTTTGCATCTAATTTTACTTTCATTACGTTTATTAAATGTTCTTTTTGTCCATCCGTAAGTTCAATTGCTGTAGTAACTTTAGCTACGACTGTTCTATTTTTATAATCGTATATTTTTTCAAATTCATTTACAATATCTCTGATATTACTAATTTGATTATAGTCATAAAGCATATGGAAGAAACTTTGCGTATTTGTTGGAAACTGTTTAATTAAGTCTGCAAGAAGATGGTCTCGTTTAAACTTATCCAATCGATGGTCTACTAAAATCGCACCCAAATTAGGGATCTCTTCTAGTACTTGACGAACATCCATTATATTGTCGAATGAAACATCAACCAATCCTTTTTCTTTTGAATCTTGGTAAAAGGCATCAGCAAGCTGGCGAGAATTCATATTTCTATTTAACTTCATTATTATTCGCCAACCTTTCGATATACTCTTCTATTAATTCAGCATGCCCTTCATTAGATAATTCTTTGCCAATCAATTTCTCAGCAATATCAAGAGAAAGACGACTGATATCATTTTGTGCACTTGCTAATGCTTGTTTTCTTTCTAATTCTATTGATTTTCTTGCTTCTTCTTTTAATCGAGCAATTTCTACTTTAGCAGCTGCCAATTGTTCTTTTTCCAATTTATCAGCCGTGTCTCTAGCTTGTTCAATAACCGCACTTGCTTTATTACGTGTGTCTTCTAATTGTTGTTGTTGCTCTTTAAGCAATCGTTCTGCGTCTAATTTTTTTGATTCAGCATCATCAATATTTCTTGCAATCAACTGTTCTCGTTTTTCCATCATTGCCATCAGAGGTTTCCAAGCAACCTTCTTCAATGCCAACATTAATAGTAGAAATGAGACCAAAGTAACGATTGAATCTCCAACTGTTATTTGCCCTACAACCAACGGACTAAGCATTTTCCACACTCCTTCACCTATACTTCAATGGTGCTTTAAAAGAACAGGTAAAGAGACTGTTTATTCTCTACCTGTCAATTTTTAAAAAAATATTTTTATTGGAAAACTAAAATAAAGGCGATAACAACTGCCATGATTGGAATAGCTTCTACTAATCCAACACCGATATACATTAATGTTTGTAATTGACCTTTCATTTCTGGTTGACGTGCGATTGATTCAATTGTTTTTGCTACAACCTTACTTGAACCTAGTGCTGCCCCAATGGCTGCTCCTGCTACTGCTATTGCTGCTCCTATTAAACCCATAATCTATTTCCTCCTAATACTTATCTTTACTATTTCTGCTTGTTTATTATTGATATTGATACTATTTCAATTTGATTACCTTATGCTGCTTCTTTCAGATGTTCTGTACTCTCTTCGTGTTCAACTTTATGAGAAAGATAAACCATCGTCAGTGTTGTAAAAACAAATGCTTGTATACTTCCGATAAAGATAGAGAATCCTTGCCATGCCATTCCTAAAGGAATACCAACTATCCAAGTGAATACTCCTTGGCTTTGAGCTAAAGAAGCGATCAATCCAAGTAAAATTTCTCCAGCATAAATGTTTCCATAAAGACGTAGCGCTAAAGTTAATGTATTTGTAAATTCTTCAAAGATTTTAATTGGAAATAAGAAAGGAACTGGTCTAACAAAACTATTCATAAAGTAGTTTTTTGCTCCTTGTTCTTGCACTCCAAAATAATGTGTCATGACAATTACCATAGCTGCTAATGTTAATGTGATTACTGGATCAGCCGTTGGACTTTTCCACATTTGATAACCATCAATCGTTAGCATTAAAGGTAGCCCCATCATATTTGAGACAAATACAAATGTTAAAATCGTAAAACCTAGTAATCTGAATTTTTCTGATTGTTGCTTAGACATCGCACTTGAAGCAATGTTTCCAGTAAAATCGACTACCCATTCAATAAAATTCTGCTTACCTGTTGGCTTTATTTGTAAATTTCTCGTACAAATAAACGCAATCAAGAATACAATCACGCACGCTGATACTGTTACGATTGTATTGGTGACATTAAAACCTAAGCCAAACAACGTAACAATCGGATTTTCGTGATCCACAACGTTCACCTCTTTCCATAATTAAAATCTATAATTGCAAATAACAAATTGAGAAATACATTTTGTGAAAATTATTATTCCACTGATTTCACATGCTCATTTTAGCATATACTAGCTTTCTTTCCTATTCAAATGGATTAAGTAAAATTCACTTTGATTCATTTAGCAATGTAAAAAATACTGACTAATTCCTAAAACAATTCCTCTTTTTTCACTGGCATTTGTTATCATACCACCATTCGATTTAAAATACAAAAAGAAAATGAAAAACATTTCTAATTTTCAACAAATCGTTACCACTAAGCGTTTTCCAAGCATTTAATTTCAAAAAATAGTCTGCAGATTTCTATCTTTTTTGTATTGATTTGCTTTAAAAACATTCTTTTTAATCTATCTCCCATTTTATTAAATGACAATTTTCAGGCGTCCGTTTATGTCTTAAATATTAAATAGGTTTTGTATTCGTTCTCTTTTTCACTATATCTCCTTTTTATTCACTTTTTTTCTATTAAATTCATCTTTTTTTATTACATTTGTAAAAAAACAAAATTGAGCATTCTCATTTTTGTCTTTTTTCATTAACTTTTTATATTTTCTATTTAAATATCATAGGAGAAATGAAAACTATTTTAGCTTTATCCGAACTCCAACTTTTTAGACCACCTTAATAAGAAAAATTACATTGGGAAAACAAAAAAAAGAGCTACAAACTATAATTTAGTTTGTAACTCTTTTTATGGTTGGTTGTTTATTTATCGGTTAAAGGTGATATATTTTCTTTGTTGCTATTACATTGTGCCGAATAATCGATCGCCGGCATCTCCTAGTCCAGGTAAAATATAGCCATTTTCATCTAACCGTTCATCTAAAGCTGCTGTAAAAATATCTACATCAGGATGAGCTTTTTCTAAAGCTGCTACACCTTCTGGAGCTGCAACTAGGCAGACAAATTTTATCGTTGTAGCTCCACGTTTTTTCAATGAATCGATTGCTGCAATAGCTGATCCACCTGTAGCAAGCATTGGATCAACAACTAGTAATAAACGTTCATTGATATCTGATGGCAATTTAACGAAATACTCTACCGGTTCCAAAGTTTCATGGTCACGGTACATTCCAACGTGTCCAACTTTTGCCGCAGGAATTAAATCTAACATTCCATCGACCATACCCAATCCAGCTCTTAGAATCGGAATGATCGCAACTTTTTTACCAGCCAATTTCTTTTGAACAGATTTTACTAAAGGAGTTTCGATTTCTACATCTTGTAAAGGCATATCTCTAGAGACTTCAAATGCCATTAAACGTGCAATTTCATTAACTGCTTCTCTAAAATCTTTCGTTCCGGTATTCTTATCGCGAAGAATGGTTAATTTGTGTTGGATTAATGGATGATCCATAACTTGAACTTTCGACATTGTATTCAGCCCTCATTTTTCAGTATTTTTAAACATTTCCATTGTAAAGGATATCAGCTTTCAGTGCTACCTTTTTAACGGTTTTTTCATTCTATTTGTTCTACTAATTTAAGGCTATTTACTTTTTGAATCATATAAAGGGTGTTTAGCAGTTAATTGATGAACTTGCGTTTGGATAGCTTCCATTTTTTCAGCATCTCCATTAGCTGTCAATGTTTCAATAATCAATTCTGCCACTTTTTTAGAAGCTTCTTCATCAAAGCCTCTTGTTGTAATAGCAGGCGTTCCAATTCGAATGCCGCTTGTTTTAAAAGGACTCAACGTTTCAAATGGAATCGTATTTTTATTGACCGTAATGCCTACGTTATCTAAAAGAACTTCCGCTTGTTTGCCATTTAGACCAAAGTTTGTGACATCGAATAACAACAAGTGGTTGTCAGTTCCGCCACTTATCAAATGACCTTTAGATGCGGTAAAAACGGCTTCCATTGCTTTTGCATTTTTAATGACTTGAGCTGCATAAACTTTGAATTCTGGAGCAGACGCTTCTTTTAATGCAACGGCTTTAGCTGCGATAACGTGTTCCAATGGTCCACCTTGAATGCCAGGAAAAATGGCACTATTTAAAGCTTTACGGTATTTTTCTTTAGCTAAAATCATTCCACCGCGTGGTCCTCTTAACGTTTTATGGGTTGTCGTTGTGACGACATCTGCAAAGGGAATTGGATTTTGATGTAATCCGGCGGCAACTAATCCGGCTATATGAGCCATATCGACCATCAAGTATGCTCCAACTTCATCTGCTATTGCTCTAAAGCGTGCAAAATCTATTTTTCTAGAGTAGGCACTCGCTCCAGCGATGATCAATTTCGGCTGATGTTGCTTGGCAAGACCCTGAATCACTTCGTAATCTAGTTCTTCTGTTTCTTTATCTACACCATAAGAAATAAAATGATAAGTTTTTCCGCTGAAATTTACAGGAGAACCATGTGTTAAATGTCCGCCATGTGTTAGATCCATTCCCAATACAGTATCTCCAGGAGTCAATAAAGCATTGAAAGCTGCCATATTTGCACCAGAACCTGAATGGGGTTGAACATTTACATATTCAGCTCCGAAAAGTTTTTGTGCCCGCTCAATAGCTAGATTTTCAATAACGTCGACAAACTCACAGCCACCATAATATCTTTTTCCAGGATAGCCTTCTGCATACTTATTAGTTAAAATGCTTCCTTGTGCGGCTAGTACTGCTTCAGATACAAAGTTTTCTGAGGCAATTAATTCAATATTCTGCTCTTGACGATTGTTTTCTTTTTCAATAGCTTCAAATACTTCATTATCAAAATTCATGTTGTTCTTCATAAACCAACCACATCCCTCAATAGTTTTAATTGCTACTTACTTACTTACTTACTTACTTACTTACTAGCTTGCTTAACTTTTTTGATCTACTCTTGTTCAAAAAAATGATTGCCTGCTGCCTTTTGGAGCCGATTCATATACGCTTCTCCCAAACCATTTTGAGTATACGCTTGGGCTAAAATTATTGTGGCCTCTGTTGTTTCAAAAGACCTTAGTCCTGAGTATAACAATCTTGAAGCCTCATTGATATTTTTATTTTCGCCTAATGAATAGATAGCACTTACATTTGCTTGAAATTGGTGCAAAATCTCTTGATCTGCTAATAGTCCAATTTTCTCCCCTTGCCTTTGATACGTTTCAATTGCTTTCTCCCATACGCTCTTATCCCCAGTGACGATCACTACCGGTTCATTTGGACTATAATGGGTGTATTTCATCCCTGGAGCTTTAGGTGCCTCATCGCTTGACAACAGGTGTCGATCGACATAAACCGTCCCAATAACCTGCTCCAAAGCTTCTTTCGTCGTTGCACCTGGCCGCAAAATCATAGGGCTATCCGGATCTGTGATGTCTAGAACCGTTGATTCTAATCCTACCCCTGTTTCCCCATCATCTAGCACACCAGCTATTTTTCCTTTCAAATCATGGAAAACATGTTCTGCCGATGTTGGACTGGGTTTACCAGAAGTGTTGGCGCTAGGTCCGACAAGTGGTTTTCCCGACTCTCGGATCAACTGCAACGTTAACGCGTTATCCGGCATCCGTATGGCTACACTATCCAAACCTGCCGTAACGGTTGGTGCAAAAACATGTTCTCTAACTTTAAAAATCAACGTCAATGGTCCCGGCCAGAAAGCCTTCATCAATTTCTTAGCTACTTCAGGTACTTCTTGGACATACTGCTCAACTTCTTCGATTGCCCAAACATGCACGATCAAAGGATTATCAGTCGGTCTTCCCTTTGCTGAATAAACTTTTTTTACTGCTGCTTCATTTGTGGCATCTGCTCCTAATCCATAAACGGTTTCTGTAGGAAAAGAAATCAGTTCACCTTGTTGCAGTTTTAGAGCCGCTTTAAATACTTCTGAAGGTCGATAGATAATAGTTTCCACAATTAGTCCTCCGTTCATTTCAAAAAAATCATTCTGGTTCTATAACTATGTTGAATTTTTTAGCTCGTTTTAACTCGGATCAAGCGGTCATTTCGACTCATATCTTTTTCAATGGTCACTTTAGCATTAGGGAAAGCCTGTTGAAAAATTTTTTGAACTCTCTCCCCTTGTTTAAATCCAATCTCTAATAAAATTTCACCACCTGGATTTAAAATAGCTGGCGTTTCTTCAGCTAATCTTTGATAAATGGCTAATCCATCATTTTCAGCAAATAAGGCTACATGCGGTTCATAATGTAAAACACTCTCATCCATAAGGCTGATCTCATCATTTGAAATATATGGCGGGTTCGAGAGAATAACATCGAACGTTTCTCCTTTTACCGGTTGGGTCAAATCACCTGCTAGAAAACGAACTTCTGCCTGTAATAAGGCAGCATTTTCTTGGGCCACCTTTAGAGCTCTAGAGGATAAGTCAGTCGCCGTTACTTCAAAAAGAGGTCGCTCTTTTTTGATGGTGATCCCAATGATTCCTGAACCCGTTCCAATATCTAAAACTGATAATTTTTGATCCGAAAACGTTTCCTTCAAAAATTTATCCACAATTTCTTCTGTTTCCGGTCGCGGAATCAATGTATCTTTAGTTACTTTAAATTTACGTTCATAAAACCAGCCATATCCTAGTATTTGTTGAACAGGCATCCCTGAACCATGGTTGGAAACATCTTGTAACAGCTGGTGTTTCACATCCGAGGGCATCACTTCATTTAACTGCATCATAACGTCTGTTTTAGTCCAGTTTAGCCGTTCTTTTAATAAAAGTTCAGCAGCATTGGGTTCTCTTTTACACATTTCTAAAAAAGAAGAAGCCCATTTCAGGACTTCTCTATAGGTTGCTTTACTCTTCATGTTGCAATTGCTCCATTTTGGCTGTTTGATCATTCAAAATCAACGCATCAACAATTTCATCTAATTTACCCGATAGAATTTGATCCAATTTTTGAATCGTTAATCCGATACGGTGATCGGTCACTCGACTTTGTGGGAAATTATAGGTACGGATGCGTTCCGAACGATCTCCCGTTCCAATAGCTGATTTCCGTTCTGCATCATACTCACTTTGAGCTGCTTGTCGGATATGATCAAACACTCTGGCACGCAATACTTTCATTGCCTTCTCACGGTTTTTAATTTGCGAACGTTCGTCTTGCATTGCCACAGCGATTCCTGTAGGTAAATGCGTCAACCGAACGGCAGAAGCGGTTTTATTAACGTGCTGTCCACCAGCTCCACTTGCGTGGTAGATATCTGTCCGGATGTCTTTATCTGGCAGATTCAATTCCACTTCTTCAGCTTCCGGCATGACCACTACTGTCGCAGTTGAGGTATGGATACGGCCTTGCGATTCAGTTGAAGGGATCCGTTGAACACGGTGAGCGCCGTTTTCATATTTTAATTTAGAATAAACATTTTCTCCCGTGATCATTAAAGTGATCTCTTTGTATCCACCGATATCCGTAATATTAGCAGCTAAAACTTCAGTTCTCCAACCTTGTGCATCAGCATATTTTTGATACATATTAAACAAATCCCCAGCAAACAATTGGGCTTCATCTCCACCAGCGGCTCCACGAATTTCCATGATGATATTACGATCGTCATTTTCATCTTTAGGCAACATCAAAACTTTCATCGCTTCTTCGATCTCTGTTTTTTCTTTTTTTAAATCACTTAATTCTTCTTTAGCCATTTCAGCCATTTCATTGTCTAATTTTTCACCAAGCATTTCTTCAGTGTCAGAAATAGCTTGACCAACTTCTTTGTAACGGCGATAAGTTGCAACAGTCTCGCGAATTGCTGCTTCTTCTTTCGTCAGTTTCATCAATCGTTTTGTATCAGTAACAACCTCTGGGTCACTGAGCAATTCATTTAATTCTTCGTAACGTCCTTCAACGCTTTCTAATCTATCAAACATAGTTATTCTCCTCTTCTTCTAAGCCTATTGTATCGTTGTGTCTTTAGCGGTGCTTCTTTCGCAACACCACTAACGTTACAAATCGTCCTTCAATAGGGGATTGAAGTAATGTTTGCGACATACCGGAAAGTAACTTTCATTGCCCCCTATTTGGATTTGTTCTCCTGAATAAACGGGCTTTCCATCGATCATACGCATGTTCATCGTTGCTTTTTTATGGCAGTACCAGCAAATTGTTTTCATTTCTTCAATCTTATCTGCGTATAGCAATAGGTATTTTGAGCCTTCAAACAATTCATTTTTAAAATCATTTTTCAATCCAAATGCCATAACTGGAATTTCTAATTCATCTACAATATGAGCCAATTGGAGCACATGCTCTTTTGTCAAAAATTGCGATTCATCGATCAATACACATGCAGGGACATCTTTTAATGCTTTGATCGTTTCAAAAATATTGGTTTCTTCAAATATAGCAATACCTTCACGTCTTAAACCGATCCGACTTGATACTAGCCCAATCTCATCTCGATCATCTAAACCGCTAGTCATGATTGCTACCGGCTTATTTTGTTCTTCATAGTTATAGGCTACTTTTAAAATTTCAATCGTCTTTCCACTGTTCATTGCTCCGTATTTAAAAAAAAGTTGTGCCATATCGTTTTTCCTCTTTTCTCTCGTAGGAATCCATTATGAATTATACGTTAAAACCAACCAAAAGTGAAGCCCTCTATCCTACCTTTATAATAGAAGATTCTTACACCAAATAGAAAAAAAGAGCTGAATTTTGCCTTTAAAGGACAAGTTAGAGAATATTTAACAATTTCACAAGAAATATATGCTAGAATATCTAAAGTAGCAAAAAAAGTATTTTAAGTAATTGGAGGAAACTCAATTGAGTATACGTAGTGCATTTGCCATCGCAGTAGGAAGAACAACGAGATGGGGACTTCATACTTTTCTTAAAGGTGGAAGTAGTTACCCTGGTCAGCTAACACAAAAAATAGATCCTACCGTATTAGGTACTTTATCAAGAAATTATGATGTGGTTATCGTTACGGGAACAAATGGTAAAACGTTGACGACCGCTTTAACCTATCAAGTGTTGAAACAAAAATACCCTGAAATCATCACAAATCCCACTGGAGCAAATATGCTACAAGGGATCATCTCAACTTTTCTTGAGCATCACTCTTACACAAAAAATGGTGAGAAAAAAGCGGCTGTTCTTGAAGTTGATGAAGCTAGTTTGATCCATGTGACGAAATATATTAAACCGAAAGCAATCATTTTTACAAATGTTTTTCGTGATCAAATGGACCGTTATGGGGAAATTTACACGACTTATCAAATGATGCTGAATGGTGCAGCTTTAGCACCTGATGCTTTGATCGTCAGCAATGGCGACGCGCCCATTTTTAATTCTAAAGAGACCGTTAATAAACGCGTTTACTTTGGTTTTGACCATCTTCCAGATGGGGAATCGAAAGCTCATTACAACACAGATGGCGTATTATGCCCGATCTGCAACAACATTTTACATTATAAATTTTTAACTTACAGCAATCTTGGAAAATACTATTGCCCGAATTGCGATTTCAAGCGTCCAGATTTAACATATCGTTTAACGGAATTGACTCATATGGATCACGAATCTTCTAGCTTTAAAATTGAAGGAGAAGATTTTGAAATTAAAATCGGTGGACAATACAATATCTACAATGCTTTAGCTGCCTATAGTGTTGGCCGTATTTTAGATGTCTCTACGGATCAAATTCGTGCCGGATTTGCCGCATCAAAACGTGTTTTTGGTCGTCAAGAAGTCATTCAGATCGAAGACAAAGAAGTTACCATCAATTTGGTGAAAAATCCAGTTGGGTTAAATCAAGTCTTAGAAATGATGAAACTTGATCCAGAACCGTTTTCGCTTGTTTCTATTTTAAATGCTAATTATGCTGATGGAACAGATGTCAGCTGGATTTGGGATGCCAATTATGAAATCGTTACGGATATGAATATAAAAGCAGTTACTGTTGGTGGCGAACGAGTGGAAGATATCTCGGCTCGCTTAGAAGTAGCTGGCATTCCTGAAGAAGAACTCCAAGTCATTCCAAGTATTCCTGAAATAATCAAAAATTTTAAAAATGCTCCAACGAAAAAAATATACGTTCTAGCTACTTATACTGCTGTCTTACAATTGCGTAAAGAGTTAGCAAATCAAGGGTATATTCAAGGAGGTATGTAAGATGGTTGAATTAACGATTTGTCATCTTTATGGTGATCTATTAAATACTTACGGAGATAATGGCAACTTATTGATGTTAAAACATCGTGCTAAAAAAAGAGGCATTCAATTTAATATTGACATCGTCAGTTTGAATGACGATTTTGATGCTGCTAAATATGATTTAGTTTTCTTCGGCGGCGGACAAGATTTTGAACAACGAGTTGTTTCAAGAGATATCCAATTTAAAAAAGAGGCTATTATTGATTATATTGAAAATGATGGTGTGACAGTCGGTATTTGTGGCGGATTCCAATTACTGGGTCACTACTATGTTGATGCTGCTGGAAATCGCATCAATGGAATCGGTGCTCTAAACCACTACACGTTAAATCAAGACAACAGTCGTTTTATTGGTGATATTGTCATTAAAAATGATGAATTTGGCGAAACGTATAAAGGTTTTGAAAATCATAATGGACGTACTTTTCTTGGAGAAGGGGTAAAACCTTTAGGCGTCGTTGAAATGGGTTACGGCAATAATGGCGAAGATAAAACAGAAGGCGCTCATTACAAACAAACGTATTGTTCATACTTCCATGGACCACTGTTGGTTCGTAACACTACATTGACGGATCGCATCCTAAAAGAAGCAGTAAAAAAACGATTCCCTAAAGAAGCCGAAGAATTATTCGGTTAACAAAAAAGAGTTCAAAAAATGATTTTATCATTTTTTGAACTCTTTTTTAGTTATATGACAAATAGTGTTTATTCTTCAAAAAAATTTCTTGTGGTAGGCAAATAGGACAAACTTTTTCTGTTTTCTGGCTTCTTTGTCCACTTATCAGGTAAACGGGACAAGCAACTGCTATTTCTTGTCTTCTTTGTCCACTTATCAGGTAATTGGGACAAGCAACTGCTATTTCTTGTCTTCTTTGTCCACTTATCAGGTAATTGGGACAAGCAACTGCTATTTCTTGTCTTCTTTGTCAACTAACAAGGAAATCCCGGCTAAGATATACCATCTTAGCCGGGATTTCCTAAAGCGTCGCTTTTGTTTTTCTATCGAGACTAATCGTCGAACTTCGCATCCTAGTCTTAGTTGAGCTTCGTTCGACAGACTCTCGGAAAAAACAGAATCTCTTCAAGGATGGAACATCCTCTGCGAGATTCTTTGTTTTTCTGTCGAGCCTAATCGTCGAACTTCGCATCCTTTAGTTGAGCTACGAGACCCAGACATTTTGTGAAAAAGATAAATCCCGCCGAAGATGAGACATCTTCTCTGGGATTTCCTGTTTTTACTGCATGTCTTTCAGGGTCTCTTCGCATCCTTTAGTTGAGCTTCACTTCCCAGTCACTGGGCTATTTTCAAGATTTGACGCAATGCGCGGGATGCTCTTGCTTTCAATTCTTGAAAATTGCTGCGTGCCTAAACGGGAAGTTCAGCATCCTAGTTGTTTGATGCGATGATTTCTAAGTTGCCTTCTATTGTCCATTTTTTGATGTCGTTGGGTAGGATAAGGTGAGTTCCTTTGGTCAATGGATATTCTCCTGCTTCGACAATCAATTTACCCTCTCCGTCTAACACACTAACAAGGGTGTAAGGAGCTGTTGCGTTGAAATCGGCTTTGCCTTTTATTTCCCATTTATAAACATCAAAAAATGCAGTCTCTACAAAAGTTGTGATCGTTGCGTCTTGCTGTTTTTTTATTTTCATTTCAGGAGTCGCATCTACATGAGGGATAGTTGTCACATCGACGGATTGTTTAACGTGTAATTCTCTTAAGTTTCCTTGATCATCTTTACGGTCATAATCGTATACACGGTAAGTCGTATCGCTAGATTGTTGGGTTTCAAGAATCGTGATCCCACCACCAATCGCATGGATCGTTCCGCTTGGGACATAGAAAAAATCGCCTTTTTTTACTTTGATGCGATTCAATAAGTCATCCCATTTGCCGTCAAGAATCATCTGTTCTAACTCTTCTTTTGTCTGAGCGTGGTGACCATAAACAATTTCCGCACCTTTATCAGCATCGATGACATACCAGCATTCTGTTTTACCTAATTCGCCTTCATGCTCCATACCGTATTGATCATCCGGATGAACTTGAACAGATAAATCGTCGGCAGCATCTAAAATTTTGGTCAATAAAGGAAAAACGTCACCTTCCGCGTTTCCAAATACTTCACGATGTTGGTCCCATACTTCGGCTAGATTCAATCCTTTGTAAGGTCCATTTCCGACTAGACTTGGCCCATTCGGATGAGCGCTTATGGCCCAAGCTTCTCCCGTTTTATCACTTGGCAAATCATACCCGAAAACTTCACGTAATTTTTTGCCACCCCAGATTTTTTCTTGTAGAACAGGTTTTACTATTAAAGGTTCATTCATTACTTTTATTCCTCCTAAAATCTCATTCATTAGTCATTGCTTCTTTTTCAGTTAAATAACATTCTATTAAATGATCGCGCTGGTTAAGGTAATCCAATCTATTATCATTCGTTGGATGAACGCGATTAGATAAAAATACAAAAGCTTCCTTTTCCAAAATATCTAATACAATAAATGTTCCTGTAAATCCAGTATGAAACAAATAGTTTTTTCTGCCTCTGGTTATTATATCCCATCCTAAAGAACGGTTCAATTTGCCTTTTGGCGTCCAGTCTTCTAATAATGATAGCACAGTTTTTTCATTAAGAATACGTTTTCCCTTGAGGTAACCGGTATTTAACATCATTTGACAAAAGGTCAAGCATTCAGCTAACGTTGAAAACAACCCCGCACTCCCACAATGGTCTCCAAGTATATAAGCCTTAGGATCATGGACTTCTCCTCTGATCAATCCTCTTTTAGGATCTATCTCCGTTGGGGCACATGCTTGTTTATCTCGATGATAATAAGAGGTATCCCCTAAATTCAGCGGTCCGCTGATACGCTCAGCGAACACATTGGCTAGGCTCTTATTTTCAATTGCTTCAATGATAAATCCTAATAGAATGAAACCTATATCCGTGTAGTGCACTTCTTTTTCAAATGACTCTCCTATTGGCAAATGGAGAATGGCTTCATGCAACTCATTGGCGGACAAAGCATTTCGATTGGGAATATAACCTTCTATACCTGATGTATGGGTCAATAAGTGCCTTAGCGTTACCTTTTGGTCTGTGAAACTTGTCAAATAAAGGCTGACCTTATCATCTGGAGCTAATTTCCCTTCCTGCCATAATTGCAAGATGATGGTGGTCGTTACAAACACTTTAGTTAATGAGGCAATATCATAGATTTGATTTTCTTTGATAGTTTCTCTTTCCGGAGAAATTGCAGCTAAACCTTCACGGTATTCCATGCGTTCATTAGCTGTGATAAAGCCAAAACTTGCTCCAGGAATGATCTGATCTTCGATTAATTGATGAATAAAAGCTTTTGTTTTTGGATACATTTTTTTATCCTTTCTACTATTTTCTCTTTTAGTGGTGCTAATTTTTTTCTTTCTAGTTCATTATAATCGAAGTCCCTTACTTCTACACTGATTTTAATTGCTTATTTTATAGTAAGACACAAAAAAACCGGCAAGCAGCTTAGCTTACCGGTTAGACTATTTATTAGTGGGTTGTTGTAATTTTAATGGCTATTCCATTTGTATCTTTTAAAGAGAGGGTTTGCGTTGCCTCATCCAATTGATAACTATAATTTTTTGCATCAAGCTTTTCTTTCACTTGTGTTAATTCATCAGCTGATGAAACAACGATTGTAAAGTAATCTAACCCTCGTAAGCCTTTTTGAGCTGCTGGAATATTTTTTCCAGCCCATACATTGGTTCCAATTTGATGATGATACTCTCCTGCTGCGAAAAATTTTGCTTGAGGACCAAATCTAAATTTTAAATCAAATCCTAGAACATCTTTGTAAAAAATTTCTGTTTTATCTAATTCAGCAACAAATAAATGAATGTGCCCCATGTAAGTTCCTTTAGGCATGCCAAGGAACGCTTGCTTAGCTTCTCCAATCACGCCTTCTGCATCCATTTCTTCTGTAACTCCAGCAATCTGACCGTCTTCTCTAATGTCCCACATTGATTTTGGTTTATCCGCATAGATTTCAATTCCATTTCCTTCTGGATCATCTAGATACAAGGCTTCACTGTATCCATGATCACTTGCACCGGTCAAAGGATATTTTGATGTTAAAATATGATACAAAATTTCACCTAAATCTTTTCGTGTTGGCAATAAAAAGGCCATATGATACATGCCTGTTGCAGTTGGTTTTTCTCCAATTGGTGCAACTGATTGTAATTCTAATAAGACCTCTTCTTCATCAAATGCTCCCAGTTGAAGCACTTGATCGGTTTCATTTTTAATTTCTAATCCAATAATAGTTGTATAGAATTGTTTCATATTCTCCATATTTTCAACATTTAATACTACTTTTCCAATGATTGTTTTCGCTGATAAGGTCATCTATTCATTCCTCTTTTCATTTTACTAAGTGTTCAAATTATTTGCTTACTTTTAATAAGTATACATGGAACATTATTTGTTTGCAAGCTTTTAAATTATTCTACCTAAAAGTTGTTTAACAACTAGTAATGACCATTCTCAAGAACTTTTTCTAACATAAACGGTTTTGTGTCTCTTTTTTCTATTTGGCTCTACTAAATACATAAGTTTCATTTAAAATATGCTTTTTCGTCACACTTCTTTCATAATTGGCTTCTATACTATAAATATACCAAAACAACAAACCAACTTTTTTATTTTTTTTACTCCTCCAAAGTAAAAAAACCTTTCCACTTTAGCGTTCCCCGCTAAAGTGGTTTTTTTATGGAAACAGTCATCTAAAGTCATTTAAATAGATAAAAAGACTGAGAAAAATTAAATCATCTCAGTCTTTTTTGAAATTATCTTTACCTAAAAAAAGGGTTAGTCCTTTTCTCATATCCAATAGTTGTTTCATCTCCATGCCCAGGGTAAACTCGCATATTATCGGGTAAGTTAAAAAGCTGTTCTTCGATTCCTTTTAATAATGCTGCTGGATCACTACCGGTTAAATCAGTTCTTCCAACACTTCCTTTGAATAGTGCATCCCCAGAAACAACAAAATCGTCAAATACAAAACTAACTCCACCAGGTGAATGCCCTGGAGTTGGGACGACTTTAAATTGAAATCCTTCAATGGCATAGGTTTTACCTAATTCAAATTCATATTCAGCAGGTTCAGCTGTAATTGGATGCCCTGAATGGATTGAAAGATTCAAAATAGGGTTTCCAAGCCAAGCTTGTTCTAAATCACTAACGTATACTGGAACAGAGTATCTTTTTCTGACTTCTTCTAGTGCCCCAATATGATCATAATGCGTATGCGTTAATAATATGGCAGTTGGTGTCACATTCAACTCTTCTAATTCTTCTTTTATCGCTGAAAAATCATCTCCAGGATCAACAATCAATGCTTTTGCTTCTTGATGGATAACATAACAATTCTCTTCAATTCTTCCAGTTACAATTCTTTTGATTTGTGTCATATATTGATCCCCTTTTTTATAAAACTTATGTTGTAAGTTTAGCAGATTTTAAAAAAATTGAAAGGAACGCATGTTAGTTGTTTTTAGCTACTCTAGAAAAAAGTCTTGCTCAACTAACTTCTTGTTGGATAAATTGGCTAGAGTAAAGATCTGCATAGAAACCATGTAGAGCCATTAACTCGTCATGAGTTCCCATTTCAATTACGTCTCCATGATCCATCACAACAATATTATCTGCTTCACGGATAGTGGAGAGTCGGTGAGCCACGACAAAACTAGTTCTATTTTTCAGCAGTTTCCCCATGGCTTTTTGGATCAATACTTCAGTTCTCGTATCAACATTCGATGTTGCTTCATCTAAGATCAGAATTTCTGGATCAGCCAAAAAAGCCCGAGCAATCGTAATCAATTGCCTTTGACCAGATGAGATATTGCTTGCTTCTTCATTAAGAATGGTTTCATATCCATCTGGCAGTTTATGCACAAAATCATCCACATGAGCTGCCTTAGCTGAATTATAAATACGTTCCTCATTTTGACCATATTCAGCACTGCCGTAACGAATATTATCAAGAATGGTGCCATTAAATAACCATGTATCTTGCAGAACCATCGCAAAATGGGACCGCACTTCTTCTCTCGTAAAATCTCGTATATCAACTCCATCAATTTTAATACTTCCTCCGCTCACATCATAGAAGCGTTCCAACAAATTGATCAAAGTAGATTTCCCAGCCCCAGTCGGGCCAACAATAGCAACTATTTGACCTTCTTCAACGTTTAAATTAAGGTCTTTAATTACCAGCGACCCATCTTTCCCCTCATAGCCAAATTGAACATGTTCAAATTGGATTTTGTAAGGTGACTGTTTCACAGGTTGAATAGTAGAGGGTTCATTAGTCATTTCCACTTCGTCTAACACTTCAAAAACGCGTTCGGCTGAAGCAATCGTTGCTTGAATCATATTGATCAGATTTGCCATCTCGCGAATCGGCTGATTAAATTGATTTGTGTATTGCAGCATAGCTTGAACATTTCCCAATGTCACTATGCCATTGGCGACAAAAATCCCACCAACTGTAGCGACACCTAGATAGCCTAAGTTCCGAATAAAAATCATCAATGGCATAATAATCCCCGATAGGAATTGAGCTTTTCGTGAAGCTTGATAGAGTTGATCGTTTTTCTCCTCAAACTTTAAAATTTCCGTTTCTTCTTGATTGTAAGTTTTCACAACAATGTGTCCGGCATAGGTCTCTTCAACTTGATTATTTAATAGCCCTAACCTTTTTTGTTGAGCTGCAAATAATTTTTGCGATTTAGGAGCAATTAACGCAATTGCTAAAGCACTTATTGGAACAGTGATCAATGTAACTAAGGTCAGTATTGCATTTATGGTAATCATCATGTACAAGACAGCAAAGAAGGTCACTACACTGTTGATAAATTGCGTGAGTGTTTGCTGTAAGGAGTTAGCAATTTGATCCATGTCATTTACCGCGCGAGACATGACATCTCCGTTGGAATGCGTGTCATAATAATGCATCGGAACACGATTCATTTTATCTTTCAAATCATTTCGCAAATCATACACCGTTCTTTGGGCCACACGAGTCATCGTAAATTGTTGAAGGTAACTGAAAATGGCTGAAAGAATATAGAAGATTGCAACAGTGATTAAAATACTCGTGATCATCTCAAAATCAATTGGAAGCACCTCAACCTCTTGGCCAGCTTGTCGCAATTGCGCACCTTCCGTTACCCCTCTGAAAATTTCAGTTGTTGCCTCACCTAAGATTTTTGGTGTTTGAGTTTGCAAAACAATTGCAATAATAGCTAGTATGAAGACCATTATGATTGCCAATGAACGAGTAGCTATATAGCTAAGCAATCTGATTAGCGTCTTCAAGAAATTTTTAGGTTTGATTTCACGAATAGGTTTAGTTGAATCAGAACTATTTTTACTCATGACATCTCCTCCTCACTCATTTGAGATCTCATTATTTCTTGATACGTTTCATTAGTCTGTTTTAATTCCTCATGCGTTCCTTTGCCAACCAATTTCCCTTCTTCCAAGACAAGGATGGTATCAGCCTGTGTGACCGAACTAATTCTTTGGGCAATAATTAAAACAACTGAATTTCTCGTTTCTGGAAGCAATGCTTTCCTTAAAGCTGCATCCGTTTTAAAATCAAGTGCTGAGAAAGAATCGTCAAAGATCAATATCTCTGCTTTTGCAACCAATGCCCTTGCAATATTTAACCGTTGCTTTTGCCCACCAGAGAAATTCCCTCCACCTTGTTCGACGACTGCATCTAAGCCTTTAGGCAATTCAGATACAAAATTTGCTGCTTGAGCAATCTTTAATGCCTGCCACATTTCTTCATCTGTTGCAGTTGACTTTCCATACTGCAGATTTTCGCGAATCGTACCAGTGAATAATTGGGCTTTTTGCGGAGCATATCCTATAAAATTGCGTAAGTCTTTTTGCTTTATTTTTCGTATATCGATACCGTTAATTTTGATACTCCCTGCTTCAATGTCATAAAAGCGCGTGATCAGATTTGCAATCGTTGTTTTACCAGAACCTGTCCCTCCAATAATGGCAATCACATCACCTTTTCCACCTTCAAAATCGATTTCTTCTAATGCTAATTTTTCAGCTCCCGAATACCGGTAATTAACTTTTTCAAATGAGAGCAATTTTGTACCACGCTTTTGAACAGCACTTGGACTTTCAGGATCTTTTATCTTACTTTCCATCGTTAAAACTTCATTGATCCGTGCGGCTGAAACTTGTCCTCGTGGAACATAAATAAAAACCATTGCCAACATTATGACGCTTATCAAGATTTGCATTGCGTAGGCCATAAAAGTAACTAAATTCCCAATTTCCATGTCCCCAGTACTAATATATCCTCCACCAAACCAGATAATAGCAATATTTGTTGCACTGATAATTAAAGTCATCATTGGAAATAGCAAACTCAATATTGTTTGTACTTTAATAGACGTTTCAGCAAACGCTTTGTTGGCCTCATCAAAACGTTTTATTTCTGAATCGTTCCGGTTAAATGCGCGAATGACCCGAATCCCTGTTAGCCCTTCACGAAAAATAAGATTTAAGTGGTCTGTTTTTTTTTGCAGTGATTTGAAATAAGGAATTGAAAAATACATAATGAAGCCGATAAAAACAGCTAACACTGGAATAACATAAACGAAAATCCGAGCCAATTTTGGTTCACGACTATAGGCTAGCACACCTGCCCCGACCAACATGATGGGAGCCATGATCATAATTCTTAACATGATCATAGCAACCAATTGAATTTGTTCTACGTCATTCGTTGTCCTAGTTAGCAAGGAAGACGTTCCTAATTTATCTATTTCATCATTTGAAAAATAGGAAACTTTTCGGTAAAGCTCGCTTCGAAGTTTTTTTCCTAATAGTTGCGATTGTTGAGCAGCCAAATAGACATTTAAAATAGCAGCAAGAATACTGAGTAATGAAAAACCCAGCATTTTAATTCCTACTGAAATAATGTAATCGATATTTCCAGTGGATACACCATTATCAATAATATCTGCGGTTAAAGTTGGAAGATACAGGTCTCCAACAACTTGAATAATCATAAATACGACTGCTCCAAATACAGCCCAATTATTTAATTTATTTATTAATCTAAACATGTCTTTTCCTCCTTAATCTGTTGGCCGTTCTGAATTTTACTCGTTCATCTTTTCGCCAATTTTCAATTATTCACTTTTTATTTTCCCGTCCTTTTGGTTATCTTAACGATTAAAGTATAGCGGTCAACATATCTTTTGATAAGCTCTAAACGTTTCTCTCATTATATTCTCTTCCTTTTTAAAAATCAGCTCATTGCATTTCAATCACCACTTTTTATTTGATTTTGCTTCTTGCTGTTTAAGATCAACTTTAGTAAGATACTAAAGAGATGATAAAGAGAAGGTTCTCAAAAAAAGGTGAAAGAAGGATCTTATTATGACAAATTTATTAGTTATTCGTGCTCATCCGTTAGATAGCAAGGTCTCTCGTTCAATGCAAGTAACCGATGCTTTCGTAAAATCATATATTGAAAACCATCCTAAAGATTCCGTTGAAGATATCAATTTATATGATTTAGCTGTCCCCGATATTGATCGTGATTTATTACAAGCCTGGTCAGAACTTAGCAACGGAACTATCTTTACTGAATTATCTGAAGTTAAACAACAAAAAGTAACGTTATTTGAAGGATACACAAATGGCTTTTTGAATGCTGATAAGATTATTATTGCTAATCCTTTATGGAACTTAAACGTCCCTACTCGGTTAAAAGCGTGGGTCGATACAATCACTGTTACTGGAAAAACATTTAAATACAATGAAAAAGGTGAAGTTATCGGACTTGCCGGAGACAAAAAAGTCCTGCACATTCAAGCAAACGGAGGACTTTATGGCGGAAAAGACCCCGCTAATCAATATTTAAAAACTATTTCAACTTATATTGGTGTCACTGATTTCCAAGAACTATTTGTTGAAGGTTTGGATTATGACCCTGCTAAAACAGCAGCTATTATGGCTGAAGGAATAGCCAAAGCGACTGCTCTAGGGAAAGACTTTTAATTAGTTCATTTATTTTGTAAACCTAAAACAAATGATTTATGTCAGTCTTTCTTAAGAATTTTTTAGCAAAAACAATCATTTAAAAACAAAAAATCCAACACCGAATTTAGATCCGGTGCTGGATTTTTTAGTATCAAATCACTTTTTATTTTTTTTATTTACTACTAAAACGGGCGTAGGAGCCGGATTTTCATCACTAGCGTATAGTCCAGTATAGGCTTGATACCATCTGAAAAAATGGACAACAATAACTTTTAAGATGGCATATCCAGGAATCCCAAGAATAACACCTGGAACACCAAATATTTTTCCAGCAGATAGCAAGACGATAATGATCGTTAACGGATGAACTTCTAAATTATTCCCTAAAATTTGTGGTTGGATCACTCTTCCTTCAATTGTTTGCTCGATAGCAAATACGATCAGTACTTTGATCAACATACTTGGGGAATCTACCAAAGCAATCACAACAGCTGGAACTGTCGCAAGAAATGAACCTAGATAAGGAACCAAATTTAAAACTCCCGCTAGCACCCCTAATGTTACAGCATACTCTAACCCAATAATTGCAAATCCTGTCCAAAACATCAGCCCAACAAAAAAGGCTACCAATAATTGACCACGTATATATTGACTAATTTGTGTATTGATCTCTATCAACAATTGATACGTACCTTTTCTCATTTTTGAAGGAACCATTTTCATTACATGATAAGGCAAATTTTTCCCATCTTTTAATAAGTAAAAAAGAATAAATGGCATCGTAATGATTGCAATTACAACATTTGTCACTGCACCGACCACACTTCCAATACTAGCAAAAGTTGTATCTAACACGCCATTAGCTTGTTCTGAAACATTGGATAATAAATTATCATTGAAATTAGATAATTGTGATTGGAATTGAGAGAGCACGTCACTTCTTAATAAGCTATCTATTTGAGCAACAATATTTTCCCAATAAATAGGCCAATTTTCAATAATGCTAATTGTTTGCTCTTGAATAATCGGGATCACTGTTGTGATACCCCAAACTATTAGTGCTCCGATAACGATAAAAATCCAAGCTATTCCCAATACACGGGGAACTCTTTTTCGTTCCATCCAGTCTATCAATGGATTAACCAGGTAATAGAGAATCCCTGCAAGAATAACCGGCAAACCGATAACACTTAAAAAATCTCCTATTGGTGAAAATAGATAAGCAACTTTTGAAAATACAAATAGATTCAAGAAGATCAAAAGAGAAATGATTAAAATAGAGACAACCTTGTTGTTCAAAATCCATTTCCAAAACCAGGTTACTGTCTCTCTAGTTTTTCCTTTTAGTTTTTCTTCACCCATACCTACACCCCTCTAATCCTATTGAATTTGGCTATATAACAAATAGTGTTGCTACTTCAAAATGAAATGTTTTCTGGATTAAAGAAGCTATCATTACTAAAAATTATAGATTATAAAACTTACTCATGATCGTCGTAGTTTATTTTAGTCCCGACCACTACTTCTGGTAATTCGTATGGTGATAAGTAAATACTGCTCTCAATTTGATCTTCTTTTACCACTTCCGAAAAAGACAGTGTAACATGACCAATTGTATTTAAATTTTCATTCGCTAAACTTCCAACTGTTTGAATAGTGTATACTTTATCATCAAAAGAAATCGTGTGTCCTGGTTCTAATTTTATGGTTTCTGTTTCTTTTTTAAAAGATTGAATAATAGCTACAGTCCGAATATCTTTCGTAGCTTTTTCTCCAAATAAAATAATCATAGGATCTTTTTTACTAATAGCACTTTCTCCAATTGCCGTTACTGTTCCAATTAACATATTACTCATTCCTTTCTTATTTCAAATTCCTTTGCTCTTAGTTATTTTACCATATTCTTTCTTTTAAAGGGTATTAAATGCTAACCTGCTTTCGCTAACGATCAAAACTAAAAAAAGGCTGACTATTCCTTAAAAAAATACTTATACTATTTGCTACCTGTTGGATAGACTGGTATGATAAATTGAGGTAATTCATCCAATAATGGAGGTAGATTTTATGCATTCTACTAGTAATGAGCAAACTTTAAAAAAAGACCAAATTGAACAACAAATTGAAAAAATTCAGCATCCTTCATTTACGCTAAATAAACAAGATGATACTCTACTTATCACTGTAACTTTAACAAAAGATTTTTCAATTAAATTCAAAGAATTTTTTATTTTACATAGAGAAACTGGGAAAAAGTATCCATTTAAGGCAACTAAAGCCAATGGAGAGTATTCTTTTTCAATTAATATACGTTCCTTTATTAAAAAATATGCCCCAGCAGACCCTAAAGAACATTTCGAGTTTTATTTTACGCTCCGTTATTTAATAGATGGTCAAGAAATTAAAAGAGATGAACCCTTGTCACTTAACCGCTTCAATCATTATGAATCATACGGGTTGACAGAAGTTGAGGATAGCAGTTATCACTTATACCCTTACTTTAGCAGAAAGACTCAAGGGTTTTGTTTTACAATCAATATTCCCGTACGAAACGTCCGCTATATCCAAGATTCAAAGATAGATTCAGTTCAATTGAAAAAAAATAAGTTAACACTTAAAGGCACCATTATTACAAAAGCAAATCCAATAAATCGAATCGATACTATAATGGTCGGAAGAAAATTTGGCCATCGCCAAATCATTCATTCAGATCATCAATTAACCGCTTCAGAAGATGGAACTCATCTCAATTATTATGATTATCAAGTTAATTTAGATTTAGCCGAATATGCTCAGGAACTTTTTTCCAGTAATTCCAACGATGAAGATTTTGATTTATACTTTGAATTGTACTTAAATGGATTTTTTGAACCGACTATTATTCATGTTTCTAATCCAAATGATGCAAATGCCAAAAATAATTACCATTATTTTTCTTACTCATACGGAAAACGAACGATGCTGTTGGCTCCTAATTTTACGGATCAATCAAATAATTTTATTCTTTCAGTAACAAATTTTGAAAAAGAAAATTTTGAATATATGAAAGAGCTTTTTCATTTCGCTCCAATTTTACGTCCTTTTTATAGCAAACGAAATATTTGGATCATGGGCGAAACGCCTACGGAAGCTAAAAATAATAGTTGGGCCTTTTTCCGCTACATGAGACAACACCATCCGGAAAAAGAAATCTACTATGTTATTGATAGCAAATCACCAGATTATGCTAAAGCTGCTGCTTTAGACAAAGATTATCTGTTAATTTACAAATCAAAAAAATACATTTTGCTATTATTAATGGCTCAACTACTGCTCACAACGGAAGAACCTTATGCTATTATGCCTACACGCAACCCGCTATGGTTGGCTGAATTAGCTGCTAAAAAAGTTCTTTTGCCACGAAACGTTCTAGGATCACAAAATGTAAAAACAGCATTAGAGTATAATACCAAGCTTTTCAAAGCTGATTTATTTTTAATCAGTTCTAAAACAGAAAAGCGGTATGCCATTGAAACCTTAAACTTTCCAGAGGCTAAACTTTCTATTACAGGCTTGCCGCGTTTTGATGAACTTTTAAAAGATGAACCTGATTCAGCTATAAAGCAGCAATTGCTGCTTTTCCCAATGAATCACGATTCTGGATTACACTACCAATCTGATGTAATCGAACATATGGCGGCGTCTTTTATTTCATTGCTGAAGAATTCAGTTTTTTTAAACTTTGTCCATCAATATAACCTTGAAGTCATAACTGCTCTACCGGCATCAATGCTTCATTATATTGACGCATTTGCTGATACCGCTTGTACCTTAGTTCTCCAAAGTCAAGAAAACGTCCAACAACTAATAAAAGATAGTAAACTTTTGATAACAGACGCTGATCCAATTGCCTTTGATTTTAGTTTTCTTTTAAAACCGGTTTTGTTTTATCAACCAGACATTAAAGCACTTCCTTTAGAAGAACTTTTTCATTCCAATTTTACTTATCTAAATGAATTGCCAGGTGAACTAACAACTTCTGAAGAAGATTTGCTTCACTTGTTGCAACAAATAGGGATAAATCAATTTAAAATTACTCGTAAGAATAAACAAAAAGCAGACGCGCTACTTTATCATCATGATACACAATCCAATCAACGAATTTATGAAGCTATTTCAAGCCTTTTCCATTAATGCTAATACTAAAAAAAGACACTTTTTGGATAAAAAGTGTCTTTTACTTTAATTTTCCAATTGGTGAGTGCTATACTTTACAATGAAACCTGTTACAACATACTAAGGAGGCTTTACAATGAAAGAAACCCTGTATTTAGGAACATATACTAAAAAAAATAGCGAAGGTATTTATGAAATCGAATTAAATACTGAAACTAAGCGTTTAGAAGAAGCCAAGCTAGTAGCAAAAATTGGCAACCCTACTTATCTTGCATTATCCAACGGAAAAGATATTCTTTATGCTGTAAGCAAAACAGCAACTGGCGGCGGAATTGCTGCTTTTAAGAAAAAACCGGCTACAACTTATAAAAATACAACAACATTTTTTGAAAAAACAAGTGAACTAATTGTAGAAAATGCTGCACCTCCTTGTTATGTTGCCTATGATGCAGTCCGCTCTCTTGTCTACACGACCAGCTATCATGATGGATTTGTCTCTGTGTATAAAACAGACAGCAAAGGAAACTTAACTTTAACAGATGTTAAACAGCATGAAGGTTCAAGTGTTCATGAAAATCAGACAAAACCTCATGCGCATTACTTGGATCTAACACCAGATCATAATTACGTGGTTGCTTGTGATTTAGGAACAGACAGCATTTACACTTATAAAGTTTCCGAAGATGGAAAATTAGATTTGGCTACAACTTATAAAGCAAGTCCTGGTACTGGCCCTCGTCATTTAGTTTTCCATCCAAATGGTAAAATTGCCTACCTTGTTGGAGAATTATCTAGTGAGATCGTTGTGCTAGCTTACAATGCTACTGAGGGTTCATTTGAAACGATCCATACGGTTTCTTCTATTCCAGAGAATCATAAAACTTTTAATAGCGGTTCAGCTGTGCGTATTACTGACGATGGAAGGTTTTTATACTCTTCTAATCGTGGCCACAATTCGATTGCTGTATATGCTATTAATGAGTCAGGAGATTCAATTGAACGCATTCAGCTGATTGCGTCACAAGGAAATACTCCACGTGACTTTGCACTAGATCCGACTGAACAATTTATCGTAGTCGGTCATCAAGATTCCGATAAACTGACTTTATTTGAAAGGGACGCTAAAACGGGTCTTTTATCTTTACTTCAAAAAGATGTTTATGCTCCCGAATGTGTTTGCGTTACTTTTTAAAAAACGATTAGCAAAACTAATATGGCCTTGATATCAGGTTCGTATTAGTTTTTTTATTTTATTTCAAATTAAGTTATCTCTAATTAAACTTATTTATTGTAAGCTTTTTAAGGATGTGTTATAGTTGTTTTATAGCTTCTTATCTAGCAAAATTGGATTATCGAAAGGAGGATCGCTAAAGTGATCAAAGGTGTCCATCATATTTCGGCTTTCACCAAATCTGCTAAAAATAATGATTACTTCTATACAACTATTCTTGGTTTGCGTTTGGTTAAAAATTCAGTCAATCAAGAAAATACAGCTGTTCGTCATTTGTTTTATGGCGATTATCAAGGAAATCCCGGAACTCTGCTGACCTTTTTTGAATTAAAAGCTGCCGGTAGTGCTTATAATGAAAATAATTACTTTTCAACGGTCACACTAAAAATCCCTAAAGGCACTTTATTGTATTGGAAAACGCGTTTAGCGAGCTTTTCAATACAAACTACATTGGCTAAAGACCAGCGCCGTTTGGCATTTAAAGATCCGGATCATTTTGAACTTTCCTTGATAGAAGTTGATGATGTGATCCTTGCTGCAAATGCGACTAAGCATTCAGACATTTCAGCTGCGAACCAGATTATTGGTATCTTTGACAGTTTACTTAAAGTTGAAAGACCGAATGAAACACTCTCTTTTATGACTGATTTTTTAGGACTGAACTTAACCAGTAAACCGTTTCAAGTTCAAGACACTCAGCAAGGTATTTTTACAACAATTGATTTCAGCCAGAAGACAGAACCTTCTCGGATGGGCAGAGGGTCCATTGACCACATTGCCTACACTGTCGATTCGACTGAAGAGCTTGAGAAACTGTATCAAAAAGCTTTACATCAACAGCTGCCCGTTGAGCAATACGTTGAACGAGGCTATTTTAAAAGTTTGTACGTAAGAGAACCAAATGGATTAAGAATTGAAATAGCCACAGCAACACCTGGCTTGACTTTAGATGAATCGATTGAAGATTTAGGAAATACACTTGCACTACCCGATTTTTTAGAAACTAAACGAGCAGAAATTGAAGCTCAACTGGAGGATTTTTAACATGAACGGATTAAAAGGGATTCACCACGTAACAGCTATTACAAGTAGCGCAGAAAAAATTTATGACTTCTTTACAACGATTTTAAGTCTTCGCTTAGTTAAGAAAACAGTGAACCAAGATGATATTCAAACGTATCACCTCTTCTTTTCAGATGATAAAGGCAGTGCTGGGACAGATATGACGTTCTTTGATTTTCCCGGTATTCCAAAAGGATCAAAAGGCACAAATGATATTTCTAAAACATCTTTGCGTGTACCAAGCGATGCTGCTTTAGACTATTGGGTAAAACGTTTTGATAAATACAAGGTATCCCACAAAGGCATTTCAAAACAATTTGGTGTTAAAGTTCTAACATTCCATGATTTTGACGACCAACAGTATCAACTGATTTCGGATGAACACAATACTGGGATCGCTTCTGGTACTCCTTGGCATAAAGGACCAGTTCCAGATGAATTCGCCATTACTGGTCTAGGTCCTATCTTTTTACGTGTAAAAAACTTTGACGCTATGAAAGAAATATTAGAAAAAGTTCTCTTATTTAAAGAAATCGATAAAGAAAATCAGGTTCATCAATTTGAAGTTGGCGAAGGCGGAAATGGTGCGCAAGTGATTGTTGAACATAGTGAACTGCTTCCTGATGCTCAACAAGGATATGGAAATGTCCATCATGTTGCCTTTCGTGTAGAAAATCGTGCTGTTCTAGACGAATGGATCCAACGAATCAGTCAATTTGGCTTACCGAACTCTGGTTATGTAGATCGTTTTTATTTTGAATCCCTTTACGCTCGTGTAGCTCCAGGAATCTTATTTGAATTTGCTACCGACGGACCTGGTTTCATTGATGACGAAGAAAACTACGAAATATTAGGAGAAACATTAGCTTTGCCACCAAAATTTAGAAATCAACGTGCCGAAATCGAAAAATTGGTTCGTCCGATCGATACCGTTCGTAGCACAAAAGTAATGGAAAAAGAGTATTTAGACTAAACTAAAGCTACCGATTGTTTTATGATTTATTTTTAAAATTGATTTTTAGGAAGTGACTAATAATGTTTCACTACAAAGCAGAACAATTAAATAAAAAACAACAATACAAATTTGTCAGTGGGAGTGTGATCCCTCGTCCAATTGCTTGGGTCACCTCTTTATCAAAAGATGGTTCAGTTGTAAATGCAGCGCCATTCAGTTTTTTCAGCGCTGCTTCAAATGAACTGCCTTTACTGACGGTGGCAATTTTGAGAAAAGATGGCGTGATCAAAGACACCGCTCGCAATATCCTTGACCGAAAAGAAGCGGTCATTCATATTGTCGATCAAACTGTAGTGGAAGAAATGAATGAAACTTCTGCTCCTCTACCTTCTGATCAAAGCGAACTTGAGCAAACACAGTTGACGCTGATAGACAGTTCTAGCGTAAAAGTTCCTTCTATTGCAGAAGCTAAGATTCGTTTTGAAGGAGTCTTACATCAATATGTACCTATTAAAGATGAGCACGACGCTATTGTGACGGATTTCTTTTTTATCCGAGTAACAGATTTCTTTTTTGATGAAGCAGTTTTTGATCAAGAAAAAGAATATATTTTAACGGACAAATTAAATCCTGTCGCACGACTTGCTGGTAATCGATACGCTACATTAGCTGAAGAATTTACAATTGTTCGTCCTACTTAAACTAAAAGAGCGATTCAAGAATATTTCTTGAATCGCTCTTTTAGTTATTGTTTAATTGGACGATTGCATTCATGTAAATACAACAAAATGGTAAACATTAAAATGAATGCATTTACACTAAACGTCATTATGTTGATTGTTAGTGAAAAAACACCACTAATTGCTATTACCCCAGACACTAGAATAACAACCATCCCGCCTAACATTCCTATTAGACTCATCAAACTTTGCTTAACGAGTTGAGTCTCATCTCGCCAATCATAATAAGCCATCCGATTGCCAATAAAAATACCAGCTACTGCAGTAAATAATGAAAAGCTAATTGGCGTGACTATTAGCATGCTTGTTTCAATCCAATTCGTTTCCAAAGAGATACTAAACAATATTGAACAGATGATCGATGTTGGAATAGTAAAGGTAAGATTGGTCAATAAATAGCTATCATACAAGATTTTTGGAGAAATCGGCAGTGACTTGATCAACCAGACATTCTTGCCTTCTAATGCTAACGAGATAGCAGCCGTATTAGTCATAGAAACCATGGCTGCGACAACATAACCCGCAGCATTTTTTATGATTGGAAGATAGTCTACTAAATCAAGACTCTGTATTATTTTTTCTGGCCCAACAATTATCGTACTAATAGCTAATAGAATAGCGAGAACACAACCAACCAATAAATTCGTAGCACATACTGTGGACTTTAAGATTCGCATCATTGTTTTTTTATACAAAGCCATAAGCATCTCACTCTGGTGAAGCACACCAATTTTATAATTTTTTTTGCTCACATGTGACGTCAAAGCTGTATTAATTTGTTTGTATTTGGGAAATAAAAGCAGTAAAAAAATACTATATAAACCAATAGAAATCACGAAAAAAAATAGAAAAGAAAGAACATTCTCATCGACTATTGCTTCCTTGAAAAGTTTTGTTGGTAGATATAACTGGTTTAATTTATCAGAAATAAAAGGGACTAAAGTTGAAAATGCATCAACATTTATCGTTCCTGTTTGAGTATTCATTAATTCTCCAAGACCAATAGTTGACGTTGAAGCAGTCATGAAAAATAGCATAAGGATTACTAGTGATACTATGGAAAGAATGGTAGTTACTGCACTTGTGTATCTAAATTTAGATGAGATTCCGGTAACTACCGCTCCAAAAATTGCCGCAACAGTAGTGGGAATCAAGCTGACTAAAAAAATGCTTACAAGCCACATAAAATACGATGCAAAATCAGGTCTTTCAACGAAAAGGTAGATTATTCCCATTGGAAGCATAACAAGGAGAGCAATAAAGGTATTCCAAATGTACATATTCAAAAAGCGGCTATTAATAATAGTCCTAACCGGCAGTGGCAAAGACATAAGTAAATCATAATCACTAAAATCAAAAAATTCTCCATTTGATTTGAATAATGAGAACGATAAGGTAAATAAACTGCTGATGAAAAGAGCCATGCTCGGGATCAAATCTGTCATTCCTAGTTGAACGTACCCATAAGCAATTCCACCACAATAAAGCAGAATCATGATCAAAACAATACTAATAGCCGCCGTTACTGCAATTCTACTATTTCTTTTGTGTCTGTTTTTTTCATATCGAAAAGTATTGATACCAAGTTGTTCAATCAATCTATTTTTCGCAAGGAGCCAGCATAAATTTTTCCGCTTTATTGTTACTTCTTTCATATGCATAATTTAAAGCGCTCTCCTCTTTTTTGATTATTTTTGATCCAACATATCTATAAAAATTTCTTCTAAAGAACTGCCCTTTTTCTCTTGCAACATCTCTTCCATGGTTCCTGAAAAAATAAGTTTTCCCTGATTGATCATAGCTACTTTATTACAAAGTTTTTCTGCAGTATCTAGTACATGCGTTGAGAAAAAAACAGAACTGCCTTGTGTACAAAGCTCATGCATGATTTCTTTCAGTACAACTGCAGCTTTAGGATCTAGACCAACAAAAGGTTCATCTAAAACAAGCAATTTCGGATCATGGATAATAGCAGAAATAATGGCAAGTTTTTGTTTCATACCATGCGAATACGAAGAAATAAGATCTCCAAGATTTCCCGTAATTTCAAATAAAGCTGCATAATTTCTTATCTTTTCTTCTCGAACAGTTGAGGGGATAGCAAAAATATCAGCAATGAAATTCAAATACTGAATGCCCGACATATGTTCATACAAATCTGGATTATCTGGTATGTATGCCATAATTTGCTTGCATTTAAGCGGCTCTGTTTTCATTGAGTGACCGTTGATCAAAATTTCCCCATCTTCATAGTCAAGAATGCCAACTATCGATTTGATTGTTGTACTTTTACCTGCTCCATTATGACCAATGAAACCAAAAATATCACCTATCTCCACTTTCAGACTTATGTGGTCTACGGCTTTTTTGTCTCCTTTATAGGTCTTACTAAAACCATTGATTGTTAACATTGCATACTTCCTCTCTCATTTTAAGAGTCTGCGGTCCCTCATTCATTTAGACTTCTTGTGCTTCATTCTAGTTTTCATTTATTTTCAAATCATTTTCAGATCATTTTAAACCAATGTATCTATTAGTTATACTCATACTACGCTATTTAAGCCATACAAATACACCCCAAAAGCTAGATTTAATCTAACTTTCGGAGTGTAGGTCAAAAGCAGTTTCAATTTTCAAATCTTTATTACAATATAATTTATGGTTTTGCTGTAAGAGTTCCAATTTCTGCTGAAGCAGAGGCCTGTCCTTTAACGCTTAAAGAGAACTCTGCTACTTTATCCATATTTGTAAACACGACTACCATAGCATTATTTTTTCCAGCAGCTTCAAGAGCAGCTAGGTCAACGGTAGAAACAAGTGTTTCAGGCGTTACTTGATCTCCTTCGGCTACAGTAGTAGTGAAAGGGCCACCATTTAATTCAACTGTATCTAGACCCATGTGCAATAAAACTTCTACTCCATTTGAAAGTTCAATTCCGATTGCATGTTTAGTAGGGAAAACGCTGACAACTTTACCCGTTACTGGAGAATAAATTTTTCCATCTGTTGGAATGACTGCATATCCGTCTCCCATCATTTTTTGTGAAAAAACTGGATCTGCTACTTCTTCAATCGAAATAACGGTTCCATTTGCAGGTGAAGACAACTTTACTTCCATACTTTCTTCCTTCTTTGTTTCTTTTTTTAAAAAATCAAACATTCCCATTATAATTCCTACCTCCTATAATTTACAAACAGCTTCTTTCAAACGAATCATGAGAAGCTTACACTTAATGATACCATAAACAACCTTTTAATGAGAACTTAAAGGTTAATTTCTTAGTCATTTTTTGCATTTTTATTCACTTCTTTTAAAAGCTAAATAGACTGTATTTGTTTCCACTTCTTCACTATTTGGTCCGATCATTAACTCAAATTCGCCTGACTCAACGGATACAGAGAAGTCTTGATGTACGTATTCGAAGTCTTGCTCACTTAAACTAAAGGAAATAACAATTGATTCGCTAGGCTCTAGCGAAACTTTTTTAAATCTTTTCAGTTCTTTGATTGGACGGACTACTTTGCCCACCTTATCTCTAATATACAATTGGACCACTTCAGTACCTGCAAATTTCCCGCTGTTAGTAATCTTTAGTTTGATTTGAACTTCATCCGTTTGATTTTTTTTTGATTTGGTCAAAGTAACTTGCATTGGACTGTACTTAAAATACGTATAACTTAATCCATAACCAAAAGGAAAAAGCGGACTATTGTCAACATCCAGATACCTTGAGAGATACTTATCATCTTGATTTAAAGCTGTTAGTGGGCGCCCGGTGTTGTCTTGATTGTAGTAGAGAGGAACTTGCCCAACTGCTTTTGGAAAAGACATGGTCAATTTACCACTTGGATTTTTTTTACCATACAACACATTTGCCACTGCCGAGCCAGCTTCAGTTCCTGGAAACCAAGCTTCCAACATACTGTCTACATCTTGAACAATATCGGTTAGATCTAATGGCCTGCCATTGAAAAGCGTCACTACTAGCGGTTTATTTAAAGTACGCAGTTCTTTGATCAGTTGGATCTGTTCGGATGGCAACTTAATGTTGCTTCTGCTTGCACCTTCACCGCTCATATAAGAAGATTCGCCAATAGCAGCCACAATAACATCAACATCGGTCAGCCAGTCCTCATCAAGTTCTGTTTGCCCATTGACGAATGTTTTCAATACGATCGCTTCTTTTGGGATATGCTGCAATAGCCCTTCATATAGCGAAACACTTTCCTCTTGTTGACCTTTCCAAGACCACGCACCTAACACATCTTTTGCTTGCCCTTCATGTACGATCAAGGCGACTTTCTGATGGACAGTTAACGGTAGGACCTGTTCCTTATTTTTCAAAAGAACTATTGACTCTTCAGCTATTTCTCTAGCTTTTTCTCGATGCTCTGAGCTGAATACTATTGTCTTTTCCTCTGTACTATTTGCTCCACGATAGGGATTTTCAAATAAACCCAACTCATTTTTCAATGTTAGAATTCGGAATACAGCTTCATCAATCATTGATTCGGCGACTTTCCCTTCATCGACTAGCTCGCTTAAATAATTTAAATAAGCGCCTGTCATCATCTCAATGTCTACTCCAGCTTCAATCGCTAATTCACCGGCTTCTTTTAAATTCTCAGCAATGCCATGAGGGATCATTTCTCCAACTGATGCCCAATCAGAAATGAGCACACCTTCAAAGCCAAGTTCTTTTCGAAGCATCTCACGCATCAACGATTTATTTGCCGTAGCAGGTACACCGTCTAGTGAGTTAAAGGCCGTCATAACTAATTTACTGCCTTCATCGATCCCAGCTTGGTAGGCTGGCAGATACATGTCTCGTAACGTTCTTTCAGACAATTCTACGGTATTGTATTCTCGCCCAGCTACTGGTGCACCGTATCCAGCAAAATGTTTGATGCAAGCTGCAATGCGCAACGTATCGATTGCCAAATTTTTCCCTTGGTATCCTCTAACGAAAGCACGGGCATAAAGTTGATTCAGATAAGGGTCCTCACCTGTAGCTTCCATAACTCTTCCCCAACGAGCATCACGCACTAGATCAACCATTGGTGCAAAGGTTACATGTAAACCTGAAACGGCTGCTTCTTTTGCCGCAATTACAGCACTCTCTTCAATCAAATCAGGATTCCAAGTGCATGCCATGCCTAACGAGATTGGAAAAATAGTGCGGTATCCATGTATTACATCCGCCATAAATAATAGCGGTATACCTAAGCGACTTTTTGCCAAATGTTCTTTTTGGATTGTTATCAGTGTTTGGGCACCAGAGATTCCAAGTACTGATCCTATCGTCGTCATTTTTTCAGCTGACATGTTCATTTCATGCATTGGACCAGTATTTTCACTATCCTCTTCTTTATAAAACTCACCTGCTAATTGAACCATTTGACCAATTTTTTCTTCCCTTGTCATGTTGTTGAGCAATTGTTTAAGTTGAATTGAATTCAATATAATCCTCCTCATCGTATTTTTATTTTTTTGAACCATTTAACCGCTTTCTCAATTTAACTGTAGCATCATTTTTTTTGTTTCTCAAATGATACAAATGAAGAAATATGCTATAGTGGACAAATGTTACATAGAAAGGACGAAAAAACAAATGAAGAAAATTAGTAAGGGTCTATTTCTTTCCATTACCATCGCTCTAATTGCTACCTTTTTAGGAAACTTTTTCCCAATTATTGGCAGTGCTGTATTTGCTATTATTTTAGGATTAACCATAAACAACACTCTAAGGATTCCAGCTGATTTCCAGCCTGGTATTAAATTTTCTTCAAAGAAAATTTTACAAGCTTCAATTGTCTTGCTGGGATTTAGTTTATCCATTCAAGATATTAAATCAACTGGACTATCCTCATTAAGCGTCACGATCGTCACGATTGCGGTTGCTTTTATTAGTGCTCTTTTAATTGGAAAATGGTTAAAGATCCCAACCAATACGAAAGTCTTGGTTGGTGTAGGAACGGCTATTTGTGGCGGGTCAGCAATTGCCGCTGTTTCACCAATCATTGAAGCAGATGATGATGAAATTGCCTTATCGATTTCAACGATTTTTTTATTTAATATTGTCGCTGTCTTTCTCTTCCCCTTTTTGGGTCACTTGATGAATTTGTCTGATGCTGGATTTGGATTATGGGCTGGAACAGCAATCAATGATACTTCTTCTGTTGTTGCAGCTGGTTACAGTTACAGCGAAGCGGCTGGTGATTATGCAACTATTGTAAAATTGACAAGAGCAACTCTGATCATTCCAATTTCATTGATCATAGCCGGCATTCAAGTTTATAAAAAAAGGCGTCTTGCTGAGAAAGTTTCTTTGAAACAAATTTTCCCCTGGTTTATTTTATGGTTTTTGGTAGCTTCTTTAATCAGCAGCTCAGGCATTCTTCCTGAAACCTTTATAGCAATAGCTAAATGGCTCTCGCGTTTTATGATTGCAATGGCATTAGGCTCGATTGGCTTATCAGCTAACTTAAGAGCCTTATTAAAGACTGGAAAAAAACCAGTGCTGCTTGGTTTAGCTACTTGGTTCTTTGTTGCCGTTAGTAGTTTACTCGTCCAGTTTTTCCAGGGACAACTTTAATTTGCTATTAACAAGAATACATCGCTATTTTTAGCACAATCTAAAGAAACCCTTAATTTTCCCTAAATAGTGTAGGATAACCAGTATAATTTAGGTATACTTAGTTTTGTGCTTTTTAATATTTGCGTTTTTATTTGAGAGGAGAATAACATGATTTTTATTGAATTATTAAAAGCTGTATTTTTAGGCGTCGTTGAAGGAATTACTGAATGGCTGCCTATCAGTAGTACCGGACACATGATTTTAGTAGAGGAATTTATTCAATTAAATGCTTCTGCTGAATTTAAAGAAATGTTCTTTGTGGTTATCCAATTAGGTGCTATTTTGGCTGTTGTCTTACTTTATTTCAACAAATTAAATCCATTTTCACCAAAGAAATCCACTCAAGAAAAGAAAGATACCATGTCTATCTGGTACAAAGTAATCGTTGGGGTTCTTCCTGCAGCAGTACTAGGATTTCTTTTTGATGACTGGTTAAATGATCATTTATATAATTATTGGACAGTTGCTATTATGTTGATTGTTTATGGGATTTTATTTATTATTATTGAAAATCGCAACAAAGGAAAAGAAAGTTCTATCAATTCATTTAAAGATTTGACTTATAATACAGCCTTTTTAATCGGTATGTTCCAAGTTCTTTCATTGATTCCTGGTACGTCTCGTTCAGGAGCAACGATTTTGGGTGCTATTCTAATTGGTACATCTCGATTCGTTGCTACAGAGTATTCGTTCTTCTTGTCTATCCCAATCATGTTTGGCGCAAGTTTCCTTAAACTGGTTAAATTCGGTTTGGACTTTACAGGCATGGAAGTTGCGATTCTCTTAACCGGTATGCTGGTTGCGTTCGTTGTTTCCGTTATCGCAATCAAATTCTTGATGGGCTACCTTAAACATAATGACTTTAAAGTCTTTGGTTGGTACAGAATCATTTTAGGTATCCTTGTTATCGGTTATTTTATTCTTTTTGGTTAAAGCCATTAAATAAGATAGCTCAATTGTACAACTAGAAAACTCATTCCTATTTTGATGATTCAGTTCATCAAAAATGGGGATGAGTTTTTTAATTACTTAGTTTATTAGCTGATTACTTTAACTTGGTGTCACTCTTCCATGAAATGCTCTTTCACGAGAGCGTAGCACAATAAAAAACCTCACTCTTCCGCTGAATGGAAAAGTGAGGTTAAGGTTAATATGAGGCTAGACTTTATTCCAGCCTTTTTTTTGTCAAATAACTATATTCAACAAACCTTTTTTATTTCACAAAAAAAGCTTCATACAAGGCTTTTACCGCCAAGTCTTCGTATTTCGCTTGGATCCCAAATATGACACTAACTTCAGAGGCCCCTTGGTTGATCATATCAATATTGATATTATTTTCAGAAAGAGCGGTTGCTGCTTTAGACATCGTAAATATCTTTTCACTCATGCCTTCCCCAACAATCATGATCAAAGCAATATCGTGTTTAACTGTCACACTATCTGCACATAACTCTTCTTTTAATTGAACTAGCAAGGATTTTTCTTCTTCAGTTGTCATTTGATCCGTCTCTAAAAGAATCGTTAAATTATCGATTCCTGATGGCATATGTTCATAACTAATTCCTCTTGCTTCAAGTATTTCTAATACTTTACGTCCAAAACCAATTTCACGGTTCATTAAATACTTGTCAATGTAAATACTGCTAAAACCGCTTGAACTGGCAATTCCAATTACACCTTGATCCGTTATTTGACGTTCTTTCATAATACGCGTCCCCGGAGCAGATGGATTATTTGTATTTTTGATTTGAACTGGAATACCTAATTTAAATGCCGGTTGTAAAGCCTCATCATGTAGAACAGAAAAGCCGCCGTATGAAAGCTCGCGTATTTCACGGTAAGTCAGTTCCTTGATACCTATAGGATTTTCAACTACGTGAGGATTAGCAGCAAATATAGCATCTACGTCCGTAAAATTCTCATATAAATCTGCTTGGGTCCCATTCGCTAAAATAGATCCTGTAATATCTGAACCGCCTCTTGAAAAAGTACAAACTTTCCCGTCTTTTGTGTATCCAAAAAATCCAGGAAAAATAATAATTTCTTTACTATCACGTAATTTATATAATTGTTCATAACTTTCAGGCAGAACTTGAGTGTTTCCCGGTTCATTGGTTACCACTAATCCAGCCTCCTTAGGATCCATATACCGAGCTGGTATCCCCTCTTGGTTAAAGTATGCAGCAACCAATTTTGCGTTATTATCTTCACCGCTTGCTTTAAATGCATCTAAATAATAATCGGGTTCATCTTTGTTGCCTTTAACTAAGACAGCTAAATTACTTCTGATTTCATCAATAATTTCTGTACCCATTCCCAATTCCTCAGCAATACTTTGGTATCGATCAATGATTTTTTCTTGCACGGCACTAAAATCATGGCCAACAAGAGCTTTCATACCAAATCCAATCAACAGGTCTGTCACCTTCTCGTCCTCTGCTGAACGCTTACCAGGGGCTGATACAACTACAATTTTCCGTGCTGCATCTTCTTTTACAATTTGTACGACCTTTTTTAACTGATTTCCTGAAGCTAATGAGCTTCCACCAAATTTAATCACGTTCATCAAAGTAACACCCTTTATCATTTTTATTTAATTTCATAACTATACTAGAGAAAGTGACATATGTTTATATTTTGAACTGTTTCCCATTGATAATCAAGTCTTTCTATTCATTTAAAAAGAAAATATCGTACTATTTCATTTGTTTTGTCTAATATTGTTTTAGTAATCTATTTAACATCAATTTGACATCAAAATAAAACTTTAGTCCCTATTTAATTCAATAAATTAGGCATATAATATAGATGTTGTTAATTTTACAATTGTTAATTGGTATCGCACTTATTTTATTACTTATTATGGGAGAAATCAAATATGAAAACAAACAAATTGATCAATTTTCTTTTAGGATTTTCTATTATTGTTAGGTTACTTAAAAAAACTTTTTCCAAGAAAAAAATAGCACCTTCTAGAGTTTCCTCTCTGCAACAATCCTTATCTCCATTTGTTGGGACTTGGAGCAGTCAAGAAAATAAAACACACTGGCTCTTAAGAATAACTCAAGAAGGTGATTTTCATATTAATAATCATCTTCTTGTCGGAAGTCTCACATCTATCTCAAATCAGCAGTTGGTCTTCACTGATCACTATGGCTATAAATTGATTGCTGACCGTCATGAAAATGATACCTTATCTTTTTATGACGAAGCCGACGAAAAGAAGTATTTATTTGTTTTATCAGAGTAAAAGCGACCCATGATCTCAACTTCATGGATTGGTTTTGCTTTTTTTATTCACTTGGTGTTTCTATTGAAAAAAATGTAGTAGATATTATGGTACAATGAACTTTTAAATTATTCTCTACTGCTTAGAAAGGAGTGCTGTACTTGTTTCAATACCTTCTACTTGGATTGATTATCTTTTATGTGATGGGTAACTTATTGGCTTTACGTCATTTTGGCGCTTATGATTTTGAAAGTCAATTTGTCCGTATTTTTCTTGTAAACGATCGAAGGATCATAAAAAGAATCAAGGAAAAACCGACTGTTCCATTAATAAAAAAATTAAAAAAGATTTTCAGTCTTCAATTGATTGCAAAAATTGTTATTTATTCGCTGTTTGTCCATTTTTATCTTGGAAATAATACCTCGGTGAGTGTTTTTATTTTAGCCTCTTTATTCGTCTGCAATATCCTTTTTGATCTTCAAACAAATAAAATTGTTAATCAAGCAAGCCAGCATTAATAGGACTACTAATACAATAAAAAAGGAGCTCTAAATCAAAGATTATAAGAATCTTCGTTTAGAGCTCTTTTTATTTAATCTTCACCAAAATTCTTAGTGAGCTTCAATGTAAGCATCTTTGTAGCTGTACTTAGCTCCAACTTGGTAATTGTAAACATCTTTAACATAATCTTTTTGCAATGTTGCTGCTGCTCTTTGGAAAAGAGGAGCTACTCCAGCTTCTTCTAATAAGATTTTTTCTGCATCAAGTAAGTTTGTCCAACGTGCATCGACGTCTGTTGCATTTTCACCCTTAGACAAAGCTACTAATTCATCAAATTCTGCATTGCTGTAGCTTGAACGGTTGTATGGACTTTCTGATGTCATTAAATCAATAAAGTTTACTGGATCAGCAAAATCTGCTCCCCATCCGCCTAAAGCTAAATCGTAGTCTTGTTGTGTTTGTAATTCTAAACGAGCTTTAAATGGAACATTTTTCAATGTGATCTCCACACCGGGTAAATTAGTTTCAATTTGGTCTTTCATGTAAGCTCCGACTTTTTTATTTGTTTCATCATCGTCCCCAAGCAATTCTAATGTTACTGTATCTGTACCAAGTTCTTCTTTAGCCGATTCCCAATATTCATTAGCTGCATCTGCATCAAAAGCTAGGTAGTCTCCAGATTCTGAACGGAAATCATCTCCAGTTGTTGGATTTGCTGCTAATTCAGCAGGAACTAGACCACCTACTGTTTGTGAACCATTAGCTAAGATTTCACTGACCAACAATTCATGATTATAAGAAGAAGCAATAGCTTTACGTAAGTTTTCATTAGCTAATGGAGTTTCTTCGCCATTTTTTTCTTGGTTTAATTGAAGGTAAGACGTTCTTGCTTCTGTTTCAACAGTGTAATCTGCATTATCTTGATATTGTTTAGCAAATTCACCTGTTAAATTAACTCGGTCAATTTGACCAGAATCGTATAGATTTAAAGCAGTTGATGTTTCTTTAATAACTTCAACATTGATCTCTTCTAAAGCAACATTTTCAGCATCCCAATACTCTTCATTCTTTTCATATGTCCAATTTAAGTTTGTTCCATCCCAATTGCTAAATGTGAACGGTCCATTAAAGACCATTGTCTCTGCTGAAGTTCCATATTCAGCTCCTTGTTCTTCCACAAATGCTTGATTTTGAGGGAAGAATGTAGGGAACGCCATTAGAGAGATAAAGTAAGGTACGGGAGTTTCCATCGTAACTTTCAATTCATAATCACTTACAGCTTCTACACCCAATGTTTCAGGATCAGCTTCTCCAGATATGATAGCTTTGGCATTTTCAATTCCTTCAAATAAGTACGAATAAGAAGCGGCTGTTTCAGGATTAACGACTCTTTTCCAAGCATATACAAAATCGTTAGCTGTTACTGGATCACCATTTGACCAAGTTGTATCTTCACGCAATTTAAATGTATATTCTAACCCATCTTCGCTAACCGTTACTTCTTCTTCAGCCAAAGCAGGAATTGGCTGGCTGTCTTTGTCAAGACGGTATAAACCTTCATTTATGTTATTAAAAACGGTAAAACTCACGGTATCTGTAGCTAAGGCTGTATCCCCAGTAGGAAGTTCAGCAATTTCAATTAAGTTTAGTACTTGCTCTTCCGCTAGATCTCCTTCGCCAGAACTTGAACTATTTGTTTCGCTTCCCGCGTCATTTCCACAAGCTACTAATAAACCTGCCGTTAATAATACTGCACCTGATTTCCACCATTTCGTCTTTTCCATAATTAAATCCCCCTGTTTACTTACCTAATTTTAATCTAATTCCAATGAAATTAGAACTTGATAATAAATATACACATTTTTAATATTATTTGCAAGTTTTTTCTAAAGTTTTTTTCTTACTAACCACCTTTGATTGACAACTAACTATCTTTACCATTATGCTTATCATTAGTAAGCATAAATAAGGAGTGTTAAAAGATGAAAATAGCAGTATGGTCAGATTTTGTTTGTCCTTTTTGTTACATTGGCAAACGACATTTAGAAGCAGCCATTAAGGATCGCACAGATGTAGAAATTGAGTTTCATAGTTATGAATTAGATCCCACAGCTCCTGAGAAAGTTGACGGTAAAATGGAAGTTTATTTCGCCGAGCATAAAGGAATGAGCGTCGAACAAGCTCATTCTATGATTCAACAAGTTACTCAAATGGCTAACAATGTTGATTTAGCTTATAATTACGATGCTATTCAACATGGAAATACATTAAAACCGCATCGTTTGTTTCAATTTGCCAAAGAGCAAGGTAAAGGCAATGAATTTATGGAACTAGCCAAAAAGGCCTACTTCATTGAAGGTAAATGGCTAAATGACGACGACTTTTTAGTTCATTTGGCTACTTCCGTTGGTTTGGAAGAGAACCGTGTTAGAGATATTTTGACTTCTGAGGCTTATTTAGACGCTGTACGTTTGGACCAAGCCCAAGCAGCTGAAATTGGTATTCAAGGCGTTCCTTTCTTTGTTATTGATGGTCAATATGGTCTTAGCGGAGCTCAGCCTATTGAAATATTTGAACAGGTATTAGCAGATATCGACGCTAAGAAAATATAATCGTGTGAAAAAAATGGAGTTGGGAATCTTTTCCAACTCTTTTTTGTTCCAATATAAGGCTAAGTATTTCTTTTTAATCATTTAGAAAGATAGAATAGAATAAACCAGATAGGGGGAGCATTATGTACATATGGCTCAGTTTTTTCTGTGTATTAGGATTTGCATTGATTCACTTTTTTTCTAAATCAATCCACTTTGCGCACAAAGCGTCACGAAATAAATTTTTATCTTTTACAGCTGGAGTTGCCGTCTCTTATGTTTTTGTATTATTATTACCAGAATTAAATGATTATCAACAAAATTTATTGCTTAAACTAGAATATAGTCCTTGGAGATACTTAGAAAATCATATTTATATCATTGCTTTAGTAGGTTTGGTTTTATTTTACACCTTAGAGAATTTAGTCAAACTTTCTAAAGAAAGTCCTCGTTTTAAACACCCTGAAGATGCTAGTTCGGGTATATTTTGGATTCATATCTGTTCCTTTTTTGTTTATAATGCCATTATTGGTTATTTATTAATCCAGGAAGAATTTAAAAGTCCTTTAGGTTTGTTATTTTATTTTATCGCTCTGGGTGTTCATTTTGTGACCAATGACTGGAGTTTGCGCAGAGACCATAAAAAAATTTATGATCAATATGGCAGAATCCTTTTAACTCTAGCAATCTTTTTAGGGTGGCTTATTGGAGCATTGACTGAATTAAATGAATTGGTTATCTCAGTTTTACAAGCGTTCATAGCTGGCGGTGTGATTCTGAATGTTTTAAAAGAAGAACTGCCTCAAGAAAAAGAAAGCAGTATAACCAGTTTTTTACTAGGGGCTTTTGGCTACACGTTTCTTTTATCCTTTATTTAAAGATTTTATTTTAGGAAAAGAAAAACCCTCAAAAGTAGAATGAACTCTACTTTTGAGGGTTTGTTTATTACGCAGTATTCAAGTAAAAGAACTTTCTTCCTTTATTAAATGATTGCAATAGCAATCATTGTAAGCAAGAAAAGAAATGAGACTACATGCATGGCTTTTTTCACTTTAAAAAATTCGCCTTTTGCTAATTTAAAAATAGGGTAGGCTATAAAACCAAAGGCTAACCCATCAACGATACTTGACGTTAAAGGAATCATCACTATAATCAAAAAGGCCGGAAACCATTCGCTAAAATCATCAAAAGGAATGTGTTTTAAATTCTCCATCATGATTGCACCAGTAATAACAATAACAGGTGCTAATGCTGCATTAGGAATATAAGTTAACAGTGGTGTGAATAGTAATGAAAGTAAAAATAATACCCCCGCTGTCACAGCAGTAAGTCCTGTCTTCCCTCCAGCTTTTATACCAGATGCACTTTCAGCTGCTGCTACGGTTGGACTTGTTCCCAACAAACCAGATACCAAAGTCATTATCCCGCTAACTTTAAACGCACTTGTAAAACGAGTCTTATCTTCCAACATACCTTCAAAAAGACCAATTGCTTCAAAAATCAAAATCATCGTCAATGAGAACACCGCTAGTAAAAAAGGTATGCTAAAGAGCATTGAAAAATCAAAAGCCCCTATAAGTGCTGGAAATTCAGAAAGATTACTCAATGAGAATGAAGAAGCACTGGCTTTATGAATACCAGTTATCAATGAAATAATCGTAATAACTACAATTCCAATAAAAAAACTGCCAGGTATATTTCTTAAATAAAGCACACCCGATAGTAAAATCCCAATAACTGCTAATAATACAAGCGGCTGAGTTAAATCTCCTAACATGATAAATGAACTTGCTCCTCCATCAACAATAATGCCACCATTTTCTAGCCCAATCACAACTAAAAAAAGACCAATTCCGGCTGTTATTCCATGTTTCAAAGAATCTGGAATAGCCGCTGCTAATAATTTACTGATAGAAGTATAGGCAACACCAGTAAAAATCAATCCTGAGACAAAGATCACTGCTAATGCTTGCTGCCATGAAAGTCCTAATGAATCAACGATTGTATACGTAAAGAATGCGTTTATTCCCATACCTGGCACTAGAACTATAGGCGCTTTCCCCCACAATCCCATCACTATACTTCCGATAGCTGAAACAATAATCGTACTAAAAACACTTAGTTCGGCAGGAATGCCTGCATCTGCTAATATTAAAGGATTAACGACGATGATATAAGACAACGCGAAAAATGATGTAGCACCCGCTATCATCTCTTGTTTAACGCTTGTTTGTTTTTCTTTCAATTTAAAATAATTCAAATTATCTTCTCCTTTTCGATGTGTTTTTTAGACACAAGTAATCTGGAGACATGGGCTTGCACTCTTTATAAAGCTTGCATAGCAAAAAAGAAAGTTTTTTTCTTTACACGCCCCAACATTTAATTATACCATCTATGGTATCAAAAGTCATGGATTTCATACTCTCCTTGGTAGAATTAAAAGCAACACTTTTTATCAGGATTTTTGGGCTAAACGTTAAAGGTAGGGATAATAAAAAGACTATCGAACAAAAAAACGACCTAATGAATAAAATGATCCTCCATTTTGAAATCACTCTAATTAAGGCTCGTTGCAGCTACTCGAATGGAAAATCAACTTTGAGCTACTCGAACTAGCGCTTGTTGTGGCTACTCGAACTAGCGCTCGTTGTGGCTACTCGAATGAAAAATCAACTTTGAGCTACTCGAACTAGCGCTTGTTGTTGCTACTCGAATGAAAAATCAACTTTGAGTTACTCGAACTAGCGCTTGTTGCAGCTACTCGAACGGAAAATCAACTTTGAGTTACTCGAACTAACGCTCGTTGTGACTACTCGACTCTTAATTTCTGGCGGAATAGACTTGCTTATAGTCATGCATTGGATTCAAGCTCCAGGTGTTCTCATAGCTCTCCACAAGCAAAACCGTTATTCCAGAAGAAATTGTTTAGGATAATAAAACTTTTTGCTAAGCAACTTTATTTTCTTATGTACAACTTTTCTACTATTAAATAAAGTAAAATTAAAAAAAGCCAGAATGATAAATTCTGACTTTTTTGCTTTTTTGACACATTATAAATCGCTATTTTAATGTTGCTAGATTCGTTGCATTATTTATCTGATATCTGAAATTTCTTGAAGAATAACGTTTCTTGTAGCTTGAAAGAACTCATTGTAATCACTTAAAGTCCAAGTTACTCTATTTGAAACATCACATCATTTGATGTAGAACTAATTTTTCTAAATAGTACTGATTGTTATTTCTTGATTCGGCTCTTTTTTTAAAATAACAATGCCATCCCCTTCTATTTGAATATGATTTAGTTGATTTTCATTTAAAAAAGAGAAAACATCAAAATCATACTGTTCTGGAATAGCTGAAGTTTCTAACCGAGTTTTCTTATTAGCAGTATTGAAAAGAATTACTACAAAGTCTTCCTTACTTATCAATCTAATAATCCCCATTAGTTCACCTTGTGAAAAAGGGTAAAAATCACCCTCTTTTAAGCTAGCTTCTTTATTTCGGATAGCACTTATCTTTTTTACAAATAGTTGAATTTCCTTATTTTCTCTTCCCCATGGATACATCCTACGATTATCAGGATCTTCATTTCCTTCTACACCCACTTCATCGCCATAATAAAGACTCGGGACTCCAGGTAGGACAAATAATAAGGCCATCGCTTGTTTTAATTTTGATGTATTACGATCCAATTCCGTTAAAATCCGTTTGGTATCGTGTGTTCCTATATTATTGAAATTACTTTTGAATACTTCTGTCGGATAATTTTCTTTTAAATTCATCCATTGTTCAGCCGCTTCTTTTGGAGTGGTTTTGTTTTTGAGCAGACCTAAAATAATTTCACGAAAAGGGTAATTCATCGCTCCATGCAACATGCCGCCTTCACTATAATGTCGACGCTTATTGTACGCAATTTTATTCGAGACATCTTCCCATACTTCTCCAATTAATACAGAATTTGGCGCAGTTTCATCTAATACTGATCGGATGCCTTTTAATACCTTATCCGATAACTCATCTGCTACATCTAGACGCCATCCACCTATTCCTAACGTTGACCACTTTCGTATAACACTATTTTTACCTTCATAAATAAACGATTGGACCTCCGGGTGTTGAGTATCTAGCTTTGGCAAATCTTTGACGCCCCACCATGACTCAAAATGATCTGGAAACTTCTTAAATGTGTACCAATTAGCATAGACACTATCCCTAGATTGATAGGCACCTTTTCCCTCATACGTTTCAAATAAATTAAAATAACGGCTATCTGCACCAGAATGGTTAAATACGCCATCCAAAAGAATGTGCATACCAAGTTCCTTTGATTTTTGAATCAGTTCTTTAAATATCTCTTCATCCCCAAACATGAGATCGATTTTCATAAAATCACCTGTATCGTACTTGTGATTGCTGCGCGCTTCAAATATGGGACTCAGGTATAGAATGGTTATGCCCAGTGTATTTAGATAAGGCAACTTTTGAATGATTCCTTTTAAGTTTCCTCCATAGAATTCCCAACGAACGATTTCCCCATCTTTATTCTTGATATACATCGGCAAATCTTCTTGACTGCCATAAAGAAACGAATTCTTTTTAGGATTCGATACCGTTCCATCTGCATTCCCGTTATTAAAACGATCAACAAAAATATGATAAGCTATTCCTTCACGATACCATTTAGGTGAAGGGTCTTCATACAAATAACTGGTTAATTGATAAGACTTTACCTGATGTTCATTTTCGTAAACTTGCCCTTCTCCACCTTTAAATCGTTTATTATTTCCATAATAAACGATTTTAGTTTGATCTTCTTTTTTAAGTGCTAGCTTAAAATAATAATAATACAATCCTTGCCCTTCTGTTAATTGAATCGTTACTTGGTATTGATGATTTCCATCTGAGCGCATCTTGACTTCAAATGTATCTCCAAAATCTTTTTGTACGAACAAGCAAACTGGTTCAACAACCGGACATTCGCAAGTAAGGGTAAAGGTTACTTCTTCATTAACCGGTACTGCTCCAAACGGTTTTTTGTATTTTGTTAGCCAAGAATTATAATAAATTGCTTCAGTCATTTTGTTTCCTCAATTCTATTATAGTTACAACTTCTCTTTTAACTTTATAATGGTTGGTTTCCTTTTAAAAAAACTTTTTTATTAATTGTTCTTTCTTTAACATTCCATATTTCATCGGCATAGCGCATGATTGTAAAGTCGGCTGAAAATGGACCTGAACTTGCAATGTTGATTAATGCCTTTTGGTTCCATAATTCTTGATTTTGATACAACGTATCTGCTCTTTCTTGTGCTGCAACAAAACTTTCAAAATCTTGTAAGACATAGTATTCATCGTTGTACTGGACTAATGAATCATAGATCACTCTGCCTTCTTCGACAATATCTGGGACAGTCCCATCTACCAAACACTCCAACACCTTATTCAAACGCGGATTATTTTCTAAAACTGCTTTAGAAGAATAATGACCTTCTCTATTCATGCGGTTTACTTCATCATTCGTCAACCCAAATAAGAAAATATTGTCTTCTCCCACTAGATCCTTAATTTCAATATTGGCACCGTCTAAAGTTGCCATAGTTAAAGCACCATTCAGCATCAATTTCATATTGCTTGTTCCAGAAGCTTCTTTACCTGCTAATGATATCTGTTCACTGATATCTGCAGCTGGGATGATCAACTCTGCCAATGAAACACCGTAATTTTCGATAAAAACAACTTTCATTTTATCTCCTACATCTGGATCATTATTTACTAATTTAGCCAGTGCATTGATAAATTTTATGATTTGTTTTGCATAAATATAACTAGGTGCTGCTTTTGCGCCAAAAATAAAGACTCTTGGTTGCAAATCGAGTTTAGGATCATTTTTAATTTTCAAATACCGGTCCAAGATATGCAAGGCATTTAGCAATTGACGCTTATAAGCATGCAATCTTTTGATTTGTACATCAAACAAAGCTGTCGGATCAAGTTCAATAGAATGTTTTTCTTTCACATATGCTGCGAATCTTTTTTTATTTTCCAACTTGATGTCGGATAATTGTTTTAATGTTTTTTTGTCTTTTGAGTAAGCTTTAAACTGTCTAAGTTCTGCTGGATTTGTTTTCCATTCTTTTCCGATTTTATCGTCGATCAACTGTGTCAGCTTTTCATTAGCTAAATGCAACCAGCGTCGTTGGGTAATTCCATTTGTTTTATTATTGAATTTAGATGGATACATTTCATAAAAATCACGCAGGATTTCCTCTTTTAAGATATCTGTATGCAACTGAGCAACGCCATTTACACTGTGGCTCCCGATAATAGCTAAGTTAGCCATTTTAATATTACCGTCTGAAATAATAGTTGTTCTATAGGTTAATTCTTCTCCATACAAAGGAATTTTTTTATCTATATGCCTTTGATTGATGGCTTCAATAATTTGATAAATACGTGGAATTAATTCTTGCACCATATGAACCGGCCATTTTTCCATCGCTTCTTGCATAATGGTGTGATTAGTATAACTAATCGATTTCTTCGTTATGTCCCAAGCTTTTTCCCAACTCATTCCTTCTTCATCTAGTAAAATACGCATCAATTCAGGAACACATAAAGCCGGGTGTGTATCATTTACATGAATTGCAATTTTATTTGGAAACTCACTCCACGGCAGTTGTTGCCTTTTGAAAAAGCGGATAATACTTTGAATCCCTGCAGATGTAAAGAAATACTCTTGTCGCAATCGAAGAAGCTGTCCTTCATAATTAGAATCATCTGGATAAAGTACTTCCGTAATTTGGTTAACGACTGCTCGTTCAGCACTTGTTTTGAAGTTTATTTCTTCTTCAGGAGGAATTTCTGCTGACCATAAGCGCAAAGTATTGACAACGTCATTCTCGTAACCAATCATTCCTGTATCATAAGGTACAGCAAGTATATTTTGAGTATTCGAATAAATAGGACGCAGCTTATTTCCTCCGTCTTCTTTTAAGTAAACTTCACCGCCAAAGCGGACCATAACGGCTTTATTTTCTTTTCTAACTTCCCAAATATTGCCGTTACGCAACCAGTTATCCGGCAATTCAACTTGGTATCCGTCTACAAATTTTTGCTGAAATAATCCATAACGGTAGCGTATGCCATTTCCGTTTCCAGGAATACCAAGAGATGCTATTGAATCCATAAAACAAGAAGCTAACCGGCCTAAACCACCGTTTCCTAAAGCAGGATCTACTTCTGATTTTACGATTGCCTCAAAATCTAAACCCATTTCAGCGATTCCTGCTCGAACAATATCCAAAATACCTAGATTCAATAAATTGCTTTTCAGCATACGCCCGGGTAAAAATTCCATTGAAAAATAGTATACTTGCTTAAATTGCTCGTCTTTATACAACTGATTTGTTTGGTTCCAATTATCAGAAGAATAGACTTTTATAAAATTCGCTAAAGCAGTATATTGCTGCGCTGAAGAAGATTCTTTTATATTTGAAGCATGTAGTCCTTCAAAGGTCTTCTCGAATTCTTGTTTAAATAGTTTAGTTGTTAATGTCATGTTTTTCTCCCCGTCTTCTTTGATTTAGATTAAAAGCATTTACATCAATAAGATTAAAGAAACTCCAACAAACAAAATAAGAATAGTTGCCTATTATTATGTGCCCGTTGAAGTTCTCCATTACGCCTTAAGTACTGCTGTATAGATTTGTCTATATTCCTTAGTTGACTTCTTCCAGCTAAAATCTTGTGCCATAGCTTGCTTTATCAATGAACCCCATATTTTGGGTTCATCATAGTAAACAGTCAAAGCACGATCAATCGTCTCAACCATAACAGCTGAACGAAAATCATAAAAACTGAATCCTGTCCCTTTACCTGTAAGAGGATTGAACGGTTGTACTGTATCTTTTAATCCGCCTGTTTCATGAACGATTGGTAATGTACCATAGCGAAGCGAGTTCAATTGAGAAAGTCCGCAAGGTTCAAACACTGAAGGCATGATGAATAAATCACTTCCAGCATAAATGTGTTGCGCCAAAGCTACATCAAAATCAACAATTATTTTAAATTTTTCTGGGTATTTCCAATTAAAGTAATTGAAACTATCTTCGTATTCTTTTTCTCCTGTACCTAAAATCAGAATTTGAATGTTTCGGTGCATTAATTCTTCTAGTTGCTCTCTTAATAAATCGCAGCCCTTTTGAGTAGTTAAACGACTAACCATAGACATTAAAGCTATATCTTTATTTACAGGCAAGCCCACACGTTCTTGCAAAGCTATTTTGTTAAGTGTTTTTCCTGCTAATTTTTCAGCAGAAAAATGTGCTGGAATGACATCATCTGTTTCAGGATCAAAGACCTCATAATCGATTCCATTTAAAATACCTTTTAATTTATAGTTGTTGTATCGTAATACACCATCTAGATTTTCACCAAATTGAGGCGTCTGTATTTCTTGCGCATACGTTGGACTGACCGTAGTGATTTGATCTGCGTAAAAGATACCACCTTTCAAACAGTTGATCTGATCATAATATTTCAACCCATGTTCATGAAAGGTATTGTACCCAATGCCATATAAATCAGACAATACGACTTGATCATAGATTCCTTGAAATTGTAGATTATGGATCGTTAAAATTGTTTTGATTGATTGATAATTTTTTATCCATTGGTATTTATCTTTTAGCAAGACTGGAATAATGGAAGTATGCCAATCATTTACATGCAATACATCTGGAATAAAGGCTATTTTTTCTAGCATTTCACAAATGGCTTGTGAGAAAAAGGCAAACCGTTCGCCATCATCTTCAAAACCATAAATACTTGGACGATCAAAGTAATAAAGGTTATCAACAAAATAATAGACAACCTCATCTTTTTCCAATTTTTTAATGCCGCAATATTGGCTTCTCCAACCAACTTTTACTTCAAACTGAACGACATCTTCTAATTGATCTTTGTATTTTTGAGGCATCGTGCTATATAAAGGCAATACCACACGTACATCTATGCCTTGATTTTTCAGCTCTTTTGGCAACGCACCTGCGACATCACCTAATCCGCCGGTCTTAAAGAAAGGGGCACATTCCGCCGCAGCAAATAATACTTTCATTTTTCAAATCCCCTTTTCAACAGTGATTTCACGATTTTTTTCAACGACTAATGGATTTTCTTTAGTCCCCTTTAATTTAACTCCTGGACCAATTTTAACACCCTTATCTAAAATAACGTAATCTAATTCTGCTCCCTCAGCAATTTTACTGCCTTGCATAATCAAGGAATGTCTGACGATTGCTGTTTTCTCAATTGTAACTTTACGGAAAACAATGGAATCCTCAACTATGCCATCTATTACACAATCGCTGGCAAACTGTGAATTAGTAATGTCTGCTTCTTTTGAATAATACGTTGGTGCGCCATTTTTCACTTTTGTAATAACCGGCTGGCTACGATAAAATAATGCATTGTAATTATCTTCATCAAGTAGATCCATATTTGCTTCATAATAACTTGAAATGGTTTCAATATGTTTCAAATAGCCCGTATACTCATAGCCATGTACAATATTTTTTTTCAAACTGTGTTTAATTAAAACGTTAATATCCCCTTTTATTCTGTTATTTGCTGCTTCAGTTGTTAATTCGATAAATTTATCCTTTTTCATAATCGCAATGCCCATTCCGATAGCCACTTTTGTCGCTTCTTTTGGAAGTTCGCTTGCAGGAAGTAAATCAACTAATTTACTTTCTCCTTCTATTTCAAAGGATAAACAATTATCAATTGAATTCGGTAAGCAAAATTCTCTTGAAACATTTTTATAGACCACAGTAATATCCGCTTTGTTTGCGATATGGCTTCTTAAAACAGCCTTTATATCTACATTACAAAGCATTTTACTGCCCATAACAATGACATATCCTTTTTTAGACTGTTGAACAAAATCAATTTGATCTTGATAATAACTACTGATTTGGTCTGATTCTAATTTTTCTAAAGCTTCTTTGAATTCAGCTCCTGAGTGAATGAATAAACCACCACCAACAGTCGACTCCATTCCCCAAGGGTATCCGCTTCTTACATGATCCAGTAATGCTCTGGCACTACCTCTTACGAATAATGCAACTGAATTGACTTCTGCACTATACAAACTGGAAAGAGGAAAATCAATCAGCCTATACCGTGAGCCAAATGGCAATGCTGCAACTGCTCTTCTTTTTGTTAAGGGCATTAATTTTGATTCTGATTCATCTAGATTCACAACTGCGCATAACTGTTCATTAGTCTTCATCTTTTAACCCTCCTACCTCTTCTGCATAGCCGACAACCGTAATATTTTTTTCGTCTCCATTGAGTTGTGCTCCATCATGGATTCGTGCATTTTCGCCGATAATGGCACAATTGATAGTTACATTCTCTCCTATTATTACATTAGCCATAATCAAACTATCTTTGACCGTAGAATTTTTCCCGATTTTAACATTAGGTGATAAAATTGAATGGTTGACTTCACCTGCAATATAACAACCATCTGCAACCATCGAATCTGCAACTTTTGATGTTTTAGTCAAAAATTGTGGTGGAGCAGAAGAATTTCGTGTATAAATCCTCCATGAAGAGTCTCTTATATTCAAGGCATGATTTGGATCTAAAAATTCCATATTCGCTTCCCAAAGACTTTCAATCGTTCCAACGTCTTTCCAATAGTCTTTGAATGCATAAGCAAATACATTTTCACTATTTCGCAAATAAGCTGGAATAACATCTTTTCCGAAATCTTCCATTGTCCGATTTTTAGCATGGTTGTCAATAAGATAATTTTTCAGCATAGGCCAATCAAAAATGTAAATACCCATTGAAGCTAAATTACTTTTAGGTTCAGTTGGCTTTTCTTCAAATTCAATGATTCGATCTGTCTGATCTGTATTCATGATTCCAAAACGTGGAGCTTCTTCGATAGGAACTGGAATAACACCTACTGTTAAAGCCGCCTTTTTTTCTTTATGAAATTCAATCATATCTTGATAGTCCATTTTATAAATATGGTCTCCAGAAAGCACTAAAAGATACTCAGGATTATAACGACTAATAAAATCAATATTTTGATAAATCGCATGTGCTGTCCCATTAAACCATTTTTCACCATCGACGCTTGAATAAGGTTGGAGAATAGTCGCACCACCATCATGCGTATTTAACCCCCAGCTCTCTCCATTACCGACATGCGTATTTAATTCAAGTGGCTGATACTGAGTCACCACACCAACATTTTTGATACCAGAATTCGCACAATTACTTAAAGCAAAATCAATGATTCGATACTTTCCACCAAAGGGGACAGCTGGTTTAGCTATATCTCTGGTCAACTTTCCAAGCCTTGTTCCTTGTCCTCCTGCTAAAATCATAGCTAATGTCTCTGTTTTTTTCATTGTACTATCGGAAAGATATTCTTGCCATCCTTCCTCTACCCTCCTTTTTATCATTTAATTTTTTGGTACTCCAAAAATTCTTTTTGGCCTTAAAATCAAAACGCTCATTGCTGGTATAATTAACTCAATCGTGTGGTCTTGTTGGTCAGTGGTTTCTTTCACTGTCTTTAACGGACCTTGATCTTTCGTCCAGACCCCACCGTACTCACTCATCTCAGTGTTTAAACATTCTTCATATAGACCTTCAAAGGGCACTCCGACTTTATAATTTTTACGTTCAACTGGAACAAAATTACAAATGACGATCACAAAGTCACGCGGTTTTTTCCCCTTACGAATGAACGATAAAATGGTCTCATCATTATCAACAGCAAAAATTTGAATGCCCTCTGCTTGATGATCTATTTCCCATAAAGCTCGCTCCATTTTATATAATTGATTTAAAGACTCCATAAAGTGTAAGTGCTTGGCATTCATTTCATCATCCAAATTTTGCCATTCTAAGCCTTCATGGATACGCCATTCTAGAAATTGACCAAAATCGTTGCCCATGAAATTCAACTTCTTACCCGGATGAACCATCATGTAAGCTTCTAATGTCCGTAAACTTGCAAATTGGTTGTAGCGATCACCTGGCATTTTATGCATCAATGATTTCTTTCCATGAACAACTTCATCATGAGAAAAGGGCAAAATAAAATTTTCATTGAAGGTATACATAAATGAAAAGGTGATTAAGTTAAAATTATCTTTACGGAATAAGGGGTCCATTTCAAAAAATTTCAATGTGTCATTCATCCAACCCATATTCCATTTATAATTAAAGCCTAATCCGCCCATGTGAACAGGCTTTGTGACTTTTGACCATGCTGTACTTTCCTCAGCAATCATTAATAAGTTCGGATGCCGTTCAAATACCTTTTGGTTCAATTTTTTTATAAATTCAACGCCTACTTTGTTGTGATTACTTCCATCTTCATTAGGTATCCACTCACCAATATCATAATCTAGATATAGCATGCTTGATACAGCATCGACTCTTAAACCATCTAAATGGAATTGTTCGATCCAATAAAAAGCGTTAGAAATCAAAAAGCTTTGAACCTGATTTTTTCCTAAATCAAAGTTCATTGTGCCCCATCGATTATTTTCAGCTTTGTTCTTATCTAGATATTCATATTGTGGTGTTCCATCAAAATAAACCATACCATAATCATTGCGATTAAAATGACCTGGAACCCAGTCCATCAGCACTCCAATATTTGCAAGATGAGCAGCTTCTACAAAATTTTGAAACTCTTCCATCGTGCCAAATTTTGAAGATAACGCATAATAGCCTGTCAGTTGATATCCCCAAGACGCATCTAAGGGGTGTTCCATCAGGGGCATAAATTCAATATGTGTATAACCCATCTTTTTTACATAAGGAATCAATTCATTTTGTAGTTCAGGAATGGTGTACCATGTATCATCTTCATGATGTTTCCATGAACTGAGGTGTACTTCATAAATATTTAACGGTCGTTCATAGATAGAGAACCGTTTTTTATTTGCTGTCCATAAACCATCTTTCCATTTCTTTTCAGGCAGTTTTTTTACAATTGAAGCATCCTTTGGCCTCACTTCGAATTCAAGCGCATAAGGATCGATTTTCAATTTTACCGTCCCATCAGGTTGTTCTATCCGGTACTTATAGCATTGTCTTTCCATAGCCAGCTCACTAAAGACTGTCCAGCAACCTGTCTCACCTATTCTTTCCATTTCAATGCCTACATGCCAATCTGAAAAATCTCCTACTAAGCTAACACTTTTTGCATTAGGAGCCCACACAGTAAATCGAAAACCAACTTTTCCTTCATAATTCTCTTGTTTGCATCCCATAGTCAGGTAACTATCAAAATGTTCTCCTGTATTAAATAAATACAACTCTTTTTCAAGATTATTTTTTATTTCTTCGTCTACCGAATTATTCGTCACTTGAGTCACTCCCAACTAAAGTTATTCTTTTAAAAAAAAACTGTTATTTTATCATCTTATTCTCATTTTACATCGTAATCGTTTAATAATCGACCTAAATTTTTAGTTTTTTGAAATTTTTTACGTTAAGCTATTATATTTTCAGTATACCATCAAAGTGCGAAAACGTTTACTTGTATGCAGTGATATAGTCATAAAAATAAAAAATCCCAGATAAAAGTCATAGAATATTTACTTGGATTAAACTAAAAGATTGCCTATTTTTCATCAATTAAATTTCTTTGTTAGCTATTTCAATGCACTAAGCAATCAATATCACATTTGCTAAATCAAACTAAAACCAGCATAAATTGTTCGCTAGCTAAATTTCAGGACAACATTACTAGTAGGTTGACAAAAAAATTAGTACTTGCCTAATTGCTGACCAAATACTGTTCAATTCACAAAAAATTAGATAGATTCAGAACAATCAGTTTAAATTTATTTTTTTATGCATTCTAAATTTTTTGTTAAATTACTAAAAAAGCTAGTAATTTTCGACTTAGATGTGCGTATTGGTCTCATAAATGGTAAAATAGAGGTAGCTAAGATAAACTTATCCTTAGTTTATATAAACAAAGAAACTTATATTAAGGAGGTGAATATATTGGAAATTCTATTATTAACGGTTGGTTTTATTGGCATAGTGATAGCCGCACTAACGCCTCAATCTACTATTGGAGGACTTTTGGCATTAGCAAGTTTTGGAGGTTATTTTTATATGAACAGTCTCGAGAATTGGGTTCCAATTATTATTTTTGTTATAGGAATTTGTTTGCTCATTTTCGAAGTTTTTATACCAGACTTTGGCGTAGCAGGCATCATCGGTTTTTTCTTAATTATTGGTGGCGTTTATTTAACCAACAATGATTTTGCGTCAACATTGCGTGATCTAAGCATCGCCGTGGTGGCTTCTTCATTTTTGGTCATCATGTTAGTACGAAGAGGCTACTCGCTAGCTCATTTAGAAAAAATTGTCTTAAAAAATAATTTGGACAAAAAAAGTGGTTTTTCAAGCAACACTGATGCTTCTAGTTATTTAGGAAAAACTGGATCAACGACCACACCTCTTAGACCGTCTGGAAAAGTACGGTTTGAAGATTCAGAACTAGATGTTCTCAGCACTGGTGAACATATAGATACTAATGTTTTAGTGGTAGTAACAAAAGTAGAAGGATATAAAATTATTGTTAGGAGAGTGGATTAAATATGTTCCCAAATACTGAAAACACAACAGACTGGATAGGATTTCTATTCATAGCCATTATCGTTATCATTGTCATTAGCTTATTTTTCCGTTTTGTACCCGTTGGATTATGGGTAACAGCTTATTTCTCAGGTGTTAAAGTCAGCATAGGGACACTTGTTGGAATGCGACTAAGACGTGTAGCTCCACAAGATATCATCCGCCCGCTGATCAAAGCAACAAAAGCTGGTTTAGATATTGATATCAACGAATTAGAAGCCCATTATTTAGCCGGTGGTGACATCAATCAAGTTATTAATGCTTTGATTGCCGCACAACGTGCAAATATTGATTTAATTTTCAAACAAGCTGCTGCAATTGATTTAGCAGGAAGAAACGTTTTTGAAGCTGTTCAAGTCAGTGTTAACCCTAAAGTGATTGAAACACCTGTCATTGCTGCTATGGCAATGAATGGTATCGAAGTTAAAGCGCGTGCTAAAGTAACCGTTCGTGCAAATATCGAACGCTTAGTTGGTGGAGCTGGTGAAGAAACGATTATTGCTCGTGTTGGTGAAGGAATCGTAACAACTGTTGGTAGTGCAGCAAAACATACAGATGTGTTAGAAAATCCGGATTCTATCTCAAAAACGGTTTTAAGAAAAGGACTAGATTCTGGTACTGCATTTGAAATTCTTTCAATTGATATCGCTGATATCGATGTTGGCCGTAATATTGGTGCCAGCTTACAAATGGAGCAAGCTCAAGCAGACAAAAATATTGCACAAGCAAAAGCTGAAGAAAGACGCTCAATGGCGATTGCACAAGAACAAGAAATGATAGCTGAAGTTCAAAAAATGCGTGCTCGCGTTGTTGAAGCTGAAGCTGAAGTACCTTTAGCCTTAGCTGAAGCATTCAGATCTGGTAATATAGGTGTTATGGATTATTACAACATGAAAAATATTAATGCCGATACTAAAATGAGAAACTCTATTTCCGGTTCTACAGAGAGAGAAAGTGATCAATAATGGATTCAATATTAGGCCTTATTACTTTGTTCGCTGTAGGGACTACATTCTTTTCTATTGTCGCAGCTATTTATCGCTTCTTCCTTTCATTAGTTGTTAGTCCGTCTCCTTCAGTCAATAATCAAAGCCGATTTTCTCGAAGTTCGGATTCAAAAAGTGAAGATCCGGTTTCTTTAAAAGATGCTTTTTACGCTAATGAAAATACTAGACAAAGATCAGGAAAGAACTCAACTGTTGGTGCTTCACAAAAAAGAAATCAACAGACACGTTCAACTCAAACGTCCAGTCGTGTACAGCAAGAAGCTACAAATAAAAGAGCTGTAGAATTGCAGCAAGATCTAAAAAAACGATCAGATACTGCTCGCTCTTCTTCTTCAAGATCAACAAATTTTCGTGAAAATAATTTCAAACAGGATACCAGTCAAACATCCTTTGGACGAACCGATTTAACTACTTTAGTTCCAATTGAAAAAGTTACGTCTAAAAACAAAATGGCTGATCAGTCTAGGTCTAAAAAAAATCAAAACCAAAGAGATTTTGTAAAAGGGATGATTTACAAACAGATTTTAGATGAACCTCGTAGTTTGAAAAAATTTAGATAAACCAAAAAACCATCAAGAAAGTTCCTTAACTGGAACTTTCTTGATGGTTTTTATATACATATAAACTTTTTATTTTTTCTTCTCCTCTTCGTATTCTAGTGCCTCAAATCCTTGAACCCCAGAACTGACTCGAACAACATCTTCAACATTGTAAACAAAAATCTTTCCATCCCCAACTTTTCCAGTATACAAGGCTTTTCTAGCTGTTTCGATAACTAAAGAGACTGGAATTTTACTCACAACTATTTCTAATCGTATTTTTGGCAATAGATCGGCTTCTATTTCCACTCCTCTATAATAAGCGGTATGTCCCTTTTGCACGCCGTACCCTTGTACTTTTGTCACTGTCATGCCTGTGACGCCAATCGTATTTAAAGCTTTTTTCAAATCTTCAAATTTAGTCTCATTCGTTATAATATCTACTTTCATTAATGTGGTATCTTCTTTTCCTTTAATTGAATCAGATGACTTAGCATAAGCCGGTTGCTGTTGCACTTCAACCGTTTGATCGTTAATAGGAATAGCATCTATACCAGCAAAAGCTAAACTAGGTTCTTGATTGCCAAATTTAACCCCTTGGAATACAGGTTTTTGACCAAAAGGAACGGTAACAAAATCACCATAACTTGATTCTAAACCATGTTCGGAAATATCCATACCAACAATTTCTTCTTCTGGAGTTACCCGTAATCCAATCGTTTTATCAACCAGTTTAAAAGTAATAATCATAGTTACAGCTACCCAAGCGGCTACCGAACCCACGCCTAAAGCTTGAATTCCTAAGAGATTAAACCCACCACCATAAAGTAACCCTCCGTCAGTTGCAAAGACTCCGACTAAAATGGTTCCCAAAGCTCCAGAGATTCCATGAACCCCAAAGGCTCCAACAGGATCATCAATTTTAGCTTTCTTTTCAACAAATTCGATTCCATAAACTAAAGCAACAGCAGAAAGAGCTCCAATAGCTACGGCTCCAAATGGTGAAACAATTGCACAACCTGCAGTAATTCCAACTAAGCCAGCTAATGAGCCGTTTAGTGTCATCGAAATATCTGGTTTGCCATATTTCACCCACGTTATTATCATCGCCACCAATGTAGCCGTCGCTGCTGATAAATTCGTATTTAAAAGAATCGTTCCAATAAGAGTCAATGATTCATCTCCTGTTGCTGAAATCGTTGAGGCTCCATTAAATCCAAACCAAGCAAACCAAAGAATGAAAACCCCTAGTGCTCCTAAAGTTAAACTATGACCTGGGATTGCTTTTACTTTTCCTTCTTCATCGTATTTTCCAATTCTTGCTCCAACAATCTTCGCTCCAATTAGTGCCGTTACTCCTCCAACCATATGGACAGCTGTTGAACCAGCAAAATCGATAAAGCCTAATTGAGCTAACCATCCTCCGCCCCAAATCCAATGTCCAGAAATAGGATAAACGACAGTAGATATAATCAAGGTATAAACTAAGTACGCACTAAATTTTGTTCTTTCCGCCATTGCCCCAGAGACAATCGTTGCTGCCGTTGCTGCAAAAACCGTTTGGAACATCAAGAATACATATCCTGGAATAGTTGTATCGTAATTCCCTTGTACAAACAAATCAGGCGTTCCAATCAAACCTGCTATACTTGGACCAAACATGACCCCAAATCCAATGATCCAATACATTAAAGAACCGAGTACAAAGTCCATTAAATTCTTCATAATGATATTGCCTGCATTTTTTGCTCTAGTGAATCCTGTCTCGACCATTGCAAAACCAGCTTGCATAAAAAAGACTAAAACAGTTCCAACGATTACCCATAATGTATCTACTGATGAAAACATATTGTTGCCCCCTTTTTTTATTATGTTATAAAATCTAACATTAAAAAAAGAGTCAAACAAGTAATTTACTCAAAAAAGCAAAAATAAAACAAAAAACCTATCAATCCATGTTACATTTTCTGACATTGATTGGCAGGGCTTCTGTTTTATTCTTCATTTAGTTTGTAATTATACAATGCTCCAATGATATTTCCGTTGTTTCCAAATTTACTTTCCATAATAGTTGGTATTACAAAAACCCCTTCTCCTAATTCTTCTTCATATACTTTTTTTACATTCTCTTTGATTAGTTGAACCAATAATGGATTTCCGCTGATTCCACCACTAATAATCACTCTTTCTGAATCTAAAATCGTTTGCAGATTAAACAATTGAATGGCTAATGTGTAGCAATAATCATTTAAACAATTTGCAGCTTTTTTATTGCCTGCTTCAATTAATTCGTACATTTTGTACCCATCGACAGACTCTACCGGAATTTCACATTGAATAGCTAGTTTTTGAAACAACCTTTTTATTCCATTTTGAAATCCAAACATATAATCAGTATCCTTACTTTTAGCAACATTTGTTTTAATAAAAGAAAATTCTCCTGCTGAATAATGTTGTCCTTTAAGTAATTCTCCATTTACAACTATTCCTCCGCCAATGCCGGTTCCTAGATTGAGCATGATGCCATGTTGGATATTTCTTAAATTCCCTTTCCATAATTCGCCAAGCGTAGCAGCCTTTCCATCATTTTCTACATGAATAGTTGTTTGACATCTTGTTTCCAACATTTCGACCATATTCATTTTTTTAATGTACTTTAAAGATCCACCGTGGACCGCATAGCCTGTTTTGGAATGAATAATGCCAGGCATACTGATAGCCATCCCTTCTATCTGATGAGCATATTCATCATAGATATCTCCCATCATATCTAGAAAACATGTTAAAGACTCCATTGGTGTTTTTCTAGTTTTTATGGTCCCTAACTCGCCTTGATCATTAATCAATCCATAATTTGTTTCTGTTCCTCCAATATCAATACCTAAGTAAACCATTATTCTTCCCTCCCTCATATATAAAACCGTTTATTCATTAGACTTAGTTTACCACTATTGCTTAGTGAATAGAACGTTTACATTAACAGTTATCTAACAAAAAGTATTGCTCTAAAAAAACAGACTCGAAGTAAAAGTATGTGAGCCACCTGATTTAACCACACTAAAATACTAGACTGTCATTGACTCATTTGTTTCATCAAACAAAGGTTATGTAATACAAATCTTTCTTTTTGTCACACAACTAACATTATAAATGCTTCTTAACTATGATATACTTTTCAGGTAAGCAAAAAGCAAGGTAATTTTATGGGGGTAAACAATTGAAAAAGAAAATATTGACAGGAATTATGGCTACGATGATATTTGCTAGTCCGTTTTTACCAACTATCGCTCAAGCTGATACTTTGGAAGAAATGGAACAACAAAAAAACGAACTCGACTCACAGTCATCAGAGCTTAATAATAAAATTGAAGAACAAGATAGCACTTTAACTAATTTAGAATCAGAAAAAGAATCTCTAGAGGCCGATATTACTAGCCTACAATCGCAAATTGATGAAACAGTATTAAAATTACATGATCAAGAACAAAAATTAGAAGCGTCTAAAGCAAAAGTTGATCAATTAAAAAAAGAAATTGAAGATTTAAAAAAATTAATTGATCTACGAACAGGTAAGCTTGAAAATCAAGCTCGTTCTGTACAAACTGATGGCAGCACTTCTAATATGATAGGTCTTCTTATAGCTGCTGAAAGTTTTACAGACTTAGTAGGCCGCATAGGTATCGTCAACCAATTGGTTACTGCCAACAAAGATATTGTTACTGCACAAGCAGCTGATCAGGCTACGTTAAAAACTAATGAAGTAAAAGCGAACGCTGAAAAAGTTGCTATTGAAGAAACAAAAAATGCTATTGAACTATCAAAAAATAATTTAGTTGCTCAAAAAGCTGAAATGGATGATAAAATCGTTCAAGTTGCTATTCAATATGATATGACCGAAGATGAAAAAAATACATTTGTTAAAGAACAACAAGTAATTGCTACTCAAACAAGTACACTATCAGAAGATATGCAAATAGAACGTCAACGTATCATTGAAGAAGAACAAGCTAGACAATTAGCCATTCAACAAGCAGCCGAAGCTGCGGCTGAAGAAGCGGCTAAAGCTGCTGCAGCTGAAGAGGCTAGATTGGCTGCTATAGAATCTCAAGAAAAAGCTGAGCAAGAAGAACTCACTAAACAAGCAGCTGCTCAAGCAGCGACTGCTAAAAAATCAGCTGAAGAAGCGGCTGAACAAAAAGCGGCAATTGCCAGCGCCAGCTCTTCTGCTAAGAAATCAACCAGCTCTAACAAGTCTACTAGTTCATCAAGTAATTCTACAAGCTCTGCTAAACCAAGCAGTTCTGTTCCGGCAAAACAACCGGCAGCTACACCAAAACCAGAAGCTGCTCCATCATCTAGTTCTAATTTTATTCGACCTAGTGGTGGTTACATGACTTCAGAATACGGTTATCGTGTACATCCTATAACGGGCGTTTATAAACTACATGGCGGTACTGATTTTGGTGGCGGCGGACCAATCGTTGCTTCTAAGGGTGGCACAGTTGTCATTGCTGGATACCATTCATCATGGGGTTATTATGTGAAAATCGACCATGGCAATGGTATGCAAACACTTTATGCTCATATGGTTTCCGGAAGCTTACTTGTTTCTCCGGGACAACAAGTTTCTCAAGGACAACAAATCGGTACAATGGGAACAACTGGTTCTTCTACTGGCGTACACTTACACTTTGAAATGTACAAAAACGGAAGTCGCGTTAACCCTGCATCTTATTTATAAAATATAAAACGTAATCAAAAAAAACAGCTCATTCATTTAAAAGTGAATGAGCTGTTTTTTTAGGTTTATTCATAAATCTTTTGACAGATGAAATTAGGATGTGATTAAAATCAGAATCGAACAACGAGTGCAACCTAATGAATCAAATAAAATAGTCCACTATTTTGAGTTACTCAAATGCAAATTGGCATCTCAGTTGCTCGAACTAACCTTCGTTCCCACTACTCATATACACATCGAAGGCTCAGTTACTCGAACTAGCCCTCGTTCCCACTACTCATATGCAAATCGGGGTCTCAGTTACTTGAACTAGCCCTCGTTCGCGCTACTCATATGCAAATCGAAGGCTCAGTTGCTCGAACTAGTCTTCGTTCCCACTACTCATATGCAAATCGAAGGCTCAGTTACTCGAACTAGTCTTCGTTCGCGCTACTCATATTCAAATTGGGTTTTCATTTACTCGAACTAGCCCTCGTTCGCGCTACTCACATGCATATCGAAGTCTCAGTTGCTCGAACTAACCTTCGTTCCCACTACTCATATGCACATCGAAGTCTCAGTTACTCGAACTAGCCCTCGTTCAATTAATTTATCAAAACTAAAAATTATAGCTCCCATTTATCATAATACCTACTAATGAACTTTCTTAACAGAGGAAATAAAATTGGCGCTAATATCAGATAAAAACCAACATTTCCTGCTGCATGTAGTGTATCAAAAGGAATTCCCGAAGCATAATAAACCCAGAAATTGGCAATCCCAAAAAACGGAGCTTGGATCAGAGAAATTAAAAAGCCGTATAAATATCCTGTGAATCCAGCATATAAAAGCATAAAGCCAAAGGGAATTTTATTAAACAAGGGTTTGATGATCAATCCCGTAATTAAAATGACTCCCCAGAACGAAACAATTTGAGCAATCGTCCATACACCCATTCCGAGCGTTACATTAGACAGAATAATCGACAAGGTAGCTACAATCAACCCATCCATCATACCAAGGGTTAGCGTTAAGATAATTAAAATAACGGTCACAGGTTGGATGTTCGGTAAAAATTGCAGCAATTGACGACTGACTTGGCAAAGTGCTGTCATAAAGGCGAGCAAAGTTATTCTTTGGATGGATAATTTTCCAATCATTTTATTGCAAAGCATTTAGAAACCAGTTTACTTGATCTCCATCTTTCAATTCATAGTCAGCTGCGCCTACCGCTGCTTCTTCATTGTTTACTTCATACATCCAATATTTCCCTAGTTTTTCATCAATCTCCATCTCTTCAATAGAAACGACATAACCATCGTTTTCTATAACTTCATATTGTTCTTTTAACGAATCTAACACCGTAGTACCTTCTTCTACTTCTAGCTCTTTTGTTGTGTCCTCAACTTTCTCCCCATCTTGTTCTAACGAAATCACAATAGAGAGTGTTTCTTTTGTTTGACTTTCAACTGAGCTGCTGCTTATTGCTGAAGATGCTTCTTCTTGTGTACCTATATTTCCACAAGCTGCCAAGCTAAAAGTTGTAAATAAAATCAGTCCAAATTTAAAAATTTTCATTTTGTTTATTCCTCCATCTATTAATCTTTTTATGATCTTTGCTATTTCTATGTAAATAAAAATTGCACAAACATAATTTTCTAACTAAAAACTCTTATTCCTTAAACCACTATATACCAGTTCGTTTTGTTTTTCAACCACAACATGTTGTAGTGAAAATAAAAAAATTGAGTCAATTGACTCAATTCTATTTTTTGCTTATTCGACTATTTGGTCTACATCTTGCTCATGAGCTTGTTTATAATGGTGTGCCAAACATCTGGACGATATAAAGATTTTCCCCATTATAATGAACGCCAATACCCACTTCTTCAAAATCCTTATTCACCATATTTTCATAATGACCTGGACTCTCTTTTAATCCCTTAAACAACCATTCAGCCATTTCTTTTTCAGCTAGATAGTTAGTTCCCATGGCTAGGTTCTCTCCTACTAATTGATAGGAATACTCCACACCAGATTCTTCTAAAACTGTAAAAGTAGCTCTGCCATCCGGGCGAGTATGAGAAAAAGATTCTTCAGTTTCAATTGCTCGAATATTAGCTGCATTTCTTAATTGATCATTAGTAGTTACAGGTGAAACACCTACTTCTACTCTCAAATTATTTAATAGCTCTAAAACTCGATTTTCTACAACTGCAACATCAATTTCATATGTGTCCGTTGGATTATTCGCACTGGTACTTGCTGAGTTTGCACTTGTTGATTGTTCTTGTTCACTACTATTCGGAACTTCATTTACCATTACTATTTGGTTGCTTGGCAATTTATCCACGACTTGAGAAATCGTATCTCCGATTTTTGTTCCTTCTAGAATAGTTGAACTTCCAAGCCAGTAGCCAAAACCAATCAATATCAGCAACAGCAGACTATATGAGAAAAATTTTCTCATCCCATCAAACCTTTCTTGTATACTATCTGTCTTACTAAAGGTAGTATACCAAAAATTAGTGACCACACATATAAGCCAAGAAGAAAACAATTGTTCTATTTTTAATTTTCAGCTTGCTATTCCTTGTTTATTAGGTATAGTTAAGAAATTATTATTTTTTCTATAAAATAAGTCTTTAGAATCAAAACTGGTCAATTATCGTGTATAGTAATATCAGATACTATAAAAAAATTATAAGGAGACTTTTATGGAAGCTTGGATTCAAGGCATCATGGAACAATTTGGATATATAGGTGTATTCTTACTTATTATGGTAGAAAATCTATTTCCTCCTATTCCTTCAGAAATTATTTTAACCTTTGGTGGTTTTATGACGACCAGTACGAATTTAACTATTTGGGGTGTTATTTTAGCTTCAACCCTTGGTTCTATGATTGGGGCAATGATTCTTTACGGAATCGGTTTATTGTTAGATGTGAAACGTTTAGAAAAAATCGTTGATCGTTGGGGCCACATCTTAAGATTAACACGTGATGATATTCATAAAGCAGATAAATGGTTTGATAAATATGGCATATGGACTGTGTTCTTTTGTCGTTTTGTTCCTTTGATCAGAAGTTTGATTTCGCTGCCAGCGGGGATGTCAAATATGAATTTTGGCCTTTTCCTATTCTTTACAACCATTGGGTCTCTTATTTGGAACACCGTACTCATTTACCTAGGGGCTGCTGTTGGTTCGCAATGGGAAGTTATTGTTCATTACATGGATATATACTCTAATATTGCTTATGCTTTAATGGCTATTGCAATTGTTGTATTCATCTTTTGGTTTATTAAAAAAAGAAAAAAAAATAAAGCATAATTTTAACAAATCGATAAAAACCAAAAAAGACCTTTTCTTGATGAAAAGATCTTTTTTTGCTTTTGGATACTTATTTAAATTCTTCTATTATTTTGTCTAACGTTTTCTCCATTGATTTTCCTACCCACAACCAGTCAACTTTGATTATTCCGGCCGAGATGCCTGAAATGATTGTTGTCAGCCTTACTTGTTCATTTTCTAAAGGATAGATATGTAGAGTCAAACTTGTTATACTCTCATTTCTGTAAAAAATTTTTTCAAAAACGGTTAAATAGCCTGTTCCATACTCAACCTCAAATCCAAAAGTAGTCGATTGTTCATAATTTTCAAGGATTAACCTTTTTTTGATATGCTCTAGAATAGCAGAACTATTTCCGTTTAAAATAACTTGTTTTTCAATCACCTTTTCTCCCCCTATAATTCTATTCCACTTCACTTCATTGTGTTAAAACTTCTGTTTCAAAATAATGTATGAGACAGAAGCTTTTTCACTCTATCTCTTTTTCATACTTAACAATCAATTGTCTTGCAGCTTTCACTTCATCCAAGCGTCTTACCGTAGTTTTATATGGAGCGTTTAAAACCATTTCAGGTGTCTCTTCTACTTCCCTTGCTATCTGGATCAATGCATCAGCGAATGCGTCTAGCGTTTCTTTGGTCTCAGTTTCTGTTGGCTCGATCATGATTGCTTCATCAACGATCAACGGAAAATAAACCGTTGGAGCATAATAACCGAAATCTAGGATTCGTTTTGCAATAGCGGTTGTTGGGACACCTAATTTCTTCTGTCTTGAACCAGATAAAACAAACTCATGCTTACTGTATTGGGTATAAGGGGCAGTATAATACGGTTCTAATTTCTTACGTAGATAGTTGGCATGCAGTACCGCACTTTGGGATACTTGACGTAATCCTTTTGGACCCATCGTTCGTAAGTAAGTGTATGCCCGGACATTGACACCAAAGTTGCCATAATACCCTTTTACTCGGCCAATAGAATCAGGGTAGTCCGTATTTAAAACGTACTGATCTCCTTGTTTTTCAATTCGTGGAATGGGCAAATAAGGAATCAAAAATTCTTTAACACCTACTGGACCAGAACCGGGTCCTCCCCCACCGTGTGGGGTACTAAACGATTTGTGTAAATTTAAATGAACAATGTCAAAGCCCATCATTCCTGGTGTTGTTTGACCTAAAATAGCATTCAAATTTGCACCATCGTAATAAACGAGTCCGCCTGCTTGGTGAACGATCTCTGCTATTTCAATGATATCTTTTTCAAAAATACCTAGTGTATTCGGATTGGTCAACATCAATCCGGCAGTATCAGAGCCGACTCGTTTTTTCAATTCGACTAAGTCTACAGTCCCATTCGTATTAGAAGGTATCTCGACCACATCAAATCCAGCAGCATGAGCACTAGCTGGATTGGTTCCATGAGCAGAATCTGGCACTAAAACTTTTGTCCTAACCGCTTCATGACCATTTTTAGTGTGATAGGCTTTCATCATCATCAATCCTGTCCATTCTCCTTGAGCACCGGCAGCCGGCTGTAAGGTAATGGCATCCATTCCTGATATGACTTGCAGATTTTCTTGTAATTCATATAATAATTCAAAAGCTCCTTGAACTGTCTCGAGTGGTTGGAATGGATGAATCGCTGCAAATCCAGCATAACGAGCTACATCCTCGTTGATTTTCGGATTGTATTTCATCGTACATGACCCCAATGGATAAAAGCCATTGTCCACACCAAAATTCTTAGTTGATAGAGACGTATAATGACGCATCAACTGTGGTTCGGATACTTCTGGCAATTCAGTTGGTTCTTCACGAATCAACTGCTTTGGAAACTTAGTTGTTAATTCAATTGTAGGAACATCACTTTCAGGCAGACTAAAAGCTGTACGTCCGGGTTGACTTATTTCAAAAATCAATTCATTGTACTCCGTCATTTGTACATTTCCTCCAGTACGTCAATAAAGTCATCTATTTCTGCTTTTGTCCGTTGTTCTGTAACGGCTATTAGCATAGTGTTTTCCATGCCATAATCGGGCTCCATATCGAATCCCCCAATAAAGTTTTTTTGAAGCAGGTATTGATTGATGTCTTTTATCGGTCTATTAAGTTGCACAACAAATTCATTGAAAAACGGGGCTTTATTTTTTACTGAGAAACCCTTATTTTCCAATTGTCTCGCCATATAATCGGCTTTTTCAATATTGAGTTGCGCCATCTTTTTTATGCCTTCTTTACCTAAAGCAGACATGAAAACTGAGGAAGCTAATGCATTTAAAGCCTGATTAGAACTCATATAAGAAGTCGCTTTTTCGCGACGGATATGTTGTTCTCTGGCTTGAAGAGTCAAGACAAAACCTCGCTTACCTTCTGTATCCGTTGTCTGTCCAACGATACGCCCTGGAATTTTGCGCATGTATTTCTTCTTGACTGCAAAATAACCACAGTGCGGTCCGCCAAAGTTCATTGCCAATCCCATCGGTTGCATATCACCTACTACGATATCCGCTCCTAATTTTCCAGGTGCCTCTAGTAAAGCTAAAGCTAAAGGATTAGCCATCACAATCAGTAAAGCTTTATGAGTTGCAGCACGTTCTTTAATGGCTGTTAGATCCTCAACTGAACCCAAAAAATTAGGGTACTGGATAATAACAGCCGCTGTTTCATGATCTATCTGCTCTGCTAATAAGGTTAGATCCGTGATGTCATTTTTTAAATCCACCTCTTGAACTAGGTAGTCATGACCGTTCGCAACCGTTTGAAGTACTTGTCTTCCTTGGGGATGGACGGCTTTAGAAATCAGGATTTTAGCGCGTTTCGTTGCTCTAACAGCTAAAGTTGCTGCTTCTCCAAGCGAAGTAAAACCATCATATAGAGAAGAATTTGCTGCATCCATACCAGTCAGTTCACATACCATCGTTTGAAACTCGAATAATGCTTGAAGCTCTCCTTGACTAGCTTCAGCCTGATAAGGCGTGTAAGCTGTGTAAAATTCGGAACGCGAAATAACATGGTCAACCACGCTTGGAATATAATGGTCATACGTTCCTGCTCCTAAAAACAACGGATAGTTATGAGCTGTAGCATTTTTAGCTGCTAATCGTCTCATTTTTTTGGTTAAAGTTGATTCATCCATTGCTTGCGGGATCGACAACTCTTCTGTTAACCTGATTTCTGCTGGAATATCTGAAAATAATTTATCAATTGATCCAATCTCCAAAGTATCCAGCATCTCTTTTTGGTCTTGTTCAGTATCCGGAAGGTAGCTAAATTCGTTCAATCGCTTATTCCTCCTCTTCAGCTGCTAATTCAGCAATATAAGTGTTGTACTGCTCTTCCGTTAACAATCCTTGTAATTCAATCGGATTTTCTAATTGAATTTCAGTGAACCAGCCTTCTTCAAAAGGAGAGGCATTAACGAGTTCTGGCCCGTCTTCTAATTCTTCATTAACAGCTATAATAATTCCAGTAACAGGTGAAAAAACTTCCGAAGCTGATTTAATGGATTCAACAGTCCCCATTTCACTGCCGACAGAAACCTCTGTGTCTACTTCTGGTACTTCTACATATACAACATCTCCAAGTTGTTTAACGGCGTATTCAGTGATCCCTACACGAACTATGTTTTCCCCTAATGGCAATATCCATTCATGGTCTTTACTATATAATCTATCTTCTGTCATCGTCAAAACACTCCTCATCTTTAAGTATCTATTCTAGTTTTTTGTCATTTTTATTTTTTATAAAAGGGGGTTTGCACAACTAAAGCGTCTACTAACTTATTGCGTATCTCAATTTTTACTTTTGTGCCGACTTCGCTTTTGTTTGCAGTCAAAAGAGCTAATGCAATACTTTTACCTACTGTGGGCCCTTTTGTTCCTGAAGTGATCAAACCGATTTCTAAACCGGCTTCATCAAAAACTTTGTATCCGTGTCGCGCAATCCCTTTTCCAACTAGTTCAAGACCTTTTATTCTCTTATCTACTCCTTTTTCTAATTGAGCTGTTAAGGCAGCTTTCCCAATAAAATCAGCTTCTTTTTTAATTTTAACAGCAAAGCCAATACCTCCTTGAAGAGGTGAAATCTCATCTGAAAGCTCATTTCCGTATAACGAAAGACTCGCTTCCAAGCGCAATGTGTCACGTGCACCCAGTCCGCAAGGCTGTAAACCCTCATCTAAGCCTACCTCAAGCAGTAAATACCATAATTTTTCGGTTTCTTCCGCTTTCAGATACAATTCAAAACCATCTTCTCCAGTATATCCCGTACGAGAGATAAGTACCGGAGCAAGGCCTTTCAATTCAACATGTTGGATGAAATGAAAGGGTTTAAGTTTATTCAGGTCAACATTTGTTAACTTTTGTAAAATTTTTTCAGCATGAGGGCCTTGCAAAGCTAACAAGCCAATGTCTTCTGATCTATTTTCTAGCACAACATCTTCAGTTAAGTGTTTTCCCATCCATTGAAAGACTTTATCGCTATTTGAAGCGTTCGGTGTAACCAAATATTCCTTTTCATCTAGCTTAAAAATAATCAAATCATCAATTGTACCACCTTTTTCATTAACAAGGGCATTGTATTGCGCCTGACCAACTGTTATCTTTGAAACGTCATTTGTTAATATATAATCCAAAAACACTTCAGAATTTTTTCCTTTTACAAGAATCTCTCCCATGTGGGAAACATCAAATAGTCCAGCACATATACGGACACTTTTATGTTCATCTATAATACTCGAAAACTGAACGGGCAAAGCCCAGCCTCCAAAGTCCATTAACTTCACGTTGTTTTCTTTATAATACTTAAACAACGGCGTTTGTTTCAATTCTTTTGCCATTTTGTATCCCCCATTTATTCATGATATGGAACAACTAACTATTCAACTAGAAATTTTATCGGTTGTTTTAATGAGTTCAATTTAACATTTTTGTAAACTCTTTCATAGGCCAAAAGTTATTTTTGCTGAAAAAAGTATCGTTTGTTTGGCGCTTTTCTCCGATAAGCATTATAATTGCTTTTTAGAGTTGTTTCTTTTAAAATTTTCAATGAAAACGTTTGCTATCACTAGTGGATTATACTCTATTTAATGGCCTTGAAAAGGAGGGTTTCTCATGATTACGTTATATTCATCTGCGAGTTGTACTTCTTGTCGCAAAGCCAAAAGCTGGTTAGAAGAACATGACATCCCATTTACTGAAAAAAACGTATTTACTGAAAAAATATCCGATCAAGAACTGAAATCTATTTTGCAACTAACAGAAAACGGCACAAATGAAATTATCTCACAGCGCTCACAGGCTTTCAGAGACCTAAAAATCAATATAGACGATATGCCTTTAGGAAGAGTATTGAAACTGATTCAGCAGCATCCTGGAATCATCCGTCGTCCTATTCTTGTTGATGATAAAAGGTTATTGGTTGGTTATAATGAAGAAGATATTCGTTGCTTCTTACCAAGGGATATCCGCAAACTAGAGTTTTCAAAATTACACGATCAATTGCCAGTCAACTTCTAATGGTAACTCGATGTATAGTTAGATCCCATATATAAATAAAGACCCTTGTTTGCTTAACTAGCAAATAAAGGTCTTTTTTAGTGTTACATATCAAATAATGCATTAAAAATTTCCGACATAACAGGATGAGTCACGACTTGATCTCTAAGATAAGTGTAAGGAATTTGATTGTCCATGGCCATCTTGACTTGATTGACTAGTTCATGAGCTTGATCGCCGAAAAGGGTAACTCCTAAAATCTCATTTGTTTCCTTGTTGACAACCGCTTTATATAATCCTCTTGTATCATTGATAACATCTGAACGCGTTGTGCCACTTACAGGTGCAGTATTGGTTAGTACCTGATACCCTTGTTGTTTGGCTTCTGCTTCGGTTAATCCGACTCGAGCAAATGAAGGTTCAATATAAATAGCATAAGGGACATGTTGGCGCTCAGAAAGTTTGCGTTCTCTTTTTCCTAATACATGGTCCGCAATTAATTTAGCATCATTAATGGTGATATAGGTGAATTGGTAACCTCCTCTAATATCCCCTAAGGCGAAAACATGTTCAGCTGCCGTTTCAAAAAAATCATTGACTTTGATTCCGCCTTTTTCATCCAATACAATATCTGTATCATCTAAATTTAAATAAGCAGTATTTGGTTTGCGGCCAGTAGCTACCAAAACGGCATCAAATATAAACTCTTTTTCGTCCTCTGTTTCAAGTCTTACTTGTTCTTTTTCATTTGAAAATTTAGTTGTTCTTGCATTCAACTGAATCGTGATTCCTTTATCTTCAAAAACTTTTTGAACGGCTTCTGCTACTTCGCGTTCTTCTTTTGGCATAAACTGATTGCCCGTTTCAAAAAGGGTGACTTTTGATCCAAACATCGTATAGATCGAAGCAAATTCTAACCCAATATTTCCTGCACCAACAATACCTAAATTTTTAGGTATTTCAGGTATTGATTGGAGTTCTGTACTGTTATAGATTCCTTTCGTTTCTTTTAATCCTTCAATTGGTGGGTAGCTACTTTCTGAACCGGTATCAATAAAGATATACTCTGCTTCAAGTTCTTCCATTTTATCACCTAAATCGACCGTTATCACATGATTGGATTTAAATGAACCTGTTCCGGTATACAAGTCGACCCGTTCATTTTTTTGCATACTGGTAAACTCTGTATTTCGATTTCTTTGGGTAACGTCATTTTTGCGTCCCAATGCCTCAGCATAGCTTTTTTGTTCACGAGCATCGTGTTCTAAAATTTTGGTAGGGATACAACCGATATTTACGCAAGACCCGCCATACATCAACTCATTTTTTTCAATCAACGCCACTTTCCATTCTTCTGCTGTTAACTTAGTTGCCAAAGTTCGAGCACCTTGACCAAATCCAATAATAATCGCATCATACTTTTTCAAAATAACACCGTTCCCTTCTGAATTTAGTTAAACACGTTTCCCGAATATGGTTTTAGTATACCATTTAGATAATCTAAGCAGGTATAATCTGCTTGTACCCTTTTTCATATAATTTATTCTGTCAAAATAGCTTAGTTCACTAAAAAACCATTCAAAATTTCCCCTGATTTTATCAATTTGCCTTTTGTAAACTATTGTTATAAATGGTATCCTTTAAAAAAAGACTTAGAGGCAGGTTATATTACTTATGGCAAAAAATCTTGATCTTTCTAATCGCATCAATCAAAATTATTCACTCCTATCAAAAAAAGAAAAACAAGTGGCTACATTTATACTCGAACACAAACATGATATTGCGTCTTGGAATATTAAAGATCTTTCTCGCTTAACAGCAACCTCAAATGCTACTATTTCACGTTTTTGTGCAAAATTAAATTACCGGAACTTCAGTGAATTTAAATCGTTTGTCATTCAAGAACTAGGAGGCACTCCTGCTCCACTGCAAGTACCCGTAAAAATTGCGAGTTACTACACACAGTTGATTCATTCAGCATCTCAATTGATTGAAACAAAACAGATCAATGATTTTGTGGAGGCTATTCATCTTTCCAACAAAATTTTGATTTGCGGTGTTGGCAATTCGGGATTGAGCGCTATGGAACTGAAATATAGATTAGTCAGAATGGGATTAATCGTTGACGTAGTGACCGATCCACATATGATGTTAATGGATGCTATATTGTTAAAAAAATATGATTTGATGATTGCTATTTCAAATTATGGTAAAACACAAGCTATTATTGACGCCTGTACTATCGCAAAAAAAGAACAAGCTACCGTTTTTGTGATTACTAATCAAAATCATACTCCTCTTACAAACATTGCTGATCAAGTACTATTCGCTTCGGGTAGGACAGCCATTCCAGATGATCAATTTATTAACAGTCAATTGCCGATTCACTTTATTTTAGATGTATTGTGTTATGAATTATTAGAAAACAAATCATATAAACAAAACCGCAAAAAGACGTTATCTGCTTTAGATTCACATTTAAAATAATGTGACCATCTAAGAAAATGATTGAATGGATTTATTTCTATTTCAAATAAAAAAGTTAGTAAGGAGAGAAGTTAACCCCTCTTCTTTACTAACTTTTTTACAATTTTACTTTACTTCTTTCATTTTCCCAACAAATCCAGCTGTAATCAATTGAGGACGCGTGATTGCACTCCCTACTACGATTGAATGAACTCCAAGCTCCATACATCTTTTAGCCTTCTCGGGTGTATCAATATGACCTTCAGCAATAACAGGAACAGCAATGGATGCTAAAATTGTTTTTAACCTTTCAAAATCATTATCTGCAATATTTTCTCCTTTTGATTCTTTCGTATATCCCATCAAAGTAGTAGACACACAGTCAAAACCTAATCTTTCTGCTTCGATAGCTTCGTCAATTGTTGCTGTGTCCGCCATTAGTAAAATCGCAGGATATTTTGTACGAATGCTTTTTACAAATGACTCTAGCGTTTCTCCATTCGGTCTGACCCGATCAGTAGCATCTAGTGCTATCATTTCACATTTAGATTCAGCTAATTCATCAATTTCTTTCATCGTTGCTGTAATAAAAATTTCTGAATCGTCGTAGTCTCTTTTTACAATTCCAATAACCGGTAAATCAGTATTTTTCTTGATTTCAATGATATCTTCTTTTGAATTCGATCGGATTCCTTTTGCTCCACCTTCTTCAGCAGCCACAGCCATTTTTCCCATAATATAAGAACTATGCAATGGTTCGTTGTCTAACGCTTGGCAAGAAACAATTAATTCTGATTTCACTTTATCTAACATATTCATTTTATTCGTCTCCTAACATTTCTTCAATCTCGTTTTTTATAACAGATACTTGTGGACCATAAACAACTTGAATGCCATTTCCTCTTTTGATCAATCCTTGACTCCCTGTCTCTTTTAATAGAGCTTCATTTACTAAGGCTTCATCCTTTACAGTAACGCGTAATCTTGTTGCACAGTTGTCAACATCCACTAGATTTTCTTCGCCACCAAGACCATTAATAATATCTAGTGCACGGCCTTCTACTTTAGTTTTAATTCCGGCTACTTCTATTTTATCTGTTCTACCAGGTGTTTGGAAGTTGAATTTCTTAATCAGGAATGTGAATGTAAAGTAGTATAAGAAGAACCAAACTATTCCAATAACCAAAACCATAATCCAGTTTGTTCGTTCATTTCCTTGCAACACGCCGAATAAGATAAAGTCAATAAATCCCCCAGAAAACGTCTGACCAATCGTTATTTCAAAGATATGCGCTAACATGAATGCAAGACCGTCGAATACCGCATGTACCACATATAATGCAGGTGCTATAAATAAAAATGAAAATTCAAGCGGTTCTGTGATACCTGTTAAAAAGGAGGTCAATGCAGCTGATAACATCAGCCCTCCGACTACTTTTTTATTTTCTGGTTTTGCTGTTTTATAAATAGCAAGTGCAGCCCCGACTAATCCGAACATCATTGTGATAAAACGTCCTGACATAAAACGTGCTGTTCCACTAAAGAATTCTTGTGTTGCTGGATCAGCTAATTGTGCAAAGAAAATATTTTGTGTTCCTTGAACAAGTTCTCCGCCAATTTCCATTGTTCCTCCAACAGCTGTCTGCCAAAAAGGAAGATAAAATATATGATGCAATCCAACAGGTCCAAGCATGCGCAGGATAAATCCATATAAAAACGTTCCTAAGTAACCAGTAGCGTTAACCACATCTCCTACATTTGTAATTAGCCCTTGGAATAGAGGCCATACAAAGTACATAAACGCTCCTAAAATAATTGCCGAAAATGACGTAATGATTGGAACAAAACGCGAACCACCAAAGAATCCAAGATAGGTTGGCAATTCAATTTTATTAAAGCGATTGTGTAAATAACTGGCTAAGATTCCAACAATAATCCCACCAAATACTCCTGTTTCAAGAGTTTGAATACCTAATGTACTTCCTTGACCAACAGCGGCAAGATTATCTACAGCTAATGATCCATTAATAGTTAAAATAGCATTTATTGTCGAATGCATCACTAAGTAGCCTATCAACGCTGCTAATGCAGCTGTCCCTTTATCTGATTTTGCTAACCCAATCGCTACCCCTACCGCAAATATAACCGGTAAGTTACTAAAAACAATATTTCCAGCACTACTCATAATAGTAAAGATTGCTTGTAACCAAGCTACATCTAAAACAGGATAAGCACTAACCGTATTCGGATTAGATAGTGATCCTCCAATTCCTAAAAGTAATCCTGCAGCAGGTAGAATCGCGATTGGTAGCATAAATGATTTTCCGAATTGCTGTGCTTTTTCAAAAAACGTTTTCATTTTTTCATTCTCCTTTTTTCTTTTTGATTTACAGTTAGTGTATACTATGAAAACATTTCCGTCAATAACAAAATAAAGGAAATGTTTCCAAGATTAAGTAAAATATAATTGTCCTAAAAATTGAACACAAAAAAGTTGAACACTTTTTATTATTCCTATCAGCGTCCAACCTTGACCATTCTTATTCAATTTCTTTACTAAAGTTGATCTTCTTTTCTTCCTATCCTTGGTTATTATTTTTCGTGCAATCTTCTTCATTCGTATTCGTTATCTTCTTCTGATTCTTCAAGTTCATTTGCTTCTTGTTTTTTCTTTTCCGCTAATTTTAAATCATCATAAATAAAAACATTGTGAAAAAACTTTAAAATTGGCCGGGCAGTTAGAAAGAATGCACCTATTAAATAAAGGTAGGTACCATAAACATCTGGAATGGGCGTTAATGTTGCTAAACTTCCAATCATATAAAAGACACCTGTCAGGATATCATTGGTTAGCGAGATAAGGGCATAGCGATTTTGAAAATACAATCGAAACCTTCCAGTCTTGATTTCTATATCCTCTTCCTTGTCAGGAATAACGTCATGTTTTTTCCGTTCAATTTTTGGCATATTGATTTACCTCCACTTTTTAATGCCCATATAATAAATAGTATACAAAATCCCCTATTTACATTCAAAAAAAAGGTATCAGAGTGCTCTTTCATTAAAAAATAACTACTTTATTATTAGAATTTGCATGTTTTGTATTCTAGTATTAAAATTGATAAGCTGAGATGAGAAATCAATCACATAGAAAAAGTTAAGGGGAATTAGCATGTATAAAAAAAGAAAACTATTTAGTCTGGTATGTTTTGGTTTGGTGTTTCTATTAAGTTCTTGCGGATCAGAAGAAGCAGTAACAACCGAAAAGAACGAGACAACAGAAGGTGTTCTTGCTTCTGAACAAGTCATGCATTTAATTGTAGAAGGTGAGTTAGCAACAACTGATAGCGTTCTAGTAGCTGAAAACATTACATTTGCTAGTATCAATCAATTTATCGAAGGTCTCTATCGTTTAGACGAGAATAATGAGCCTGTTCCTGCTTTAGCTGAAAGTAAAACTATTTCAGAAGACGGGCTGACTTACACCTTTCATTTAAGAGACGACGCTACGTGGTCAAACGGCGATCCGGTTACCGCACATGATTTTGTATTTTCATGGCGTAAAAATGTTGATCCCACTTCTGGAGCAGCTTATGCCTATTTATTTGAAAATATAAAAAATGCTGCTGACATTATGGCAAAAGAGCTGCCAATTGAGGAACTCGGTGTCAGCGCTTTGGATGATACAACTTTAGAAGTTACACTTGAAACACCGATTGCTTACTTCCCTGCTCTTATGTCATTTGTTTCATTCTTTCCACAAAATGAGGCTTTTGTAACTGAGGCTGGTGATCAATATGGAACTAGCGTTGAAACGACTCTTTCAAATGGTCCTTTCGTATTGACTGATTGGAGTAGTGGAGTAGATGAAAAGTGGAATTACGAAAAAAATCCTACTTATTGGGATGCTGAAAACGTTCAGTTAACCAAGATTACGAATCAAGTCATCAAAGAAGTTGCGACTGGCGTAAACTTATTCGAGAAAGGCACTATAGACAATGCCTTATTATCTGGTGAATACGCCAAACAATTCCAAGATGATCCTAGTTACACAGTAGAATATTTTTCAAGAACTAATTACTTAGAGGTAAACCAAACAGATAATCCTTATTTGAAAAATGAATCGTTTAGAAAAGCTCTTGCCTTAGCTATTAATCGTGAAGAATTAACTTCTGTCATTTTGAATAATGGTTCTTTACCAATCACTGGATTGGTTCCAGATCACTTTGTTAAAAATCCTGAATCTGATACAGAATTTGCTGAAGAAGCTGGCGAATTTTATACGTATGATTTGCCAGAATCCAAGAAATTATTAGCAGAAGCTAAAGCTGAACTTGGGGTAGATACGATTGAACTTGAATTGCTTGGTGATGACGATGAAACAAGTAAACGCGTAATGGAATATCTACAAGGAGAAATACAAAATAATCTAACCGGTGTGAAAATCAACTTGTTGAATGTCCCATTCAGTGCACGTTTAAGTAAAGCTGCACTAGGTGATTTTGATTTGATTTCTTCTGGTTGGAGCGGATATGTATCGGACCCAATCATCATGCTAGATGTTCTGTACAGTACCTCTTCTTATAATAATGGAGGCTATTCTAATAGTGAAGTAGATCAATTAATTGATGATGCAAAAGGAATTCACGCAAATGATGCTCCCTTGCGTTGGAACGATATGTTAGCAGCTCATCAAATTGCAGTCGAAGAAGCTGCCATTATTCCGTTGTACCAAAAAGGAGAAGCCATGTTGCGCAATCCAAAAATTAAGAATATCAGCATCAATTCAGTTGGAGCTAGATACAGTTATAAAGATGCTTATATTCTTGAATAACGAGGCTTGAACAGCCATTTGAGAATAGCGAAAAGGGTCTGCTCATCATTTTCTTGATGAGCAGACCCTTTTTGTTCTATATCTATTAATTGTTTACTAAAGTTTTTCAAAAGAAACTTCCTTCTGGAAAAGCTACTTTTAGAAATACCTTTAGAATCTGTAGGTGGATAAGCAAAAATGGCTTGGACTTGTGTACCAGTTTCTTTTATTGTGGCAAATGATTCATGAAATTTTGAAAAGCAAAGCCTTCAACTTCTTTTACGGTAAATTTCTCGAGTAAAGCTTGGATAAAATTTTGCGTTTCTCCAGTATGTGACAACCCTTCAATATGTGTACTGATCCCATCAAAATCAGATCCAAATCCAATTGTTCGCACAGCATTCAACTCAACTAACCGTTCAACATGAGGAATCAAATCAGTTATAGTCACCTTTTTATCCTGTCCTTCTTCAACTGTAAATGTTGGGTTAAAGATGACATGGATCATAGCATCACGTTCAATCATCGCCTTGATCTGCTTGTCATTTAAATTTCGAACATGGCTACAAAGAGAAAGAACATTTGAATGAGTAGCAATGGGGTAGCTCGCGCATTTCATGACATCCCAAAAACCTTGAACACTTAAGTGAGAAACATCTGTAAAAACTTTGCGTTCATTTAATCGTTTGACAATTTCAAATCCAAAATCCGTTAATCCCCCACCTCTTGGTTCTCCAATTCCATCTGCTGCAAGGTTGGCTGGATTCCACGTTAGACCTACTGACAATACGCCTGCATCTAATAAGTACTCTAACTTGTTTAGATCATTCCCAATAGAAGAGACGCCTTCTAACGTTAAGAATGATCCTATCTCGCCTTCTTTTAAATCTTTGATCTCTGTCCATTTTTTTATTTGTTTCATTTCAGGATTTTTACCAAGAACATCCTTTTGATAATAGTCGATTTGTTCTAGAACAGCTGCAAATTGTTTGTCAGAAAGAAGCTCTGGCTCGATAAAAATAGCAAAAGCTTGGACTTTTACTTTTCCTTGCTTCAATCGTTCAAGATTTACATCTAGCTGGTCAGAATCTTTAAAATTCAACGTTCCTTGGCTTTTTTGCATCTTATAAAGGACATCACAATGCATATCAATACTATTCATATTCGTTCCTGCTTTCCGCTTCTACACACTTAATAGCTATTTTTCTCATCATACTGCAATCATTGTAGGAGTGCAACAGTAAAAAAAGAAACATATCCAGCTGCTTTAGCTGTCCATGTCCCTATGGTTTAATTCAATTTGTTTTCAAGAGTTGGTTCTTCAACAAAATACAGGACCGATCCACCTATAATAAAGAGGATAATCAAAGCAAATACGCCATTTAAAGAATTCCCGGTTATTTGAGAAATAATCCCGACTAAGAGAGGTCCAATAACAGCTGCAAATTTCCCGAAAATATTATAGAAACCAAAAAATTCATTTGCATGTTTCTTCGGGATCAATTGTCCAAATAGCGAACGGCTAAGCGCTTGTACTCCGCCTTGGGCTGTTCCAACAAGAACAGCCAATATAATGAAGGTCAGCAATGAATCTAACGTGAGTGCATAGATACAAATAAAGGTATACGTAACGATTCCAACATAAATCATTTTTTTGTTGCCAAATCGGCCAGCTAAAATCCCATATAAAATTGAGAAGGGAAAAGCTACAAACTGGCTCACCATCATCACTACGATTAAATCGTTAGCAACAAGTCCAATATCTGATCCAATAGCGGTCGCCATTTGAAAAATGGTACCTACGCCATCAATGTAAAAGAAATAGGCAATCAAAAATAAAAAGACATTACGGTATTGACGAACATTCTTAATTGTTTCCCATAACCTGGAAAAACTACGTTTAACAACATGCGATTGTCTTTCAATATACGTTTTTTGTTCGACATTTTTCCAGTATGGAATGCTAAAAACCAACCACCATAAAGCCGTTGCTACAAATCCACCTTTAATTAAGGCACTTTGCGAAATAGGAAGAATACCGGTTAATTGAAAAAAAATAAAAATAACAAACGGAATTGAACTGCCTATATATCCCCAGCCATAACCGGCACTGGATATACGATCCATTCGATCTAAGGTGGTAGAATCGACTAGTGAAGCATCATAAAAGATATTTGCTGCGCCGTAGCCAATTGAAGAGACTGCGTAAATAATCAACAGTAATAACCAATTTTCATCTGGAATAAATGCAAAACTAAGTGTGGCAATGATTCCAAGTCCCGTTGCTAAAGTAAACATTGGGTTGCGGTAGCCTTTATAATCAGCAACCGCTCCTAAAATAGGAGCCAATAATGAAACAACCAATGTTCCAATTGCATTCGCATACCCTAAATAAGCTGTTGAGTTTACGGCACTAACACCTGCACCTTCAGAAACTGCCTTGAAAAATAAAGGAAAAACAGCTGTCGTTATCATGATCGAGTAGGCTGAGTTAGCCCAATCTTGTAAAATCCAACTTTTTTCAGGTAATGTATACTTAAATTGTTCCTTTTGTATAGCCACTATTGACACCCCTTTACTTAAATAAAGTATTTAAAACTTTTCCATCAACCACATCGGGAAATTTTAGCCCAATCGCATGTAAGAATGTTGGCCCTTCATCGATCAATCGAGCAGCCGGTAAAACGGCAGCTGAATCGATCCCAGGACCTGAAATAAAGAGAGTCGTTTCATAATGATCTTTTTTAGGACTATAACCATGTGTACCTTTATGAAATGCGGTCTTGCCGTCCAAATTAATTTTTTCTAAAAAGGGGCCATCGCTGCCACTGATAAAGTAATAGCCTCGCTTAGCTTCCACTAAAAAACTACAGGTATCATTTGCACCTAGTTCAGCTGCTTCTGCTTGCGTGTAAATAGTCTCAATTTGTTCTGGATGCTTTTCTAAAAGCTTTTGTACATCAGCCAAGTTTATTCCGGATTTTGTATAGATGTAGCATGAACCATCTGCTCCTTTAGCCAATACATCCCATTCTTGGATCAGTCCGTCTTTGCCTTCTTTTAACCAGCCTTGCATTTTAAATAGTTGATTCAACCTCACAACTGTGTGGGCATCTAGTTGATAATGATCCCCAAATACTGCTAGTACGGTCTCTTCAAAGATTCCTTTTTCTTTCATAGCAGTGATAATTTGCTTTAAGTGTTCATCCATTCGTTCAATGGCTACCCTTGACTCTTTAGTATCTACACCAAATTGATGTCTCGTGCTGTCTAGATCAACTAAATGGATTGCCATTAAATCAGGATTTTTAGTATGGATCGTATCAACAATTCCAGCAGTTAAGAAATGGTCTAGTTCCGGTTGGTTGATTCCTTTACGGATTTTGCCGAATTTACGTTCTAAATCAAACACAAATTTTGGTGAGGAGGCCCATAATGAAATGAGTGCCTGTGATTGCCAAGGTCGATTAGCAAAAATCTCCGTAAAATTGTAAGTGATTGCTTTGTTTCGACCCATCACAGGCCACAGGAAAGAAGCAATCGTGTATCCTGCTTCATGAGCGACATCAAAAAGAGTGGGAACTTGGATATCTTTTGCATACCAGTGCCAATCAGGTGATTTTCTTTCGGGTTGTAGATATGTATTATTCGTAATACCGTGTTTCTTAGGGTGTACTCCCGTTACAATAGAAGTATGAGCTATATAGGTCAAAGATGGATAGACCGTTTCCACTTTTTCTACTAAAGCACTGCGATCCAACAAATATTTAAATGTTGGTAAGGTACGAGCATACGCCAAATCTTTTGCTCCAAAAGCATCTAAAGAAATCATATATAAGCGCTTTTTCTTCATTCATTTTTCTCCTTTTCTATTTATTATCTCATAAGTTTACTTTTGAAAAAGAGTATTTCTGTCATTTCAGGTAACTGATTTTATTGGCTCTAAGTCAAATAGTGTGGATGCTTTAAAATAAAATCCCTTCTGGAATAGGCGTGTTTGCTTGTGAAGCTTGAAAGTCGGTAAGCCTTTAGACTTACCGACTTTCAAGCTTCAAATAAACTGTAAACGCTGAAGCGTTAACGGTTTATAATTCTCATTGAATCCTGTGTATAGCTACAAGTAACTCTATTCCTCCAAAAATTTTGGGTGAGTCATTTAACTCATTTATTTATCCACACTAAAAATTATATAGCCCTTTTATTTATTTTTTTGTAAAAAAAAAACACTGATAAAATCAGTGTTTTTTCCGACAATATTTATTTACATAAATAGGTCCCATGAATTCCACAAAACAGAGGGGTCCAAACACCTGCATCTTGCAGTCGTACCTAAGTACAGTCGTGTCTTGTCTAAAGTTCCAACCACTTGTCGCCGCAGCGAAATGACCGAAGTCACCTGGTTGGAGGTCAACTCATCGCATGTATATACTTTAACATGTATATTCGTTAAACACAAGAAGATTCCTTTTCTTTTTTGTCATTATGCATAAACCATTTTTTATTTTCCATGCTTATCATTGGTACTAACTATTTAGCTGTTCTATAATGGGGTTGATTCAATAGAGGAGTTTCTTCTCTATATTAGGCAAGACTTTATTTTAAGGAGGCCTTTTTATGAAAGAGGAAGTTATTGTAAATTATTTAGATCGCCATGGATTAGAAGCAAAAACAGGCGCTACTATTTTAGTTGAAAGAAAAACACGTAATCGAAAATGGTATGCTACATTGTTTGGAAAAAACGAAACTGAAAAGATCTACTTAAATTTTGCTGAAAGAGAATTCGTTATTTTGCCAATTGTCCAAGATTCTCTAGCCCTTGTCGAAGGTGACTATGCTCAAGTCCCGTTACTAGAAGTTAAATCAATTTATTTCAAAAAACAACTTAATCATTATTCCTTAATGATCCAATACAAAAATGCTACCGCTGACGATGACCGTCTTAAAAAATACAAAGTACCTAAAGAAGTCGCTGATTTACCTTGGCATAAAGAAAATCTATACAATCTAATTGAACGCTTTGGTTTAAAAGAATAAAAGTAAAAAATAGATTAAAAAACGGTTTTTAGACAATATTGTCTGAAAACCGTTTTTTAATCTAAAGTTTTTGGTGTTACCAGACTAACTGCATGCAATTTATTTAAGACTGGCCGGATTTTCAAGAAACCATGTACCGCCTAAAACCTAAAGTAAAAAAGTTATCTTAATTTTGAATAACTTCGATTTTATAACCATCTGGATCAGTTACAAAAAAATAAGTAGCTGCACCATTTGGAAGAACTTTTACATCTGTAACTTCATAGCCACTAGCTTTATACTCTTTTTGAGTTGCATTTAAATCATCTACACCAATAGCAACATGACCATAACCATTACCAAGTGTATAGGCTTCTTCTTGATCATAATTATATGTTAATTCTAATTCGTAGTCGTCATTATCTAAAGCAAGATAAACTAGGGTGAATTTAAACTCCGGAAAGTCTAAACGACGAGCTTCTTTAAAACCTAGTATCGTTGTATAAAATTCCATTGATTTTTCTAAATCTTTCACTCGAACACAAGTATGCAACATTTTTTTTGCCATGTTTCAATCATCCTTTCATTTCATCACTTCATACTTCTCTATTCTAATACAATTCTATTTAGACTTCAAAGGTTAATCATTCATGTATTTCTAACGGCAAATCATCAGGATCTGTAAAAAAGGTGAATTTTCCACCTGTGTATTCGTCTATGCGCACTGGCTCAGTTTCAATTCCTTTTTGATTCAATAGCTGAATGGCTTCATCAAAATCCTCCACATAAAAACACAAGTGTCTTAGCCCTGCTGCTTCAGGTTGTGTAGGTCGTTTTGTTGGATTTGGGAAAGAAAATAATTCAATTTCACTCTCTCCCAATTTTAAATCCAGTTTGTAGGAATCTCGTTCTGATCGATAGTTTTCGCGTACGATTTCTAAACCTAAAATTTCAGTGTAAAATTCTTTTGATTTTTGATAGTCAGATGCAATAATTGCAACATGATGAATTTTTTTTATGTTTAACATACTTTTCCCCCAATTAGTTTAGATGTCGCGGATCATTTCAATACTTGTAAAATCCGAGTTTTCATTATCGACGATATCGTGAATAGTTTTAAATCCAAGGGCTTCATAAAACAAAAGATCCTCTTTATTCGATTTCAAGAAGCTGACCAATTGAGTGTTATTTCCTAATAACTGCTGCATTTGTGTTAAGTGATCAACTAAACGTTTTCCAATCCCTTTTCTTAAGTAATTGGAATCAACATATAAAACGAAAATTTTACCTACTTTTGAATCAACGGTGCCTCCACCGATTACGCCAATAATTCGTTCATCTAATCGAGCAACGATCCATCCGCTCCATTTAGCAGATACCTCTTCAATTTCTTTTAAGATTCTTTCAGGATGATAATACTCTTCAACCTTTTCTTGCACTTTTTCCTTATCTTTTACAATTGCTGCTGCATAAGCATATCCTTCGGTACAAATAGCAATGATTTGATCAATATCTTCTTTGGTAGCTAATTCAATACGAACCTTTTCAACATTCAGACTTTCTTTTACATTAACCTGTTTCATATTTTTCTCCTCTTATTAAATTGCTCAATAAAGCATTTAATTGTTTTCCATTTGCTTAACCATAATTATTTGGTTTCTTTAAATTAGCATTAAATGATCTATTTGTCACTAGCTTATCATTTAAGAGTAGAAATATTTTTTTGCAGTACTCACTTGATTTAAGCTATACTTCTTATAGTCTACTTTTATAAGGAAGGATGAACAAGATGAATATCAGTACAATCATTTTGCAACAGTTAAGCAGTATGTTCATCCTCATACTTTTCGGATACATACTTGTTAAAAATAATGTTTTAAATGCTTCTGGTACCAAGCAGATTGCTAAAATGTTAGCAAATTTCATCACCCCTGTGCTTTTATTTATGTCTTTCCAACAAGTTTTTGATTCCAATCAATTCAAATGGTTTCTTGCAACAATTGGAATTTCAATTTTATTGTTGGCGGTTCGCATTTTAGTGAACTATTTTTTCTTGCACAATGCCTCTCGAACAGATCGTTATGCCACAACCTTTACAAATGCAGGATTTATTGGGATTCCGTTAGTTTTAGCAGTCCTTGGTTACGAAGGTGTTTTTTTTGTAGCTGCTTATATTACTGTAACAAATATCCTACAACGAACTTATGGCATTTACATCATTTCAGGGGATAAAGCTATGATTACTCCTAAGAATGCCTTATTAAACCCGGCATCTCTAGGAGCTCTTATTGGATTGATTTTTTATTTACTGCGCATACAGCTACCGACTCTTTTCAGTGATTCACTTTACACAATTGCTGATTTAAATACACCACTAGCCATGATTTTACTAGGTAGTTATGTAGCAGAGTCTAAATTAATCGATCTTTTTAATCATCCTCGAGCTTACTGGACTATCTTTATATCTTTGATTTTATCTCCACTTGTCAGCATTGCTCTACTATGGCTATTGCCTTTAGATAATTACTTAGTCTTTTTTGTCTTAATCATTACAACTGCTGCTCCAATCGCTGTAAATACAGCTTTGTTTTCACAACTTTATGGTGGAGACTACGAATACGGTGCTCGCTTAGTTGTGTTATCGACATTGCTTTCTATCATCAGTATGCCTTTAATGATAGGAATCGCTGAATTTGCCTTCTCAATGAATTGATTTTCTACATTAAAATTCCAAAAAAATTTTTTGATGAATAGTAGTAGTGCTTCAAAGAAATTTCTTCTGGGATAAACGGGCTAGCTTGTAAAAACCGTGGTACCGACTTAAGCCTATTGTCTTAAGTCTTTCAAGCTTCAAACAGAGCATAATCGCTGAAGCGTTAACGCTCTGTAATTCTCATTGAATCCTTGGCACGGTTACAAGCACCCCTATCCCTCCAGAAATTTTATGTAACTTGCTTAACTAACTTACCAAAAGTAAAAAAATATTGATAGAAAAGAAGTTAGGCTTATGAGTGAACTCTAAGCCAGACTTCTTTTAAATTGAAAATATTATTAAAAATGTACAACGTAGAATAATTAATTCTTCAAGAAAAATTCAATTTGTTGGTACTTTAGTTGCCATCATTATAGCTAGAGCATCTGGAGCTATGGTAAAAAGGATACTGTTAAAAAAATAATATTTCTTGAAATGAGAAACTTTTAAAACAGCCTTCAATAATTGAAATCAGATAAAATTATAAATTATTTAAAATTATAAAGATCTAAAATAATCCAGACTATTAGTCACCTGGATTAAGCCTTACTATACTATTTTGCATTAGTTATTAAAATAAGTTGCAGTTTTTTCGATATACTCTGAAGTTTCTACTAAATCTCCTGTTATAACAATACGTTTGCTACCGGCTTGTGTACATGTATATAGGGTAATCATTTGACGACCATCAACATCATCTAAAATATCTACTCTTTCTGGTTCAACAGTTTCTATTGCTGTTACATTATAAACATACACATTTTCTTCATCTGTAACATACATTTTATCATCATAATCAACGTTAAATAGTGGTGAAAATAATAATGTTGGGTCTTTCATAGCATGACTTGATAAAACATAATTTCGTAAACCCATTTCTTGACCCTCTTTATTAGTAGCAGCACCTTTTTCCATAGGGTCACCATTTTCTTGACCTACACCTTTAATAATTGAAAGTTTTAAACTGACAGATGGTATAGCTAATTTACCAATAACAATTTGACGGCTATCCATATCGTAGTAGGTATCTACTGGCTTATTTAAGTCTGTTTGTTCTAAATCTTGTGCAATAACCTCATTTAATGGTTTAACCTCTTCTACAAGTGTTTTTTCAACAGAATACTCTATATATAAATTCATTAAAGGTTCATATGCTAAAACTAAAAGACCTAAAATGAAGACAACCATAGCAATTCTTTGTTTCAGTTTTCTTCTTCTAAATATTTTCAATTGTTTATGTTGATTTCTCATAGGTTTAACCCCTTTTTAAGTAAATGAAAAGGAATATCTTTAAAGATACTCCTTTTTCATTTTAGCATCAAATTAGGTTAATTTAATGTATTTTATAGCTTATTTTTTCTTTTTACGTGAAAGGAAAGAATAGATACCTGCTAACACTGTAGATGCTCCAACTCCTGCTGTACCTAAAGTGCTAAGGGTTGAAATATCTGTTTGTAATAGTTTTGTCGGTTTGTTATTTTTATCAACGTCTATAGCTTCTTTTGAAGTTTCAGTTGCAGTTGCTTCTTCAACGGCTGTAGCTTCTTTTGAAGCTTCAGTTGCAGTTGCTTCTTCTACGTTTGTAGCTTCTTCTGAAGTTTCAATTGCAGTTACTTCTTCTACGTTTGCAGCTTCTTCTGAAGTTTCAGTTGCAACTACAACTAAATTTTGCCCATTAGTCAATTGTTCTGAGCTTAAGTTGTTCCAGGCCATTAAGTTAGCAACTGTTACATCAAAGTCTTCAGCAATTTCGGATAATGTGTCGTCCAATACTACTGTGTAAATACCATTTACAGCTAAACGATTTGCTGATTCAGGAGTTTCAGTTTCTTCCTCTGTATCTTCTTCTACTGGTGTTTCAGTTTCTTCTGTTGTATCTTCTTCCCATTCTGGGTCATCTACTACTGGTGTTTCAGAGTCATCTTCTTCTACAGGAGCTTCTTCTTCTACTGGTGTTTCTTCTTCTACTGGTGTTTCTTCTTCTACTGGTGTTTCTTCTTCTACTGGTGTTTCTTCTTCTACAGGCACTTCTTCTTCAGGGATTTCTTCTTCAGGGATTTCTTCTTCCCATTCTGGGTCTTCTTCTTCTACTGGTGTTTCTTCTTCTACTGGTGTTTCTTCCTCAACAGGAGTTTCTTCTTCTACAGGAATTTCTTCCTCAGTTGTGTCTGGTGTAAGAGTAATATTTACTGTGTAATAACTTCCGTTTGCATCAACATCTGTAAGTTGGTATGTTCCTGACTCAGTAACGAATATTGAAGTTTCAGCAAGTGAACCATCTGGTGCGGCAAATGCTATAACAATAGTTAGTTCATTCATATCTGATTGGTAGTAAGCATAAACTGTACCTGAACCATCTGATGTTTTACTTACTTTAGCATTATCTTGACCTCGATAAAGGTCTTTAGATGCTTGTGATAAGTCCATTGTAACGTTAACAGAACCTTTTTGAGCGTTTGCTGCATGTACTTCTTGAATTCCTAATATGTTATTTGATAGTGGTAAAACTGTTGTTCCAGCTATTAACCCTAATAATGCTGTTGATACCAATAAACCTTTAACCGTCTTTTTCAAAAAATTACCCCCAATTTTTTATGTACGCTTTCTAAATGATTATAGACGTTATTTAAATCGATTACAATCTTATTTTGCAAGAATATGCAAATAAAATATATATGTTATTTCTAATTGGTCTACTTTTTTGAAATTATTTTTTTAGTAAAGGAACTATATAAATAGTTTGGATAAATCTTTTGTTTTTGCTGATTGTTTTTTTAGTCGTTGCTCCAAATTTGGGCATAGTTTTTAGTTACTTCAAGCGTGGAATGCCCTAAAAACCTGGACAAACTAAATACTTCCATTACTGGTAAAAAGAGTTCTTAGCACATGTTCTTCGGTACGTATATGGACTTATACGTTTCTCAAGTCCACAATTTTTACCTGCTGTGCTAAATACCTATTGATAAGTCTTTATTTTTAAAGGTTCATTATCAACATTTATAAAAAGAATATCCGTTTGAAGGTCTGTTCCTCTTATTTTAATATATTCATTTAAAAGTACTATGTAATTTAAAAACGGATACACAAGTCTTTCTTTACCATTTTTACTTAGCCGAATCAAAATACCATCCTCTTTTATATCCTTTATTTGTATATTTAAGCACTCTCCTATACGTATTCCTACATCTAAAATTAAGCTGAAAGTAACTAAATTACGATAACCTACAAAAGTTTTATTGTATTTAAAGCAGTTTATTAGTTCTTTTATTTCATTATCGTCATGTACATCTTTTATAATTTCTCTTTCCTTTAATTTTTTTATGTTGATTATTGGATTTACAATTAGATAATTGCGCTTATCAAGTTCTTTAAAAAAAGTTTTAAAACACGCAATCGTCCATTTATAGTTGCAATTGCAACCTCATTTTTCCAGAATAAAATTAAATTTTCAATACCTTTTTAGTTAAATTTACTAATTCCGTTTCCATTTCTAAAACTTTAAGGTCACGAGAAATTACATTAAAAACTTCTAAGTATTTCCCAATCGTTCTTTCGCTTACATTTTCTAATTGTTTAACTCTCAAAAATATTTGTATATCTTCTTCAGTACTCTTTTTGTTATCCATATTATAAAGTTCATTCTGATTATCCTTGTCTAACGTTTTTTTCTTCTTGACAAAATATTTACATTCCCTTCTTTTTTAAAACATGCTTTAAAAGAACGTATAAGCACGCAATATAACATCTTTTAAAATAGCTAAATTAAAACTTTCAAGTTACGTATTTTTTAAATTGAGATAGATTTTTAAAACTTATCTTTTTGCTAAAATTGGGAAATACACCAACCTCTCACGCCAGCCCACTTGCAAAAAAACAGCCATTTTCCTCATGCTCAAAAGAGCAAAGAAAATAGCTGTAACCATTGATATGAATGTATTATGCGGCCGAGAAGACTCGAACTTCCACGGGAGAACCTCCCACCAGCCCCTCAAGCTGACGCGTCTACCATTCCGCCACGGCCGCTTATTAACAACAACTATTATTATATCAATGCTGCAATCAATTGTAAAGGTTTGGTAGAATCTATTATTTTTAGTTAAAATCGTCAATATTTTAACTAAAAAATATATTGTCTGACAGGGTCAAATACATAAAAAAAACAGATTGTCCCTTTTGATTCTATTTGTGAAGCTGAGCATCTTGCTCATGGCTTAATTAATGTAAGTATATCTTCTACGCTTACTTTTTAAGCATTATTGTAATGATATACTAAATTTGTGAAATATTACTCACTAGAACAAAAACCATATATAAAAAGGAGAAAAAATGAAAAAGTTAAGTATGACTATAACTATGCTTACAGTATTATTCATTTTAACCAGTTGTGGTACTAGCAATGAAAAGGAAGAAGTGTCTTCACAATTTTCTATTGCAGAAAGCACCTCAAGTTCTATCGATTCTGTTGAACAGAATGATTCTTCAAGTTCGATTAGCTCTGAAGTGCCAGCAGAAAGTACTCCGAGGATATCAGAAAATGTCATCCATTCTGAAGAAGAAGCTTTTACTTTCATCAAGGAACAAACTGGCGTTGAAGCTGCTAACACCGATATTGTTTATGAAGTTTTAGAATCCAATGAAGATTCTTACGTTCTGAAATTAATAAGTAAATCCCTATTTGATCAAGGTGGTTCTGGAACTGTAGGTCTATATACAATTTATACAGATGGTACTTACGAAACAGGACAGAAATAATTTCATTTGTCAGTAAAAGGTATGAAAAAATAACCCTACCTCCATTAAGAGATAGGGTTTTATTAGGTTTATTTAGAACTCAAATCTTGTAAAATAGTCCATCCCTCATTTGATTCATCTTTTGTACTACAACTAATCATAATAATTCATTTCCACTTACACCATTATCTGAAATTAGTTTCGACAAGTTCTTGTTCTTCTTCCGCCGTCAATAACCTTTCAGCTTTACCAATGAATCCGCCCTGGTCTTTCCATATCTTATTATGTACTTCGACGCTATCAGAAAAGTCGCCTTCTTTCCATAAATTAAAAACTTCACGGTAGTAGTCTTCATCTGCGAAATTCGTTTCGTCTAAAATTGATAATAACGCGTTTATGTTTTGTTCGTTTAGTTCTACGGAACCCCATTTGTCTTCCGCATATACCTTTTGGTGGGTCATATCGTGAATATCTTGCATGAATTCTTCTTCGCCTTCTTCGAATGGTAGATAGTTCCCACGTACCGGGTGACTTAAACGTGATTCTTTTTCTACGATTACACTTTCTACGCTTTCAGAACTTTTGACCGCTTTGGTTTTTCCTATCTGATTTCGTGCTGTTTCTTCGATTAAATTAATCCTCGCTTTTTCAATATACGGAAATGTTATGAAGACCACCCCACCAATTGCGACTATACTTCCTAAAACTATCAAAAATTTTTTCACTCTTTATATCCCCTTTTTACCCATTTGATTCCTTGTTTTATGTTAATTCAAAAATATGCATTAAACAACCCGTGTTCGTTAATCTACATTCACCTAATTTTTGGACTCGCCTTTTAGCATATTAAAATTAGCTTTTCCTCGAATAATTCACAAATATTTTCTTCAGCTTTATCTAGTATTGCAATTATTTTTTGTCGATATTTTCAATTGCTTTCCCTTCAATTGCAGCACAATCTTTCATAAGATAGTCGAACATGGCTTTCAATTCGGTTTTTGGTGAGCATTTGTGGTCTGATATCGTGAAGGGTTTTGGCATTACTTCCGTGATAAGAATTTAGACTTTATTAAACAACAGTAAAACTTTCCCATATTTTAATTTTCCCACAAAATTTATTTGCCAAAACAGGTTTATCCTCCGAAAGTATTCTATTGCTTTATGCTTTATGGTATGATTAAAGACACCTACTATCCCCTTTTTAGAATACGATAAAGGGTTGAAGAAATTAAATTTAGTAATTGATTTTATAACTAACTTCTTTGATTTATTGACAGTACGAGGTATACAGGTTTAAAAAACGAGTTATAGAAAGGTGATAAATTTGAATTTTAAAGAGTTTGAAGAATATTTAAACGCTAATTTAGGAAGTAAAAGTATCTTTTTTGAAAAAGCTATGGAAGATCAAATCAGAAGAAACGCCAGAAGAGCTCCTGCAAAAAGATGGAACGAAGCAAAATTAGAACGAGCTGTTAATAAAATGTGGACGGATATGGCTACAAGCATTTACAATAAATTTAAAATATCAATCAAAACTACGTCAGCTGATCCATATCAAGATTGGATTGACTTTATTGAAAAGAATGAAGCTTTAGAAAACTTAGATGAAATGATGACGGAATTAGAATTTGGATAACCGTTCATAGTAGAATAACCACTTCTACGCAAAAAGAGTTCAGACAAATGTCTGAACTCTTTTTGTGTCATACTATTTGTTTTAAGTTGATGGACTTACATCATGCCGCCCATACCAGGATCCATTCCCATTCCGCCCATTGGAGCGTCAGGTTTTGGTTGGTTTGCAACAACAGCTTCAGTTGTTAGCAATAAGGCTGCAACACTTGCTGCATTTTGTAAAGCCGAACGTGTTACTTTAGTTGGATCAATAATACCAGCATCAATCATATTTACCCATTCATCGGTAGCTGCATTGTATCCTACGCCTAAATCAACACTTTTTAGTTTTTCAACAATTACTGAACCTTCAAGACCAGCATTTGTAACGATTTGACGAACCGGTTCTTCAAGAGCACGTAAAACAATTTTCACACCCGTTGCTTCATCGCCTGTTGCTTCAATTTCTGAAACTTTACGTTGAACATTGATCAAAGCAGTTCCACCACCTGAAACAATTCCTTCTTCAACCGCTGCACGAGCTGCATTTAGCGCATCTTCAATACGTAATTTACGTTCTTTCAATTCTGTTTCAGTAGCTGCTCCAACTTTAATAACAGCTACCCCACCAGAAAGTTTAGCTAAACGTTCTTGTAATTTTTCTTTGTCAAATTCTGAAGTGGTTTCAGCTGCTTGAGCTTTCAATAAAGCTACACGTTGTGCAATGGTTTCAGTTGAACCGGCACCTTCAACAATTGTAGTCGCATCTTTTGTCACAACTACTTTACTTGCATGGCCTAGTTGGTCAATAGATGTATCTTTCAATTCTAGACCTAGGTCTTCTGTGATAACTGTTCCGCCAGTTACAATCGCAATGTCTTCAAGCATCGCTTTACGACGATCTCCAAAACCTGGAGCTTTAACAGCTACAACATTAAATGTTCCACGTAATTTGTTTAAAACTAACGTAGGAAGAGCTTCTCCGTCAACATCATCCGCAATAACCAATAATGGACGTCCTTGTTGCAAAATTTGTTCTAATAGTGGAAGGATCTCTTGAATATTCGAGATTTTTTTATCCGTGATCAAAATGTAAGGATTTTCTAAGTTTGCTTCCATCTTATCGTTATCGGTTACCATGTATTGCGATAAGTATCCACGATCGAATTGCATTCCTTCAACCACACTTAGTTCTGTTTCGATCCCTTTAGATTCTTCAATTGTAATAACGCCATCTGTTCCAACGCGTTCCATTGCTTCTGCAACCAATTCTCCTGTTTCATTGCTTCCTGAAGAAATAGACGCAATTTGAGCAATTGATTCTTTTGAGTCTACTTGTTGAGAAATAGCAAGTAATTCTTCTACTGCAACTTTTGTCGCTCTTTCGATCCCACGACGAATCCCAACAGGATTTGCTCCAGCTGTCACATTTTTCAAACCTTCACGAACAATTGCTTGAGTTAAAACAGTAGCTGTTGTTGTTCCATCTCCCGCAATATCATTTGTTTTAGAAGCCACTTCTGAAACAAGTTGTGCTCCCATATTTTCAAAATGATCTTCTAGTTCGATTTCTTTTGCGATTGTAACGCCATCATTTGTGATCAATGGTGAACCAAATGATTTTTCTAAAACAACGTTTCTTCCTTTAGGTCCTAATGTTACTTTAACAATGTCTGCTAAAATATCTACGCCTCGTAACATTGATGCACGAGCGTCTTCAGAAAATTTAATGTCTTTTGCCATTCTTCCTTCACCTCATTAAGTTAGTTTGTTCAAGTTTTTGTTTATTGGTTTTAATCTATGACTGCCACGATATCGTGTTCTTTTACCACTAAATATTCTTTACCATCGTATTTCACTTCTGCTCCAGCATATTTTTCAAATAGGACAGTATCGCCTACTTTTACTGCTACTGCTACTGTTGAGCCGTTTTCTAAAACACGACCTCCACCAACAGCTATGACTGAACCTGTTTGAGGTTTTTCTTTAGCTGAACCCGGTAAAACAATCCCACTGATTGTTTTTTCCTCTTCCTTAGCAACTTCAATGATGACACGATCTCCTAATGGTTTTAACACGTAAATCCCTCCGTCTAAATTATTTCTTCCGTTTTAGCACTCAGACAACTCAAGTGCTAAACTACTTCTTTATAATAACAAATACAGAACAGAATGCAAGAATTTTAATCTCGACTCCGATTCCTTTTTAGCTAGACCCCTCTTTATTTCAAAAAATCTTTGTCTTCTATAGTGTTGTATTCTTTTTTTGTTCTTTTATGGTATACTAGAAAGCGAAGTTATTTTCAGTTTGTATAAAATTTTTGTTGGTTCTTGTTACTTTATCAGGGAGCTTTTCTCCTAAAGTTATTTTATAGCTCTATAAAATAAGAATCATTAATCTTGAAAAGAAGGGTTTGATTACAGTGAAAAAACTCGCTAGTCACACATCGATTTTAATTATACTCTTTTATCTACTTGCTCAATTTTTACCGGTAGTTATTCTTCTTGCAGCTCCGAAAGATTTCCAAACGGAAGCTTCGATTTATGGAACGATAGTTAGCTTTTCTATAGGAGCCATTGCTATGCTTCTACTTAATCGGAAGTCGACCATCCGAAATTCTCTAACCTTAAGTCCATCCGTACCTTTAAAAAGAGTCCTTTATTGGGGAATCATTGTTGGGATACCTCTAGTTCTTTTAACGCAATATATCGCAAATATTATTGAAATTCTACTATTGGGACTTCCAGTTGACTCTGCTAATACACAAAATATTCTTGTGATCGTAGAAAGTTATCCTATTTATATGATCATTGTTTCCATTATGGGACCAATCATGGAAGAATTCGTTTTTAGAAAAGTGATTTTTGGCTTCTTGTATGACCTTACAGGTGGTATAGGTGCAGCAGTGATTAGTTCGCTTATCTTTGCTTTTATGCATTTTGATGGACATATCTTACTTTACTCTGCTATGTCTTTTGTTTTTTGTTTCCTCTATAGTAAGACAAAAAATATTGCTACCCCAATTATTACCCACATTGCTATGAACACGTTAGTTATGTTAGTGGCCCTTTTATGGTGAATCACTGAATGTTAGAAAGGAATTTTCATTTGATAAAAAATCGTAATTTTATAATACAAATCATCCTTAGCTACTTGATGTCGGGAGTATTTATCTGGTTTGCTATTGATTCTGTAAACAACTCCGGTTGGACATTCTTTTCCATACTTTATGTCCTATTCTCTACAAGTTATTTTATTAGGGCTTCAAAAGTACTTGAAGTTTACTACAAACTAAAAAAAGGAAACAAACCTTAAACAGTTTGTTTCCTTTTTTATTCAATTATTCTTCTGTTGGTTTGTAATGATCAATGAAGTAAATCAATGTTTGTAGTTCATTTGTTAAATCAACATTTTGAACTCTGACACTGTCTGGTACAGAGATTCTAAAAGGCGTAAAGTTCAAGATCCCTCTTACATTCGCTTCAACTAATCGATCAGCTATCTCTTGCGCTACAGTTGAGGGGATAGTGATAATAACAATTTCAATTTGTTGAACCTTTAATTGTTCAATCATATCGTCCATATGGTAAATAGGGACCCCACTTAAAATAGTGCCTACGATTTCTTCTTTCACATCAAAAGCTGCACTGATCCGCATATTATTGCTTTGATGGAAATTGTAGTTTAGTAAAGCACGGCCTAAGTTCCCTACCCCAATCAATGCGACATTTGTTAACTGATCTTGCTTAAGTGTTTTGCTAAAGAAATTCATTAAATCTTCAACATCGTATCCGTATCCTCTTTTTCCTAGAGCACCAAAATAAGAGAAATCTCTTCGAATCGTTGCACTATCCACTTTGATAGCTTCACTCAATTCAGTTGAAGAGACACGCACTTTTCCGGAATCATGTAAGAATCGCAAATAGCGATAATAAATCGGCAGTCGCCTAGCCGTTGCATTGGGTATTTTCTTTTCTACCATTCTTTTTTTCCTCCATCAGCCATACAGCCATAAATTTAAATTTCTTCAATTGATCTGCTGTTTTTTTTCACAAACAAATCATCATAAATTTTATTTCACAATCTTTCCATAGTGAACGTTTTTATTATATCATTTTCCTATTATAATACTAGTATTTTTTTTAAAATCTCATATTTTCATGTATACTTACAATTAGTATATTACCAAAATTCACAAGAAGCTTTGTGAATCCGCTTCTTAAAAGTTAGCTTTTAGCGGATTATAATTTCCCTAGACCTAAATCTATGCTAAACTATTACTGAGAATGATGAAATGAGGACCAAGACTATGATTCTATTACAAGCACAACACGTCGCCCGTTATTTCGGAGCAGATGTATTGTTTGAAAATATTTATTTAGAAATCCAAGAAAGCTCCCGTATTGCTTTAGTTGGAAGAAATGGCACAGGAAAATCAACGCTTTTAAAAATGATTGCTAATATAGAGCAGCCTGATGCAGGAAAAATCGTTAAAGGAAAACAAGTTAGTATTGGCTATTTAGCTCAAAATACTGGTTTGGCTTCTGAAAGAACTATTTGGGATGAAATGTTAACGGTTTTTGAATCGGTCATTCAACTTGAACAAGACATGCACACAATTGAGAAGCAGCTTGGAGATCCCGATCTGCTGTCAAATGAAGAACTTTATCACGCAACTCTAAACCGCTATGATCATATTCAAAATCGCTTTCGCGAAGAAAATGGCTTCGGATATCAAGCTGAGGTCCGTTCTGTTTTACATGGTTTTCGTTTTTTCGAAGAAGATTATACTAAACTTATCAGTCAACTTTCAGGTGGTCAAAAAACGCGTTTAGCTTTAGCAAAACTACTACTCGAAAAGAAAGACTTATTGATTCTTGATGAGCCTACGAATCATTTGGATATCGAAACGTTAAGCTGGCTGGAGAACTATTTGCAGTCTTATGATGGAGCATTATTGATTGTTTCTCATGACCGTTACTTCCTAGACAAGGTTGTAAATGAGGTTTATGAAATCAGTCGTAAAAAAATCACTCATTATAAAGGAAACTATTCAAGATATTTGGATTTGAAAGCTACACAATTGGAACAAGAATGGAAAGAATTCGAAAAACAACAAGGCGAAATTGCTAAGTTAGAAGATTTCGTTAGCCGAAATTTAGTCCGTGCATCAACCACAAAACGTGCTCAAAGTAGACGCAAGCAGTTAGAAAAAATAGACCGAATCGGTAGGCCTCAAGGAGACGAAAAATCAGCCCGCTTCTCTTTTGAAGCAGAAAAAGAAAGTGGCAATGCCGTTTTAAACTTGTCTAACGGTGCGATTGGATATGACGACACTATTTTATCTAGTCCTGTTAATATAGATGTTCGAAAATATGATTCGATTGCATTAGTCGGACCTAACGGAATTGGAAAATCAACTTTATTGAAGTCACTTATTGGACAACTTCCATTGATTCAAGGTGAAAAACAAAGCGGTACGAATGTTTTATTGGGATACTATGACCAAGAACAATCAGATTTGAATTCGACTAAATCGGTTTTAGCAGAACTTTGGGACGCGCATCAAACGACTCCTGAAAAAGACATTCGTTCTATTTTAGGCAGTTTCTTGTTCTCTGGCGAAGATGTAGAAAAAGCTGTTTCTTCACTGAGTGGTGGCGAAAAAGCACGTTTGGCTTTAGCTAAGTTAGCAATGAATAAAGATAATTTTCTGATGCTAGATGAGCCTACGAATCATTTGGATATCGATAGTAAAGAAGTTTTAGAAAATGCCTTAATTGATTTTGACGGGACACTGTTGTTTGTTTCCCATGACCGCTACTTTATTAACCGGATCGCGACAACCGTTATTGAGCTCTCTGAGAATGGCAGTACCCTTTATTTAGGGGATTACGACTATTATATTGAAAAAAAGGCTGAACAAGAAGAGTTGCGCTTACTAGCTGAGGCTGAAACTACTAAGAAAACTAAAATTGAATCTGTTCCAACAGTCAAAGCGAATCGAGAAAACAATAAAGCTGAACAAAAAATACTTCGTCAACTTACACGTCGCATTGAAACGATTGAAATAGAAATGGATAATCTTGAAACGGTTATTACCAATTGTGAAAAACAATTGATTGATCCAGAGGTATTTGGGGATCACCTACGTGTACAAGAACTGAACGAAGAAATGACTGCTGCTCAAGAGAAACTAGATACTCTAGTGAGTGAGTGGGAAGAGAAAAGTTTGAAACTTGAAGAATTAAACCAATAAATAGAAAAAGGAAATTGGATGATTAATCCAATTTCCTTTTTGTTTTTAATTAAAGGTTAAGCCAGGTCTAGCATTCAATGCATAATTTGAGAATTGATTTTTTTGATACTGAACGAATGCGGCTGCTCCAATCATAGCTGCATTATCCCCGCACAGCGACAATGGTGGAATAACTAATGCTACATCTGGCAATTCTTCAGCCATAACTTTCGTAAGGGCATCACGTAAGCCTTTGTTTGCAGCTACCCCACCTGCTAAAAGTAACTGTTTCACTTCAAATTCTTTAGTCGCTCTCAGTGTTTTAGAAACTAAGACGTCGATAACGCTTGCTTGAAAACTAGTTGCTAAATTGATGTCATTTAATGGTTCGCCTTTTTGATTGGCATTATGAACGGTGTTGATAAAAGAACTTTTTAAGCCACTGAAACTAAAATCATAATTAGGTTCTTTCATCATAGCTCTTGGAAAATGATATGTATCTTCTCCAAGCTGAGCCATCTCATCAATTTTCTTTCCACCTGGATAAGCTAATCCTAATACTCGTCCAACTTTATCGTATGCTTCTCCTGCCGCGTCGTCTCTTGTTTCTCCAATAATCGTATAGTCGCCATCTTCTTTCATGTAAACCAACTCAGTATGTCCTCCACTAACAACCAATGCTAGAAGCGGAAAAACAAGCGGTTTAACCAATCGATTAGCATAAATATGACCCGCCATGTGATCAACAGCAATCAAGGGTAACTGATGGGCATAGGCAACAGCTTTAGCTGCATTGACCCCAATCAAAAGGGCACCTACTAATCCAGGTCCTTGAGTAACAGCTACTGCTGAAAGGTCTTGATAGGCAACTTCAGCTTCCAGTAGAGCTTCTTCAATACATTGGGTGATCTGTTCAACATGATGCCGACTGGCGATTTCAGGTACTACGCCCCCAAAACGCATATGGCTTTTTATTTGTGATGCAATGATATTTGAATGAACAATAGTACCATCTTCAACCACAGCTACACTGGTTTCATCACAACTAGATTCAACCGCTAAAATTAAATTTCTTTTTATAGACATGGTTTCACTCTTTCTTTAATAGACTCTTTTTACATATTCAATTGCATCATCAAGGCATGTTCTATCGGATCATGGTAATAGTTTTTGCGAACAGCAATCGTTTTAAAACCTAATTTTTCATATATGGCAATAGCCGATTTATTCTGCTCTCGAACTTCTAAAAACACTACTTTTATTTCTTCACCTTCTAAAAACGCTAGAAGTGATTGTAAAAATAATTGACCGATTCCTTGATTATTAAATGGTTTTAAAATGCCAAATGTTGTTATTTCTGCTTCATCAAAAAGCTGTGTGTATCCAATAAAGCCAACTTTTTTCCCTTGTTTCAGAGCAATTCCATATTCATTATACGTTCCGGTCAATTCACTTTTATACGCTTTAATAGACCAAGGGCTTCCATTCGGATAACTACCTTCAGCCAAATGGAATAATTCATGTTCAGTTAAATTTGTGCTTTGATTGAACAAAAAAACAATTTCTTCATTTGTAGGATCGTTATCCACCAGTTGATTCCTCATAAAAACTTACTCATTTCCAGCGCATCTTCGCGATCACCAGTATAGTAGTCCTTTTTTATTTTCCCATTTTGAAACCCTAGTCTGTTATATAGTCGTTGAGCCTTTCCATTTGAAACACGAACTTCTAAACTAATCTTATTCATACCTTCATACTGCGAAATTTTTTGTAATTCAGTAATCAAGAACGTAGCAATACCTCGCTTTTGGTAGTTTGGAATGACTGCTACGTTTGTAATATGAGTTTCCTCTTCTACTAACCAAGCACTAACGAATCCAACTGCTTTATTCGACTCTCGAACAATCAGGTAAATAGCGTTAGTATTATGCTTGATTTCTTGTTCTAACGCTTTTTTATTCCACGGAGCTTTACCATTGTAGCAAAGAGTTTCTATTTCTAGAATATCGGGAATATCTAGTACGGATCCAATTGATACTTTTAAGAAAGAACCATCACTCAACTGAACGGTTTCTTTTGCTAGTCTTGAGCGCTTAGCCAAATTCTTACTATGGATTATTTGACTAAATTCATCTATTTCTTCATTACTAAACCATTGCTTAAATTTTTTCAACATAAACTTCCTCCAGTTGATCTGGGTGTTCTTTGCGCCAATTTTCCTCCGCTTCTGCCAATTTCAAGTAATCAGGCGTAAACGTGTGAGCATCAACAGGCTCTCCTGTTAAACCTAATAACCCTAATACACTCGCTTTAGGAAGATGGTCTTTTAGTGGCGCTTCATACACCCGGTTCGTTAGATAACGTTCAAATATGTCTTTGTATAAGAAACGGTCTTCTCCAATCAATTCGAATGTTCCTTCTTTTCCACTTAAATATTTAGCCCATTGTTCTGCTGCAATATGCTTATCTGCTTCGATTTGAATCAATTTCCCATTCTGCCATTGATATAAACCTGTATAAATATTGCTTCGACGAGCATCAAATAAAGGGACAAGATAGTGTGATGAAGCTTCACAATTTCCAGCTAACATTTCCAGACTCGAAATTCCTACTAACTCGATTCCTAGAGTCCACGCTAACGTTTTGGCAATCGTTACACCAATTCGTAATCCTGTATAGGAACCAGGTCCTTTAGCTACTACTATTCGGTCTAGTTCACTAGGTTGCCATTGTACATCTTTCATCAAGTCATCAATAGCTGGCATTAAGCGTTCGCTATGATTGCGTTTGATATTTGTTGTGATTTCTCCGATAACTTTTTGATCCTCTAATACTGCAATACTCATTGCTTGATTAGAAGTGTCTATTGCCAATAACTTCATGAAAAGCTCCTTTTTTTATACGACTAGTCCATTATGATAATTTTATTTTAGCACATATCTCGTGAAAACTTAACTGTCTAATTTCGAATGTTCTTTTGAAAGCGTATCAGTTGATTTTTAATTTCCAACAAGTTATGCTTTATTTGTAAGACGATTCCTATTTCATTTCCAGATAGTTATTGTAATGATGTACTATTTGGACAGGAAAATGACCACTGTAAAAAAATTTAGTTTCATAGGAGGAAATACACATGGACAAAGATAACGGAATGAAAGATAAAGCTAAAGGTATTAAAGATAAGATTGTTGGCGAAGCTAAAGATTCTTATGGTGATGCTACAAACGATCATAGCAAACAAGCCGAAGGTAAAGCTCAAAAAGCTAAAGGCGAAGTTGAAAAAACAGTCGGTAAAACAAAAGAGAAATTAAACGACAAAGACGACAAATAATCATTAACTTTGTTTTCCCCTTAAGAGTACTGCTAACGTGGTACTCTTTTTTCACTTAACTGACTTTAATTTGAAGTAGCAACACTATTTATTATACATTCACTTTACTAAGGAGGACATAATATGGCTAGAATTTTGATTACTGGAGCGAAAGGAAGAATTGGCAAAGTACTAACGACTCATTTAAAAAAGAAACATCATTTGACATTAGTTGATGTTGCATTTTCTGATTCTGATAAAGAATTTGTAAAAGATACCCAAACAAAAGAATTAGATCTATCTGTTTTAGATAATTGGCATGGTTTATTGGATGGGATTGAATATGTCATTCAATTAGCTGGAGATCCTAGCCCAGAAGCAGAATTTTATGCTAGTCTTTTACCGTTAAATTATCAACTTCCACATAATCTTTACCTTGAGGCTTCAAAAACTGATTCCGTCAAGCGGATCATTTTTGCCAGTTCGATTCATGCTGTTGACGCTTATCCTCAAAATGTACAGATTGCTACAAATGATCCCGTTCGGCCTGCTGATCTATATGGTGTATCCAAAGTATATTTAGAAGGATTAGCTAGTCATTATGCTTTTACAACTGGGTTAGAATCCATTGGTCTTCGAATTGGTGACTTTAAAAATGACGATTTGCCTGCGATGAATACACCCGAAGCAATGGCGAATTACTTATCAGGGAGAGATATGTGCCATCTTATTGACTGTTGTTTATCCGCGACTTTAAAAGAACCTTTCTTACTAGTCAATGGACTTTCAAATAACACTTTTCCGCGTTTAGATATCGATCAAGCTAGAGTAGATATTGGCTATCAACCTAAAGATGATGGCTTTAAGCTGCATGGTTATTTTAATGAAGACTAATATTTATTGGTAAAAAGTCTTCTGGGATGAATGGATTTTATTTTTGGTATAAAAAATTGGTGTGACTGAATTTCTTCATCCACACCAAATATTGTACAGTTAGAGAAACAATGTCATCTTTTTGATGATCCTATTCATTCAGATCACTTTCTCGAATCATTTTCACTTCATAAACAGCCTTTATAACAATTGCTGCCGCTGCTCCTACTAATGCTCCTAGGGGTCCAAAAATAAGCATGCATACAGCCGTTACAATAAATGTATAAAGAGGCCTTACCCCAATTTCTCTTCCAGTAACAAACGGCTCAGCGATTTGGCGAATCACAGTGATCACGATATACACTAGGCCTATTTGCCAAGCAATAGTTGTATTCCCCATCAAAAAGTGGATAAGTGCCCACGGAATCATGATAATACCACTTCCTACTATCGGGATAATGTCCACTATAGCAATGCCTAATGCTTTGATTCCCCAATAATCGATTCCTATAATATAAAATCCGATACATAGCAGAACAAAAGTCAGTGTAGCCAATTTTAATTCTGCTTTAAAATAACCTTTGATTCCTTTGATTGATTTATCTAATATCTCTTTTAAATCATCCATTTCTATTCCCTACTTTCCGTTCATTTTATTTATTGTACAAGAAGTTTCAAATTTTGCAATCCAACTTGAGAAGTATTTTCTAAATCATAAAGAATAGGCTGTATAATTTCTGGTATGGCTAAATAAATGAATTAAATAACTCGTTCCAAAATTACTGGAGGAATAGGGGTTGCTTGTAGCCGTGAACTGGATTCAATAAGAATTACAAAACGTTTGCGCTTTAGCGCGATTACGATTTGTTTGAAGAGAGTGTGACTAAAAGCGTTCAGACCCGAAATCTTCTAACTCATACCTTATCTCTAATGTGGCTAAAGCCACAAGAGCTAGGGCAACTGGAACGAATAAGCGCAGGATGGTCACCGACCACCTTGCGAAAGCATGTAGGCTACGCCTAAGTGTATCATGCCTGTACGTAGCTGAAGCAACTACAGTCATGACAAAGTGCACGTTGGGTCTGCTTGGAACACGTTTTAGAATGACACTTACAGACGTTCCCATGGCTTTCCACAAGCAAACCCGTACATTCCAGAAAAATTTTATCTTGAAGCAGCCACATCATTTGACTCGTAGTCTTTATAAATCAACAAAAAAACACCTTGACCAATTCAGGTTCCCCTACTTAGATCAAGATGATTTTTACATAGCTGACTATTTAGTTTATACTGTATTCCAAAAGCAGATCTAAATCTTTTTCTGTCATACTTCTTTTAAATGAAAGCCATGATTATGAAATTAAGAACAAACAATCCTGTTGATACCCATAAAACGGGGTGAATATCTTTTATTTTTCCTTTAGCTACCTTAACGATCACATAGAAGATAAATCCAGCAGCAATACCATATGAAATGCTATATGATAGCCCCATAAAAATTGAAGCAAAAAATGCTGGGATAGCTTCTTCAAGATTTTCCCAATTGATTTCTAAAAACGATGACATCATCATCACACCTACTAAGATTAAAGAAGCAGAGGTTGCTTGAGTTGGCACAAGAGCTACAAATGGTGAGAATAGGCTTGTCAATAAAAACAATACAGCTACCACTACACTTGTTAAACCTGTTCTTCCACCAGCAGCGATACCAGCTGCACTTTCAACATAAGTCGTTGTATTAGATGTTCCAAAAAGAGCTCCTGCAGAAGTTGCGATTGCATCTGCAAATAATGCTTTGTCCATTTTTGTTTTGAATCCAGTACTGTTATCTAGCGCAAGTTCATCTTCTGCACTAAAGATACCTGTTTTTCGACCAGTTCCAATGAAAGTTCCAATCGTGTCAAATATATCAGATAAACTAAAAGCAAAAACCGTCATGATGACTAATGGTAAGCGTGCTACATCTGTAAATAATGAAATCATTCCTTCATTACCGAATGCAGCACCAAAAGTTGTTCCTAACTCAGAAAAAGCGTTTCCTAATGAATTAGCCGGATTAGATACGACCGATACGTCAACAACGCCCATTGGAATTCCAATAATGGTTGTAACGATGATCCCAATCAAAATAGCTCCTTTAACATTTCTTATTAGTAAAATCGTAGTAATGATTAAACCTATCAAGGCTAATAAAGCTCCTGGACTTGTAAAACTAACTAGTGCAGGAACAATTCCTCCACCCGTTATAACACTTGAAATACCTTCAGCGTAAGAACCTGTTGCATCAAAAGGTGCATTATTGATGGCTTGGATATTTCCAGGTTCAGAAGTAAACTGAAGAAAACCAGCATTTTTGATTCCAATATAAGCAACAAAAACACCGATTCCAGCACTAATAGCATGTTGTAGACTTTCTGGAATGGAATGAATAATTGATTTACGTATTTTTGTTACTGTAATTAGAACATTAACTATTCCACAGATAAAGACCATTGCTAAAGCTTCTTGCCATGAAAAACCTAATGCAAAAACAACTGTATACGTGAAGAATGCATTTAATCCCATACCTGGAGCTTGCGCATAAGGTACATTTGCAAATAACCCCATTACTAACGTACCAACAGTAGCCGCTATGATAGTAGATAAGAAAACGGCTTGCGTAGGCATACCTGTTAAAGAAAGAATTGCTGGGTTAACAAAAATAATATAAGACATTGCGAAGAAAGTTGTCAGCCCTGCCATGATTTCAGTAGTTACTGTCGTTCCATTTTCTTTCAGTTTGAAAAAATTTTCCATTTTATTAGTTCCCCACTTTTTTATATTACAAAGTGAACCGTTATACTTAAATCAATCGAGTTTCAGTTTTTCTACCTAACTGCTTATTGAGCTATGATTGCAAAAAAATCAATATAAAAAATCACAGTTATTCTAAATGCTTCTAATGTATCTCTAAATAAACCAAAAACAAGTTTATTTAAAACCAATAGTCTGAACATTTACGGTGTCCGGTAGAAACTTAAAGCCCATATCGCTTAATTATATTCGGTTCTAAACATTGCTAGTTTATTATAAAAGATATTTTTCTGAAAAACAACAAAAAAATGATATTACAACAATTTATTCGTTAGATAGTTCGTGTTTTCTATTGAGAAAGCAGATATATCTAGCATTATCGAGTAATTTAGCTGTATATTCTCTTATTTGTTTTTAATTGTTAAACGCTCTCTTTTTATACAAGTACTCTCTTACTCATTACAGCAGTCATGAAAAATGGGGTTACGCGTAATTTTTGTGAAGCTACCTTATCAATATCGTATTAGTGAAAACAAAGGATCTTGAGTCACTTTTTTTTATTTTATTTTTGATTGATAGTATAATTAGGAAATAAGAGATACGTCATTAGGAGGGATTGTTATGTTATCACAATTAACTCAAGTCAAAGGCTATTCCGATTTAGATGAAGAACAATTACAGGTTCTTAGTTTAGTTTACGCTCGTCACATGGAAACATTACAGAATCCACCTGAGTATGCGGTCGATAATATTATTGAGATCGATGACGATTCTAAACAAAATTTTGTTTCTATCACTTTCAAAAATGGGACGATCTTTCACTATACACCTGATGGTTCTTGGTACTGATTTGTTTCAGTGCTTTAAAACTTACTTTCTTAAAAAATGCTATTAGATAAATGCTCTTTAGAAAACGCACGCTGATTTGATGAGGTAAATCATCATAATCAGAGTGCGTTTTCTTTGTTTTGACTAATTTTCCTGGCTTTTTTGATTACTTGAGGTGCCACTCTTCCATGAAACGACTTTTGACGAACAAGTAGAACCAAAAGAGAGACTCACTTCACCGTCAAATCAACTTTGACGAACAAGCGAAGCAAAAAAAACTTACTCTTCCATGATGGAAAAGTAAGTTTCAAAAAAGGAATTATTTCTAACTTAATTAAGTCATTGTAACGAATTCTTCAGCTCCAGTAGGATGGATAGCTACCGTGTTATCAAAATCAGCTTTAGTCGCGCCCATTTTAATGGCTACAGCGAAACCTTGAAGCATTTCATCCATTCCTGCTCCCATTCCGTGGAGGCCAACAACTTTTTCTTCTGGTCCATAACAAACTAATTTCATATAAGTCTTTTGTCTATTTTCTGTAATAGAACTGTGCATAGCAGTAAATCTTGACTCATATGTTTTTATGTGCAATTTACCAAACTTATCAACGGCTTGTTCTTCAGTCATACCTACTGTCCCAATTGGTGGGTGAGTAAAAACAACTGTTGGTATATTATCATAATCTAAATGCTCTAATGGTTTACAATTGAATAAACGCTCTGAAAGGCGTCTTCCTGCTGCAATCGCAACTGGTGTTAATTCAATACGGCCGGTTACATCTCCGATGGCATATATACCTGTTGCTGTTGTATTTTGTAATTCATCAACAACAATATATCCGCCATCATTAACTTTAACATCCGTCACTTCTAAATTTAAATTTTCTGTGTTTGGCTTACGGCCGATTGCCCAAATGAGTGTATCTGTTTCGTGAGTTGTTCCATCTTCTAAATAAAGAGTCAGGCTACCATCATCATTCTTTTCTACTTTTTTAGGAGTCGCATACGTATGAAGAGTAGCTCCTTCTCGTTCCATTGTTTCGAGTATTCCCTCAACGATGATCGAATCAAAATTTCTTAATGGTGCATGTTGGCGAACAAATAGATGCGTATCGGATCCTAATCCATGTAATACGCCTGCTAATTCTACTGCAATGTAACCTGCTCCTACGATAGCTGTTCGTTTTGGCAATTCTGTTAGTTCAAAAAAGCCATCCGAATCTATGCCGTATTCAGCTCCTGGAATGGTTGGAAATTCAGGTCGTCCACCTGTTGCAATTAAAATGTGATCTGCCGTATATTGTTCCCCATTTACTTCAACAGTATTATTATCAATAAACTTCGCATAGCCGTCTATTAAATCAACGGCATTACTAGCTAAACCATTCTTGTAACTACCGTGTAATCGTTCAATAAAAGTTTCTCTGTTTTTAACTAACTTGGAAAAGTTCAAATTTTTAGAAGGTATGTCAATTCCATAACCAGGAGCATATAAGTTCATTTCTTCCATCATTTGTGCACCGTGCCACATGATTTTTTTAGGTACACAGCCTACATTGACACATGTTCCACCGATAACATTGCTTTCTATTAACGCGCCTTTAGCCCCGTGCTTTCCTGCACGATTGATAGAAGCTATTCCACCACTTCCGCCACCGATAGCAATATAATCATATTTCTCGACCATTTTATCTCCTACTTTCTTTCATATGCTTACTTAAGTATAGCAATTTATTAGTTACAAAGAAAGAAGAAGGTTTTGCAAGTTTCTTTTGTTAGTGTACTTATTCTTTAAGGTACTTAACTTATTTTTTAAAATGTATTTAATAGTTAGTTAAGTATTTAAATGTCAGCCTTTGCTACGGGTTCAGCTGGCATAATAATATTCAAAACCAAAGCCACTAAACAAGCTATCACAATAGCTGACTCTCCAAATAAAATTGCTACCAAATCTGGTAAACCAGCCATAGCTTCAGGAACTTGGGTCAATCCTAATCCAAATACTAAAGAAAGACCAATAATCACTTTTGAGCGATCCGTTAAAGGCTCTGCAGTTAGTATACTAATTCCTGTTAGTGTAATTTGGGAAAAGATGACAATGGAAGCCCCACCGATAACAGCTTGAGGTAAAGTAGAAATCATTGCCCCAAATTTAGGCACCAACCCAGCAGCTATTAAAAAGACAGATCCAACTGCTACAATATACCGACTCATCATCTTAGTAAAAGAAATCATCCCTACATTTTGACTGAAAGAGGTGTTCGGTAAAGAATTAAACATAGATGCTAAAGTAGAAGTCACTCCGTTCGCTATGATAGATCCAGATAGTTCTTTATCTGTTGGCTCTCTATCTGATCCACCCATCGTTATTGCGGTAACATCTCCAACTGTTTCTACTGCTGTAACGACAAACATAATTAACATAGGTGCGATTGCTCCCCAGTGAAACGTCAACGGGAAATAAAAAGGTTGAGGCAATGAAAACCACGAAGCTTCTCTAATAGGGCCAAACTCTACCATGTTAAGAGCAACTGCCACGATATAACCTATCACGATAGCAATTAAAATTGATGATGTTTTAGCCATACCTTTACCAAATTGATTTAAAAGTAAAACTACAAACATAACAAACAAAGATACTGACCAATTTTTCATTGAACCAAATGTTTCAGACCCATTTCCACCAGCCATAGCCTGAATACCAGTTGGAAGTAAGGATAAACCAATCGTCAACACGACTGTTCCCGTAACCACTTTTGGAAAAAAACGTCTCAAGGGTTTTAAAATAAATCCTAATCCAGCACAAAAGAGCCCTCCGACGAATGTAGCTCCTAATAAACCAGAGATTCCGTATCCACTAGCGATTGAAATATTCGTTGGTAAGAAACCAAAACTGGTTCCCATTACAACAGGAAGTTTAGCTCCCACTCTCCAGATGGGATAACACTGTATTAACGTTGCTACTCCAGCCATAACCATTGCACTTTGGACTAGCACGGTTAAGTCATTACCAGAAATCCCAACTACTTTTGCTACAATTATCGGAACAGCTATATTGCCTAAAAACATGGCGAAAATGTGTTGCAACCCTAGTGGAACAGCTTCTCTCAAGGGGGGAATACCATCTACATCAAACTTGCTTCTATTAACGGGTTCATTTCTTTTCATCGAAGAAAGAAAATTCATTCTAATCAGCTCCTAATTTATAATCATAGCGCACGCTTACCGCTTAGTTTTGTCAGATCACTCCAACATTTTATCCATTTAAATGTTTTTTATTAATTGTTTAACTGCAAAATCTGGTCCTCTATCTTGAGAAATTTTGCTCCAGTACGCTATTTCTTTATTATCTTGATTGTTTATTTTTAAAAGAGCTTCCAGTAATTCTTCTTCTGTGAACGTGTTCGGATCAAGTATTTCAGCTAACTGTCTTTTTTCACAATCATAGGCAATATTAAATTGATCGCTTGAAAAGGGTAAAATAATCATTGGTTTGCCATAATACAGTGCCTCTGTAAAGGTATTGCAACCTCCGTGGAAAATAACATTATTCATATAAGGCATTAGAGCTTTTTGTGGAATAAATTCTTCAATGATAACAGAATCAGAGCGGTATTCGCTTAATTTTTCAGCATTGCTTCCTGCTGAAACAATCAAAAGTGAATCTGGATAAGCTTTCATTGAGCCGCTTATTAATTTTTCAAGTACATCTACTCGATTGGATAAGAATGTTCCTAAAGTGATTAATATTTTATTCTGTTTACCATTTATCTTGTTTAGCCATTCATTATTTAATGACTCTTCTTCAAAACAATTGCCCATAAAGATTTTATTGGGTAGCTGGTTAGTATCCTCAATCGAATCAAAATCAAAATAATTGTAAAGGATTGCTTTATCTGAAACTAAACTAAACGCATTTTCAATTTGTTTACGATCACTCGAACTTTCTTCTATCATGGTATTAAAAATTGTTGTAAATTCGTTTTGAGTGTCTTTCGAAACTTGTTTTAACTCCGCTAATTTTTTTTGATCCACGGGTATAGCAGTAGGCCAATTCTTAGGCACACCATAGTTCTCATTCTTTAATGGAATCGTTCGTGGATGCGGTGGGCAAAATGTTACAAAAGGAAGGTCTAAAGTATACAATCCTAAAGTGACTCCATAAGATAAAATATCCACCACATATAAATCGACCTCTAAAGAATCAGCTATTTTCTTGATTTTCGAAACAAGTTCTTCTGGCTTATACAGCATATCTTTTTTCCTATGCTTAGACTGTGTAATGAGCGTTTCAATAGCTCCTTTTCTTGTTGATTCAAAAAATTCATCTAATCTATCTTTTTCTGAATCAGGCTGTTTCGTGATTTCAGCTTTGCCAACATTTTTATTTTTACTGATATCAATCTCATAAAAAGATAAATTTGCTTGTTCGACTTGCTCCCTGAACTCACTGCTACATCCAAATGTCACTTCTTTTCCAAGTTTTTTAAAACTCTTTGCAAGAACTAAAAGAGGAGTGAAATGAGAATAAAACGGAGGACTTATAAAAAACAGATGTTTAGTACTCATTTACTTCTTTCCTTTCTAAAGATACATAAAATAATAAAAACTCTTTAGCTATTTCTTTCATAGAAAAACGGTCTTTAACTGTTTTCTCTCCAGCATTTTGTATCTTTTCAAAAGCTATCGGATTATTTTTAAATTGCTGAATAATTATTTCTGTTTCTTCAGCAATAGTTTGCCAATTAGAGGTATCAATTAGAAATCCATTGATATCATTTTCCAAATAACTTTTTACGCCGCCTCTTTCTGGTCCCAATACTAAGAACTTTTGTGATAGGGCTTCTAAAATAGCTATCCCAAACTCTTCTTTTTTACTTGAACAAAGATAAATTTGTGGGTAATTTCCTTGATGCTTCATGATTTCCTTTTCAATGATTCTTATTTTTTCATTTGATAAAGCACCCACATGCTGAAATCTATCTCTTAGATGTGGCTGTTCAGTAAGGTATTCTTCAAACGAATGAATCATCTTCATTTCGTCTTTACTAGGATTTTCTAAATCGCCACCAATCAACAGTAAATTGTACACATCTGAAATACTCGAATTCCCCCATGCCTTTAACAACTCATCTTGCGATTTCAATTGTTCTAATCTACCCACATTTAGAATGATAGGTCTGTCAAAGAATTTCTTTTTTAAATTGATTCCTTTTAATTCTTTGTAGCGATCTAATTGCTCATCCACCTTTTCTAAATTTTCATCTGCCTTTATTCCTTCACTAATCATCCACAGTGTTTCTTTTTTATCTTCTTTAAGTAATTGTGGGAAATAAGATTCTAATTCTTTTCCCACTGCATGATTCCCTATTCCAACTATTTGATCACTTTCAGAAATTAATTCGTCACCTATTTTTATTTTATTTAGCTTTTGAAAAAATTCATTAGCATCAAAAATTTTTAACGTTCCATCAGCGTTGGTCATATTCCGATGTGGATCCGGTGTTAAAGTAAAAACTAATTTTTTATCTAATTGCTTACTTAAAAGCGCTACTGCTTTAGACGCATTATCTAAATAGCGCACATGAAAAATGTCCGGTTCAATCTCTAATTTTTTTAGGAATCTACCAATAGCTCGTTTAATAAGTTGTTCTTTTTTCAAAAAAGGATCTTTATTTGTTGCATCGATATAAATAGGAGCTCTCAAAAACAAATGATCATCAGAGTAATAATTCATAAGGGATTGATTCGGTGCCCATTCATTTGTGATCGTTAATGTTACGACTAGCGAGACTTCATCTGCATTAGATAATTCATTGCCTAGCGACTTCAAAAATACCGCCATTCCTCCATTGTTGCCTTTTCCACTGTTTTCAAAATCACCATAAAACATTGATTGTAAAATCGTCAGCCCATTATGTTTAACGAGCTGTTCCTTGTTGAGAATAGCCATATAGTCACTAAATAATTTTTTGTTTGCTTGAAAAGGAAGTAAATTTTCAATATTTTCCTGCTTTAGTTTTTCGAATGAATAAAGTTCTACCAATAAATCTATCAGTTGTATCTTAATATTAATTGGAAATTCTTCTTTCAGCCACTCGTATATAGCTGACTCGAATCCTGCTACTTTAAAATGATACAGATAGTCTATTATTATCGAGAAAACATCCAACTGCTTTATGTGGTATTTCAATAAATTATCCAACATTTCTTTAGTCAATATATCCCTATCGCATTCAATGCAACTATCCACTAAAGCGTAAACGATGGCTTCACCTGTTTTTTCTTTAGACAAATGCTCAATCACTGCTTTATCAAAACCTTCTTTGGTAAGAAGAAGATGGTTCTCCACAACTAACTTTACTATATACCGATCCAAGTAATCATTTTGGCCTAAATAAGCAAGACTTTTAACAATTTCGCTCTCTGTTATCTCTTTTTTTGTAGCGAATTGCATAATTTCTTTAAACTGATTTAAAACTGTTTCTGATTTTAACATATCCACAAGATTCTCTTTTTGATATTTTTTCAAAAAATATAAAGGGAATGAAGAATCCTGTTCTTTGGCAAAATAATTATTTCTTAATTCAATAAACTTATTCATGGTTTACCACCTTTCTAAAAGAAATCGCACTCATTTTATTCATTCAAATATTTATATTTTTCGATGTTATGTTTCAAAAAATAGTTTAAAACAAACTCGTAGACAATATTTTAGCACATAGCAAGTGTTAAAAAACTGTCATTTTTTATTCAGTTAGTGTTTGCTTAACTCTAGCCTAATGAATCTAACAAAAAAACTTAAGAAACGACAATAAATTAATATCGCAATTCCCTTAAGTTTTTGAAATCTGCTCTATTACTCACTCGATTTTTTTTCTGTCCATATCTCCATTGGACTTTCTTGACCTTGCTCTAAAGGCATTTGCTTTAAATAAAGTTTACGTGCGGCTTTATCTTTTTTCAAATCTTCGTAAATAACTTTAGAATCACCTAATCCAATTTCTGCTGCTACATCAACTGATTCACAATAGTAGCCTTGTTTTATTCCAGATAAGTACATAACAGACAAGCACATCGGACAAGGTTCACCACTGGCGTACATGGTGTAATCCGATAAATCAAGCGTCTTAAGTTTTGCTTGAGCTTTACGTATCGCCAACATTTCTGCATGCCCACTACTATCAAATATGTGGTGCAATTCGTTGACTCCTTCAGAAATTATTTCTTTATTTTTAACAAGCACTGCTCCAAAAGGTGTTCCACCGTCACGAACATTTTCTATCGCAAGTTTAACTGCTCTTTGCATAAACTGATCCATTTAGTCCTTCCTTTCTTTTCTTACTGAATTGACTGATTTACTTACTTCAGAACTCATTTAACTATAGCAATTTAACTTGGTTTATCCAAAAGATACGTTCCCATTTGCACTGACTGTTCTCTATTTAGTTGATAGCTTTCTTCTTAAATTTCATTATTTCTTCTAAATTAGCTGCTGCAGTAACTGAACCCCCTACAATGATCAGTGCATAAATAATGCTTCTCAGCGATACTTCTTCGTTCAAGATAATTGCTCCAAAAACGATTGACCAAGCAGAATACGTTATGTTTAAAGCCATGGCTTTAGAAGCGCCAATTTTATTAATAGCTTTATAATAAAATAAATACGAAGCAGTCCCGAATAGTGCAGCCAACAAAATAATAGCTGCTGTTTTTGTTGGTAGCATAGCTATAGTGAATGACCAACCTCCAACAAATGGTATGATAATTGCTCCATAAAAGACTGTTGATGTTAATTGTCTTATCTGAAGAGCTAGCCGATCACTAATTTCTTGCGTCCTTAGTCCATAAGCGATAATAACTGCTTCGGACGCCCATCCAATAACACACATAAGGGCAAATAAGAAACCTAAAAGCATATTCGTTGATTCATTACCGCCTGGTGAATAGCCTAAAGCAATAACGCCCAAAATACTAACCGTTAAGCCAACTAGTTGATAACCTTTCATTTTTTCCTTTAAAAAGATGTAAGATAAAAGTGCACCAACTCCTGGAAATAAAGCAGATATAATGGCTGTGTACGCTGCTCCAATATAACTGATTGATAAAACGTAACCCGTCATCCCAATTGGACCGCCCATTACAGCTGCCAGAACAATTACTTTTCCACTTCTGGTTTTTAAAGCAGCAACTATTTTTTTTGATTCCTTTTTGATACCCATATAACCTAACATCCATAGGGACGAGCAAAAATCGTGGATAAAAGTACTAATAAATGGGGCTAATAAAATTGCCTGCTCAGTTGATAAAAATGGTGACATAACTAAAGCAATTCCCAATATAACTGTGTCTAGCCCCCAAAAGAAACCTGCTAATAAGCCATATGCCATATCTCATTCTCCTAGTTATCTTTTTCAAGATTTGTGTATTAATAACTCTTTTGTTTCATAAAAATAGGAATAATTAGCATCTTTTATAAAACAATCAAAACCAATCGTTTCGCCATTCCCTATTATCGAAGAGAGACGTGTAATATCACTTTCGTTACAATTCAACTGCTCGCAAATAGATTGTAAAATTATGGAGCCTGTAGAATCAATATAATGAGGATCAAATGCTCGCAACTCATCCAATGTATCAAATTCAAAGATGATTTCTTTAGAGTATTCACGAATATATAGCTCTAACTCGTCAATATGATTTGCATAAATACTTTCCCATAAAAGATTCTTTGTTTCAGGATTTTCATAGACATCTTCTAAAATTCCTACAAATTTCTTTGAAAAATCACGAGAGAAAAATACATGTCCCAACATAACCCACTTATCTTTTCCACCTATTTTTAAATCCGTTATTAGACCCGTTTCATCCGTTTCGATGCACCACTCATTTGTTTCTCCTTCTTCATAAACAGATGAATAGTAAGCTTTATTAACATAAGTCTCAAATACGTTTTGGGTAAAGTAGTTATCTGCTGAACAAATATACGTATTTCCAAGTTTTTCTCTTACAACATAGATCGATGAATGATTGTTGCGGCTAACATAATCGGGGTTTTCAACTAACTTCACCTGAAATTGATCTATTAGATAGTAAAATAGTTCTTTTTTATACCCCACAACGATTGTAATATCATCGATACCAGCTTCTTTTAATTGCAGAATCTGTCTTTCTATTAAAATTTGTCCTTTGACTTTTACTAAAGACTTTGGATATTCGTAAGAAATTGGCGCGAATCGAGAAGAAAATCCTGCAGCCATAATAATCGCATTCTCGACTTTAAGTAATGGTTCTTCTTTTACATTCATTTCGTTTATCCCTCATTTTTCTAGCTTATCTTATTTTATTGTTTTAAATCACTATTTGCCTTTGGTAAAAATTCGTCTACAACAATAGCGTAATACTCTTTAGCAAATTCATATTGTTTTAAAGCATATTCCCCAAAATCTACACCTAAAGAACTCTTGTACTCACACCAGTTGCTCCAAAGCAATCCCCCTACTGCCATATAACTATAAATTTTCATACTTGTTTCAATCGTACAGCTGCCAGAAAAATAACAATCAATCAAAAAATCAGTTTGTTCTCTGTTGTAAAGTGAGTAAATAGCAAACATTGCTACATCGAAGTGAGGATCTTGCATCGCAGCGTATTCCCAATCGATGATGAATACCTCATCAGCTACAAATAAAAAATTATCTGAAACAGAATCTACATGAGCTAAGACAAGTTCTTTAGGGAATTGATCGATTAGTTTTTCTAAAGACATAATGCGTTTTTTCACTTTGACATAGTCTTCAAAGACTGATGGCTTGCCCTTCCATAAACTTTCGTAAAATTCAATTTCTGCAAAAGGATCAAAAGAATGCGAAACTTTTAAGTCGCTAGTATGAAATTCTTTTAATTTGTTCATACATCGCACTACATCCTCTTTATTAAAAGGATCGCTCACTCTTGCCGTTTCCCAAAATTCCGTTATTTTGATACCGCTGTCATTTGAGATGTAAACAATGTGGTCACTTATATTCTTCCCCTTTAATACGCCATATACATTGTATTCATTTGACCTATTGATCAGTTGGTCCGTACCTGCACCTGGAAAGCGAATAATATAGCTCTTGTCTTTAACATCAAATTTAAAAGAATTATTTGTCATTCCTTTTTTTAAGTACGTGATATTCTTTACCTCGTCAGGTTCAATGGCCATTGCTTTAGTGATGACTGCTACAATTTCTGGATTTAAAACTTTCTCTTTTAATGCTTCATCTTGATTTCCCATAGTTTTCTTCCCTTCTTGTTGTGCGATAAAGCTCGCACAACTTTTTTATTCTTTTGTATTGAAATTAATTTCAATAACTCCGTGATGAGGCTCTTGTTCTTTTAAAGGTGGCATTTTCATATAGTTGCCATAATTTTTTGTTAAAATTTCATCATATGCTCGTGGCACAGGAAATTTGTGTCCTTCAAAATCCCACTCAATCGAATCATAAAAGAACTCTTTTTTTAAAACAAATGATTCATATGTCTGTTTACCTGTTGAAACACTCAATTCCCCTACATATTTTTCCTCTTTATGGTTAAATGTACAGACAAGCTTTGTAATCAAACGATCTATTTTATTTTTTGGAATTACTTTTAATAAATAATAAGTAGCTTTTTTAGCCGTTCTTAAACTTTTCTTCTTTTCAGTATCATTTACCCTCATAACTCTACAGTAATTGATTATTTTTAATTGGTCTATCGCAATTCGTTGAGCTCTACCTTTGAACGTCTGAGGCCTTACATGATCATAGGGAAATACATCTATAAAAATCCCTTGGTGCATGTCTACATCTTGAACGAGATCTTCAACATAGCGTGTATTATTTTTTTTGATTTTTGAATACTGAGATTGAAATTTTTTATCTGTGTGGTAATTTTGTACGAAATAATTTTCACTTAACTCTTTTTTACTAGCTTCCAAAAATTGATCGTACTCTTCTCTTAACATACAAACATCAATATCATCGTCCCAAGGGATAAAACCGTTATGTCTGATTGCTCCAATCAGTGTTCCTGAGAACAGTTGATATTGGATGTTATTTTTTTTACATAATCGATCAAACTCTAATAGAATTTCTAACTGTACATTTTGTGCCTCTTTAATACGGACATTTAATCCTGGGAATGTGAATTCATTTTTTTGCATCAATATACCGCCTTAACCGTTGATTTTAATTTTATCGTCTTTTTTACTATTTAAGTGACTCAAGCTAGAGGTTGTTTCTTATTATTCAGTATTCTCAATTTTTTTGCAAATTTATTTCAAATTGGATAAGATATAATAAGGATAACTAATTTTTTAGGAGGGATTTATTGGAAAAAGATGCAACATTTTATCGAACTTTATTTTTATCGACGTTTACTTTGAGTACCTTTACTTTCGGAGGAGGATACGTGATTGTTCCTCTAATGCAAAAACGTTTTGTGAACGAACTGAAATGGATCGATGAAGAAGAAATGCTTGATTTGGTAGCCATTGCTCAATCAGCTCCAGGGCCTATTGCTGTCAATGCTTCAATTATCATAGGATACCGGATGGCTGGTATTCGAGGAGCTCTTTTATCTGTGCTCGGCACTTCTTTACCCCCATTGATTATTATTACTATTGTGTCCTATTTTTATTTAACGTTTCGCGATAATCCAGTTATAAACGCTGTGTTATTCGGCATGCAAGCTGGTGTCGCTGCTGTAATCGTAAATGTTGTCATCAATATGGTAAGTGGCATAACAAAAGACAAAAAGATTTTACCTATTATCGTTATGGTACTTTCTTTCCTTGCAGCTGCTTTTACTTCAATCAATATTGTCGTCATTTTGTTTATTTGTGGAGCAATAGGGGCTTATACGACCTATAAAGAAGCACAAAAAATGAAAGGAGGACTAAAGTAAATGATTTATTTGCAATTATTTTGGAGTTTTTTCCAAGTCGGCGCTTTAAGCTTTGGTGGCGGTTATGCTGCATTGCCATTGATCCAGGAGCAAGTGATTGAGAAAAACAATTGGTTGACGAGTACTGAATACATTGACGTTTTGACGATCTCACAGATGACACCTGGCCCAATTGCTTTGAATGCTTCTACCTTTGTTGGTACGAAAGTAGCTGGAATACCCGGCTCGATTTTTGCTACCCTGGGATGTATCACGCCTTCTGTTATTATTGTTTTAATATTAGCCGTTTTTTATTACAAATACAAAGGTTTATCTTTAGTACAAGGGGTTATTAAAGGTTTACGTCCTGCTGTTGTGGCTTTGATTGCTTCTGCTGGGTTATCCATTTTGCTGACTGCTTTATTTAATAAAGATGCTCTTCCAATTGAGTGGGCTGAATTGGATCTCGTTTCTTTGGGTTTGTTCGTTATTGGTTTAATTATACTAAGAAAAACAAAAATAGGTCCTATCATTGTTATGCTAGCAGCTGGAATAGTTCGAGTGATTCTTTACGGAGTTACAATACTTTGATTTGCCCAGCTATTTTTTCTAACAGACTTGATTTATTCAGAGATGGATGAGTTGTGAATCTTTTTATTTTCTTTATACTGAGAAAGAAGATTTTATTTTACATCGTTCTTCCAGAAAGTAGGGGTTACATGTTTGAATTGGCATATAGTGAGATTATTCTTCGCTTAATCCTAGCTGTTTTGTTTGGAAGTGCAATTGGATACGAGCGTGAAATTAAAGGCCATGATGCGGGTTTACGGACACATATATTAGTATGTGTCGGTGCTTGTATTATTACTCTAGTTCAACTGCAAGTAACCTATAGCACGATTGAAATGGCATTAAGTGAGCCAGATCTAACTCAAGTTTTAAATACCGATATGACACGAATACCAGCTCAAATCATTAGTGGTATTGGCTTTTTAGGAGCAGGTACGATTATTGTAACTAAAAAAAGTGTCACCGGATTAACTACAGCAGCTTCTATTTGGGCAATTGCTGGTCTAGGGATCGCCGTTGGAATGGGAAGTTACTTTTTAGCTTTGATAGGTTGTTTGATTATTCTTCTTGTTTTACGTGTTATTAAAAAACTATTTCGTGTTCAAAGTTCCAAAAGAATTGAAATTTATTATATTAATCACGAAGAAACTAAACAGTTTTTGAACTCTTACTTTACTAAAATGAAAATCAATATCCTTGGATTGGATTACAGTGTTGATACAAAGAGCGCGGAAAAAAATAGTTACATCAATCTTTATACACTTAGTTTACCAGATACGAAATCTATCGCTTCTGTAGTGGAAGATCTTTCTGAATTTAAAAACATTCAGCGTATCCAAACGTTAAGAGAAAACTAAAAGAACAAAAGTGAAAACTACTCACTTTTGTTCTTTTTTTGTTCTACGTAAAATAGTGACGCTTTTAGTCACACTCCCTTCAAATATAACGTAATCGCTGAAGCGCCAACGTTTTGTAATTCTCATTGGATCTTGCACATGGCTACAAGCAACTCTATTCCTCCAGAACTTTCAGAAAAGTAGTTAACTTAAATTTATCGACACTAAAAATTATAGAGCCCTTTTTCAGTCTCTTTTAATGTCTATTCCAAAATACGTAATTTAATGCTAATGCGGCTAGTCCTGCAAAAGAAAGCCAAGCTCCCATGATCAAAAATGGTGGTTGATACATAAACGTGACTGCTGAAGTTCCAGCTTCTAATGGAAGTCCTATAAATCCTTCATTAACCAGAATCGTTTCAACCTCTTCCCCATTCACTTCTGCTTTCCATCCCTGGGTATAGGGAATTGTGGTGGATAAGATAGCAGATTCAGTCATTGTGATTGAGCCGCTAACTATTTTATTAGTAAATTGTTCTATATTTAATTGATTGGTTCTTTTTTCTGCCACTCTAGTTGAATAATCTTCATCTAGCGGAACGACAAATACCGTAATGTCTTCCAATGCATATTCTCCTACTTCAGAAAATTGAAGCGAAATTGTTTCTTCTTCGCTATTTTCATCTTGGTAACCCATGTTAAACAACATTTCTGAACGTTTGATATAAGAACTGAAACTTAAAATGTCTGATTGGCGAATGGCTTTTTTTCGTTCCCCTAATGCAACTTGAGCAGTAAAACTAGTCGGTGTTCTTGTCAAAGGATCACTGACACTTGGCGTGAAATCTAATCCTTCTAAATAAACGTAGACCTCAGCATTTTGTAGAGCAGTTGAGTCATCTAGTACCAGTTCAACTTTCCCATTAGGCTCGTTGATTATTATACCCTCTTCTTCAACGCTAGCTTTACTTGAATCGTTTGAAACCAATTGATAGTCTTCACTTTTGACCTCTAATGCTTGATCAAATAACGTTAAGTCCGTCGTGTCTACTTCTTCTGATGATACAACGACTCCATATGATAAGAACTGTTCTTTCTCAATGGGATTCAGTTGTCTAAATGATTCATATGTTAAATAAGTCGTGTTAGCATAAGCAAAAGGAAAGTAATTTTTTGTTTCCGCTACAACAAAGGAAGAACTCTTATCAGAAAGATCATCCATTACTTCGTACCCGTATGGAAGATAAGCTTCATTTTCTTTTTCTGTCAGAATGTAACGAATGCCTAAGAAATTATTGGCGATTTGGCGGTCGTCAAAACCGTTCCTTAAAGGCTGAATAAGTTGAAATTGCCCTGATTCTAATTGTTTGGCAAAATTTGAGATATATCCATTTGAAACCGATAAATATGAATTCAAGCCCATTTTTTCTAAGGTAATCATCTGATTTTTCACTTGATTATCTTTACTCGTTACCCCAATGCGAGAAATATCTTGATTTTGTGGCAGTTCTTGCTCTAGCCCGTCAAAGGTTGATAAGTAATTTTCATCTACCGTTCCATAATCTAATGATAATTCTATACTATTTTGTCCCCATGGGTAATAGTAATCCATCGCACTAAAACCTAAATCCACCATAATGATCACCAGTAAAGCGGCCGAATAGATCCACTTAGAACGCCTGGTTAACGGCTTTTTAGTTTGCTGTTTATTTGCTAAGACTAACAACAGCCACATCACAGCTGCAAAAATCAAGGGAGTGACATACGCTGCTTTAAAGCCGACAACTTGCATGATCAAAATAATTGCTCCACTGTACAGTAAAAGCACCCAACCCATTGCAGAATACTCTTTTTTCGTTAAGTTGAATCGACTGTTGAAAAGCAATGCGGCTCCCAATGAAATAAATAAAGGAATAGCAAAGGTCCAACGGTTATACGGACCTGCAAAGCCATTCATTATGGAACCAAAAGCTGGCAATAACAATATTACTGCAAACAACCCTAGGCTAATAGAAATATAACCAAATTTTTTGCGTTTCATCCATAGCAGCGGCAGCAAAAACAACGCAAAAGAAGAAAAGCCAAATACTGTCCATAAATACCGCTCAGAAACAAAAATATTTAAAATTAAAGACCAATAATACTTAACAGGGTAAACAAGCAGTCCGCTGGCAAATTTTCCAGGCTCTCTTGACGATTGTAAGAATCCCCCAACGATTGGGACGAATAATACGCTTGAGAGCAATAATCCAATCAAGTAAGAATAAATGGATACCCAAACATACGTCAGAAAATGTCTAATGGTTTTTTTGCCGTAAAGATGAAAATACCGTATAACAGCATAAATGAAAATCAATACACTCAGCATATAAAAAAAGTAAAAATTGCTGCACGCACTAAGAAAAATAATGATTATAAATACTGTATTTGATTCATTGTGTAAGATTTTTTCGATCCCAATACACAATAATGGGAAAAATAGCATTGGCATAAGAAAAAAAGGATGGCGCGTAACATTTAAAATGACATAAAAAGTAAAGGTGTACATCATTGAACCCGCTAAAGCACCCGAACTGCCAACTTGCATCTCGCGACAATAAAATAAAAAGGCGATACCTATAAAGTAAAGACGTAATATTATCAAAATATGAAAAGCAAGTTCAGTCATACTCGCAGGAAATAGTAATCCAAGATAGACAAACGGATCACCGATAACATAATACCCATAGGCACTTAGCAGGTCTGCTCCCATCCCATTTGTCCAGTCCCAAAAGGGTAACCCCACAGAAGGATCTGCAAAATAGTCTTTGATTGAAGTAAGATAATCTTTAAAAATTAGATAATGCTGTGAAAAACCGTCTCCTTCCCAGATAAACGATTTTTGCACCACTACAAAGTAGCTATAGATTCCAAGAATCATAATTAAGAACAACCCGGTGAAGAGAGCAAATGTTTGTTTGGTGATTTTTTTTTCTTCAAATAAATTTTCGCCAAGGTCTTTTAACAACTGATTCACTCTCCTTGTTTAAAAATAAAGAATTTACTGAATGCATAATTCAGTACCACGACAATAAATTGTGTGATGATTTTTGCCCAGTTTGCATCAAAATCCAATCCATCAACTAACAGCCACATACTTCCCATGTCAAAGACAGCTGATAGTAAACGAAAAGAGACAAACAAACTAAATTCTTTCAGCCACAATTGAAAAGTCGGGGTTGATGATTTAAATACATATTTTTTATTAGTAAAAAAAGCAAATAAAATTGAAACAATAATAGCCAGCGCATTTGCAACTAAGTAATGCACCCCAAGAATAGAATCAAATAAATAAAAAACAATAATATTTACAACGGTTGTTAAACCGCCAAAAATCAAATACCCAATTACCTCATCGTATTTACTAATGAGCTCTTTTATCTTTGTCATTTCTTACATCCATCTCTTTCTCTTCTTCTTTTCGTTCACGAGGAGTTACTTCGTCTTTTTCAGTTTTTCCTTCTGAATATTCTTGAATGAAGTAAACTGGTCGTTCCTTTGTTTCGATAAACACGCGACCCAAATACTCGCCAATAATGCCAAGTGAAATGAGTTGGATGCCACCTAAAAATAAAATACCGGCAATTAAAGAAGGGTATCCGTCCACATTTGTTCCAAATAATGTTGTTCGAATAATTTCAACAGCCAGATAGATAAAAGAAAATATTGAGATGCTGATGCCAATAATTGACCAAATCTTTAAAGGTATCGTGCTATAAGAGGTGATACCATTTAATGCTAAATTCATCAAATCTGAGATATTCCATTTGGTTTCTCCACCAGCCCTAGCTTCAGCTATATAAGCAATCTCTTTCTTTTTAAAACCTATCCAGCCATACATTCCTTTTGTGTAACGCTCATGTTCTCTAAGTTGAGTTAAGGCTGTCACACATTTTTTATCCAATAATCTAAAATCACCTGCTTGAGGGTAAACTTTTACTTTAGCAACTTTTTGTAATACTCTGTAATACATGTCAGAGGTCCATTTCTTTAACCATGTTTCCCCTTCGCGTTCTTTGCGAACAGCATAGACATCATCGTAACCTTCTTCCCACCAATGGATCATTTCAGAAAATATTTCTGGCGGTTGCTGCAGATCGGCATCTATAATAATCAATGCATCGCCCTTAGCATAATCAAATCCAGCTAACATTGCTGGCTCTTTTCCAAAATTACGAGATAAATCCACATACTGCACACGTGGATCATTTTGTTTAAAAGCTTTTATCTGTTCAAGGGTTCTATCTGTACTTCCATCATTCACAAATAGAAATTCAAACGCATACTGAGATAAACCTCCACAGACGCTATCTAATTTTTCGTACATTTTGTCAATTACGTCTTCTTCATTATAAGCAGGGATCAATATGGTAATAGTCTTCATTTTTTTATCTTACCTTTCATTTAATGCATCGTACTCATTGTTATACGAGTTCGTTTCTTAACTAGTATATCCTACCGAAAAATTGCCGTCTATTTTTGTTGCTTTTAAATGAGAAAATTCTCTTAAATTGATTCGAGTATCCGATTTCATTGTATGAAAACAAAAAACGGAGTAGATAACCTACTCCGAATAAAGTTGATTCATTTTTATAAACACCTTATTTCTAAGTGTTTTTTCTTATCCTTCTCCTTTTTCAAATGAAGGATATAAAGTCATTCCACCATCAACGAATAGCGTAATACCAGTTACGTAACTCGATTCATCCGAAGCTAGCCAAGCCGCTGCCGCTGCGACTTCTTCTGGCTTACCAATATAATCCAATGGAATCATTTTTAAAGTTGCTGCTTTTTGTTCTTCATCTTCAAATTTTTCAGCATTGATAGGGGTATTGATTGCTCCAGGAGCAATGCTATTTACTCGAATCCCTTTATGAGCATATTCTAGTGCAATTGTTTCATTAAATAGTTTCACTCCGCCTTTACTCGCTGAATAATGAGCAAATGTCGGCCAAGGGATTCGTTCATGGACAGAAGACATATTGATAATGTTTCCTTTTTTATTCTTTTCTAGGAAATGATTCAATGCTGCTTTGGATCCTAGGAAGACACCTGTTAAGTTTACATTGATGACCTTATCCCAGTCCTCTAACGTTAACTCATGAGTTGGGACTTTATTTTCCATTCCAGCATTATTGATCCATAAATCTAAATCACCAAAATTTGAAATAGCCGCATCTAACAAAGCCTTTACACCGGCTTCGCTGCTTACATCAGCTTGCACTGCAATTGCTTCGCCACCAATTTGTTTCAAATCTTCTACTGTTTTTTCAGCGCCTTCTTTGTCGCTATGGTAATTGATCACGACTTTCATTTTTTCTTCAGACAACCGTCTAGCAATCGCATTTCCGATACCTTTAGAACCACCTGTAACGACCGCAACTTTTCCTTCTAACTCTTTGTACATCTAATCCCTCCAAATATCTTTTCTAGCGAATAGCCACTTATATTCAGTATAGCTCAATAAAAAAAAAGCGTCTATTTTCAAACCTCGACACTTCATCTTTTATTTTCCAAGAGGTATCTTATTAATAGCTTTTACAAAAAACAAGAGTAAAATTATGGTAAAGCTTGCGTTCGATTACAAAAAAGGTGGTGGATGAATTGAAATTAATTTTTGTGCGACATGGTTTAAGCGAATGGAATAAATTAAATCAATTTACCGGGTGGATGGATGCTGATTTAAGTGAACAAGGGTATGACGAAGCACATAAAGCTGGACAAAAAATTAAAAATGCCGGAATTAATTTTGATTTCGCTTTTACATCTGTCTTAAAAAGAGCCATCAAGACTTGCCATATTATTTTAGAAGAATCAGATCAATTATGGGTTCCGGAAACCAAATCTTGGCGCTTAAATGAACGTCATTATGGAGCCTTGCAAGGGTTGAATAAACAAGCGACTATTGAAGAATTTGGGCCCGAACAAGTTCAAATCTGGCGTCGTTCGTATGACACTTTGCCACCACTATTAAAACCAAACGATTTAAATTCTGCGTTGAATGATCGTCGTTATGCCAATCTTCAAAAAAGGACCATCCCAATGGGTGAAAGTCTAAAAGTAACTTTAGAACGAGTGATACCTTTTTGGGAAGATCATATTGCACCAGCAATTCTAGATAATAAAACTGTATTGATTGCTGCACATGGGAATTCGATTCGGGCATTGATCAAATACCTAGAAGAACTATCGGATGAAGAAATCATGGCTATCGATATTCCGACTGGTCAGCCACTTGTTTATGAATTAAATGAAGAATTGATGGTGACTAAAAAATATTATTTAGAATAGTCAAAAAATCCTTAGCGCTTTTAGTTTCATTTCATTAAGTGTTCTCTTCTTTCTACCCTAAAGAAACAGAACATGTTAAACTCTTATTAAGGGTATTTCTAGGAGGATGATTAGCAATGACAGAAAAAACACTTGTATTGATTAAGCCAGATGCGGTAGAACGAAACTTAATTGGAAGTATTTTAGTTGAATACGAAAGAAATGGTTTGAAAGTTATTGAACTGAAATTAATCAATGCTTCTACAGAAATGGCAGAACAACATTATGCAGAACATAATGGAAAACCTTTCTTTAACCGATTAGTTACTTATCTTACAAGAAGTCCATTAGTTGCTCTTGTTTTAGAAGGTGAAGATGTAGTCAGTCGCGTTCGAACATTGAATGGGACTACAGATCCTGAAGATTCCCAAGACAATACGATTCGTGCCTTGTATGGTCTTAGCATGGCTGAAAATACTGTTCACGCTTCTGATTCACTAGAAAGTGCAATCAGAGAACGTTCCATTTGGTTTAACTAAAAGTTAATCTCCATTAAAAATACCTACCAAAATTAGCTTGGTAGGTATTTTTAAGTTATGTGGCAAATAGTGTTGATTTTTAAAATAAAATTTCTTCTAGAACATTTCAAGTTCTAGTTCAAACGATGTGGATGATTCAAAATAAGATTTCTGCTGGAATGGACGGGTTTGCTTGTGAAACCATGGCACCGCTTGAAGCCTAAAAGAAGTCTTCCAGCTTTCAAGCTTCAAACACAGCGTAATCGCTAAAGCGCCAACGTTGTGTAATTCTCATTGAATACTTAACATGGTTACAAGCCACCCTATTCCGCCAGAAATTTAGGATGAGTGCATGGATTAAATCTATTCGTACTAAAAATTATAAACCTATTCTTGGTGTTGAAAAAAAATACGAATTTTTTTCTATAAGGAGTTAAAAAATGAAAAAGTTTATCTTAGTTTTGATGAGTTTTATATTTTTGAGTGCCTGTACGGCAACTAATACATTACATACATTTTCAATCGACGCTAGAACAAAAGATGTTGCTCTCGAAAACTTAGTAATTGTATCAAATGAGGACGAATTATATATTCAACCAACCTATCAATTATTCGCTATTGAACACACAGACAGCGATATTGAAGATTTAGTTCAACAAGCTAATATGAATTTTTATGATAAAAATAATACTCTTTTTTACTCAGTCAGCACTGGTGCAAATCAAGAAGGAATTCTTGATACGCGTACAACTCTATTAGAAGGCGACCTGGTTGGCTTTATTATACCCACTAAGAATATTGATTTTGAAGAAAATTTATTTATCGAATTTATTTATGAAAAAAATGATCAAGAAGTGATTGAAAAAGTAAAAGTAGTTCTTCAAGAAAACAACTAATTCTTACTTGTTTATTTGCTATATTCATATGACTCATAGGGAGAAAAAAGCAAGTCGACATTCTTTTATCTATTTAGCCATAAAAAATGACCCCCAAACGTTAGATTTTGATCTAACATTTGGGGGTCATTATATTTTTTGTTGGTTTTTTAGCCTTTAGTTCTAACAGTGTGGGTGATTCAAAATAAAATTTCTGCTGGAATGGACCGGTTTGCCTAGATTAAATCTAGCACCATTAAAAATTATAAGGTGCATTTACATTTCAACAAATCCAGTATAGTCCTGACTGGTAATCTGAACATCTTTTCCATTTTTTTGATCATTATTGATTCGTTCTTCTCCCCAAACAGACATGGCGATCAAAACTTCTCTTAATGACTTTCCCTCTTTTGTTAAAGAATAAATAACTTTAGGAGGTACTTGATTAAACACTTCTCTAGCTATAATGCTGTCTTCTTCAAGTTCTCTTAATTGTTGCGTCAACATTTTTTGTGTAATTGCTGGAATTCTTCTTCTCATTTCTCCTGTTCGTAACGCTCCATGACCTAATTGGCACAAGATAATGGGTTTCCATTTTCCACCAATCACTTCAAGTGTAGCTTCCACACCAAGATTATAAATTTTTCCCAACTTATTTTCCCCCTTATTTTTCTGATAGGCACTTTTAAGTACCTATAGCACTTTAAAGTGCGTACTTATCTTTTTCGTTTATAGTAAGTATACTAACATATATAAGAAATGATTTAAAGACATCGTCTTCTTAAATAACTAGTTGGAGGAACACTAATGACTAAATATGATTTTTTAGATAGTTTTGAATTTAAAAATGGACAAAAATTAAAAAACAAAATCGTGATGGCGCCAATGACAACTATGTCTAGCTTTCATAACGGAATGATTACTACAGATGAAATAAATTACTATGGAGCGCGAGCTGGAGGTCCCGGAATGATCATCACTGGAGTTGCTTACGTAAGCGACAATGGTAAGGGATTTGAAGGTGAATTATCTGTTGCAGATGACTCAATGATTCCAGGTCTTGAAAAATTAGCTACGGCCATTAAACAAAAAGGCACAAAAGCTGTTCTGCAAATTTTCCATGTTGGTAGAAAAACTTACTCAAGGATATTAAAAGGCGATCAACCTGTAAGTGCGAGTGCTATTGCAGCTCCTTACCCAACAGATTCTGAAATGCCAAAAGAATTAACGAATGATGAAATCGAACAAATCATCGTTGATTTCGGAGAAGCTACACGTAGAGCAATAGTCGCTGGTTTTGACGGCGTTGAATTGCATGGTGCTAACACCTACCTTCTACAACAATTTTACTCAGAACATTCAAATAGAAGAACAGACAAATGGGGCGGATCAAGAGACAAGAGACTTACTTTCCCTCTAGCAGTTATTGACCACGCTGCTGATATTATTAAACAATACGCTGATCGCCCATTTATTTTAGGCTATAGAATGTCTCCAGAAGAAATTGAAACTCCTGGAATTCGTTTAGCAGATTCTCTTTATTTTGCAGATGCAATTAAAGGAAAAATTGATTATCTTCATTTATCGATTGCAAGTTATAAACGTACATCATTAAATGATAAAACTGATATCACTCCGATCTTAAACCAATTTGTTAAAGTAACAGAAAATAATGTTCCTTTAATCGGAGTCGGTTCAGCTGAAAATCCTAAAGATGCAGATGACATTTTAGCGAATGGCGCTAACTTGGTTGCATTAGGAAGAGAATTGATTCGTGAACCTCAATGGGTACAAAAAGTAGCTTCAAATGATGAAAGTAGTATCCGGAAAGAAATTAGCCTACTGGATATGGATGAATTAGCTATCCCTCCTGTAATGCAAGTTTATCTAGTTGAATCGTTTAGTTCTGTTATGCACTTCTCAACAGATTCAGCTAATGTGAACGATGATTACTCAGGACAATTTGCTCCAATGGAAGGCTACGAGAAAAAACTTTAAAAATAAGTTTAATTGGATTAATTATTTCATATTGAAGGCTAGTTGACAGACAGTATTGATACTTCATAATAAATTTTTTCTGGAATAGACAGGTTTACTTGTGGAGCCAATGGACCGTCTTAAGCCTAAAAGAAGTTTTCCGGCATTCAAGCTTCAAAAATTATGGATAAGGAATTGGATTAAACCAATCAACACTAAAAAATAGCGACCAAAAAGGACATTCTTTTAGATAAGAATGTCCTTTTTTTGGTTTTATTCTGTTCTATTCTTGCACGAATCTCGTTCAATAATCTTATGCGACAAGATAACTTTCATCGGTATTGTTTGTCTGCCTTCAATAAATTCAACCAACTTCTCAACTACCTGACTGCTCAAGTAATTAATGTGGATATCAATTGAAGTTAACGCTGGTTGGGTCATTTTAGCAAAAATCGAATTATTGAAACTGATAATTGAAACATCATTTGGCACAGATAAGCCAATATCCTTTAACAAATTGCTCAAACTCATAGCTACTATATCATCACTCGCCACTACTGCTGTGGGGTGTTTATCAGCAAGAAATAATGCTATTAATCGTTGCTTATACTCTGCTCCTTTAAAGTCTTCTGCTACAACATAAGTTGGATCAATGGCAATATTCGCTGTAGCCATGGCCTGTTGGTAACCTGATAAACGTTCAGCTGTAACCATTTCGTCCATATCGTTGCATATATAAGCAATCTTTTGATGGTTTAAACCAATCATATAATTTGTTGCATCTTTTCCGGCTAATTGGTTATCGTTATCGACATATAAGATTTCATTTTCATGCTGATAAGGTTTTCCAATAATGGCATAATTCAACTTCTCTTGATGCAAATAATCAATCACTTGATCTTCTTTTTTAGAATACAAGACGATAAAACCGTCTGCTCGACCACCCTTTGCCATCATTTGAATACTTTCCAGTAATTCTTCTTCCGTTGTCCCTGAAGCAATTGCCACCATGTATTTTTTCTCATTACAAGTCTTACTGATGCCGCGAATCATTTCTAAGAAGAAAGGATTTTGAAAGACTCCCCCGTCCGATACAGGCAAAATGATTCCAATCGTCCGAGTATTTTGATTTACTAATCCTCGCGCCGCCAAGTTAGGTTGATAACCGAGTTCTTTCATTATCAAACGGACTTTTTTCTTCGTTTTTTCGCTGATACTGGAATGATCTTGAATCGTTCGAGAAACAGTTGAGGTCGCCACACCTGCTTTTTTTGCAACATCTTTAATCGTGATCGCCATCTGTTCACTCCCTCAACCTGTATTATTTTTGTTTCTTTCCCTTATCATAAGTTAGAAACTAACGATTAGCAAGATTTGTCAAGCAGAAAAACGATAGGTTGTTTGTGAAAAATACTTCTCTCCCGGTTTTAAAATGATGGATTGGAAATGGGGATGATGGACAGCATCTGGCAGCTCTTGCGTTTCTAGAGCAATCCCTAGGTGACTGCACATTTTTTTGCCCATCACTACATACTCTTCATCCATTCCGGTCGTCGAAAAAACGACGACTGCTTCTCGAGTCGTACGAATCGCTAATTGCCGACCACTTTCTGGTTCACTAAGCAACACGTTTCCAGTAGTTAATTTAAAAGGTGTGTCATAGCCAGCAGGCTGTTTTGCCAATGCTTCGCTCATAAAAATAGGCGTTCGAAAATCATAAGGTGTTCCATCAACTGGGCATAACCTTCCCGTTGGACATTTATCAGCTCCAACTTCAGCATAAGCAGCGCTGGCAATTTGCAATTTATGGTTTAGAATGGTCCGTTTGACCGATCCGCTCAAATTGAAATACGTATGGTTCGTCGGATTGAACAAGGTTGTTGCATCCGTCTCTGCTCGAATATCCATAGTCCAAACAGCCTTTTCGGTCCATCGATAAACCACTTTTACCGTTAAGTTTCCTGGATATCCGTTGTCTCCAGCTGGACTTATATGCGTGAAGATAATATCGATAAAATCAACAGCTTTATTCACTTCAGTGTCCCATACGATTTGACTGAAATTAGCTTGTCCGCCATGGATGTGGTGTAACCCTTCATTTTGAGTCAATTTATGCGTATCCCATATTCCATTTTTGATCCGTCCAGCTACTCGTCCAACTACCGCACCAAAATAAGGCGAATCCTCAATGTACTCTTCAAGAGTATCAAAACCCAACACCACATTTTCACAGTCCCCATTTTTATCAGGTACTTCAATACTGGACACGATCGCTCCGTAATTTAAGCACTTAAAAACAGCACCTTGTTTAGTGGTCAGTTGGTATTCTATTATCTCTTGATCGGCTATCCAACCGAATCGTCGTTTAGTGAACTCCAACAGACTCTGCCCAAACAGCGGTCAATAAATCTGCAGTCAACTCATTGGTCGAGGCAACAACTTTAGCAGCTGCTCTCAATGTGGTCTCGTCTCCAACGGCTACTGCTGCCATGCCGGCGCTATTGATCGATTGAACTCCTGCTGCTGCATCTTCGATCCCGATGCACTCTTGAACAGACACGTTCAATTGCTTAGCTCCTGTTTCAAAAATTTCTGGGTGAGGTTTTCCTGCAGCTAATTTAGCTGGGTCGACGATCGTATCAAAGAAGTCTTCCAAGCCTAATTTTCCTAAAATATTGGGTCCGTTTTGACTTGCTGAAGCCAGTCCCAATAGAATACCTTTTGCTTTTAGGTCGATCAATAAGGTTTTGATTCCAGGCAATATATCCTCAGCAGACATTTGCTCAATCATTTTTTTGTAGACATCATTTTTCTTAGTTGCTAAGGCCTCTTTTTCTACAATTGTAAACTTTTCTTCTAAGCCGTCTTTAGCTAAGATCAAAGCTAAAGAATCCGTTCGGCTGACGCCTTTCAATTGTTCATTGAATGCCTCGTCTATTTCAACTCCTAATTCCGCACCTAACGCCTTCCATGCTTGATAATGGTAATTAGCTGTGTCTGTCAGAATTCCGTCTAAATCAAATAATACAGCTTTCATTTTGTCTCCACCTTCCTATTTTACTACTGCTGTTGCAGCATTTGTTGCACAAGTATATTGATTTTCTAATATAATAACTTTTTCGTAGACTTTCATTTCTAACGGTTCACCGGACACTAATTCAATCGTTGTAGCCGTTTGAGATACAGTGATTTTCAATAAGCGTCCGCGATAATTGATATGGAATTCATAATGAGTCCAGTTTGTCGGTAATAATGGCGCAAAAGCCAATATTTCATTTGCTGTACGCATACCAGCAAAACCTTCTACGATCGTTAACCAGCTACCCGTCATCGATGTAATATGCAGCCCATCTTGTGTATCGTTATTGTAATTGTCTAGATCTAATCGAGCTGAACGGCCATATAATTCAACTGCCTTATCCATTCGGTGTAGATCTGCTGCCAAAATTGCATGAATACTTGGTGAAAGACTTGATTCATGAACAGTCATTGGTTCATAGAAATCAAAATTACGCTGTTTCTCTTCTTTCGTAAACTCTTCTTTAAAGAAATAAATACCTTGCAAGACATCCGCTTGCTTAATGAAAGGCGAACGCAAAATTTTATCCCATGACCAATTCTGACTCAACGGCAAATCACTTGGGGCTAATTCAGTAACCGGACGCAAATCTTTATCCATAAAGGTATCGTGTTGGATGAATACGCCTTTTTCAGTATCATATGGGTAATACATTTTTGAACTAATCGCTTTCCATTCATTTAATTCCGTTTCCGTTACGGTCAACGCCGTTTTTTTGTTTGGAGCTTTTTCTAAAGCCGCCAACGTATAGTTCAATGTCCAAACTGCCATCGTATTTGTATACCAATTGTTGTTAACATTATTTTCATATTCATTCGGACCTGTGACACCATGCATCATATATTGATCTTTTCCTTGGTTATAGTGAATACGGTCTGCCCAGAAACGGCTGATTCCCACTAAAACATCCAATCCTTTATCTACTAAGTAACTTTCATCACCGGTATAATTCGTATAATTGTAAATAGCATACGCCATTGCCCCATTACGGTGAATTTCTTCAAATGTGATTTCCCATTCATTGTGGCATTCAACCCCAGTGAACGTTACCATTGGGTAAAGTGCTCCTTTTAATCCTTGTTGACGCGCATTGTGTTCAGCTTGCGGCAATTGATTGTGTCGATAAGTCAGTAAATTTTTTGCCACTTTTTGATCAGCCAAAGCTAAGTACAATGGAACGGCATACGCTTCTGTGTCCCAGTATGTTGCTCCACCGTATTTTTCACCCGTAAAGCCTTTTGGTCCAATATTTAAACGCTCATCTTCACCATAATAAGTTGAGAATAGTTGAAATAAATTGTAGCGGATCCCTTGTTGTGCAGCACTATCGCCTCCGATGACCACATCCGCTTTCGCCCAACGCTCTTCCCATAACTCAGCGTGTTGTTTTCTTAATTCTGCAAAAGAGACAGGTATTAAGTCCGCACTCAATGCTTGACTGCGTGTCCCTACTTCTTCTTTTGAACTGTCTCGCGAAGTTGTTAAAATAACTAACTTTTCAATAGATGCTTGTTCACCTGCTGCTAGTTTCCCAACAAACTCCTCATTGACGCACATATCTGATACGGTATCACAGATTTTCTCAACGCCGAACGTGCGGTTCAACATCGTAGCAGCTACTGTAAATTGTTCGATTCCAAAATCATTTGGTTTCGTTTCGACAATCAATGTGTCTTTAGCCGCCATAACCGGAAGCCAGAATTTTTCTTCATAATTTGAATCTTCATTCGTGACATTACTGTCTAAACCTGGAACAAAACGGATATCAACGGCTTCATTCAAGCTGGTCACGTTCATTCGAATCGCACACAATTCTTTTTGAGCTAGGCTAACAAATCGTTCAACTTCTACTAGTACTTGCTTATTCTTCTTCTCAACGATATAGCGGCGCGATAAAATCCCCGTCTGCATATCCAACTCCATTTCAAATTCACGGATGGTATCGGTATATAGATCTACTGGCTCTCCATCTATAAACAAGTCTAATTGGATAAAATTCATCGAATTGATCACTTTACCAAAGTAATCGGGGTAACCATTTTTCCACCAGCCGACACGCGTTTTATCCGGATACCACACACCTGCTAAATAACTTCCTTGATGATGATCGCCTGAATAGCGTTCTTCAAAATTTCCACGCATGCCCATATACCCATTTCCAATACTGGTCAAGCTTTCTTGTAATCGTCTTTGTTTTTTATCTAATGTTTGCGTTGCGATTTTCCATTCATCTAATTCAAATAATCGTTTATTTCCCATTTTTCTTCCTCCTCTACCTGCTTCATTTATGTATCTTAAACTATACAGCAGACTTTTTAATGTTCTACCGCAATCATAAACGCAAACGATTGCGTTGTCAATTTCATTTCTTCATAAACTCTATCACTATTCATTATAATGTACTATAGATAAGAATTTCTAAAATGGCGGTTTAATGAAATATTCTGTTACCGTTAACAACATCTCATTTTCGTTTACTTATCTAGAAATCGCTTGCAAGTTAAATTTTTAATAGGTATAATCAAAGCAATCGTTTGCATTGATTATACCTATTTGAGGAGATGAACAAAAATGAAAAAAATGTTTTCATTTGATTTTTGGCAAAAACTTGGGAAGGCTCTAATGGTCGTTATTGCTGTTATGCCTGCTGCAGGTTTAATGATTAGTATCGGAAAAATGATCGTCATGTTTGGAGGCGATGTTCAATTACTAGCCGTCATAGGAAATGTGATGGAAAGCTTAGGTTGGGGTGTCATTGGGAATTTACATATTCTTTTTGCTGCTGCTATTGGGGGCTCATGGGCTAAAGAACGAGCTGGTGGAGCTTTTGCTGCATTGTTAGCCTTTATTTTAATGAATGTTACTACCGGTGCTATTTTTGGTGTATCAGCTGACATGTTGGTTACTGAAGGTGCTACAACAAAAACCTTATTTGGTTCAGAAATTTTAGTTAACGGATACTTCACATCTGTCCTTGGTGCTCCTGCCTTAAACATGGGTGTTTTCATTGGAATCATTTCAGGTTTTGTTGGAGCAATCGTTTTTAACAAATATTACAACTACCGGAAATTACCAGAGGCTCTTTCCTTCTTTAACGGAAAACGCTTTGTTCCTTTCGTAGTCATCTTATGGTCTGTGATTGTTTCTGTCGGCTTGGCAATTTTTTGGCCAATCGTTCAAACGGGAATCAACAATTTTGGTCAATGGATCGCAACATCTGGTGATACGGCTCCTGTTCTAGCACCATTCATTTACGGAACACTAGAACGTCTCTTATTGCCTTTTGGATTGCATCATATGTTGACCATCCCAGTAAACTACACAGCACTTGGCGGAACTTACACGGTCTTGACGGGTGCAAATGTAGGCACTCAAGTGTTTGGTCAAGACCCATTGTGGTTAGCTTGGGTAAGCGATCTAGTAAACTTGAAAAATAGCGGCGATACGGCAGCTTATAATGATTTATTAACATCTATCACTCCTGCTCGTTTCAAAGTTGGTCAAATGATTGGAGCTACCGGAACCTTATTGGGTGTAGCTTTAGCGATGTATCGTCGAACAGATGCTGATAAACGCAAAAAATATAAATCTATCTTTTTCTCAGCAGCTATTGCGGTCTTCTTAACAGGAGTTACCGAACCACTTGAATTTATGTTTATGTTTGCAGCACCTTTCTTATATGTTATTTATGCAGTACTTCAAGGACTCTCATTTGCTTTAGCTGATCTTATTCCATTACGCGTTCATTCTTTTGGAAACTTAGAATTTCTAACGCGGATTCCAATGTCCGTAAATGCCGGTTTAATGTGGGATGTCATTAACTTTGTCCTTAGTAGCATCGTTTTCTTTGGACTTGCCTATTTTATTTCTTATTACTTGATCGGTCGTTTCAACATTGCAACACCTGGTCGTTTAGGCAACTATATTGATGAAGCTTCTATTGAAGACACCGATTCAGTTACTGCCTCAACAGGAGAAACTGTTTCAGCAGCAAGCGCACAAGTTCAAAATATTATCGCACTTTTAGGTGGCCCAACAAATATCGCTGATGTTGATGCTTGTATGACTCGTTTACGAGTTACTGTAAAAGATCCCGCAATCGTCGGCGATGAACCTGCCTGGAAAAAACTAGGCGCTTTAGGATTGATTAAAAAAAATAATGGCATCCAAGCTGTCTATGGTCCAAAAGCAGACGTCTTAAAGTCAGATATCCTGGATGCTTTAGGAGAATAATAGTTGAAGTTATTAACATTAAATACTCACAGTTGGTTAGAAGAACAGCCGTATGATAAATTGGATACGCTTATCGAAACCATTTTGGTAAATCAGTTCGATGTGATTGCTTTCCAAGAAATAAACCAATCCATCGATGAATCTGTTCTCGATCTGTCAAATCACTTCGCTTATCAAGCGGCTGACCCTACTGTCCAAATCAAGCGAAATAATTTTGCTTTTCTTGTACAGCAAAAATTAGAACAAGCTGGTCTACGATATATTTGGACTTGGCAGCCAGCCCACATTGGCTATGATATTTATGATGAAGGTTTAGCATTTTTGAGCCTTCATCCGATCCAGGAAATCAAAACCTTTTATGCTTCTAAAAGCAGAGCGTTTGATAATTATAAAACGCGTCCTGTATTAGGCGTTCAAATCGAAGACAGCTGGTACTTTAATCTTCATTTAGGTTGGTGGAATGATGAAGACGATTCTTTTAAAGAGCAATGGGCAGTGTGTTCAGCTTTTTTCAAAACGTTGATCGGACCAATTTACTTGATGGGTGATTTTAATAATCCAGCACAAAAAATCAATGAAGGTTATGAATTAGTGACCAGAGACTGGTTTGATACTTTCCATCTGGCAGATAAACGGGATAAAGGGTATACCGTAGAAAAAAACATTGACGGTTGGGCTGAAAATAATGAAAAGTTAAGAATCGATTTCATTTTTACAAATCACCCCTTTGAAGTTGATGCCTCAAAAGTCTTTTTCAATGGCAGAAATAATCCAATTGTTTCGGACCATTATGGTGTCAGCATCAACCTTGCAACTGCAGAAGAACAAACCACCGTTTGATTCAACAAAAAATTCTCGACTCACAATCTTTTTGGATTGTAGGTCGGGAGCTTTTTTTGTCTTTCTTTTTGATCTAATACTCCATCTTCATATATTATTTTTCAAATTAGTTTTAGAGTCTAATTCAAAAACAAAACAAGATTCTATCTAATTTCATGTATCCATAGATACTTCCACCTACAGTCTCTATAATCAGACGAAAAGAGAAATAGTAGAAAAAAAGGGCTATCATGCTAGAAACACTTCCGTTTAGACGTTTTTATTTCATTTGCTCATTTTTCAATTGGTATTATTCCATTTAGATTTAGTATTATTGTACAGATAACTGAATTCTTTATTTTAGCTTGAGACAAATAGAAGTTTGACATATTAAAACACATGTTGTATTATGGTATGTTTAGGTTATTTAATACATAAAAACCTGCATAAAATAAAAAAGGTGATGAATTATAATGGCAAAAAACATATCAGAATCAGGGGTATATGAAATAATAGTTAATAATTTAAAGAAAGAAGTTCAAATTCTTGTTGAAGGATCAATGATGCCTACTCAAGCGGAAGAATTTATTGCAGAATATAAGAAGACTGTTGGTCCACTAGAAGCAAAGGATTTAATTTTACGTCTTGACTGTCGAGATTTGAAATTAGTAACTCCAGAATTGGAACCATCGTTATCATTTTGTTACGATATGTACAAATCATCTGGTTTTAAACAAGTTATTTTTGAGATTATTGAAGCACCCTACTTGAAAATGCAATTAGGACGTTTAGCGCGTAAGGCTAAACTGACAAATGCGGAAGTAGTAATAGTAGACTAACAAGAAGTAAATCGAGCTGAAATCTGTGATATAACCGACTAATAATAATGGAAAAGGTTCTATTTATCGTTTTTCTGATAAATGGAACCTTTCGTTTTGCTAAAGTATGTGAACGAGTAAAAAGGAGAGTTTCAATAAATGACAAGCATTAGAATTAAGAGTATTGCTATTCATCATCCAGCAAACAAAGTTGAAAATGATTTTTATATCGACCATTTTAAAAATCTTACCGGTAAGGACCATACAAAATTTTTAAAAGATGTTTTAGGTCGAGATTCGCGACACATTATCGACAATGATGATGAAAATACAGTAACAATGGCTATTGAAGCTTCTAATAAAGTATTAAAAAAGTCAGGCGTTTTAGCTAAAGACTTAGATATGATTATGTTTACAACACAAGTCCCTGAATATATTTTCCCTACTAATGCTTCTATGCTGCACCGTGGACTTCAAGCAAGTTCAAACACCGGTATTTTAGATTTAAATGCTAATTGTTCAGGTATGACTGTTGCTTTAGACCAAGCGTCTAGATATTTAATGTCTAATCCTAGAATGAACAAATTGTTACTTGTAGGTTCAGACCATGCATCCTTAATTATGAACCCAACAGATAGTCTTACATATCCAGCATTCGGTGATATAGCTGTTGCACTTATTTTAGAACGTGTAGAAGAAGAAAATACTGGTTTAATTGATTCTATTTATCATACAACTTCAAGTCATTCTGATATGGTTACTTTCCCAAAAAATGGTTTATCTAAAGCACTTAAAAGTCAAGAGGGTGTCAAATACGTACAATGGTTACCTTTTGACGGCGGAATTGCTATGCCTCCTGCATACAAGATCATCGACGAACTGCTAGAACGTAATAATTTAACACCTAATGAAATAAAAGCTTACTGTTTATCACAATTTTCAATTGCAAATGTTAATAGAATGCAAGAACACTATGGTTTAGAAAAAGAAAAAATGATTTATATAGGTGACAAATATGGGTATTCCGGAACTTCAAGTCCCTTATTGGCTTTCTACGAAGGAATTGAACAAGGCACAATTAAACGTGGAGATAAAGTATTATTATGGACTGTTGGTGTAGGTTATAACTTAATTGCTGTTCTTTACCAGTATTAAAAAAACAATTAAGGTATAGTAACACTACTTTACAAGTTTTATGTCCTATAGAACTTAAACACTTGTAAAGTGGCTGGGACAGAAGTATTAAAAACAAAAAAGCGCATAAAATCAAACTGAGAAACGTTGATTTTATGCGCTTTTTTTCTATTTGGCTAATTCACAAAAAAATTCACTGTTTTATCCCCACCTTGGAGATATGATTCTATCCAATATCATATATATATTTGTTAATTCACAGAATTTATTTTAAAAACTGACTGGTTCATTTTCATGCTGCAACAGCTTTACATTATCGAGCCAAATTTTTCAAAATATTTTGCCACCCTTGGCGTTGAAGGTCCAAAGTATTTTGCTGTTCTACCTCAAAGCGTTCTTCTATCAAGCAACCATAAGGTTTCTCAAAGATGTTGATACGCACATTGCGCCCATCACCCAACACAAAACACAATCTTTTAGCAGGTTCAATTTCCGTATAGGTACCCCAAAAATCAAAAGACGAACTGCCATCCTTAGCAGCCATTTCGTAGTGAAATTCGCCTCCAATCTCTAAATTACTTTTAGCGCTTGGACAATACCAATCATCGCTAGCATAATTCCAAGACATTACTTTTTCAGGCGTGACAAGCTTTTCCCAAATCACCTCAGGACGATTGTGTGATCTTTCGCGAAGGGTTATCACCTTCCCAACGTTTGCACTAGTTTCAAGTAGAATCGCCATACGGTCAAAAGATTTTTCCCAGTTAACCTTAAACTCTTCGGCTTGTTCCTCTGGCAAATCTTGCTCTACTGCAAAGATACACCTACCATCTTCCTTCGGGATAAATCTATAATTCTCGAAGGCTGGTGCCCATTCATGAGCCAAAGGGGATTCATAGTCATTGACACCATTTACCACCAAGCCTAGATGCCTGATTGATATAAACTCTGGCCATTGACTTTCTACAATTTCCGATACCATGCCACTCTCTATTCCATGTTCATCTTCAGCCACAAAACGAATAGTACTACCCTTAGTCCAATCTCCATCAAAGTCTGAGCCTTCAGAGAAAGTTTCTGTCCAAAAATGATAATGATCCGGATCAACCACAAGTTCCCAAAGCAGTTCTGGACCGACATTAAAAGCCCTTTCAATTTGAATTCTAATCATAATTTTCTCCTTTCTTTTTCGTAATGATTGCACTCGTGAACATTGCCATCTAGCTGTTTTTATACTTGAATATAGGTTTATTCTTTATAAGCTCATGATAATATAGAAGTTATCAAAAATCAAAATATCTCTACTGTTTGTTTTATGTAACCAATTTAAAACAAGAATCTATTGCTTTTTAAGCATTAAATTCTTGTTCTAGTTCAACACATGATTCTATTCAAGCTCATAAATTAGTAAAAGTTTCTATCTAATTTTTAATTTCGTATTAAAAAACTTTGAGTTTATTAATTAAACTAATCATGCAGATATAAAGTTACCATTACCATATCTCCACCACTTTTTCCTATTGCATCTCTAATTTCCTTATTAATTGAGATGATTTTGTCTTCATTTTTTCTTGGAGCTAAAAAAATGTTATTTACTTCAAAATCATCAATTGTACCAGAAACTTTTAGGTGTCCCCATCTTCCTTTAATACAAGCTGTTCCTGGGAGTCTAAGATGGTGTGTCCATGTTCCAAATCCTTCTTTGTATTGTAACTCGAGTTCCTGATTGTCAATTATTTTGATCATTTTAAATACCCCACCCTCACTTAGTCTAATCATTATTTATTAAGTGAATAATATTATTTCTATTTTTATAACCAACTAGTTGACTAAAAATACTTGGCTTTAATTCCTTTATGATTTCTAAAGGTTCCCAAGCAATGTTCTGATTATTTTTATCTACGCCATAATAATTTCGCTGTACTTTTATTTTCCCTTTGTACACAAAAAGAAATTCATGATAATCTTTTTTAGATTGTTTTTCAAAGAAAAAATTTTCAATTATTGAAAATAATTCTATTTCGTAAAAAACTTCTCCTGTTTCTTCAAAAACTTCACGTTTTATTGCCTCTATGGTAGTCTCAGAAAATTTCACTCTGCCACCAGGTAAAGAAATTATTCCTCCAGGAAATTTTGAAACTAATATCCTGTTCTGACTTTCTAACCATGCCGCTACTCTGATGTTTAGCTTTCCCAAATTTGTATCTAAAGTTAAATCCATATTGAATTACTCCTCAATGCTTATTTAAAAGAATGACTGTAAGTTGAAAATATGACTTGTCTTGAAAAGGTTCTTTATACACAACTTTATCTAATTTCGTGTATTCATTAAGTATTATAAAATGCGTGTTATATTATATTAATTTTTCTTTAACATTAGGCTTTTGGTAACGATTACTATTGTAATAAATATGATTTATTGGTTCAATATAATTGTAAGAAAAAAATAGAAAAGGTGGTTTTTAATAATGGCTCATTTCTTTAGTTCTTATTGGTGGATGTTTTCAGGAATATTTATTATGGCTAGTATTTTAATTACTTTGAATTTAATAAAAGTAATTAGTTTTAAGAAAGACCTCTCTTTTAATTTAAAACTAGTTGATTTAGTAATATCCTTAGGAATATTATTTTTATTAGTTTCTGCTAATTTATTTTCAGGAGTACTGTATGATCAATTTAACTTAGCAACAGATAACCTGTTACTTATACTAACATTTTATTCAGGAATTTTGTTTTTAATACAAATTTTTTATACCTTTAAGAAAACTAAAAAAGTAATTATTCATTATTAAAAAAAACTCAAATTGGTTTATTTCCTTCTTAATTTTTTCTTGAGAAATAAAAAAAGTCCCGATAAAAAGGAACTTTTTTATTTTTGTACTTATTCTTGGCGGACGTTAATTATTATAGATTTTAAATACATAAAAAGTTGAATTATTGGTTCAGTGATAATCATATAAAAAATGAAATGGAGAGCTTATATTTGATTAAAAAACAAAAACGTTTTTCAACATTAAGCACCACCTTTATATCAATTTATATTATCCTATTTTTATCAACTGGTTTAGATAAGATAGGGACATATAACATATGGTTTGCATTTTCATTATCTGTTTTTCTATCTGTTGGAGGATTTATTCTATCAATTTTGTCCATTAGTGGAAAAGGAAAACGAGAAGTTCCTTACTTACTAATACTATTCTCTTTTTTATTAATTCTCTTTACAGTTCTTATATTTCTTTTACCTGAAGCCGGAATACCACCTTATATACAACTATTTTCAAATTAATTAATAGCTATTTTGTAGAAAGACTACGCTGTACTTCTGCAGATACAGCAGATTTTTGGATTCGCAAACTGCTTATATAGTGGTTAATAGATAAGAATCAACATGCTCCAATAAAATTATTTACACACACTTTTATGGAAAATTACAAATAGCCCCATATATGTCTAAGTATGGCAAAAATAATTAGCGCCCAAATAGTCCATTTTCTATTTGTATAATTAGTTTTCATTCTTATCTTTAATTTGTTTAATTTAGATTTCATTAACTAAACTCCTTATCAAACCTATAATAAATACAATGTTAATTATATTCCCTTAAGAAAATTTTTAGCAGTGTTAAAATAATTATGTAGTGAAGTGTTTTCTAAATTTGACAATAAGGAGAAATGTCCAATGTTAAATTATATAGTCATTAGCGGAATTGCTATTAGTATTCTGTTCATTTTATCAGAAGTTGGGATCAACGTACTTGGAAATATGATAAAAACTAAGAGAGCAGTAGGAATTCCAATAAAAATTCAATTAGTTCATGCATTGAAAAATAAATTCTTCTCAAAATAGTCTTATAAATTAACGTTTTCTCCCTACCATTCTTTTCAAAGGTTGTGTATTTTAATAGCACTTATGTACTTATTTTCTTACGCATAAATATATTTTACTGATACTAGTTACTGTTTTTCTTTAAGGAAAGCTAGTATTTCACAAGAATACCTCGTATTAATAAGCTTCTTAGTACGCATCTTTAGACAATTTCATTTACTCTTATTAGCTAAATTTTTTAGCCGATAACTATTAAAAAAAAGAAACTACCAATAATTATGATGAACCCCAAAATAAGCAGAGTCATATATATTGCAAATGTAAGTGACGTTAAAGACGCGCTAAGATTCATTATAGGCCCAAAAGCAAGTAGAGAATAATAAAGGATATAGCCCGACTTCGTCGACGTGATCTCAACTGTATCGCCATCTTTGACGTTTATTTCATTACTTTTAGAACCAAAGTGAGTTGCCTGCAAATATGATTCATCATTTTGAATAGTAAGTTCTATTTTTTGAGAATCTGCAATCTTTAATACTTTTTCTCCATTCATTTTCAGTGAGATTTTTGAACCCATACCCAACCAACCAGTATTTCGTTTTATTGTAACTGCCATCTCTTCATTCCTTTCCTGAAAACACTTTGATCTTATTCTCTAAACATAATATTGAAAACTAACTACTTATATTCTGCAGTTTTCACTTGTAGAATAGCGGAAATTTCATCTATAAATCGCTCTTTTATTAGAAAAGAAATCTTGAATAGCATCTTTATGTTGTTTATTAGCAATTTCCGGAAGATTTTTTTGAGAAAAAAATTTCAACTCTAAAGTCTCTTCTATATCTCCAGCAACTAATTCTCCTCTAATTACTTTGAAGATAAACATTGTTGTGATAGTCTGTGCTTTATCTCCGTTAGGATAAGTATCAAAGTAAGCTGAATAAATGCCTAATAGAGAATCAACTTCGACCTGTAATCCAGTTTCTTCAGTTACCTCTCTTTTAGCTGCTTGCTCCACACTTTCCCCTTTTTCAACTGCTCCACCAGGTAAACCCCATAACTGCTTATCAGCTCTTAATTGCAATAGAACTTCATTTTTTTCATTGGTAACTATGCCACCTGAAAAATTTAAAATTATTTCTTTATGCCCCACATAATTTCTAATCCATTTAATATAATTCATTATTTCAATCCTCTTCAAACTTACTTAATTCTATAATACTAAATTTTACTTAACGATAAACTCTAGACAATTTACAGATTCATATAGAAAGAATATTAATTAAGTAGGAGCAATTGAGCAATTATTTCAGAACTACCCGGTAGTAGCATAATTAACGAGATGACAATAAACAAAACCCCTATAATAAGCGACATACTTACAATTTTAACTGAACGTGAAACGTCTTTGTTTAGCATACCTGCTACAAGAAGAGCAACACCTATAAAGAGGATTAAAAAATACCAAAAACCCATTCTATCTCCTACTTTCTTTTATCTTTATTTCTGAATGAAGTATACCTTTTAATCTTATATAATTATTGTTATGTTTATATTAAGATTTAAATGACACTATTTATTAGGTTGATATGTAAGACATTTATTTTCTATATTCATTTCTATTTTTCTTGTGATTTTTTTGCAAATTCTTTTCAAAAAGTATCCAGCACCTCTTTTGACAAGGTGTTGGATACGTGGCTTAAGTAACTTCTGTATTACTCTATTTGATTGTTGCTTTTCACATTTTCATATAAATGAACACATTGATTTTTCTTTACTGGCATTTCTAAATAATCAAATAATATGATTATTTGTTCAATAGTTTGAGCGTCGCTTTTTTTTGTATCAATTATACCTATTAATTCTTTAAAGAAAGACAGCATAACTTTTTCATACATTTTATTGTTAGTTTCAGACATACTTTTCTTTAATTCCTTGTAAAAATAAGTGCTTTTTTCAATATCATTTTTAGTTATAAAGACCACTAAAATATTTGTAAGTAATGAAAATACCTCATTGCTATATCTTCTTAATTGAGAAAAGTACTCTAACTTTTCTTTTGCTTTTTTATGCAACAATAAAAGCAACTCTTCTGGAAAAAAATCTAACGAATTAGTAAATAATACTAGCTCATAGTATGTCCATTCGTCGCATTCAAGAAGATAATCTTTTAATATTTTTAAACTTTCTATATTATTTTTTTCTTTCAAAATATAACTAATTGTAAGGTCCGTTAGCGAGGAATAGTGTAAATGTTTTATTTTATTAGTACTTTTATATGCTTCAATAGCAGTGTTTCTTAGTAATTTTAGACTTTCTAAATCATTTAAATAAAAAGAATGAGTATACTCATTATAGAAATTGTAGTCATTATCCATATTATTCTTTTTATTATAAATATAATAGAATTCATCTAAAGACACATTTAAATTACTTATTATTTTGAATAATTTTACAGTTGTAGTATCGCTCAAACCTTTTTCAAATCTAGATATTGCTGGCCGACTTAAAATACCAGTATAGACATTTCCTGATTTTATTTTTTTAGATAGCCGAATGTATTTAACCACTTCTCCAGTTTTTATATTATCACCTTCTCTTGTTACTTATTGTTAACATTTTACCATGTAAATCAATTGAAATGGTATTATTAAGAATGGTATTACTACTTTTAAAATACACAAAGGCTAAATTGAACATAGTATGTATGGCATGGCCGCTCCAATTCTTTGCTTGCAGAGCTAGTTCATTTAAGAAAAACCATTAAGTAAGCATATCTTACTTAATAAACTAGGAGGATGAATCATGGAGTTAGCTGAAAGATTAAAACATGAACGTGAAGAAAGAAAAATGTCCCAGTCTTTTGTTGCGAAAGAACTAAATATTCCTATACAATTATTATCTAGCTGGGAGTTAGGTAAAAGTAATCCTGATTTGGAGATGATTCAACTACTGAGTGAATTTTATAATTTTTCTATAGACGAATTACTTAATAACACTCCACCAAAAAAAGCAACTGCACTTTTTTTAGACTCTATTTCTAAAATGGCTTCAGAAGATATAATTGAACTGCTTATTTTAGGAATTGGTCTACCAATTATTATTTTTGCTATCTTCTTCTAACCCAGTAGTAAATAAGATAAAATGATTTTTATATAATTGAATTTTTACAGGAATAATTTATGAGAAGTACCGATAAGAACAAGAGACTATCTTTTTTTAGCAATACGTAATTTCATATATACTTTTCTGTTTTAAATCTAATTCCTTTGTTCCCTTGGAAAATAATCCATTTAAAAAATGTGAATCATTTAAGATCCCTCATTAAATTTAGCAAAAAAAAAAACTGTATGACCTAGTATAAAAGGCAGACAGTTTAGTTTAGATTAATTAGTCATTTTCAACAGATAAAAGTTCGCCAGTTTCAGCATTTAAATGAACATCTACTTCGTTCATTCCTTCTTTAAATTCTCCTGTGAACAAAGGTGTATTTGTGTCTTCATCTGCTTCTAAATTCCATGAAGTAAGTACCGCATTTGGAGCTTCTTCCTCAGATTTCGTAATCAATTCATCAATAGTCATTAAAGCATCTACCATTAATTCTTGCTCATCATTGTCTGAATCTTTCATTTCCGTTTTGTTTTTTGTTTCTTCTCCGTTTTCAGCATTTATTTCCCATTCAATTTCTTGAGTATCATCGAATCCACTAATTTCAAAAGTATATTCGCCAAAATCTTTGTCAAAATCAATTGAAGAAATAACTGCTGTTGGATATGCTTCTTGAAAATCAGCAATAGCTTGTTCATATGTAACTGAAAAGCTCTTCCCTTCAAAGTTTTCTGACACAGAACTAGAAGAATCTGTTCCTGTCGTAGTTGAACTTGTTGAATTATTAGTAGGGGCTTCTGTGCTGCCACATGCTGCTAAAAGTATTAGCGCACTCCCGCTGACCAATCCTATTTTTACTGTCGATAACATCGTATCATCTCCTCTTATTGAACTTCTATCATACCAAATTAATTAAAAACTTACTACCTTTTAATTAATTTGGTATGATAGAAGTATTTTAAGTACTGTTATTTGGAAACAACAAAAAATTTCGATTTATTCATAAAAGAGAATAGGAACAGGAAGAACAAATAAAACCTTATTAAAAAACGGCAGCTCCTCCAAGATAACGATAAACTAAAATTTTTAATGAATTGGCGGCAGCTCTAGAAACGGCCATAAAGACACCTAATATGGCGTTAGCGCCCAGTCGTTGTTTATTAGGTCGTTCCATCTACTGTTGTTAATATTACTTATCCTTTTAGTCTGTCCCCACCATCCTAAATTCAACTGCTCCTTTTTCCCCAGTAGAGGAACCTGAAGAGACAACTGCTTTAATCAATTGGATAGTTGCTGACATACTGTTTTCTCCTTTAATTTTAACAACAAAAATGACATCTACCTAAATAAACGCAGGAAATTACGTTTATTTAGGCAAGTGTCATTAATCCTATCTACTATTTATGATAGTTAAAAGGGGTTTATAATTTTTAGTGTTGATAGATTTAATCTAATCACATACTTGAAAATTCTGGAGGAATAGGATTTGCTTGTAGCCGTGCATTGGATTCAATGCGAATAACAGAGCGTTAATGCTTCAGCGATTACGATCTGTTGAGGCTTGAAAGCCTTAAGACTATGGTTTTCAGGCTTAAGGTGGTCCCATGGCTATACAAGCAAAAACGTCTATTCCATAAGAAATTTCTTTTTGAAGTATAAACATTATTTATCCTAAACCCACTTTTGGTAAAACTCATCCACACCATTTGACCTAGAGCCGTTAAAGGCGAACAGTAAATAAGTTTAAATCAATCAATAAGCCTTTGCACGCATTTAAGTTCATTTATTTTAAAAGATAGACTTTTGTCCTTTATAAATCGAATGATTGCCATTAAAAACATAAGAAATACAAACAGTTAAAAGAAAATAAGGCAAATAATTGAAGCCAAAAACTTCTGCTCCGATTAGTGCGGGTGCAATAAGCGTATTTGTAGCAGAAGAAAATACACTTGCATACCCGAGTGCAGCTACAAACTCTATAGGCAAACCGAATAAGGGAGCAATCCAAACGCCTAAACTAGCACCAATTGAAAAGATAGGTGTTACTTCTCCACCTTGAAAACCTGCTGCCAATGTTAGGATCGTTAAAAGAAGTTTTATGACCCAATCATATCCATAAATACTTTCTCCACTAAAACTAGCCTCAATTAAATTAGTTCCTAGACCTGAATATCTGCCCAAATGGAAAATTAAAAGCAACAAACTAGTTAAAATCCCGACAAAGAAAATCCGCTTACTTAGATCAGGGATTTTTCTTCCTATAAATTGTTTTGTGTGACCCAAAATATAAGCAAAAAACCCACCCACGACGCCAAATATTATACCTAAGAGGATCATTTTAAAAATGGTTTGACCATCCATATCTACAGCAACATCTAAATTGATTGCAAATTTCTCTAAGCCTAAAAAGTGAGATACATAACTGGCCACAAAAGCTGCAATTAGAGCAGGAAACAAAGCTAAATACTCTAATTTACCGACCACTAATACCTCTAATGCAAAAAATGTAGCAGCAAATGGTGTTTCAAATAATCCACCAAATCCTGCTGCCATTCCTGTGATCAACATTATTTTTGAAGCATTTTTATAAGGTAATTTCCGACCGATCGCATGTGAAAAGGTTGCACCAATTTGAACTGCAACGCCTTCACGACCGGCGCTACCGCCAAATAAGTGCGTTATCCATGTGCCGATAATCGTTAAAGGAATCATTCGTTTAGGGATTTCTTGCAATTCTTCGTTACCTGCTGCAAAAATTAAACTCATGCCTTTATTCGTATTTTTCCCTACTCTTTTGTACATATATACGATAATCAAACCTGCTAAAGGAAGAAGAGGAATCAAGTACTCAGAATAACTATCTCTAAAACTACCGATAAGAATAAGAACTTCCCCAAATAAAGCATCTAGCATTCCAACAACCAATCCAATAAATACCGCAATTGCTGCGTATAGTCCAATTTCTTTATACTCTACTATATATTTGCTCATGCCTTTGTTCCCTTCTTAGATAATAAGAACTCATTATACTTTCCCTATATTCACTTATCATTTAGTGAGAGACCGTTTATGACCTTACTTTTCTAACAGTTTTCTGTAGGAAAGGTCTATAAATGTTGCCCCTAGTGGAGCTGTTATGATGATAGCGAGGACGGCGACAGTTAGAATAAGACTACCTGCTGGCACTCCCATTGCAAGCGGAAGAGAACCAATTGCAGCTTGCACTGTGGCTTTTGGCGTATATGCGCCTGCTGTAAATAATTTTTCTTTGAAGGTTAACTTTGTCCCAGCTACACTTATAAATACTGCTATCATACGGAAAATCAAAGAAATCAAGATTAAGAAAACAACAGCCACTCCTGCTTCACTAAGCGCGGTTATATCCGTTACTGATCCTACCAAAACAAATAAAAACACTTCTGCGCCTAACCAGACCTTTGAAAACTTAGTATTTATCCGTTTAGCTAAAATGGGGTACAGCTTCAATATGATTCCTCCTAAAGCCATAACACCTAATAAGCCTGAGATAGGAAAAGATCCTTTTAAGCTTTCTTCTAAAGCAACCATTAAGAAACAAATACTTAATATTAAGAACACTTTTACGGTATCACGAATATGGAGATATTTGAATAGTTTAACCATGATATAGCCTACTAGCACTCCTAACAAAAGACCAAAGAAAATTGCTACAGGTACAGAGAGCAATGAAAAGAAATCAAACCCACTGCCTTGAAACATCCCTAAAAATGACGTGAATAAAACGATGACAAAAACATCATCTACAGAAGCTCCTGCTAAAATCATCTGGGGAATCCCTTTAGCTTTTCCATAACCATTTTCAATAAGTCCTATCATTCGTGGAACCACAATTGCTGGCGAAACAGCGCCTAAAACAGCCCCTAGAATAGCAGCTTCTAAAATACTAATGCCAAATAATAACGGGGCTAGTATCGTTACGGTTATGATTTCAAATGTAGCCGGCAAGAAAGTCATTAAAATAGCCGGACGACCATTCTTTTTCAAATCGCTAATATTCATCGTCAATCCTGCTCTAAATAAAATAACAATCAATGCAATTTGACGGATATCAGCTGATATAGCCAATATCTTCGGATCTAGAAGATCTAAACCATAGGGACCTAGAATAATCCCTGTTAAAATGAGACCCAGTAAACCTGGTAAACGTAACCGACTAAAAATTGAACTAAATATAAAACCAACAATCAATATTAAAGCTATACTTAAAAGCATTCTTTTTCCTACCTCCAGTTTAATAAAAAAACACTTAATTATTTACCACAAAAAAAGCTGAAGACAGACTGCGGCCTATGCGCAGAAGTCATCAGCTTTAACAAGCGGTTCAAGCAATTTGCTTAGGGAGACACTCATTCCCAAATATATTACAATGATACTATATATTTTTTTATCATACAAGTCAAAAAAACACATAGTCATTTACTGTTGTGGATACATGATTCCAAGGAATTTTATGTATTCATAATCCCACTACATGCTACTGGTAATAGCGGTTATTATTACAAATGATATTACTAAAACAATAGAGACAATAGCTAAGATAAATATTCCAAATATTACTAACCTACTTTTTTTATCCATTGGAATATTTGACATTGAAAAGGCAACGATGAACAAACCAATACAACTCATGAGCAACCAGACTGCTCCTGTTAGCTTATTATAATCAGTCGGTCTGATTATAAAATACCCAATCATACAAATTTGGACAACTAAAAAACTTATTTTTGTAGTTTTTAAATGTTTCAATAAAAAGATTCCTCCTTGATCTATTTTTCATGTGCTTTCTCAAAAATTCCATGTGAAAACGGCTTGCTGTCTTTTTAATTTCCCTAGATGACCTTATCTAACTGCTTGGTCCTTAATCATTTTTATCTTTTTTCAGAGTAGATTTGTTTCGAGTTAGTACACCTAGAGAAATACCGATTGCGGCAATACTTGTCATCGTTACAATTTGTTCTAGATCGATACTTTGGTAACTTATATATTGGACAATGATCATTATGAGCAAAACTAGTATGACTAATCCTACTATTTTCTTAATTTTTGCACCCATTTGGAACACCTCACTTTGTGTTTAGCATATGTTATTAGGAGGGATTTGGTAACCCTATTTTTCATTGAAGAGAGTAAAAAGATTAAGAATACTTGGTTTTAACTATTTTTCTGCTCCACGATTCTACGGAGTTTCAGATAATCATAAGTGAATGAATCATGATTTATTTTTTATAAAGTATGTTAGAAAAAATAATACCAAACCAATCATCAGTATGATAAATTCAGTTCCTAAAGTACCCGTTTTAATGTATTGGTAGATTGATAAAATCAGTAACGAAGCTATGTAAAACAGGTTAGACCATTTTGCAGATAATTCTCCTGTTGATTTATCTATTTTATTTTCTTTTTTCATAGTTGCTAACCCCTCTATTATTTTTAGTATTTCAAAGATGAACAGACTTAGTTGTTTTAAAGAAACTAGCAACAGCATCAAAAAAAGAACCTTGCTCTATCAAGGTTCTGGATACATGTCAAGAAATTCAATGTATTTCAGTCTGATAAATATCTTTGAGTCTTTTTTCCATTTCTAGCTGGCCGTTTTCTCTAAGCTTATCGTATCGGTTTACTTCATTATTAAAAAGCACCACATCGGCGTTGAACATATTTTCATCATTGGTAATCTCTTCACTGACTATCTCTTCATTTTTTTCTACCTCAAACACGTCAGCGTAAAAATCGGCTACCTCATAAACGTTTACATCAATACTCATACCTGTTTCGATGGACATTTTCATCACTCCCTTAACGGTATCATTTATTACTATTCTTCGTAATATAAGTCTATTTTAGACTCATCATTTGCAGTTGAGAAAACATATAATAAAGAATACTTTTTTCCGTCAACTTTTATTTCATCTTTTTGATTCATTTTATCAGCTTTATTTTCGGTTGCTTTGTAAAAGCCTGTTCCATAAATAAAGGTATCTTCATCAACATAAATTTTTTGACCTTCTGGAACGATCTTAACGACTGTCCCATCTTCTGCTATAGTAGTGTTGCTCTCTTCTGAAGAGCTATTCGCTTCATTTTGACATCCCAAAAGTAATAAGCTTGAACATATTAAAAGTATAGAGATATTTATTTTCATAAAAACTCCCCCTCTTTTTATACTCATTAAACCGCTATCACTTATAGTATACACCTTTATTTGTTGTAATAAACAAAAGAAAGGGTCGATATGAAAAATTGAAATAGAAGCTTTACCTAAAAATGTAAAAGCTCCTAAATCAATTTGCCAACGCTAGCCGTTATGGATAGCTTGACAGCATCTAGCTTGCTTACAAAGACTATTCCATCTCTACTCTAACGAAGCCATCTTTTTTCAATTCATACACATAATCGCAAACTTCTTTTAAAAACATCCGATCATGTGAAATAGTAATGATTGAACCTGCGAAATTTTTAAATAATGTTCTAAGTTCTGGTTGAGATAGCGGTGAAAAATTCCGTGTAGGCTCATCTAGCAGCAACACGTTCTGTCCTGCTAAATCTATTTTTAACAACAACAATTTGGCTTGTTGCCCTCCTGATAAGGATTGGATTGCGTGATGCATTTCATCTGTGGTAAACCGCATGCTGCCTAAATAAGTCATCACTTGCGTTCGTTCCTCACTGTCGCCAGTCACACTAAGGAATTCAACCGGTGTTTCGTCCATTCGCAAATAATCCGCATAGTTTTGTGGCATATAGCCAGCCACAATATCTGTCCGTTGGCTTAATTCTGCCCACATTTTTTTTAATAGGGTACTTTTGCCTACCCCATTTTGTCCGATGATTCCTATTTTTTGTGGAGTTCTAACCAACAAATTCAGTGAGTGCGCTAGAATTTCATCTCCCAGTTTCACACGCTCATCTTCCAAATGGAGAATCACTTTGTTTGCAGGAAGGGGTTTAGTGTTTGAGAATTTCACTAAGATCGCATCTGCTTTTAGTGGAATCTCTTCGAAATTTTCTTTTTCGCGCTCAAAACGTCTCCCCATCGATTTTACTGCATGCATTTTCTTTTTGAGTAAGCGTGCTCCCGCTGGATCTTGTCTTGAAATAGCCCCTTGTGCATGGTGGACACTGCTCTCAACTTGTCGGTATTTTTCCATTTGCTTTTGGTGCTCTTCACGCTGTTTGTTGCCGACTTGAGATTGGTGTTCATATCTAGCTTCTTTTTGCTCGATATATGCTTTATACGGTAAATTAGATACTGTAGCGACTGGTAGCGTCTTATGTTGTAACAGCTCTATCTGAATGACCTTAGTCGCTGTCGCTGTAAGCAACGCTTCGTCATGCGAGATAAAAATGATGGTTAGTGGCGTCGTTTTGATGAAGTGCTCTAGCCATTTGACCGTATCGAGATCCAAGTCGTTGGAAGGCTCATCAAGCAATAGCAAATCAGGATCTGTCGAAAGTGCTTTTAAAAGTTGAACTTTGATTTTTTCACCACCAGATAGACTGCCTACCTGTTGTGAGCTTGTTAACCGGTCTGCATCAAATCCCAATTGCCCCACTAATTGATAAAGCTTTTGGTAATCAATATCCATAACATCTTCTTGACCGAAGAAATACTGATCAACCGTGCACTCCAGATATTTTTGCGGCAAGGATTGCGGCAAATAAACGGTGCGGCTAAACTGATTGATTAATTCTCCTTCCGCTTGAATATAAGATTCAATACTTTTATCTCTTAGGATCCATTTCAATAATGTTGACTTACCATTTCCCTCTTCACCGATGATGGCTACTTTTTCTCCAGGATTAATTGTAAAACTCAAATCCTTAATGATTTCTTTCAAATCCCCTAAATGATGCAAGGTTAAATTTTTCACTTGTAACATACTGATTCCTCCTGTCTACTCCATAAAAAATGACCGCCAGCAAGTTTCTGCAGACGGTCCGTTAGTTTCAATTAAACAGATAGAACGATGATGGTCTATTTCTAACAATAGCGCCATTTCCGATTCGAAAGTTGTTTAAATGATTTATCTAAAAAACCGTTACAAAGAAACCCACCTTAATAGCAGAAAAAAATTTCTTCTTCAATTCCGATTTGTTTAGATAGTGTCCATTTAGGCACAACCTTTCGATTTGTTAGGTACAGTGTAGCAAATATTGTTAGCAGACGCAATGAAATAGAGTATCAAATTAGTAGCGAAATATTGGCTCAATATGGTGAATAACTTATATGCAGTAAATTATCTTTTAACTTTTCGCTATACTTTTTAACTTTTAAAACCACTATCCGCCAGCTTCAGTATAACCTAATCTAAGTACTCGACGCCTTCTTGAACGTCCAATTTAATGAACTCGTTGACTTCAGCAAGATCAGTTTTAGAAATTTCACCAGCTTCGTATAAAAATTGGTAAAGTTTTTTCAAAGATGAGCCACATTGCTTAAGTGAAGCACTTGAACTTGCTAAATTTTTCTCTACAAAAAAATTACTAAGAAAATTCCCTGCCGACTCAGTAGAGTTTATAGGAGTTGCTTGTTCATACTCTATTAAATAAATGTTTAAATAATAATCTAGGTTTTCAATATGGCGTTCTATCGTTTTTTCACTTAAACCTTTTACAGCTATCGTATACTCTTTAAAAGCTGCTAACAATTTTTCATTATTTTTAATTGACGCTTCTATATGTGTCTCCCATTGCTACGAAGAAAATTTTGAAGTATCTACTTGAGAAAACTTGCTGTAATCCCAGGTCTTTTCAATCAAATACGGCTCCGTTTCAACACTTTCTAACACTTCAAGCGATTTATTTAACGCCTCTCGCAACGCTTCTGCACTACTAAAGTACCCTTGTTTAGTCAATTTACTATGAATATAATTGCTGAAATAGGTCATCACTTCTCTATTTATCGTCTGATTGATATTTAATCTAAAATCACTTAATTCTTCTGCCACTAAATTGACGCTTCCTAATACTGAACGATTAGAGGTAATGGTCACTTGGATATCTCCAGCAAGTTTTAAATATTCGTCAGTTTTTTTAGATGAGATTCCTGCAATCTCAAATGCAATCCGAATAGCTTCAGGTATTAACTTTGACAACTGCTTTTTCTTTTGTGCATTAATATCTTGCAGGATAATCGGCGTTAACGTCTGATCATTGAGCAGAATGATTACTTTTTTTCGGTTTACATTAATGTAATTTGCGTGCCATGAAAATAACGGATTAATTTGTGCAAACTGTTGTCCATATTCTTTATCCTCTATACTTGGTAAGGCTGAAAATAAAGGTTGTGCTTTTTTAGTAGCTCCGATGATCATTAGTATCCCCCTTTGACTCGTTTATTTATTGAGTATAACAATAATTTTATCATCCTACTATTTTTTGTGGTTCTACAGCAAATGGTGTGGATGCTTCCAAAAAAATTTCTTCTGGAATGGACGGGTTTGCTTGTGGAGAGCCAAGGGAACGCCTGAAGCCTAAAAGAAAGTCTTCCGGCTTTCAAGCTTCAAACACACCGTAATCGCTGAAGCGCCAACGTTATGTAATTCTCATTGAATCCTCTACATGGCTACAAGCAATCCTATTCCTCCATAAATTTTGGGTAAGTAATGTAATTAAGTCTATCAACACCAAAAATTATACAGCCTTTTTTGTTCGTCATAATGTATTTCATTTTATCGTAGTGCTATAATCTTGGTAACGATAAAGCCAGATGGGAGAAACCTATGAACTCTAAACTGATAATCATAAGAGGTAATTCTGGAAGTGGAAAAACGACGATTGCGCAATTGCTGCGAAATCATTTTGAACGTGGACAAGTTATGCTTATCGCACAAGACACCCTTAGATTAGAAATTTTAAATACGAAAGACCGCATGGGTAATCCAACTGTTGATCTAGTAAAAATGATTGCTACATTTGGCAAAGACAAATATGACTATATCATTATTGAAGGTATTTTTAATTCAAAAATATATAAAGAACTTTTTTTCGAATTAGCCGATAGTTTTGACTATCATATTCATACTTATTACTACGATATTCCATTTGAAGAAACCGTCTTACGTCATTCTACCAGGGACAAGGCAAATGATTTCGGCCCTGATAAAATGAAAGAGTGGTGGCTAGAGAAAGACTACCTCCATCTTGAAAACGAGAAAATACTTGATAAAACACTAAGCCAAGAAAATGTACTGAATAGGATACTAAATGATCTATCTATCTAATTTGTTTAAACATCTTTATAAGCATATTTAATTTGGGAGTTAGATCCTTGCCTGACCCTCTCTTGTTGTTCTTATTAATAATAAACCGCTAGTTATTAAATAATGATAGCGTTATTTTTTTAAAAGTATATAATTAAATTAATCGTTATTGGTTATTGATATCGATTAATAACTGTAACATTAAATAAAAAAGTCCTGGCTACTTAGGGTAAAAGTAACTAGAAGTAGTAATATTAGTATAATTATATTATATCATGCTGAAATTTATCGTGAAGTGGACTCGCGATAATAATTTCATAAAATGGAGGAGTATATATGTTTAATAAAATTTTAGCTACTATGCGATCCTTGTTTTTTAATAAAAAATCACACCAATTTGAAGAACAGGATAAAGATATTACCGCCAAGAATAACTTGGAATACAATTCAGAAAAAATAAAGAAAAATACAATAAAAGACCAGATAAAATATAGTGTATCAATTGAAGCGCCAAATTTCCAGAAAAAAGTTAGTCAGAAAAAGAAACTTAAGAAATATGATTACACTAAAGCAAGAAAACTAAGTGATAATGTAACAGTTATTGATTTTGAAACTACGGGATTCGATCCAATAAAAAACGAAATTATCCAAGTTGGGGCAATTAAATACATAAACGGAATTGAATCTGAACGGTTTATTAAATATGTCAAACCTAGCGAATCTATTTCATCAAGAATATCAAAGTTAACAGGAATCTCAGATGAAACTGTTAAAACCGCTCCTCCTATAGTAAAAACCCTAAAAGAATTTGTTCTCTTTTTAGAAAAAGAAACAATTGTCGCCCATAATGCTTCTTTTGATATGAAATTTCTTCTAGAAAACTTAAATAAATTTGATATCCTTCATGAGAAATATAGGGTCATTGATACACTAAGTCTAGCTAGAAGACATATTACAGAAATAGAAAATCATAAACTACCTACTCTTAAAAAATATTTAGAAATAGAAGCTAATTCTCATGATGCAATAGAAGATTGTTTTGTAACTGGAAAATTATATTATCACTGTAAAGCACTTGAAGAGAATACTATTTAAATAAAAGCAGTGACAAAATGAAATTTGGTATGAGGAAACCTAGTATAAAAAAATCTTTTTCAGCACGAACTACTGGTAAAGCTAAAAGAGCAGTTAAAAAAGCTGTAGTTCCTGGTTACGGTAAAAAAGGGATGGAATATGTAAAGAATCCTAAAAGAGCTATTTATAATAAAGTTTACAAAAAAACTTCTTTTTCAATATTTAATTGGTTTAAAAAATAAAAAAGAACATCCATACCCTTACCAAAATAAGCAAAAGAGATGGCAGATAAAAATAGATTTATTAAACAAACGGAATTAAAACATAAAAAAAAGCCTGTAAGTATTGTTTCCAATACTTACAGGCTTTTCGTTTGTTATTCCCACTCAATCAAGTAAATGTTTCTTCTATTATATTACGTTGATTTTAAAGCGTTTTGCTATTCTTATTATACACATTATTTATTAAAAATAAGCTTTCTTGAAATTATCTGTACGGAAAATGTACGTTTATTTCAATTTCATTCCAATATATTCATAGAATTTTTTAGGACTAATATGATAAGAATAGCGACCAATCATCTTTACAGCATAACCAAACTCAAACACTCCTTGCTGTAAGCCGACTCTTATGAATTGTTTAGATTTACCCATTAATTTAGCAGCTGTCTCTATGGGCACATTTCCATACTCATAGGGCATTGATTCGGATTCTTCTAAAAAATCTGCTTCTACCTCCAGTGCATTCATCAATATTTTTTTATTTCTTTCAGATGGTTCATTTTTACCTGAAATGTACTGACTAATTGAGGACTTACCTAGTCCAGTCAAATCAGCTAATTGTTTTTGAGTAATTTCTTTACGATCCATTAATTTTTTGAGTTCTTGATTATAGCTCATTTTTTATCCCCTAGCACCATTCTATATTTGTAACTAGTATAACTACTAAACATCAAAAAAAGAAGCCTCAAGGGCTTCTTTTTAGCTGTACCGATATTATTTCACTTGAAGGCCATTAGTCATGCACCCCTTCCGCTGATTTCATCATAGCATCTTGTAAACCACCAACAATATAATCTACGACACCATCTAAATCTTGTTCTTTACTTACTGTATTATTTACTCCACCTAAATTAACATTATATTCTTGGTTAACAGTATTGCGATTAACGATATTTCTTGCGGCTAAATCTCTTAAATATTTTAGATCTTCTTGAGACATATCAAGTGCATCTTTCATATCACCTGTATTATCTGCTATTTCATCTAACGCATCCCCAGCAGAGTCGCTACCACTTCCAGCTCCACCAGTTTTATCAGCCGCGGAACCACCTAAATCTCCAGCTCCACCACCATCTTCTGCTCCAGGTATCCCTCCCATTTCTTCTAAAGTTGGGATATTGCCAGAACCTAGTTGCTCCAATACATCAGCGTAATCGGCTTCAGTTGGAATGTCAGGCATATCGAAACCGAGCATATCCATCAAGTCAAAGTCTTTTGCACTGTCAACTAGATTTTCACCCCAGTCATAACCGGCATCAAATGCATCTGTCATGTCTGCATATTCGAATTTGTCATATTTCGTTACTTCAGGCATTTTAGGAAGTTCAATACTAGAAACAAGGTCTTTTGTAAGACTTGGTGTATCAAACATAACTGATTCTGGTACTTTTGGAATATTAATCGTATCCAAGAAACCACTCACCATACTTGAACGATCAAACGAAACTGTTTCTGGTCTGGAAGGTGTTTGTACTGAGTTTGAATATTGTCCTGCTAAATTTGACCGTTGAAGTGATACGTTTTGTGCCCTAGTTGGTCCGGAAAGTCCTGAACCGATATTATCAACGAAACTCTGGACACCTGAACCAACACTTAAATCGACTGTACCAACAGTTCCAATATTAACTCCTGGAATGTTATTGGCCATACCAATTAATTTATTCAATCCATTTGCTGCGCCATTAATCAAAGCAGAAATCCCACTCAAAATGGAATTTACAACTCCAATGGCCCCTTGACCTAATGTCTGCATAACTTTTGCACCAAATACTTGCATTTGATAAAAAGCCGTTTGTACTCCAAAAACTCCAGAATTCCAAGCGTTAGCAAATGATTCAGCTGTACTTATACCACCGTTTAAAATGGCATCCAAAATGGTCAAAACAAAGGTGTTAAATAATATGAATCCCATCTGAATGGCCCAAATACTCAAGTTCCAAGCATTCGCGAAAAATTCAGCGGTTGAAATCCCCATATTCAAAATGGCATCAAGAATGAGCAATACTAAAGTTGCTAAAATGATGAATGCCATTTGAATCAACCAAACACCCAAATTCCATGCATTCACAAAGAAAGCAGCAACTGATATTCCGATTGACAAAATGACATCCATCACTACTGCCACAATGACGGCCAATCCAATAAATACTAATTGTAAAGCCCAAATACCAAAGTTCCATGCATTAACGATCCATTCAATTACGGCAATCCCGATATTCGCAACTAAAATAAGGATGTTCCAAATCAGAACACCTAACCATGCAAATGCTCCAGCTATCAATCCAGTGGCACTTATTGACGTACCCGCAAAATGATTGATTGCTCCAACTACCGCATAGAGTACAGCGATAATTGCGATAATTCCTAAAATCACCCAAGTAATTGGGCTTGCCAATAGTGCAGCATTCAATCCATATTGTGCAGCGGTCGCCGCCCATGTATTCCCCGCTTGCAAGAAACTTGCTGCTGCATGAACTCCTTTAATTGCCGCCGATACAGCTTCGATTCCGGTGGTAATAGCCAAAGCGGTTCGATATACTGCTAATACTCCTAAGTAAAATCCAAGTGCTGCGGCTATACCGTAAATAATTGGCGAAATTGTACCCCAATTATCCGCTACAAATTGACCGACATTTACCATTCCTTGAAATGCTGCCATTACGACAGATGCGAGTACTGCAACAGCTTGAATTCCATTGTTAACGAAATTTTGAAAAGCGGGTGTATTTGCCAATTGATTCAATTGTTGCAAAACGGGTTGAAAAGCCATCAATGCATGATTTTTAAAACTTTGCCAAATCTGACCGAAAGTCATAGGCATTTTTTCAAGATTAGCATTAATGGCATCCGTTGCCGAAAGCATTGCATTTTTTACAATTTCAGCAGTGATTTGTCCTTCACTAGCCATTTCTCGAATCTTTCCAATAGGAACATCAATGTAGTCTGCAATGGTCTGAATAATATTTGGTGCAGCGTCAAATACCGCATTTAATTCTTCACCGCGTAATACTCCAGCTCCTAAGCCTTGCGTAAGCTGTAAAGTAGCAGAACCCACCTCTTCTGCATTTGCCCCTGCAACTACAAAAGCTTTATTTAAGTTCTCTGCAAAAGCAATAGTTTCATCATTATTTGAAAATATATCACCGGCGCGTTGTCCCAATGATGCAACCGTTCCAATCATATCAAGATAAGATCCTCGTGAACGTTCTGCAGCTGCAAAAATCTTATTTTGTAATTCTTCAGTTGTTTGAAGATTATCATTCATTAAGTTTAATCTCGCGGTTGATTGAGTTAATTCATCTGACAAGTTGATGATACTGCCCATAGATTGAATAGAGACATAGGTCGCTGCAACTCGTCCTAGTGTCCTACCTAAATTACTAGCTTCACTGGTCCCTGCTCTTATCTCTTTATTGAATTGGTCTTGTGTATCGATATTATCTCTTAAGTAGCGTTCTGTACCACTTATAGTAGTATTCAACTTCTTGTAAGCCGAATTAGCATTTATCACATCCATTCGTTGCATTGCTTCATTCAATTCATTCTGTTGCATTTCAGCTTGTTGCAATGAACGTCTTAATGTTTCCAATTGATTATTTACCGAATCTACGTCTAAATCTACAGGATTTTGTTCTAACTGTTGGATTTGAGTTCTTATATCACCTATTCTATTACTCATCATGCCTAAGTCGTTCACTGCATTGTATGGAAGGATATCCATTGTTGCTGCTCGACTAGCTATATCTGACTGCGTATTTGCTAACTTCCCTAACATTGAATTGGCTGATCCAACTTCTTGTTGAAATCGATCAATACCGCTCGTTTTAAACACATCTATTTCATCCACTTGCCAATTTATCGGTATGATAACTGGTTCTGGTTCTGGAAGTTTTAATTTATCAATTGGTTCCAATTCTGTTGGAATCGTAATTGGTGGTATATCATTTGAAAGATCTCCACGCATTTTTGCAAATGTTTTAGATACATTATCCAATTCACTTCTAAGATTGTCGTAACTGGAAGTATCAAATTGTGTATTTGCTGAATTTTGCATCTCTTCAAAAGCACTAACCGCCGTATATAGTGAACCTGTGATACTTTGAAGTGGTCCGGTCATTTGGTCATATAATTCTAGTGTTGTTCCTATGTGGGCCATGTTTTTCACCTACCTTTTTTGTAATTTATTATTTTGGTAATTCTTTACTAATCTTCTTCTTTTTAATTCAAAAGTGCATAAATGATTAAAAACACATTCCGCAACTTGATGGTTATTTTCAATAATGAGTTCCTTCCAGAAAGAAGGATATTTAATATTTTCGTGTTCTGGATAATAGTTCTTTAAAAAAATGTGAAACATATATTTATTATCAAAAGCCTGTTTTGGTTGTAGCATCAAATGTTTCATAATACTTACACTTCCAACAAAGCTTTTATCTTTATTATTAATAAATACCGTTCCATTCGATTCCAAATAATAAAAAGTTTCTTTCTTTTCTTCAGGTATAGTATCTAATTCGTCAAAATTAGCCACATAAAGCTGTTTCAATATCTTTTGCAAGTTATACTTCACCCTTTCCTATTGAAAAGCTTTCTAACGAATGATTTTGGACTGTTTTTATACTCTTTTTTTACTTTTCGTCTAGTTTGCTCAAGCACGGAAATTTCATTGAACATTTTTAATGCTGCTTCTAAATGATGGTAACCAATATAGGTATCCATTAGTTTTTCATCCCAGTTTGCTATTTTAGGATTACTTTCGGCTAAAAATGATTTAAAAGCTTGGTTTTCCTTTAAACGTTTATCATCAAGGTTCATCACGTAACTGAAAATTGGAACTAGTTCAGAACCTTCTTTGTAGCCCTTGTCTAATATCAAGGTTCCTTCTTTGGTAATGATTTTATAATCAGTGTGATTTCTACTTACATCTTTCAACTCAGGAATATATCCTTGATCAATATAGTGAAAATTAACCAACCATAGATTTTCATTTATCACTTCAATATTTTGATTCACATTAATTACCTTCTTTTTCTTGACGTAATATTTTCCCGAATTCTATCAACGCATGTTCTTCTTTTCTCGACATTTGTTTTCCACTTAATCCCACAATGCGACCAATTTCATCCCAAGATTTATTCATACTGTATCTACCTCTCAAAATGATTCTATCAATGGGATATTTCACTTTAGATAGACATTCTACACACTCAGTTAAAACTTCGATTCTATCTCGTGTTGTATCTCCGCCCAAAATAATTTTATTAAGGGGAGATTTTACCGTCCACGGATATTTTTCCAATTCAGTTAGCACTTTAATTCTGTCTTGTAAAGTAGCAGCTCTCAAAATTTGAAATCTAAGTAAGTAGAATTTAGCTTCACTCATTAACTCTTCAGTTAATATTCTTTCTTTCTCTTCTTTGTCTTTAATAGCTTTTGTCATTTTATCCAAAATAGCTGTATGTTTTTTTCTAAATTCCGTAAGAGAAATAGAATGATTTTTAGTTAAGTCTTCATGCGTTGTTCTTTCTAAATAATAAATATTCCATACTAAATCTCTTTCATTTTTAGCTAAAGTTTTTAATCCAGCAAAAAGTATTTTTAAATTTTCTTCGTCCTCATCATCCATTCGTTCAGAATACAGCTTCCAATTTCCAAGCAAGTTAATCGCATACGAGTATTTTTTATTCAACACTGATCAACTCCATCATCTTTTTAAAATACTCTTGTGGATCTTCATCTAGTATGTTTGAATCCACTTTTTCCTCTTCAATAGTTGATTCAAATCGAAAGTGAACCGCTGTTTCAATTTCAGATACTTCATCCATAATTTCATTATCTAACTCATCATTGATAACATTTTCATTGTATTTATATCGTTGAACTAAGTAGTATCTTTTATTACTGGATAACTTGTCCAGGTAACGCATAAAGTGTTCATACTTGAATTTCAATAACAAAAGATGTTCTTCTGCACTCACTACTGTGGAAAGGTAACTGATTACTTGATTTTCAATATCGAATGCGTTTGTTATCAATTTCCCGTCTCTTTCCTGAATAGATGTATAAAGATTTTTACTCCAAAAATTATTTTCATACCACTGCATTCTTTTCTTGGTTGTTTCAATTCTTTTGTGTAAATAAAAGTATTGTGAAATCAAATCTTCGTCTGAGATCAACTAATCACCACCTTCAATAAAATCAATATAATAAGTTTAGTTATCTTCATGCACTAGATTCTCTACAATTTCAGCCAAATTCAACAAGTTTATTGGACCCGCAAGATCTTCATATCCTCCCATATATTTGGAAATAAATTCTTGGCCACTTAGGATAGATGAATTTTGTTTTGTTAATGGACGAATGAATAAATTTTTAGCGGTTGACTCCATTTGTTCAAAAGTATTTAAAAGTGCTTCTTTTTCAGGTTCTTCACCAAATGTTTTCTTGAAGCTAGTAATCCGGTATGCATTCATTGGCTTAAGTTGTTTTTCGATGACATTTTTAAATAAATGAATTGTCTCATCATCACCCATGAAATCTTTCAGAATTAAGAAAGCTTTTTCATCAGTAATAGTTTCACCTTCTATTTCTAAAAACTTCAATGCATTGCTAACTTGCATAGTATAGTCAGTGGTCTTTGTTTTCTTCTGTTCGAAATATTTGCTTTTTTCATTTTTAATGGTTTCTTTTACTTTAAAATTCAATGATTCTACGTGTGTTTGAAACTCACTTTTCAAGCCATCTACTTGACCCCTTAAAACTTGAACAAAACCTTCATCCGTATAAATACTTCCTGTTTCAACCATGTTATTGATTGCTGCATTTGAATCAGCATTTAGTTTTTCAAGAAAAGCTTGATACACCTCAATATTTTTCTTTAAAGTTTCTACAAATTCACCCATTTTATTACTCTCCTTTTTTATAAGTCTGTAATCCATTTGATTCCAGATCTTTATTTAAATCCTTATAGATTGTTTTGGCTGCTTCATCATAATTTCGATTAATAGCAGTAACTGCTTCTTGTATTTCTTCTTGCGTTTTTAATCGCCGAAAAGTTAACCATGGTTTGATAGGATATACAGCTTCTTTTAATTCCTTATTACGATATTTCTGAATCAAAGCCAACTTTTTAAAATTTTCATTGATGGAATCATCCATATTATTTAGCCAATAAGATACTTAAGGCATTTCTTTCATCAATACTCAACACTGAATCCTTATAAACATTTCTTAATCCTAAAGCATTATCAAACCCTGTAAATAAACTTTTTTGTTCCTTCAATAATCTATCTCCTTCATTCTTTATTGGAAGAACATCATGTAATTTTTCATCAAATTCATTTCGAGTAGTATTAATTTTTTCAGCATAATATATTCTTACTAGTCTACTTAGTTCATCAAAACGTTCGCGATCAATAACTACCAGTGTTTCATTATTTGCCAATAGACGTTCCATTACTTTATCCAAAATACTAATTTCATTTTCCAAAGCTTTAATCTCATTACCTTTTGTAATAGCTATTTCAGTATTTGCATCATCTAAAGCATCATTTGATTCTTGTATTAGCGTTGCAACAGATTTTCCTAAATAATTCTTTTGATTTTTCAATCCATTCAATTTAAGCTTTAAATTTTGATTTATTGCTTTATTTCTTTCCGTTCCAATATAATTTTTAAATTCTTTTTCTCCTAAAGCTAAAATCTCTTCATTTGTCATTTTATATTTCCTTCTTTCTATTGGTATTTTTACTCTAATCTCCATATTACTCTGCATCACTTTGCGTTGCGTTTTGTTGCATTCATTCTTTTACAAACTACTGATAAGATACTCTTTCAGTCGTTTGATCTCTTCTCTAACCTTATCATTTGCAAGCAATCTACTACCACGTTTAGCAAGGGTTTATAGCTATTTCAAATACCATGATTTACCATAAGCACATGAGCATTTGATTTCGGCTCTAAGGTTAGGTTTTGTTAGGCTCTTAGCATTTCTATTCTTCAATTTCATCATCTCCAGTAATAAATACTACTTCACCAAAGATATCAACTTTATCGGTCCACATTCCGTAACGCTTACCTAATAGTTCTGCTGCTTTGATGCGGTCTTTTGCTCCTACTTCAATATCAATGAGTTGTTGGTATCCCTCACCCATACCGCGTAAAATTTGTTCTGTTTGTTCACCGCGCATAATTGATGTTAGATATTGCAAAATCTCTTCTTGTTTGGCGATTTTCTCATCTCCGAGTTCCTTCAATCGTTCATCTATATAGGTTTTGATTTTAGTATTTTTTAGTAATTTATCTGCATTCTGACCAGCATATTTTTTACTATATCCGGCAACAATAGCCGAGTCCGTTGCGTTTCCTGTAATAAGATATTCATCTACAAAACGTTGCTGCTTTAAAGTCAATTTAACCATGGTTTCACCTCTCTTTCTCGTTCAATCATTAATATTTCATACCTTAATTATATCAATAACCTCACTTTAAATGTTGATTTAACAAGGTTCCTCGGATTTTATAAACATTTTCCGACTAAAAAAAGAACCCTCATTTCAAGGATTCTTTTTTTGTTTTCGTACACTCTTTTATGATTCTAATAACCGTATCTCGTTGTAAACCTACCTCATTTGCAATGAATTCGTACCCTCTTCCACTCATAAAGGCCTTAAATATCCATTCATTACGTTCATTAGTAGTGTTGAATGGATTCCTTTTCTTTGGGAAATAGAGAGTATGACCAGCGTATTTCTCACATAGTTCGTTAAATTTATCTTCACCAATAACTTCAATAACATAGTCGTGAGCAATAGAAACCAAATTCATTCACCTCGTTTTTCTCTTAAAAGGTGGCGAGCATAATTGATTGTTGATGAAATAGTACTTCCAGCTGTCACACCATTACCGTGTATGCTCATCATTAGCGAGTCATGACCTGTCAACTGACGAATACACCTATTCACCAACATAACAATGGCTACGTAATTCATTTCCCGTTTTTCAAATGGAAGTGTTGGGTTCGGATAATCTAATGTGAGTTGTTTGTCATCAATCGTAAATATAACACTCATCCCATTTTCACCTTTACTTAAATCGTATTCATCTGTAACTAGCCATTCAATATTTTTAATCTCTTCAATTTGATCATAAAATTCTAAGAATTCTTTTCCGTTCATTTCATTCACTCCTTATTTGTTTTTATATATCAAGTGCACTGCTTAATCGAAATACATCACTCGAACTTTGGTAGGAGAGAGTGGTGTATTTTTTTTGTCGTTTATAAACTATTGAAAAAATTAAGCTGTCACACCCTGAAAACTCACTCATATCAATGATTCAAAGTACTTTTATTTATTAAGTGTTACAGCTGAGCCGGCTTTTCCCTATTCTTATATTATTTAGTATATATAAGTAATAAATAGGATATTTATCTTATCTTTTAATTAAGAACTCATATTGAGCCGTGTCAGTCGTTTCACCATCTTGAACACTTGATATAGTAATGTTTGAAGAGTGAAACAGCTTCTTAATTAAGTCGTTTCAGTTGTATCAATCGGTATGAAAATCCGTTTTTGTTTGCCGCCGTAATCAGCCATTCGCTTCTGGATTGTCGTTATATTCAAATGTTTTTGAATTTGTTTTGAGAATTCATTTCTTGATAGTGTTCCATAATTCCCATCACTGCAATAAATCGTGTACCTGAGGTAAACATCATCCAGTACTTCATGAATGATATTCATTTCTTCATCTTCACAATGTTGTATGAATCCTAATAACGGGTCATTACTCAACTCATATTCTCGCACTTCTTTATTAATTCGCTTTGAGGTCGTAAATTTATTATTATCTAGGACCCGTTTTAATCCTTCGATTGCAATTTTGATTAAGTATTCCATTGCTCGTTGTGTAATTAACTTATCCTTGATGTAAGGGTCAAAATCGGAATCATCAGAACTGAATTTTGCATCAAATGGAATAATAACTAATCTTCTTGCGATTGCTGCAGTGTCTTTACCACCACCAAGCCTGGGAATGTTATTAGCACTGAAAATCATTTTAGAATAATTGTTAAAATCGAATGGATCTTGTCCTTTTCTTTCTGCATTCAATCGCTCACCTGTCACTAGTTTCTTAAATATGCCCGTGTTCTTTATAAATTCTGATTCAATATCATCACCAATGTTAGCAAGTTTTCCGTAAAGTTCAGCCGTTTTGAACCGCTCACCTAATTCATTCAAGTCCAATGAAACAGTATTTTTTTCACCAAGCATATTTTTCAAAACATCAATAAAAGTTGATTTCCCATTTGATTTTTCACCAGTTAAAATGAAGGCTTTACCCAATTCATTTCTTCTATATAAAGTATATCCTGCTAACTCCTCTAATAAGTAGCGAATAGCCGGATCGTTACAGGCCATTTTATTCAATGTCTGATCTGTTATTTCGTCATAAGCATTTGGGTTGTAATCCCATGGTACTTGATTCGTTATGATATATTCTGGGCTAAAAGCAGTCAGTTCACTCGTTTGAATATTCAAAACACCATTTCTGAATAGAATATATTCGGGTGAACTTACCTTTTCATTTTCTGGATTGATAATTTCTAAGTAGCTCATAACTTCCTTTCTTTTGGCATTTGCCAAAATAGGAATGTGTTTTACCATCTCACCTTCAATTCTTGCACGGTTTTGAGTATAAATACCATCCTGGTATATATGAAGTTGATCACTAATTCGTTTTACATGTGCATTGTTTTTAAGGAACACTGCAAATTTATCAAACAAAAACTGATTCTTCTTAAAAAATAGTTCTTTTTGAAAGGCACCATCTCTTAAAATGACTTCCAACTCACTTTCATCAAGTGGTTGTGATATAATATACTTATTAATAAGGTTAATTGTTTCTTTGGATTCTTCTTTGGTAAATCCTTCACTTTGAAGCGTTAAAATGTAGTTGAATAGAGTTTGATTTCTCCCATCACCTTCACCAAGTGAAAAGAAATCGGACTCTTTTTGCATTGGAAACATCCATTTTGGAGCTACTTCAGATTCTTCATAATCAAACAAATCATAAATGATTTCTCTTCCAATTCCGTTATGTTTTAATACCTCATAACTATTTTTGGAACCCAATTTAATATCCGCTTTTATCCCTACTGCTAACGTTGCATCAGTTCGATTATGTTCAATCTCATCTGGTTTTTTAAAAAGAAAATGTTTCCCTCTTGTTGTTTCATAAACTCGACAACGTAGCTGCTTATTTTCAACAATATCCATCAATATTTCTGATTGTTCATAATTATCAACATCAATTAGAATCGTTTCATTTGCCAATATTCCAGCATAATCAGGTAGAGATTGAACTTGTTCAAAGGTTTTGAACTCGTCTCTCCCTTTTATTTTTTCTATTGACTTTTTATTTTTTATTATGATGTACCCCTTATAAAACAATTAGCTTCACCCTTTTCCGATTGCATTTGATATGTTAAGATTTACTACTATCATCTTCATGTCCGCGTAGCATTGTATTGAGCTGTTCAGTTTGACGTTTCAGTTTATCTACCTTTTCCCTCAGCATATTGCGAATTACACTTAAGTGAAATGCTTTAAAATTTGTACTAAAATCTTCTTCTTCCAAAACTCTTACCAATACATCAATTTCAGTTTGTGTTTGTTCAATTTCTTCCGTAAGCTTCATAATTTTTTTCATTTTCATTCTCCCTTTTTATAAATAAACTTTTTCTTCAAAGTATTTGCGTGAAATTTTACCGGCAATTACAATTTTTCCATTTTTTGAAAGTTCAGTATTTAACTCTTTGATTACTTTATATGCTTTTGCTTTTGAAACTCCTAAAATCTCAGCAACATCTTCAGCAGCATAAAAACGATTACTCGGAATCGTGTATTGTACTTCCCCCATCCATCATCATTCCTTTCTTATTTTTCGGTTCCCAAATTTCTTGAATTAGTTTTCTGTTTTCCCAACTAGTAACGACAAATCCATCAGGGAAGATTATTCTATAAGTTATTGAATTAATTTCTTCCACCGTCAAACCATTATTCTCATCATTATTTCGTTTATTCTTTATGACACTTGCAGCATCTAAAACATCAACATTAATTTGAATGATATTTTTTTCAATCATGATGTGATCTTTAAACATTTTCATCATCCTTTCAACAAAAGTTGCTTATTTGGTATCTTCAATCATTTATTTACGCCTTCAAAAAATAGTTCTTGCACAGAACAACCAAGTTCTTTCGCCAACCTAATCATCAAATCATTACTTGGATTATTCGAAACTCCATTTTCAATTTGTGATAGATATTTATTTGTTACACCTACTTTTTTTGCGAGGTCCTTTTGTGTAAGATTTTTCTTTACTCTTGCAACTTTAAGATTGATATTCATTTTTTCACCTCTTATACCATTAATAATGGTCGTTTATTCCTTCAACACGTTTATATTACCACTAGCAGTGGAATTAGTCAAATAATAATGGTACTTTTAAGTGTTAATGTTGTATTTATACCATTTATAGTGGTACTATATATTCATATAGGAGGTGTGATATGTATTTTCGTGAAAATTTGAAGCGTATCAGAAAAGAGAAAAAAATAAACCAACGTGAGTTGGCCGAATTAACTGGTTTAAGTTTTAGTATGATAAGTAAATTGGAGTCTGGTGAACAATCTAATCCAACACTGGAAACTATAAACAAGATTGCAGATGGTTTAAAAGTTGATCCAGGTGAACTAGTTTACAAATTGGCTATTGAGGTCAAAAAATATGAACAGTTTGACCATTACTTTAATTCCGATGTTGGATTATTGATGAAATTTATTGTGAGTCAGTTAAAATCAGATAATCATACCTTACTGTTTGACGGGGAAGCCTTAGATGATGAAAAAAAGGAATTATTAAGGAGTTCATTGAATGTTACTTATGAAATGGTAAAACTGATAAATAAAAAAAAGAAAGGAAGTTAACCTTAGTGGGATTATTTGGTAGCGGAAAATCAAAAGAAAAACTTGAAGAAAAGAAAAACCAGAAAAAACTTGATAATCAATTCAATGAGTTAACAAAAGGCGCTTCGACCTATGTGATCCAAATTTCAGAAGATTTATTTAATAAAGCGAATCATTCTATAATGACAATGAATATTCATTCAGATGGAAGAACCTACTTAAGATATTCGCAACCTGGTAGCTTAACTAAGCACACAAACGAAATGGAAGCCTACAACATGATTGAATTCGAATGGTTGGAAAATATTCAAGTTAAAGGTAAAAAGGTTTTAAGTCGCTCTATTATTGGTTTGGGGTTAGCTGGACCATCTGGAATGATTGTTGGAGGTCTGTCTGGTAAAAATAAAACCAAAGATAAATCTACTGCCATTCTAATAATGCAAAATACAGAAACTAAAGAAGTTAGAACGTTCAGTTTTAAATGTGATAAAAAACAAATGAGAAAATACAAGATGATTCCCACCGTTCCCTTGATGGAAAATTCGAATAGTATTTCTTTCAATTCTTCTCCTACCGAACAATTGAAAGAATATAAAGAATTATTGGATCTGGAAATTATCAATCAAAAAGAATTCGATATGAAAAAAGCTGAATTACTTAGCATGTAAGACAAAAAAAGCCCTCTGTGCTACCAACACAAAGGACTTTGAAAATGAACTACACCGTATGATATAGTCCACCCATCAGTGAAATTATATCATACTTCTGTTCATAAATAGAATAAGAAGGGATATGATTTAATGCCTGTTTATAAAAATAAAACAAAAGGAAATTGGTTCACGAAATTTAATTACAAAGATTGGCAAGGTGAAACCAAACAAAAGAAAAAAGAAGGATTCAAAACTCAACGTGAAGCAAAAGAATTTGAACGGAAATTTTTGAACAAAGTTAAAGCGGATGTGGATATATCATTTTCTAATTTAATAGAATATTACTATGAGGATTCAAAAACTAGATTAAAACCTACAACTTTCAATAATAAACAATATATCATCAACAATAAAATCCTTCCATATTTCGGAAAAATGCCATTGAATACGATATCTGTAACTACAGTTAGAACATGGCAAAATAAGTTGATAGATGACGAGAATAATTATAGTCAAACGTATTTGAAAACGATTCACAATCAACTGTCTGCTATTTTCAATTATGCAGTAAAATATTATAATCTAACTGAAAATCCAGCTGCAAAGTGTGGAAGTATGGGTAAAAAGAATGCTGATTCAATGCAATTTTGGACTGTTGATGAATTTGAAAGATTTATAGCTATTGTAGAAAGTAAGCCTACATCCAAAGTTATTTTTGAATTACTCTTCTGGACTGGTATGCGTTCAGGTGAATTATTAGCATTAACTCTAAATGATTTCATTTTAGAAGGTGAGGTAAAATCTGTTTCAGTTAATAAAAATTTTTCCAGATTGAATGGTGAAGATTTGGTATTGGAACCAAAAACCCCAAAAAGCAAACGGATTATTAATATACCAGATTTTCTTGCTGAAATTATAAAAAACTATGTTGGTAAATTATACGATTATGAACCTAACCAGCGCTTATTTCCAACAACTAAATATTATTTATGGCATGAAATGAAACGTGGATGTAAACATTCAGGAGTTAAAAAAATACGCGTCCACGATTTAAGACATTCACATGCATCTTATTTAATTGAATTGGGCTTTTCACCTTTATTAATTGCAGAAAGACTTGGACATGAAAAAGTAGAAACTACCCTTTCTGTTTATTCTCATCTATATCCAAACAAACAAAATGAAGTGGCTTCAAAACTTGAAGAATTACACAAAAAATAGAAAGTGTACGTTTTATGTACTTAATAAAAATAAAAAGACTAAGAAAAGCCTTTATATAGGCACTTCTTAGTCTTTTAGCAATTATTCCCACTCAATAGTTGATGGTGGCTTGCTGGTAATGTCATACACGATTCGGTTAACGTGTTTTACTTCATTTACGATACGGACAGAGATTTTTTGCAAGACATCCCAAGGAATGCGGGCAAAGTCACTTGTCATACCATCAATAGATGTAACGGCACGAATTCCAATAGTGTAGTCATACGTACGGCCATCTCCCATTACTCCGACGCTGCGGAAACCAGGAAGAACGGTGAAATATTGCCAGATGTCACGGTCAAGACCGGCAGCTGCAATTTCTTCTCTTAGAATAAAGTCGCTATCGCGCACGATTTCTAATTTTTCTTCTGTTATTTCGCCAATAACACGAATTCCTAGACCAGGGCCTGGGAATGGTTGACGCCAGACAAGGCTTTCAGGCATTCCTAATTGGATTCCTAATTCACGAACTTCATCTTTAAATAACGTATTTAACGGTTCAATCAATTTGAATTGCATGTCATCAGGAAGTCCACCGACATTGTGGTGTGATTTGATCATTTGAGCAGTGTCTGTTCCACTTTCAATCACATCAGTGTAAAGGGTTCCTTGTGCTAAGAAATCAACGCCTTTAAGCTTCGTTGCTTCATCATCAAAGAGATAGACAAATTCATTACCAATGATTTTCCGTTTTTGCTCTGGATCACTAACGCCACTTAATTTAGCCATAAAACGTTCTTTTGCATCGACACGAATAATATTCAAGCCAAACTTACCAACTAGGCTTTCCATTACTTGTTCGCTTTCGCCTTTACGCAATAGACCATGGTCGACAAAGATACACGTCAATTGATCGCCGATAGCTTTTTGTAAAAGCACACCTACGACACTTGAGTCTACTCCGCCTGATAAGCCAAGCAATACTCTTCTATCGCCAACTGTTTCACGGATTTTTGCTGTTTCTGAATCGATAAAATCAGCAATACTCCAGTTTCCTTCACATTCACAGACATCAAAGGTAAAGTTTTTTAGCATTTCATTTCCATGTTCTGAATGACGTACTTCAGGGTGAAATTGAACGGCATGGAAATTCTTTTGTGGATTAAACATTGACGCAATCGGACAATGTGGACTCGTTGCAGAAACCACAAAACCTTCTGGCACTTGTGTAACTAAATCTCCATGGCTCATCCAAACCGTTTCATCTTTAGCTAATGAATTAAATAAAGGTGCTTTTTGATCATTGATCGTAATGCTAGCTTTACCATATTCTCTATTTTCACTGCCTGCGACTTTTCCGCCTAATGCAGTTGTCATTAGTTGCATTCCGTAACAAATACCTAAAATAGGAATCCCCATGTTAAAAATTTCAGGATCGACAGAAAAAGAGCCTTCATCATAGACGCTCATCGGACCACCAGAAAAGATGATTCCTTTAACGTTCATTGCTTTTAATTCTTCAGCTGTTACTTTATGAGAAAGCAATTCAGAGTACACTCCGAATTCACGGATACGTCTTGTAATGAGTTGGTTGTATTGACTTCCAAAATCTAATACCACCATTTTTTCAACATTTGCTAAATCTGTAATCATAAACGTAGTCCACCCCATATTATTATTTTCAAATCTATTGACATCTATTTTTAAGTTTAACGGCTATTCTACCATTAATCAACCGCATTATTGATGTATCCCTTTTCTACTTTAATATTTCTTTAATAAAAGCTGATCAATGTAATGATTCTCTGTTTTATGAATAATTAATTCTGCTCTATTTTTAGTCGGCGAAATATATTCTTTCAAATTTTTCAGATTCACATTTTCCCATACGCCACGAGCCATTTCAAATGCATCTTCTCGATTGCCTTGTGCATAAGAATAATAATAATTTCCTGGTTCTTTAAACGCCGTTCCTAATAGTAGGCCAAATCGTTCTAGGTACCATTTTTCTATTAATTTTGCTTCAGCATCTACAAAAATAGAAAAATCAAAAAAATCACTGATATAGATCTGCTGATTGGCAGGAAGTTGCAACACATTGATACCTTCAACGATCAAAATATCTGGTTGTTTTAAGACATGTTCTTCACCTTGAATAATGTCATAGTATTCATGAGAATAGACCGGAGAAACCACTGCTGGTTTCCCGTTTTTGACATCCCCTAGAAAAGCGATCAAGCGGTTCATGTCATAACTTTCTGGGAATCCTTTACGGTTCATGATTCCTTTTTTCTGCAATATTTTATTGGGGTACAAGAACCCGTCTGTTGTGATCATTTCAACCGATTTATCTTTGTACACTCTTGAAAGCATCGTTTGTAATAACCGCGCTGTCGTGCTTTTTCCAACAGCCACACTTCCGGCGATCCCGATAATATAAGTATTCTGACTGGTTTCATTCTTTAAAAATTTATTTTTCTTAACTTGTAATTGCTCATAATTTTTTAAGTATACGTCCAACACATGAACGATTGGTATATAAATTTCTTCAACATCCGTAATGGAAATCTGGTCATTTAATCCTTTTAACTCATCTAATTCTTTTGAAGACAATGGCGCAATGCCTTCACTATTTAATTTTTTCCATTCTTCACGTTCAATGATATGAAATGTAGCAGACTCTTTCATATTATTATAAGACCCCCGAGTTCCTAGACTTCCGAACTATTGTACCAAATTTCCTCCCCTTTTTATAGTTTTTTATTAGTCATTTCGAGAGAAAACACCTGTCTTAAAAGAAACTTAACTAGCCATATCTCTTATTTATAGTGTAAAATATTACCTGGTATAGAACTATCTAGTTTAAAGTTGACTATAAATGAAAAAAAACGGTAAAGGAGAACGGTATGAAAAAGGATAAACAAGAAAAGATTGAAATTTGGGGAGACGTCGTTGACCTAAAAGATTTGATCATTGCGGTCCTTCTGTCTAGCAGTTGTACGATGGGAGCCTATTTTTTAGCCCCAAGTGATGACAAAACAAAACAACTATTCTTTGGTCTAGCTGGTGCAGTTATTGGTTTTACTCTTTCTACTATCTTCATTAAGCCCAAAAGAGTTATTACGATTGAAGACGAACAAAAGTAAGAATTAGCATTGGAGAGAACAAAAAAATATGGAAATGTTATTGTTGGTTCAAATGGTTATAGCTGCCCTTGCAGCCATTGTTTTATATACTTTTATAGGTTTCATCCCTGGTACCGATGAAACATCTGTTTTGATGCCCGTTACGTTAGCTGTCATTTTGGCAGGAACAGAACCGGTTGTTGTGTTAACCTTTTTTATAGCAGCAATTGTTACGCTAAATCTAACAAATTCAATGCCAACTGCTTTAGTTGGACTTCCGGGTGGCGTTCTTTCTAGCCCAATGATTGGACATGCGTTATACTTAAAAAATCGTGGCATGTCTGAGATCACGATTAAAAAAATGACCTCTGGATCTTTAATAGGAACACTGATATCCGTTCCTACTGCTTTATTGCTAGCTGAGCTGTTAACACCTTTTGCTGAAATCATTCAGCCCTATTCTTCTCTATTATTCGTAATTGGGGCTATTTTTCTTTCTTTATTAGGAAAGAATAAAATTTTATCTTTAGTTAGCATCCTTCCTTTGGCAATCCTTTTCCAAGGATTGCGTCATTTATATTGGGGAATGGGTGTCGTGCCGGAAGATGTTAATATTACAACTTCATTCTTTTTAGGCATAACGATCGGTCCTTTGATCATCTCGATCCTCTCATTGTTTAATAAAGCCAGTCGTGAAAAAATGCTGACCGATGAGTTCAAAAAAATTACATTGCCAAAAAGTCCAACGGCCCATCAAACAATCAATCCTTTTAAACTACTGTCTAAAAGCGAACTAAAAGCAGCCTCTCTTTCAGCCCTGATTTCAAATTTCATTTTTGTATTAAGTCCGGTTGGATTGATTATTCTATTTGGTGAATTTGTAGCAAATAAAATAAAAGATCCCGTTAAAAAGGCTTCTACAGCTATTATTACCATGAGTGCTTTAGCACAATCAACTTACCTTTCCGGGATAATTATTCCTTTAGTGGCTTTAGGGATTCCTTTATCGCCAACGTCTATTGGACCTGGAAGCCCTTTGTTCAATGCTCCGCCAGTTTTTACCATCGAACATAACTTGCATCATATACTGAGTAAGAGTGAATTCACTTTTGCTATTCTAATTGGTTCAATTCTTGCAGCTTTTACTAGCTACATCGTGATCAATCGATACGCTGGGATAATTTCACGATTTGTTTTACAAAAAATTCCGCATGAAGCTATTCTAGGATTATTTATTTCCTTTATTTTACTGTTAGCTTATATGGATGCTGGGTTGCTTAATATCTTTGGGGTTTTGTTGATTGGTATTACGAGTGGAACGTTAAATAAATTGGGCATGAATTATGGTATTCAGTTTATGACGTTATACGCTGCTCCTTGGTTAGTTGAAAAGATCGCTCAATTCTAACTGATAGCAAATTGAATCAAATAAAAATTTCCTATGGAATAAAGGAGTTACAACATGTTGAATATAAGTCAAAGTACAACCGGAACTGCCAATGGAAAAATCATTTTAATGGGGGAACATTCTGTGGTTTATGGAGAACCTGCCATAGCCATTCCTTTTCCTGCCACACACATTCAAGTGACCATTACAGCAGTTGAAGGTCCAGTTCAATTAGACTGTGTTTATTATCAAGGAAATTTAGCTTCCGCACCTACACACTTAGAAAACCTGATGGCTGTTGTAGAATCAACGATGAGTGAATTGAAGCAAGAATTAAAGGATTTCAAATTAACCATCAAAAGTACGATTCCTGTTGAGAGGGGCATGGGTTCAAGCGCTGCAGTAGCCATTGCAATGGTCCGTGCTTTGTTCGCCTATTTTTCAACTCCCCTCCCAGACAACCAACTGTTAGCGTTAGCAAATGTGTCTGAAACGATTGCTCATGGAAATCCAAGCGGTTTGGATGCAGCTATGACAAGCGGTAGACACCCGCTTTACTATATAAAAGGCAAACCTTTTGTACCCTTTCATTTGTCGCTGTCTGCTTATTTGATAGTGGCGGATACTGGTTTAAAAGGCCAAACAAGAGATGCCGTTGCTAGTATTGCTCAATTAAATCGCGAAAATCAAGATAAAACGATGAACGCTATCCATCAATTAGGGGATTTAGCCAAACAAGCCAAACTTGCAATTGAATCCAATCTTCCTGTACTATTAGGGTCAGTTATGGATACAGCTCATGAAACACTTTCCTTTTTAGGGGTAAGCAATGAGACATTAAATCATTTAGTGCGCACAGCACGACTAAATGGAGCTCTAGGAGCAAAACTAACAGGCGGTGGACGCGGAGGCTGTATGATTGCTTTAGCCGCTGACAAAGACACTGCCGCACGGATTTCAGCCGCTTTATCAGATGCTGGTGCCGTAAATACATGGACACACCCATTAGGAGATGACAAAGTTGAGTAATGCAAGAAAAGTACGTGCCTATACAAATATTGCCTTGATTAAGTATTGGGGAAAGCGAGACGACGCTCTTATCTTGCCTACAAGTAGCAGTTTATCGCTCACTTTAGATGCGTTTTACACAGAAACTGCCGTATCTTTTGATGAATCTGTTGAAAAAGATACGTTTTATTTAAATGACAAAATCCAAGATGAAGCTGCTACTTTAAAAGTTAGCCGCTTCTTAAATTTGTTCAGAGACACAGCGGGTTTAAAAACACCCGCAATCATCAGAAGTACCAATTATGTGCCAACAGCTGCTGGCCTAGCTTCTTCTGCCTCTGGGATGGCAGCCTTAGCCGGAGCCGCTAATTTAGCAACTGGCTTGAATCTTTCTCCGCAGGAACTTTCTATTTTTGCCAGACAAGGTTCTGGGTCAGCTACCCGCAGTATTTATGGCGGATTTGTAGAATGGCAAAAAGGAACTTCTTCAGCAGATTCTTACGCTGTCAAAGTAGATGAAGCAGCTTGGGATATCGGCATGGTCGTCGTCGTCGTGAACAAAAACCAAAAAGAACTTTCCAGCCGTGAAGGAATGAAACAAACCGTCGCAACCTCCCCTTTTTATTCAGGATGGGTTGAAAGTACAGCTATCGATTTGATTAATATCAAGAAAGCTATCCGCCAACAGGATTTTGAACAGGTTGGAGAGCTTACAGAGAGCAATGGCATGAAAATGCATGCTACAATGTTAGGAGCTAATCCGCCGATTTCTTATTGGGAACCCGATAGTGTGTTGGCGATGCAACTGGTAAGACAATTACGGAAAAACGGGATTCCTTGTTATTTCACAATGGATGCCGGTCCAAATGTTAAAGTGCTCTGCCGCTTATCTGATAGCGAGAAAATCAAAACAGCGTTCTCTCATTACTTTAAAGAAGAACAGCTCATTATTTCTGGTCCCGGAAGTGACTTAAAAGAAATAACGTTCTAAAATTTTTGAAACTGTTTTTTATTATTTAGGAGGAATGACACTATGATTGAAGCTTCTGCACCAGGTAAATTATATATTGCAGGCGAGTACGCTGTTGTTGAACCAGGTTATCCAGCTATTTTAGTAGCGGTTGATCAATTTATTACCGTATCACTTGAAACATCTGAACACATTGGAAGCATCACCTCTTTTCAGTATGGGAATCTTCCTATTTTATGGAAACGCGAAAATGACCGCTTAGTATTAGACAAACGGGAAAATCCTTTTCATTATATTTTAGCAGCTATTCGATTAACCGAAGAATACGCAAAAGAACAAGGAAAAGAACTGTCTTTCTATCACTTAACGGTGGATAGCGAATTGGACAGCTCCAAAGGGAAAAAATATGGTCTAGGTTCAAGTGCAGCTGTCACAGTCGCTACCGTAACAGCCTTATGCCGTTTTTATGAACTTACCGACAGCAAAAATGTTATATTCAAGCTAGCTGCTTTGGCTCATTTATCCGTTAAAAGCAATGGATCTTGTGGCGATGTAGCCGCAAGCGTTTATGGTGGCTGGTTGGCCTTTACAACATTTGACCCTCAGTGGGTGCTAGAACAAAATGAACACACTACCGTAAAAGAACTGCTCGAAATGGAGTGGCCGCATCTATCATTTACGCCACTAACTCCGCCAAAAGACTTACGTCTCGTTATCGGATGGACAGGTTCACCCGCATCTACTTCCCATTTAGTAGATGAAGTCATCAATAAACGTAGCCAAGATGCCATGGCTTATGAAACCTTCCTAGAAAAAAGCAAACAATGTGTCAATGCAATGATTGCTGCTTTTCAAGCAGGAAATGTCACCGAGATTCAACGTCAAATTCGAAAAAATCGTCAACTTTTACTACAAATGAGTCAGGACACATCTGTTACGATCGAGACACCGGCTTTAACCAAGCTGTGTGGCATGGCAGAAGCTTTCAATGGAGCTGCTAAATCATCAGGTGCTGGTGGTGGCGATTGTGGAATTGTCATTTTCAATCGAAAAGAAGGTTTATTGTCACTTATTACAGATTGGGAAAAAGAAGGCATCATTAATTTACCCTTACATGTCTACAAAAAAACAACTCTTTAGTCACTCGTTCTTGACAGATAAAAAAGTTTGGAGGATCACATTATGAAACCAACGAATAATCGAAAAAACGAACATGTTTCATTAGCCGAAAAGTTTGCTAAAGAGACCAGAAAGTCTGATTTTGATTCTTTCCGTTTTGTCCATCATTCTTTTCCAGAAATGAGTGTAGCGGATGCAAGTATTTCTACTTCTTTTGCTACATTAGATATGGACTCCCCTTTTTACATTAATGCCATGACCGGCGGAAGTACTTGGACAAAAAAGGTGAATGAAAAACTGGCTTTGATTGCTCGCGAAACGGGTATCGCTATGGCCACTGGTTCCATCAGTGCTGCTCTTAAAGATCCTTCTGTTAAAGACAGTTTTACCATCATTCGAGAAACCAATCCTACTGGTAAACTTTTTGCCAATCTTGGTGCCGGTCAAACTTTGGAAAATGCCAAAAAAGCAATTGATTTGATCCAAGCAGACGCCTTACAGATCCATATCAACTCGCCTCAAGAAATCATCATGCCCGAAGGCGACCGTGATTTTTCAAACTGGTTAGCAGATTTAGAAAAAATCGTTCAACAAGTAGCTGTGCCGGTCATTGTTAAAGAAGTGGGATTTGGCATGAGTCGCGAAACAATCCAACAATTAACTTCCATTGGGGTAAAAACGATTGATATTAGTGGCCAAGGTGGCACAAACTTTGCTCAAATTGAAAACTATCGTCGCACTAGTGCAAAATTTGATTACTTAGAAGATTGGGGTCAATCGACCGTTATTTCATTAGTAGAAGCGCAGCCTTTCATCGATAAAGTTGAAATACTTGCTTCAGGCGGTATACGTAACCCTTTAGATATTGTTAAGTCTTTAGCTTTAGGAGCACGTGCAGTAGGGATCTCAGGACTCTTCTTGCACATGGCTTTAAGAGATGGCGTAGAAGCTACGATTTTAGAAGTAATGGCTTGGAAAGAACAAATTGCATCAATCATGACTTTACTTGGGAAAAAAACGGTCAATGACTTAAACCAAACTGATGTGATTCTGTTAGGCGAAGTAAAAGATTGGTGTGACGCCCGTAATATCGATGCGTCGCTTTTTGCTAATCGTTCTTCACAAAATCGTTAAATTTACTTATTTAGGCTCTAGGTCAAATGGTGTGGATGCTTCAAGATAAAATTCCTTCTGGAATAGACGGGTTTACTTGTGGAGTCATGGAAGCGCCTGAAGCCTGAAAAGAAGTCTTCAGGCTTTCAAGCTTCAAACACAGCCTAATCGCTAAAGCGCTAATGCTGTGTAATTCACATTGAATTCTTTACATGACTACAAGCAACTCTATTCCTCCAGTAATTTTTGGATGAGTCATTTAATTAATTTATTTATCCACACTAAAAATTATACAGTCTTTATTTGTAGCATATAAAAAAGAAGGCTAGAAATTCATTCGCGAATTTCTAACCTTCTTTTTCGTTTCTATTTTATTGATTTTCAAGCTATTCATTACTTGTTAGCATGATCCATTTTTTTGTGTCCTCAAAGCCTAATTTTTGAAACACTCTTCCTACATTTGGATCGGAATAGAATAAACAGGCCTTTTTATTTTTTTTAATACAATAATTCACTAACGAAGCTACTATAGCTGTAGCATACCCTTCATTGCGGTAATTTTCAATTGTACCAACAGCCACTATCATCGCTGAATCCTTTGTTTCAACAGCAATTCTCCCTGTTGAAATGATTTTACCCGTTTCATCTTTGATGATTTGAATCGTATTTAGATTAAGATCCAATTCATTGGTGATTTCTTCCATTGTTTGTTGCTTCTTCATCCCAATTTCTTTTAAACAATCAAGGTATGATGCAATATCGTCTTTTTCTAAAGGCAGCACCTGTTTGATCAGTGGAACTTCCATTTTCAGCTCATGGCATTCAGCTAAACAAGACTCTTCTTTTTCAAATGCTTCAAATTCTGCTTCGTATTGAACAATCGCTTCTTCACTTCCCGATATGTATAAAGGGGTTAAACTTTGGATCAAAGGTAAAAATGTGTCAAATCCTTCAAATTCTTCGCCATGAATAGGCATGATATTCTCTTTATAACGTACCAATGCACCAACGATTTCAGCCCTGCCATTTACATAAGCCCAAACATCTAAATCAAAATGTTCAAATCCATAGGTTTCAATATCTCCAATAGCAAATAAATTCACGATTGGTTCTTGATATAAAAAATTCAGCAACTCTTCACGATTATTTTCATCACATTTATAAATCATTTAGCTCGTCCTCTCAAGTAACAACCTGTATCTCTTTATTATACTATTTTCGAAAAATAATTGTACCATTTTACATCTGATTTAAATAGCAAATTTTTAGCATTAACTCAAATAGACCATTAATGTAATGGCTGCAATTCCAATTGCCATAGACCATAAAAGATTTTTTGTTTTATAAGCTACAAAAAACACAAGAATAGAAGGTACTAGTTTTATATTCACGAGTGGATTTACATTGAATTGGCTTTCCCAAAAGAAAATATTTGAAAAAATCAGAGCTGAAAATATAGATACCGGAATAAACGACATCCATTTTGAAACTTTTGTTGGAATAGAGCGATTGCTTAAAACAAGTAGCGGCAACACGCGAGGCAGATAAGTGACCACCGCCATACCTAAGATCAGCAGCAATTGTTGACTAGTCATATTTCATCTCCTCATTTCGTGTTTGCTCTTTTCTGCTCAGCAAGTATTCATCAGTAAAGTATCCGATAAAAGAAGCTACAATCGCAGCTAGAACTAATGCAATCGTATGTTGCAACAGGATCGTAAAGGCTACTGCTAGTACGCCTGCAGTTAATCCAACAAAAACATACAACTTAGATACAAATTGACTGATCAATAAACTAATAAACATAGCAATCAAAACATAATTTACAATGGTGGTATCAATTTCCCAAGAACTTCCGATCAACCCACCAGCAACTGTACTTAATGCCCAAGTCAAATAAGCTAAGAGATTGACCGACAGCGCTTTGTTAGCGGTCCATTTATGATTGTTGAATTGATTATAATTTATAGCAAATGATTCATCCGCGAGGGTATGACTAAAAAACAATACAAAAGGTAAAGATGGCTTTTTAATAAACCCAGACATACTAGAACTCATTAATAAATGACGTAGATTCAAAAAGAACGTCATCGTTATAATGGCTGAAATAGAAGCACCCATACTGACCATTGAAGCAGCCATAAATTGAGCGGCCCCTCCAAATACGAGTAAACTCATCGCTAAAATACTTGGAGCATTAAATCCCGCATCATATAAAACCATACCTCCAGCTAGACCTAATGGTACATAACTAATAAGCACTGGATAAATTACTTTTAAGCCAGTCAGCCAATCTTGTTTTTGCATTTTTCTCCCTCCTAACGGATATATAACCGCTATTATATCATAACGCTAAATCTTTTTTTCTTTTAAATTGCTCTATAAAAAGTCATTTTTTAACTCAAATTAGATTGTAACTCGTCCTTACTTTTGCTAATGTAGACCTATTGAACAGATAATGAGAGGGGTTGATGTATGTGTTAAAAAGAATTTCTTTCAGCTCTTTTTTTATTAGCATTCTTTATTTTTTGATCTACTTTTTTGTGCCAGCACTTAAAAATGCGGTTTATAGTGGCGGATTCTGGGCGATCTTACACGCCTTAATGGGCGTCATTTTGATTGTCGGTGTTTTTGGAATTGTTCTTTTCACACTTCACTACTTATTTTCAGATCCAACCAAAAAATAAGACAAAAAGAGTATTGAGAAAAATCTCAATACTCTTTTTATCCGTTGATTTAATCTCAGTCAATGATCACTTCATGAATAAGTGGGATTGGTGTAGCTGAATCCGCAATGGTTATACCTTCCCAGATTTTTTTCTCAACATCTGGAATTTCTTCTTTATTTGTATGGATCGTTAAGAGTGCTTCCCCTTTTTTAACAGGATCGCCAACTTTTTTAAGCAAGACGATTCCCACGGCTAAATCAATTTTGCTTTCTTTTGTAGCTCGTCCAGCTCCTAGCATCATTGCAGCAATTCCTAGTTCATCAGCAATGATTTCAGATACGAATCCATCTTTATTAGCCAAGACATCGATTTGGTGATCTGATTTTGGCAATAATTCTGGGTCATCAATAACTCTTACATCTCCACCTTGAGAAGCAACAAACGTTTTGAACTTTTCTAACGCTTTTCCGCTCTCGATGGCTTCTTCTAACAGCCCTCTTGCTTCATCTAAATCTTTTCCAATACCAGCTAAATGAACCATTTGGCTACCTAAAGTTAAGCATAAATCTAATAAATCAGCTGGACCTTTGCCTTTTAGCGTATCGATAGCTTCTTTAACTTCTAGAGCATTCCCGATTGCAAAACCTAAAGGCTGGCTCATATCAGAAATAACAGCCATCGTATTACGGCCGACGCTATTTCCAATTTGTACCATAGCATGCGCCAGTAGTCGAGCATCTTCAGTTGTTTTCATGAAAGCTCCTGCTCCAGTTTTCACATCTAAAACAATGGCATCTGCACCAGCTGCGATTTTTTTACTCATAATTGAACTTGCGATCAGCGGAATCGATTCGACAGTACTGGTCACATCTCTTAAGGCATACAATTTTTTGTCAGCTGGTGTTAAATTGCCCGATTGTCCGACAACAGCTACTTTGTTCTTATTCACTAATTCAATAAACTTTTCTTGTGTCAACTCTACGTTAAAACCTGGAATCGATTCTAGCTTATCGATTGTTCCACCAGTATGCCCTAGACCACGTCCACTCATCTTAGCAATTGGAACTCCCAAACTTGCAACTAAAGGCGCTAGAACAAGTGTTGTCGTATCGCCTACTCCACCTGTTGAATGTTTGTCTACCTTGACTCCCTTAATGGCTGATAAATCAATTTCTTCTCCAGAATGGACAATACTCATGGTTAAATCACTTTTTTCGCGATCATCCATGTCTTTAAAGTAGATGGCCATCATCATTGCACTCATTTGGTAATCCGGAATCTTACCTTCTGTGTATTCTGCAATCATAGTATTGATTTCTTCGGTTGTTAAAGCTTTCCCATGTTGTTTTTTTGTAATTAAATCAACCATTCTCATTTATCTGATACCCCTTATTCACATTAGATTTTTTTTCTGACGTTTCTCTTATTAATAAAACTCTTTTAGTCTAGCAAATAATCAACGAGCTTCTATGATTTCTAGCCCTTCTTTACGCCCTACAATAATAGTGTTCACTCGGTCTAAGAATAAGCCGTGTTCCATAACTCCGGTCAAACCATCTAACCATGTTGCTAATGAGTGAGGATCTTCTATTTTAGCCATGTGCAAATCAATAATGTAATGCCCACCATCTGTTAGAAAGTTCTCCCCATCAGCCTTCTTTCTCATAGTTGGATGGAAACCTTTTTCTTCAAAAATACGTACTAACTGTTGGCTGCCATACGTCATAACTTCTACTGGCAAAGGAAATGAACCGAGTGTCTCGACCATTTTACTTTCATCAACGATCCATATTACTTTTTTTGAATAATCTGCAACAATCTTTTCGAATAAAAGAGCGCCACCGCCACCTTTGACGCCTTGATAATTGGCATCAATCTCATCTGCACCATCTATCGTTAAATCCACTGTTTCAACTTCATCAATGGTTTTTAATGGAATGCCCAGGTGATCCGCTTGTTCCTTTGTTTGAGTTGAAGTCGTCACTCCGGTAATAGATAATCCCTCTTTAACACGCTTTCCTAAAGCTTCAACCAAGTAATAAGCCGTTGATCCAGTTCCCAGACCTACAACCATGCCTTCTTTTACATATTCTGCAGCTTTTTCTCCAACAAGTTGTTTTAGATTCATTATTTTACTCCTCCTACTTTATGCCTGTATTCTCTATTAGTATAGCATAATGCCAAATATATAGAGCGCTAACATTCAAAAAAATACAATAAAAGCTGGAACAGCTTACCTATTCCAGCTTTTACTAACAAATTACTTAACGGGACAAACTAGTGCTAAATTGCTTGCTGCTTGTCCACTTATCAGCTTTACGAGACAAACTAGCGTTAAATCACCTGTTGCTTGTCCACTTATCAGCTTTACGAGACAAACTAGCGTTAAATCACCTGTTGCTTGTCCACTAATTTTTCTTTGTTTTTCTTTCGAGCCTATACGTCGAACTCCGCATCCTTATTAGTTGAGCTACGAGACCCAGACACTTTGTAAAAAAGATGGAACATCTTCTTTGTGATTTCCTGTTTTTACTGCGTGTCTTTCGGGGTCTCTTCGCATCCTTATTTTCTGTGCATTTTGAATTCTAGGAAGTAGTCATTATAGATATTGATGTATTCAGGTCCGAGGTCTTCGTAGACTTCTAGATTTTCCATTGTTTCATCATTTGGATAAAATTGTTCATCTTCTGTTATCTCAGCTGGTAAAAGTTTCATGGCCTCTTGGTTAGGAGTAGAATAGCCGACGTATTCCGCATTTTGAGCTGCATTTTCTGCTTCCAGCATAAAGTTTATAAAGGCGTATGCTGCATCAAAGTTTTTAGCTGTTTTTGGGATAACAAAATTATCGAACCATAAGTTTGAGCCTTCACTTGGAATCACGTAATGCAGATTTTCATTTTCCCACAACATTTCAGAGGCTTCTCCAGAAAAAGTAACCGCAACTGAAGCTTCTTCTTGGATCATATACATTTTGATTTCATCCGCAACAATAGCTTTTACGTTGGGTGTTAAACTTTCTAATTTTACAGCTGCTGCAGCTAATTGGTCATCCTCTTTTGAATTCAAAGAATGGCCTTCACTATCTAATGCCAATCCGATAACTTCACGTGCTCCATCGATCAACATCAGTTCATTTGTTAATTCTTCACTCCATAAGTCATCCCAATGCTGGATAACATCTTCTTCTACAAATTTATCATTATAAATAATTCCCAAAGTCCCCCAAAAGTAAGGAATGGAGTATTGGTTGTTTGGATCAAACTGTTGATCTAAAAATTGAGCATCAATATTATTAAGACCGCTTAGCTTTGAGTGATCCAATTCAATCAGCAAGTTTTCATCGATCATTCGTTCAATCATGTATTCACTAGGAACGGCTAAATCATAATTCGTTCCCCCTTGTTCAATTTTTGTATACATTGCTTCATTAGAGTCGAAGGTTTCATAGGTTACTCGATAACCGGTTTCCTCTTCAAATTTAGTGATCAATTCTGGATCAATGTAATCTCCCCAGTTATACAAATTCAAACTATTTTCTCCAGTAATTCCTTGGGACTTTTCTAACTGATTAGCTCCAAGATATAACCCTCCACAGACTACTAGAATAGCTAAAACAATGAATCCTAATTTTTTCATCGGATGCCCACCGCCTCAGCATGTTGATTTTTTTTATTTTTCTGTTTTTTTGTCATATTGTGTTGTTGGATAAAGTAATAACCAATCACAAGGATCAAGGCAAAAATGAACATCAAAGCACTTAACGCATTGATTTCTAAACTAACTCCTTGTCGTGCTCTGGAGTAGATTTCAACTGCTAACGTTGTAAACCCATTTCCGGTCACGAAAAAAGTCACCGCAAAATCATCCAGTGAGTAAGTGAAAGCCATGAAATAGCCGGCTAAAATACCAGGAGTGATACTTGGGAAAATTATTTTTAGTAATACTTGCCAAGTATTTGCACCTAGATCTCGAGCTGCTTTGATCATCGTGTCATTCATTTCTTGTAATTTTGGCAAAACCATTAAGACGACGATTGGAATACTGAAGGCCACATGAGCTAATAACACCGACATAAAACCTAAGCTAAACCCGATAAAGGTAAACAAGATCAAAAAACTTGCCCCAATAATAACATCAGGTGAAACCAGTAAAATGTTATTAAAACTTAATACGGCATTTCTTGTTTTCCTTTTCTTCAAGAAATAGATCCCAATCGCTCCAAATGTCCCAATAATCGTAGCCAGCAAAGCAGACAGTAGCGCTATGAGAAGCGTGTCTAAAACGATCCCAATCAAGCGGGTATCTTCAAATACGGCTATATAATTGTCTAATGTGAAACCTGTAAAACTGTTCATTGTCCCACCATCATTAAATGAATAGAAAATCAAGAAGGCGATTGGGGCATATAAAACGCCAAAGACAGAAATAAGGTAGAGATTAGACCATTTAAATTGCTTTTTTTTCATTTACGAACGGCCCCTTTCTTTTTCTTTTCTCCTGTAAAGAGCATGATGAGGATCATGGCAATAATCAATACAACACCAATCGTTGAACCCATCCCCCAATTTTGGGTGACTAAGAAATGTTGTTCAATAGCTGTACCTAGTGTGATAACGCGATTTCCTCCGATTAAGCGTGTCAGCATAAAGAGGGATAAAGAAGGAATAAAGACCGCTTGGACACCACTTTTAACGCCATTTAAAGTTAGCGGAAATACCACTCGTTTAAATGTTTCCAAGTTATTCGCACCTAAATCGCGACTAGCTCTGATAAATGAAGGATTCATTTCTTCAAGCGCATTGAAAATAGGTAAAATCATAAATGGAATTTGAATGTATGTCGCAACAGCTAAGAAACTAACATCAGTAAATAAAATTTGCTGTCTTCCGATTCCCACAAAAGAAAGGAAGTCATTTACTGTTCCATTTGCACTAAAAATCCCAATAAAAGCATACGCTTTTAATAGTAAATTGATCCAGGTGGGCAGAATAATCAGTAACAGCCACAATTGTTTATGCTTTGTCTTGTTTAATAAATACGCCGTTGGGTAACTAATGATCAAGGTGAATAAAGTGATAAGGAACGCGTACCAAAATGAATTCAGGGTCATTCTAAGGTATGTACCTGATTGAAAATACGTTTGGTAATTTCCTAAAGTAAATTGCCCCTCAACGGTGAAAAATGATTGATAGACAATTAAAATCAAGGGAGCAACAACAAATAAGAGCAACCAAAAGGTGTACGGTATAAAATAGAACACATTAGATTTTTTTGTCATTTTTCTCCCCCTATTCTTCTTCGTAACTTTCAAGACGTGCATCAAAATCTTGTTCTGTTTCATTAAATCGCATAACGTGGATATTTTCAGGTTCAAAGTACAAACCGACTTCCTCTCCAACGATTGCTTTTTTAGTTGAATGGACCATCCATTCATTGTTATCTCGGTCATATCCAATGATTTCATAGTGCACACCACGAAACAATTGCGTATCTACTTTAACCGTTAATTTGCCTTTTTCGACCGTTGTTAAGACTAAATCTTCTGGACGTAAAACAATTTCAACTTTTTCGTTAGGCTTCATTCCTGCATCGACACACTCAAAGGTATGCCCCACAAAAGATACTTCATAATCTTGAACCATCGTGCCTTTAATGATGTTGCTCTCTCCGATAAAATCGGCGACATAGCGATTGATTGGTTCATCGTAAATATCTACTGGTGTGCCACTTTGAATAATTTCGCCATTTTTCATTACAAAAATCTCATCACTCATAGCCAAAGCTTCTTCTTGATCGTGCGTGACAAATACGAATGTGATGCCCAGACGTTGTTGCAATTCACGCAGCTCATACTGCATTTCAGTTCGCAATTTTAAATCAAGTGCCGATAAAGGCTCATCTAATAACAAAACTTCTGGTTCATTTACTAATGCACGTGCAATGGCTACTCTCTGACGTTGTCCACCAGACATTTCGCTGATTGCACGATCTTCATAGCCCGATAATTGAACCATTTTCAACACATCTTCTACTTTATCTTTGATGACTTTTTTATCTAATTTTTTGATTCGTAAACCAAAAGCTACATTTTCAAAAACATTCATATGTGGAAACAATGCATAATCTTGAAAAACCGTGTTTACTTTACGTTTGTTTGCAGGAGTATCATTCACTTTTTTTCCTTTTAAAGTAATGGTCCCTTCAGTGGCTTCAGTAAAGCCAGCAATCAAATTTAAGATAGTCGTTTTTCCACAACCGGATGGTCCAAGTAAGGTATAAAATTTTCCTCGTTCGATTTCAAAATTGATATCTCTTAATACCGGTTCATCATCATCGTATTGTTTTTTTACTTTTTCAAAGGTAATTATCCTATTATTTGTCATTTCTTTTGCTCCCTTATATGAATTTTCACTTCTTTACCAGCTATCTTTAATAAAAATTTAGTGTCCAAATTGATCAAAGGTATGAATCGGTCACTACTACTAATAATAAACTCTCACCGCTATACTGATTAATAATACGATGACTTTGTGTAGCATGAAAATAAATGGATTCTCCCTTTTTAGCAAAATACCGTTTCAGACCTATCTCGATACAAATTTCTCCTTCTAATACATAACCAAAGGTTTCAGCTAACGAAGGACTAAATTCTTTAAATTGGCCTTTCTCGGTCAATTTCAGGAAAATAGGTTCCATTTCATTCTCATTGGATTCAGGAACAAGCCATTTGATCTCATATCCTCTTTCGTTGTCTTCATAGATAGTCATCTCATCTTTTGTGTAAACGACGCGCTGTTCTTCTTGCTTTTCATCAAAAAAGTCTTTTGGACTGCATCCTAAAACTTCCAAAATATCAAAAAAGACTTCCATTGATGGAACACTTAAATCTCTTTCGACTTGAGAAATATAGCCTTTACTTACATTTGTCCGTTCTGCTAATTCTTCTTGCGTCAAATTTTTTTGAATTCTTAAATTTTTAATTTGATTCCCAATTTCCATGAAAACTCTCCTTCGAGCGTCTTAGCTTACTGTTAGTAAACTAAGAACCACTAATGTTTACCTTTAGTAAACTCGATGTTTACTACAACCTTTTATATTATAAATCCTTTTAACTAAAAAGCAAACAAAAAAATCGTATCCATTAGAAACTGAATACGATTTTTAACTGCTTTATTAAGTTGTTTTTTGTACGAATCGCTCTTCTCCGATAATTCTTACTTCAGCTTCTAACCTAACGCTATTCTTTTCAAAAATAACCGTTTGGATATGGTGGATCAATTCGATGTAGTCTGTCGCTGTTGCATGATTAATGTTTACAATAAATCCTGCATGCTTCATCGAAACTTGAGCTCCACCCCATATCTTCCCTTGTAATCCAGCTTCTTGAATCAATTTCCCAGTAAAATAACCTGTTGGTCGTTTGAAAACACTGCCACATGAAGGGTATTCTAAAGGCTGCTTTGATTCCCTTAAAAGAGTCAATTCATCCATTCTTTCCTTTATATCCGCAGAATGTCCTTTTTTCAATTGGAAAACAACTTCTAAGACGATGTCTTGAATTTCTTGTATTCGGCTATGGCGGTAACTAAATTCTAAATCTTGGTTATCAAATGTTTTTAATTCACCTTCACGTGTCAATACAGTGACCGATTCAATGATTTCACTCACTTCGCCATCATAAGCGCCTGCATTCATATAAACGGCTCCTCCGATACTTCCAGGGATCCCACATGCAAATTCCAATCCGGTCAATTCGCTTTCATAAGCTGCATAAGATGCATCAATCAAACGTGCTCCACTCTGAACACTCATTTTTTTATTTTCAACTTTAATTTGTTTCATTTCTGTCAATATCATAACAACGCCATTTATTCCACCGTCTTTAACGATTAGATTACTGGCCTTGCCTATAACCGTTAACGGCAAGTCTTCTTCTTTCACCCACATCACAACATCTTTAACTTCTTCTGCTGTTTTTGGAAAAACTAAAATATCAGCTGGCCCACCGGTTTTTGTATAAGTATAAAAAGACAAAGATTCATTTTCTTTTATCATTAGATTTGGGAACTGTTTCTTAATTTCTTTGATTAACATAGTATTTAGTACCCTTTCGCATGAGTTGAGCCTGCTGCTCAACTTTTTTGATAGATTGAATAGCTAAGGGGTTATCCTTAACATTCTTAGTTTACCATGCAATGTTTCTTTTTTGTAGTTTGGAACGTCTTTCTCTTAAAATATTTAGTAATTTCTTAACATAACTTTCGTTCTAAAAAAAGGTTTGGGATAATTATCCCAAACCTTTTTGCCTATTAAAATGCTTATTTGACAACTAGCTTTCTTATTTTAATTTATTCAAGTAATCATAGCGTTCAAATACTTCTGATTCAGCTATTCCAACCAGGATCGTTCCTTCTTCTATAAGATAATCTGGGCTAAAAGAAACGTCCATCCGTTTTTGACCCGCTTTTCTGATTCCAATAATGTTGATCTCATATTTTTGACGTAAATTTAATGCATCGAATGTTTTTCCAATCCAACGAACGGGCGGTTTAAATTCAATAACTGCATAATCTTCATCTAAATCAACAATATCAGTGATGTGTTTTCTTAGAAAATTTTTAGCTACCCGTGCTCCCGCTTCTTTTTCAGGGCGTATGACTTTGGTTGCTCCGATTTCATAAAGAACTTCCATAAAAGATTTATTTTTTGCTTTTGCAATAATAGAAGCTATTCCTAGTTTTTTACAGTTCATGATAGCTAGAACACTAGCTTCTAGACTCGTACCTGTTGCAACGACTACTACATCACAATTTTCTAATCCAATACCTCTTAAAAAATTCAAATCTGTAATATTTCCTTGAACCGCCTGGGTTACATAAGGTTCTATGCGTTCAATATTGTCTAAATCGATATCGACCGCAATAATTTCACAATTAAATTCACTTAATTCTTTGGCAATTGATGATCCAAAGACTCCAAGTCCTAATACACCGATTGTTTTTACTGGCATTTCACTATTCTCCTATCCAATTAAAATGGTTGTTTTTGCATATAATTGATCTGCTGTTTTTCTACTTTTGCGACTCAAACTTAACAATATGGTAATGGGTCCGATTCTGCCGATAAACATCAACATCATTAATACGACTTGACTGATGTGTGATAATTCTGGTGTTAAATTCATACTGACTCCTACTGTTCCTAACGCAGACACAGCTTCAAACAGCAAATTTATGAATGGCTGATCTTCCACTAACATTAATGCGCCTACGCCAGCTAATAGGAAGCAAGTAAAGGTTACCACAATAACAATCGCGCGACGAATAGTTTCAAATGGAATCGTGTGACGAGCATAATTGACATGTTTTTGTCCCTTTATTTCGCTTACGATCAATAACGCTATTAATGCAAACGTTGTCGTCTTGATTCCCCCCGCTGCTCCACCGGGAGATCCACCGATAAACATCGTACCAATAAAAAATAATAATGAAAAAGGTTCTACTAATTCATAATCAAGTGTAGCAAAACCTGCTGTTCTCATAGTTACCGTTTGGAAAAATGAAGCTAATAATTTTTCTCCAAAAGTGAAATTCCCAATTGAATTAGGATTGTTCCATTCAACGATTAGAAAGACAAGTGTTCCAACCACAATCAAAATTACGGTCATATTGATAGCCAATCGAGTATGAATTTTCAACATGCGATATGATTGTTTCCATCCTTTTCTAAATTTATTTTTTAGAATGGATTGAACATTATGAGTCACATCAAACCAAACGGAGAAACCGATACCTCCTAGAATAATTAAAGACGTAATCACCAGATTCACCAAAGGATCATGAACATACTCTTGTAGGCTATAAGCACCTATATTATCGAATCCTGCATTACAAAATGCAGAAACGGCTAAAAATAAAGCAACAAATAGACCACTAGCGAACCCAAATTCCGGTACAAATCTAAAAGCCAATAAAAACATACCTGTTCCTTCGATAATAAAAGTATATTTAAGAATGGAAACTAAATACATTTTAAAATCACCTAATTCACTACGGTTAAGGGCTTCTCTAACCGCAATAGTGCTTGAATAATGCATTTTTTTTCCCATTCTCATAATCAACGTTGCCAGAATAGTCATTAAGCCAAGTCCGCCTATTTGCATGAGAATGATACAGATGATTTGACCAAAAACAGTATACGACGTTGCTACAGGTAATGTGAACAGCCCAGTTACACAAACCATGGAAACTGCCGTAAATAAATTATCAAAGTACGTTGTTTCTGAAATTTCAAGATTACTTATAGGCAATGATAATAAAAGCGATCCTATAACGATTACACTTATAAAACTAACGGCTATTTTTACAGCCGGAGGAATACTTCTAAGCTTTTTCGAGAACATTCTTTTCTCCTCTTTCTTTCATTTTCATATACGAATGTATTATATTCTTTAGTACGTAAAAGTAAAGCCTTATTTTGGTTATAAAAAAATTTTCAAACTTATTTATTATTACTGCTTTTTTCATACTCGTCCACCATCAGTTGGCATATGCGATGGCTTTCTAAAGAAGATTCCATACTGACAGGATTTTCTTTACTTTGGAATCCAGCTATTGTTGAACGAATCAAAGGCGCAAAACCTCTTTTTTCAAGTGTTTGTTCCCAGTCCCCAAATGAAAAGACTTGTTTTTGTTCAACGGTTTCAACTTCATAATCGGTTAGGTTTCTTACACGATGAGTCCCTGTCAAAGACTGAACTTCAATAGATTCAGTATTTGCCCCAGAAACGTAATTCATTGTGGCGATACAATCCGTATGTTCTGTCGTCAGGTGTAATACGCACGTTTTCAAATCGCCATTTTCTTCTTTTATATTAAAAGAAGTTTTGATAATCGGTTCATCTAATAAAAATAGCGCTGTATCAACAACATGAATAAATAAATCATAAATGGCATACTTTACGCTGCCTAAACTATTCGGTTTCGTTTTTTGAACCAAGATCATATTTTTATCGGAAACGTTCTTCAGTTTTTGAATCATTGGAGCAAAACGACGATTAAAACCGGTGATTAGTAAAACGTTTCTTTCTTGCGCTAAGCCCATTAGTGATTTTACTTCATCAATATTTTCGCTGATTGGTTTATCTACATAGACATGGATCCCTTTTTCAATGCATTGTCTGATGAGAGCTTCATGAGTGTGAGTAGCAGTATGTATAAAAACAGCTTCGATACCACTGATGAGTAATTCTTCTATAGAAGCATATAGATTTTTTATGCGGTATTTTTTACCAATAGTCGTCAATTTTTCTTGATTTCGTGTGAATAAATGCCAGTCTATTTCCTCATCCATGGCCATCATTACTGGAAGATAAGCTTTTTGAGAAATATTTCCTAACCCAATGATTCCTATTTTCATTATTTGGACCTTCTTTCTTCTCATTTTCATTTTCACCTCATATCCTATCATATTTAATATCTTTTTACTCTGTTTATATGCATGAGAGTTTACTATTCTTTTTAGTTTTGTACAATAAGGTTAAACAGTTAATTTAGGAGGAATCAATTGATGAAATTTATCTCATGGAACGTCAACGGTTTGCGAGCTATTATTAAAAAAGGATTCATGGAAATTTTCGAAGATTTAGATGCTGACTTCTTCTGTTTACAAGAAACTAAACTCCAAGAAGGTCAAATTGAACTGGAATTACCAGGATACTATGCTTACTGGAATTATGCAGAAAAAAAAGGCTATTCAGGAACAGCTATTTTCACAAAACACAAACCTTTATCTGTAACTTACGGTATCGGCAAACCAGAACACGATCAAGAAGGACGTGTCCTCACTTTAAGCTATCCTAATTACTATATTGTCACCTGTTACACACCTAATGCTCAAAGCGAATTGGAGCGTCTGGATTACAGAATGCAATGGGAAGATGACTTTCTATCTTATTTAAAAATATTAGATTCCGAAAAACCTGTCATTCTTTGCGGTGATTTAAATGTAGCTCATGAAAATATCGATTTAAAAAATTGGAAAACAAATCAGCTAAGTGCTGGTTTTAGCAATGAAGAGCGCCTAAAATTTTCCATCTTATTAGACAATGGATTTATTGACACTTTCCGGTACTTTTACCCTGATTTAACAGGTGCTTATACTTGGTGGAACTATCGCTTTAACGCTCGTAAAACGAATGCTGGCTGGCGAATTGATTACTTTTGTGTTTCTGAGCGTCTGCAAGATCAATTACAAGATGCTAAAATCCTTGATGACATAGTTGGATCAGATCATTGTCCAGTAGAACTGACTCTAAAAGATTTAGTTTAAACCCTTTTTCACTTTAAAATTATCAGTTAGCCTAGATGTAAGAGAATATTGTTGCAAAATTATTTTATAAATTATATACTATCAAAGATGAAATCAATAGTTTTCCATAAGGGAGTAACTGGCAGCAATAGCTGTGGCAACATCACCAACAAGTAGATTTGCAACAATCTTCTGGTGTTGTCTTAAATAGTGAGACTTATGCACATTGTCCTCTATAAGGACAATTTTGCATACGTCTCTTTTTTTATCAAATTTACTAATATCAATTAAAGGAGGCTATTAGACGAACAAAAACAAGCTTAGTTAATGATTTTTGTTGTTCTCTATACTGATCATTTCTAGTCAATAAAACTTGTTTGATGCAAGTGTATATGCTACTATTTTTGGTAAATGTATTATTTCTTCTTAACAACCGATTTTACAAACAAATACTTATTTGTGAGTAAGGCGGCTAATTTTTTTATGAAAGGGTGTATCAGTTGGAAAATTATCAAAAAGATCAAGAAACATTATTAAAAGAATTACAAACTTCACCTGAAGGATTACAGGAATCCGAAGTCAAAAAGCGCCAAGAACGTGATGGTTTAAATGAATTAAAACAAAAAGCAAAAGATTCCGTGCTTAAGTTATTTTTAGCAACTTTTAAAGATGCTATGGTTATTGTATTGTTAATTGTGGCGGTCATACAAATGGCCCTAGGTTCAGTGGTCGAATCATTGATCATTTTCGCCGTCTTAATGATCAACTCTGTCATCAGTGTTATTCAAACAAAGAAAGCTGAAAGCTCTCTCGATGCTTTGTCCAGTCTTTCAGCCCCCGAATCAAAAGTAATTCGGAACGGGATTAAAATAACGATTCCCGCAAAGGAACTAGTTGTGGGAGACATCGTGATTTTAGATGCTGGAGACTATGTTCCAGCTGATGGACGACTGTTAGAAGCTGGATCGCTTCAAATCAATGAAGGAATGCTCACTGGTGAATCTGTTCCTGCAGATAAAGACATTGCTATTGTTGAAAAAGAAGTACCCATTGGTGACCGTTCAAATATGGTTCATAGTGGAACTTTAGTAACATATGGTCGCGGATTAGTCATTATTACAGGTACTGGTAATAACACTGAAATTGGTAAAGTTGCTGATTTGATTGATAGTGCCGTGGCTAAACAAACTCCATTACAAAGAAAACTAGATGATTTTAGTAAAAAATTAGGTTTTGGTATTCTTATTCTTTCCATTCTTATCTTTGCTATTCAAGCAGCTCGCATTTTCTTTGGTGGTGCAACAGATGTGAATACAGAATTATTAAATGCCTTTATGTTCGCCGTTGCGGTTGCAGTAGCTGCTATTCCTGAAGCTTTACAATCAATCGTTACAATCGTTCTTTCTACAGGAACAAATAAAATGGCTAAAAAACATGCTATTATCCGTAAACTTCCAGCTGTTGAAACTTTAGGTTCGACAAGTGTTATTTGTACAGATAAAACCGGTACATTAACACAAAATAAAATGACGATCGTTGATTACTTTTTGCCAAATAAACAAACTGGCGAATTTAATTCTGCTCCTGAAACTTGGACAAAAGACGAAGCTCGTTTAATGCAGATCGCTGTTTTAGCAAATGACTCAAATATTAATGAAGAAGGACAAGAACTTGGTGACCCTACTGAGGTTGCTATGATTGCTTTCAGTAACAAAGTAAACAAACCTTACCACGAATTGCGTAATGCTTACCCTAGATTAGCTGAGTTGCCATTTGACTCAGATCGTAAGTTAATGTCTACTGTTCATGAGATTGACGGCGAAAACCTTATGTTAACCAAAGGTGGTCCAGATGTCGTTTTTGGTCGCAGTTCAAAAATATTTATTGATGGAGAAGTTGTTCCTTTAACAGATGAAAGATTAAAAACTTTATCCGATCAAAATGAAATTTTTTCAGATCGTGCTCTACGTGTATTGGCTTTCGCATATAAACCAGTTTCTGAAGGACAAATCATTGAATTTGAAGATGAAAATGATTTGATTTTAGTTGGTTTAGTGGCTATGATCGATCCACCTCGTGAAGCTGTTTATGGCGCTGTAGAAGAAGCTAAAAAAGCCGGAATCAAGACGGTCATGATCACAGGAGACCATAAGACAACTGCACGTGCAATTGCTCGTGATATTGGAATCTCAGAACCAGATGATATAGCTTTGACTGGTCAAGAATTAGATGCTCTAAGTGAAGAAGAATTAAATGCTAAATTAGAAAAAATTTCTGTTTATGCTCGTGTTTCTCCTGAAAATAAAATTAGAATCGTCCGTGCTTGGCAAAATAAAGGCAAGGTTTCTGCTATGACCGGAGACGGCGTTAACGATGCTCCAGCCTTAAAACAAGCAGATATCGGAATTGCAATGGGTAGTGGGACTGACGTTGCTAAAGATGCAGCGGCTATGGTTTTGACTGACGATAACTTTGTTTCAATCATCAGTGCCGTTGAAGTTGGACGTAACGTATTTGATAACATCAAGAAAGCAATTGCTTACCTATTCGCTGGTAACCTTGGGGCTATTATCGCAATCATAGCTGCTTTGATTATGAATTGGGTAAATCCTTTTACAGCTTTACAATTACTATTTATTAACTTAGTAAATGATTCTGTTCCTGCTATTGCATTAGGAATGGAAAAAGGTGAGCCAAACGTGATGGAACGTGACCCTAGAGATCCAAATGAGGGCATCTTTGCAGGTGACACTTTAAGATCTGTTCTTTATCGTGGTACGTTAATTGGTATTGCGGTTATTATTTCACAATATATTGGATTAGGTTATTCAAATCAAATGAGTGTTGCTATGGCCTTTACAACACTTATCTTAGCTCGTACATTACAAACATTCCCAGCACGTTCAAATACGCAAACAGCTATTGGAGCAGGTTTCTTCTCTAATATCTATGCTATTTACGCAGTTCTATTCTGTTCTGTTTTGTATGGTATCACAGTTCTTCCAGGTGTCCGTTCGGTCTTTAATATTCCGGCTTCATTTGGTTGGGAACAATGGGGAATTGCTGCAGGTTTAGCTGTAGTTGCCGTTATCCTAATGGAATTAGCTAAATTTATCCCTCATAAAAAAGAAGCTTAAAACTAGCTGATTTATTATGAAAACATGTGGCTAGTCTATAACTAGCCAAGCATATAAAAAGATCTGTTTATCAGGAAATTGATAAACAGATCTTTTTTGTACTATACATCTCGATTATTTAAAGATAAGGCTTAAATTTAGGTCTCTATTTCTTTTTATTGGAAAATTACTAGTAACTTCTACTTAATTCCTTTATACTATTAAGCGAATACTCGTTCGAGGAGGGAAAAGATGAATTTTGTTGCATTAGATTTTGAAACGGCTAATCATCAACGCCATAGTGCCTGTTCAGTTGCACTGACCGTTGTTCGAAAAAGCCAGATTGTTGATCATTATTACTCACTGATTAAACCAGAAACCGAATTTTTTTGGCGTAATGTACAAGTTCATGGCATTACCGAAAAGGATGTACAAAATGCTCCTTCATTTCCAGAAGTTTGGGGGAAAATCATGCCTTACTTCACAGAAAAAAAATTGATTGTCGCACATAATCTACCTTTTGATCGTGGTGTTTTACAAGGTTGTCTTGATTACTATGACTTGCAACAACCACACTTTCAAACCTTGTGTACTGTTCAAAGTAGTCGAAAATTAATCACAGAAATTCCTAATCATAAATTAAATACCGTCTGTGATCACTTAGGCATCCGTCTAGATAATCATCACAATGCCCTCGAAGATAGTAATGCTTGTGCAGCTATTCTGCTTTATCTTGAAGAGCATTTTGGAACTGATCCTCTAAAAAAACTAGTTAAACATGTCTAATTAAAGAATAAGAAAAAAGACTTTACAAAAGATAACTTTTGTAAAGTCTTTTTAAATTTCACCAATCATCATACTCATCAAACAAACATCTAGGTAATCACCTTCGTCTTTGACTCCTCTAGGCATGATTGCTTCAAGTTTGAAACCCATTTTTTCATAAAGGTGTCGCGCGCGCTCATTACGAGCTTGAACGGTTAATTCTAATCTTTTCAACTGACTTGTTGGACCATTTGCCCATTCAATCAATCGTTCCATCATCGTTGTGCCTAATCTTATTCCCCAATAGTCTTTTGCGATAGAAATACTGATATCCCCTATATGTTTCAGTTTTGGACTTTCATTCCCATGAATTTCAGCAATTCCAATAATTTCCTTTTCATCCAGAGCAACTAACAAAACGGTCACATCAGACTCAAGAATAGACTCGAGTTCTTTTTGTTTGGCTTCAACAGTTTTGCCTGGTCCCTCAGCCCCCATCGTCATAAAACCTGTTTCAACAGCGATTTTTTGTAAATGATTCAATAGATTTTCCGCATCACTAGGAATGGCTTCTCGTATTTGTATCGTACCTATCATTTATTTTCACCTAACTTATCTTCAAATTTTCGCATCAATTCTTCATACCTTTCCCCAATAGGATAAAAATTCAACTCACGTTCCGTTAAATCATCTCCAATAGGGACAAGTTTGATTTGTAAATACTCTTGCGGTAAGTCTTCCGGAATAAACGTTGCCCACTCGACGATTGATACTCCATCTCCCTCAAAATATTCCTCTAAGCCTAGATCCATTGCTCCAGTCTCTTCTAGTCGGTAAACATCCATATGATACAAAGGCAATCTTCCTTCTAGGTATTCTCTGATGATCGTATAAGTAGGGCTTTTAATGACTTTGCTGATCCCAAGTCCTTCAGCTAAACCTTTTGTGAAAGTTGTTTTCCCAGCCCCTAGATTCCCTTCTAAAAGAATAAGATCTCCAGGTTCAAGAAATTTTGCTAGCTTGGCAGCCACTGTTTTTGTTTCTTCTTCATTTTTTGCTCTAATGTGTTTCATGTCATACTCCTCTACTCATTTATGTTTTATTGTAATTCAAGTATTTAAAAATAGCCAAACAAAATTCTATGAAGTACGACAAAAACAGTTTGGCCCGAATCCCTTTAGGGCTTCGAGCCTTTTATGGAGCATATCCTAAAACATTATTTTGAGTGTAGCTAAAATAATTGTTTTAACTTTAACATTCTTTTTTCTAACTCTTTATTCACTGCATATCGTTATCCGTTGATTAATGAATTGCTGATTTTCAATCTCATCAACCAGCGCAAGAGCAAAATCAGCATAGCTCACTTCGCTTTCTCCCTTACTATTGGTTAACAACTGATCTTGGCCTACTTGATACTTTCCAGTTCTTGATCCTTTAAAATTAAAAAAAGCAGATGGGCTAATATAAGTCCAATTGGTATCTTCAACCAATTTTAAGCGATCAAGCGCTTTTCCCATGTTAAAGGCTGTCGGTTTAGCTTCTTCAGGGAAATTTGGAGTATCCATCAACTGTGTTGTCATTGCATCATCTACGTATAAACTTCCTGCTCCACCAACAACGATTAAACGCGGTGTTTCATGGCCTTGCACTAAAGATACAATATAGTCCAAACTCGTTTGATGTAATTCTTCTTTTCCAACTGGAGCGTTAAATGCATCGACTACTACATCTAAATTTTCTATATCTTTATATGTTAAATCATATAAATCTTTTTCAATATAAAAAATATCCTCATTGTCTGGTAGTTTGGCAGCATTTCGAACCAAAGGAACAACTTCATGCCCTCTGATTAATGCCTCTGCTGAAATTTTTGAACCTGATTTACCTGTTGCTCCGATAATTCCGATTTTCATTAGATTACCTCCTTTTATTCATTATAATGAGAATGCATTCAATTGAGCAACTATTCTATCTCTATCTAAAAAAGAATAGGCCATAGATCTAATCCTCATTGCCTATTCAACTATTGGTTTTAAAGGGAATCATCTATAAGAAATGAGACTGTAATTAGCTATCAAACCTTTAACTCTTTTTATTAAAAATCTACATGCATATAAATGTACTCTTCAATTTATGATTCAGAGATATAGGGTCTATAAATTTTAGTATCAATAAGTTAGTTTAAATCACTTATTTGAGATTTCTGGCTGAATAAGGGTTGCTTGCAGCCTGAAATGAAGCACTGTGGGCAAATAATGCCCAAGTGTATCATGTTTGTAAGCTGTTAAAGCAACAACCATGACAACTTCCTTTTAGGCTTCCGATGCTTCCAGGGTTCTCCACAAGCAAAGCCGTTATGCCAGAAGAAATTTCTTTTTAAATTATTCAAATTATTTGACTAAATACCTTTTTAAAATAATGGATAGGTAGAAAATAAAAAAGGATCTTCTCATCAGTTTCCTGATAAAAAGATCCTTCTTCTTATGTTCAGCTAGTTATATCCTAGTCATTTTTTGGATATTTTTAGTCCATTAATGTTTGATTAGCTGTAATGATTGCTAATTTGTAGACATCTTCTTCATTACATCCACGTGATAAATCAGAAATCGGTTTGTTTAATCCTTGCAAAATTGGTCCAATAGCTTCAAAGTTACCAAAACGTTGAGCAATTTTGTAGCCAATATTTCCTGATTGCAATTCAGGGAAAACAAATACACTTGCTTGTCCAGCAACTTTTGAACCTGGTGCTTTTTGTTCAGCAACAGAAGCTACAAATGCAGCATCAAATTGCATTTCGCCATCAATTTCGTATTGAGGAGCTAATTCTTGTGCAATTTTAGTTGCTTCTGCAACTTTAGTAGCTTCTTCAGCAACCGCAGATCCTCTAGTTGAAAAGCTTAACATAGCAACTTTTGGTTCAATGCCAAACATTTCTGCTGTTTTAGCACTTTCTACAGCAATTTCAGCTAATTCTTGAGCATTTGGATTTACATTGATTGCACAATCTGAGAATAAGTATCTTTCTTTTCCACGGCCACGCATCATGATAAATGCACCACTTGTACGGCTAATGCCCGGTTTTGTTTTAATGATTTGCAATGCAGGACGAACTGTTTCTCCTGTTGAGTGGACCGATCCACTTACCAAACCATCAACTAATCCCATATAAGTTAACATTGTACCAAAATAATTTTCATCTTTTAATAATTCAATGGCTTTTTCTTCTGTTACTTTTCCTTTGCGACGTTCTACAAAAGAAGCAACCATTTCATCTAATTTATCATAGTTAGCTGGATCAATAATTTCAATATTTTCCACGTTAACTACCTCCACAAATTTTGTTTTTTTTATATCCTTTCCCATCATACTATTATTTGCTTAGAAATGACAGTCTTTTGGACCCATCGCCTATAAGGGCTTATTAAACAGAATCTGGCAATTTCCAGTCAATGGGGGTTTCTCCAAACTGGGTCAACGCCTCATTCGCCCTAGAAAATGGTTTTGACCCAAAGAAGCCGCGATAAGCTGATATAGGACTTTAATAAATCAATATTAGAAATATGCTTATTTATATATATCATTCTTCTTTTTTCGTCTAAAGCTGTCGTCGCTCAGACTGATTCAAATCATCTATAACTTCTGTGTCAATGAGTGGCTCAATCATTTTTTTATTTTCTCGTTCCTTTTTGTGAAAATGGAACACTTCTAGTAAGGGTACTAAGATTGCTGCAATGAATCCCCCTGAGAAACCATTATTATATAGATTCATTCCAGCATGTAAATTGGTAATATTTGCAGCCATTGCCATATGGAGACCACCTGCCAAGATACCAGCAAAAGTTCCATAGTAACCACTAATAGGGGCTAATGTTGTTCCAAAAAGAGCGGTTAAAAGAAAAGCTGTGGATGAGAGTTCGACTGACGTAAATGAGCCAACTATAAAAATACCCACTAAAATTGGTGGAACATTTTTTATATGTTTTCCATACGCTCCAAAACCTACAACAGTAAATAGACCTCCAAGGACAGGTCCATTTAATTCTCCTCCAACTAAAAGAGAAAAACTAGTAGAGATCAATCCTAAAAGAGCCATATTGATGAGAGTCAATCCAAATCCATACTTCTTTATAAAGTCGGTACCTCCAATACCAGTTTCATCTAAAAACTTCCTATACCCTTTGAAACTGCCATTATTGAAATAGACTCCAAGAAAAAACATAAAAGAGAATAGAGGATAAAGAAAAAAGGAAAAGTTTTTATTGTTCCCATTGGAAATCAAATTTACTACATTGACTTCAATTCCATAAGCTCTTAAAACAGCTATAAAAGCCATCCCAATAATACCAGCTGTGAACCCAATATTGTACAAGCTAAACCCTTTATGGAAACTAATAAAATGACGAGATAAAGGTGGAAGAATAAATCCGATGAATAGTCCCGACAAGCAACCTAAAACCATCCCTAGGGGTAGAGTTAACCCTACATTAAAAGAAACTTCACTCACTAATGGAGCTAGTGCAGTCCCAAATAAAGCTGAAAGCAAGTAATTTTTAAAAGGTGTTTGAGTAACTTTTGCGTACAAAAGAACCCCTAAAATGATTGGAATTGAATTATATAAATTTTTACCAAATAAAGAAAAGCCAACGATGGTAAATAGAGCTGCAACTATTGGTCCCGAAAGAGATAATCGAGACCTTCGAATGATAAATAAACTTTTCAAAGTCATTAATGAAGCATTGACTAGGGCAGCTCCTACATTAGCTAAAGCAAAATAATCTGTCACTAAATTAGCAGGAGAAAAAAGAATTTTAATGCTACCATCTCGAATTTCTTTTGGTGTATTGAACAAAAAAGCGCTACCAAACATTGAGATTGTAAAAAACAAGATAAAGAGATATTTCGTACGTTCTGTTACGATTCTTTTTTGATCTCTTTTAGCATAACCTGTTGTTTCCATCGTTTTCAACACACTTTCTTAGAAGATAGTTAGGTAAAATAATATTTATCGCTTATTTTGCTAAACTGTCTTAATAAAGCAGATCTTTACTTTAGTTTTGTTGGATTTTTTAGCTCAGTTTATAAAGTTTGCAATCTGATACTTGATGGCAACATAAAAAGCTTATTACAAGAAAAAAAGAGAGAAAGCGACTGTTATAAGAATTAACTAAATCAGTCTGCTTTCTCTTTTCTAAACGTGAAACAAGAAGCTAAAAATTGTTGACTTTTCTAAGTTGGTTACTTCGATTCAATCCTTTTTTTGTTTATTTTTATCTATTAACCTCTACATTGTTACCGCAACAGTTTGTACTGGGATATCATAAAACGGATCCTTACGTTTCTTTAAATAAGTTTCTGCTAGTTGTGGAAATAAAGCATACATTAGAACATCTTCGGTCGATTCAGCTAAATCACCTAATTCTTCACGATATTTTTCCATTTCTGGTTTAATTAAATCAGCTGGACGTCCAGATAGAGTTTTTTCCTCACCAATTATTTTGTGTCTGATCTCTTCTGCTATAGGAACAGGCGATTGACCGTATGATCCTTTGACGTAATCTTTAATTTCTTTCGGAATCATTTTATACCGTTCGCCATTTAAAACATTCATAAAGGCTTGTGTTCCGACCATTTGAGACATAGGTGTTACCAAAGGGGGATAACCCAAATCAGCTCTGACTCTTGGCACTTCTCTAAGGACTTCTTCATATTTGTCTTCTGCATGCGCTTCTTTCATCTGTGACAACAAATTAGATAACATTCCACCCGGAACTTGGTACAAAAGTGTATTAGGCTCAGTAGCTAACACCTTAGGATTAAGCACTTCGTTTTGCAAATATTTGTCTTTGATTGGTCTAAAGTAATCCGCGATTTCTTTTAGTTTTTCAATGTTCAATCCTGTTTCATAACCTATTCCCTCTAAAGCAATGGACATAGATTCAGTAGACGGTTGGCTTGTTCCTCCAGCAAATGGGGAAATAGCAGTATCAATAATATCTGCCCCTGCTTCTACCGATTTCAAATAAGTCATTTCTGAAATCCCACTTGTTGCATGAGTATGCACTTCTATCGGCAATGCCGTAATGTCTTTTAGAGCTTTAATGAGTTCATAGGCATTATTTGGTGTTAAAATACCCGCCATATCTTTAATACAAATGGATTGGGCTCCTAACTCCTCCATTTCTTTTACTAAATTAACGTAATAGCTAACCGTATGAACTTCACTTGTCGTATAACAAATCGCTGCTTGACAATGTCCACCAAATTTCCTAATTGATTTTATCGCTGTTTCCAGGTTTCTAATATCATTTAATGCATCAAAAACTCTGATAGTGTCAATCCCATTTGCTAATGCTTTTTCGATGAAAGCTTCTACTACATCATCTGCATAATGTTTATAACCTAATAAGTTTTGACCTCTTAGTAACATTTGTAACTTCGTATTTTTAACTTCTTTGCGAATAGCTCTTAATCTTTCCCATGGATCTTCGTTTAAGTAACGTAAGCTAGCATCAAAGGTTGCACCCCCCCAGACCTCTAAGGATTCATAACCGGCTTCATCTAGCGTTTTTAAAATTGGTAACATTTCTTCTGTAGACATTCTTGTAGCAATTAAACTTTGATGTGCATCTCGAAGAATGGTTTCCATAAATTTTACTTTTTTGGTCACAGCTTTTCACATCCCTATCTCTTCATTTACAATTTCCGTTAGCTTAAGCTGCAAGTCTAAAACGCTGTGGGTTCTATTTCGACTACAATCTTTAGCTTCGGTAGCGCAAATAAAACATTTTCTTACTGGAATTTCAAGTTCTGTACGTTGAATAGATACCGCTTGACCACCGTTATTGCGTAAAATATCGATATCATAAATACGTCCCAATCCTTTTTCTTCTAATGCTACTGCCATTTTTTTCAAACTAAAGGCATCTTCTATTTTACCTTGTACACAAAAATACTCTGGCCCAGTATTTAAATCTAATTTTTTTTCATATAAAATGGGCTTATTCAGCTTTTTCAATTCTTCTTGCAGTTGGTTACAACCTTCTTCAAAAATGCGTTTGATAGTAGCATTATTTTTAACTGGGCCGGGAATGTTTAGCTTAAAAGCAATAAGAGGCATAGCAAATTTCTTTACAAGCTGTTGTTCAAGTTTTGCTCGATTTTCACGAGTTTGTAAAACTTCTTCAAGGGAAGGTACAGATCCTTCTAGAAATAAATTTTCATTCATCATACTTCTCCTCTGTTCATAGGTCATTCTATTCTTTAATTTTACGAACTACATCAATAATACTACCATCACGGTATTCAACGACTACCACAACATCTTCTTCGTATTCAATGTCTTCAGGTTTACCAGCGATTACATATGCTTTTTCTTTTAATTCCTCTATCGTAAATTGAGGAATTGACAAATTTTTAAACTGTTCAATTAAATCTTGTCGCAATGGATTTATGCAAATACCAATTTCCGTAACAACGACATCAATACTTTCTCCTGGAGTAATGACCGTGTTTACTTTATCAACAACAGTTGTAATTCTTCCACGAATAAGAGGGGCGACGATGATACTTAGTTTTGAACCTGCTGCCGTATCACAATGTCCACCAGATGCTCCTCGGATCATACCATCAGAACCTGTCAATACATTTACATTGAAATCTGTATCGATTTCCAGAGCAGAAAGAATAGCGACATCAATATTGTTAACAAAAGCTGACTTCGAAGATGGAGAGGCATACATCGAAGCATCAATTTCATAATGGTTTGCATTATTTTTTAGTGAAACACCGGATCCTTTATCGAAACTTTGCACATCGATAATTTTTCCAACTAAACCTTCTTCTAGTAATTCCACCATTTGTTGTGTAATTCCACCCAAAACGTAACTAGCTTTGATACTTTTTTTTATCATGCTTTCTTTTAGATAGCTAGCAACTGCTAGTGAAGATCCGCCTGTTCCCGTTTGGAATGAAAAGCCTTCTTTGAAATAAGGCGAATTAATGATGACCTTACTTGCATATTCTGCAATTAATAATTCTTTTGGATTTTTAGTAAATCGGGTTGCTCCTTTAGCAATCCCCTCTGGATCTCCAATAGCTTCTACTTCTACTACAATATCAACATCTGTTTGTGGGATACTGATTGGAGTATTTGGATAAGGAACCAAAGAATCTGTGATCACAACAACTTTATCCGCATATTTTGCGTCTACTTTTGCATATCCTAGAGAACCGCAAGTCGCTTTTCCGTGAGAACCGTTTACGTTCCCGTATTCATCCGAACTTGGTGCTCCGATGAAAGCAACATCAATATGAATATCGCCCGTTTCTATAGCTCTTGCACGGCCGCCATGTGAACGAATAATCACAGGTTTTTTCATTATTCCTTTTGAAATTTCTGCGCCTAATTTATCTCTTAAACCACTGGATGTGATAGCTGTCACTACTCCATTTTTAATGTGCTTAATCAATGGTTCATGAACATTTGCAATCGAACTTGGTGCGATAGAAAGATCCTTGATGCCCATCTCTGCGATTTCATCCATAATCATGTTCATGACATAATCGCCTTCTCTAAAATGATGATGGAAAGAAATAGTCATGCCAGATTTCAAACCACTTTTTTCAATAGCTTCACGAACAGAAGAAACCATTTTTTTAGCTCCTATTTGTCCAGCAGTTACTTTTGCTGCAGCCCTTTGATAAGATAGTTTTCTAGCCTGGGCACCTTCAAATACACCATATTGATCAACGAATTCTTTTGGTATTTCTCTTCCAACTTTATTCTCAACCATGTTATTTGTCTCCCTTTCTGTATAAACCAGCAGCTTCTGCTAACATCAAGACTCTTTGAGCTCTTTCTACAACTGGTTTATCAATCATTTTTCCATTTAAAGCAATAACTCCGGAGCCTTTACTTTCAGCTTCTTCAATTGCATAAAGCACATTTTTTGCATTTTCAATTTCTTTATTTGTCGGTGAAAATACCGCATCTACGATTGGAATTTGACGAGGATTGATCACTGATTTTCCATCGAACCCTAATTGTTTGATCAATTCAACTTCATTACGTAAGCCTTCTTCATTTTCAACATCTGAATAGACTGTATCAATAGCTGCAATTCCAGCATTTCGGGCTGCATGAAGAATCATGCTTCTTGCAAAATGTAGTTCATGACCATCTGGATAGCGTTTTGTGTGCATATTTGTTACATAATCTTCGGCACCCAACGCAATTCCAATCAATCTTTTACTTGAGAGAGCAATAGCTGGAGCATTCAAAACCCCTGTGGCACTCTCTATGGCAGCCATCATTTTAGTGGAGCCAATTTTTCGATTGCATTGTCTTTCTGCTTCTTCGATTACTTTTTCAACATCAATAATATCTTGAGCAGTTTCTGTCTTAGGCAAACGAATAACATCTATTCCAGCACGAATTAACGCGTGAATATCATCTTTTCCGCCTGCATCTAGAGCATTAATTCTTACTACTGTCTCTGTTCCCTCAAAATCTAATGTTTTAACGGCTTGGTAAACAAGAAAACGTGAAGTATCTTTTTCTTTAAGTGAAATAGCATCTTCTAAATCGAACATAATTGAATCCGCACCATAGATATTAGCATCTTTCAACATTCCAGCATTACTTGCAGGGACGAACATCATTGTTCTTCTTAAACGTTCCATTTTTCAATTCCCTCCCAGTCATAATTTTCTGTTATACCAGAAGAGCGATGAACTACTGCAATTGTTCGAGCGATGACAGTACAATCCAAGGACCCTCTATCTTCAACAACTAATTTAGCCTCTGTTATGCCTAAATTTGCTAACGTTTCTTTAATTACTGCTTCAATTTGTTTGCCATATTGTTTCTTGACACTGCTATTTAGTTCAATATCAATACCATTGCCAACATTTTGATCAATAATAATTTGAAGATCTGAAGATTCTAACGTTCCGGCAATAGCCTGTTTTGAAATTTGTAAAGTCATAAAAAATCACTCCTTTTCTTTATTTTTTCCTGTATTTTTTTGCCTTCTTCTGATACTAGATAATTAAAAGTACTTTTTGGAACGAGTTTTTCAATTGCTTTCAGGTTGTCTTCCACCAGTAATCGTCTTACTCTCGATGCACTGATCACTTCATCTTCTATCTTTTTTCGCGGTAAAATAATAAGTTTTATTTTATCCGCAAAGACTTCTCTCATCGCTTCATTATAAAGATTAGTTGCCACAGAAAAAGGCTCCTCTCCCGCATAGCGATAATGGATATTTAGCATTGGAGCAATCGAATCTTTGAAGATAATGGCATCTAAGGTTGCTTGTATTTTTGTGACAGAACTTTTTTCTTTTAAAAAATATGAAGGGAAAGTTGCAGCCGACACCATATAGTTTCCAGTTTCCTGGACAAAAACATTTTCCAAATGTACTACACCCTCTTGAACAAGTTTTATTCGAACTGGGGTTGGAAAATCCGAAATATTCTCTGATAAGACAAACAAGTGAACCACATCATTCTCTTGTGCGGCCTTCTCAATTAAATACAAATGCCCCTTCGTAAAAGGGTTAGCGTTCATTACGATGCCGGCTATCCTTTTCCCTTCTCTTTTTTGGCTTTGCAACTTCAACAAATAATCTTGAAAACCAAAAACAGCTTTTTCCATAAATACTAATTCATCAGGAACACGTGCTAACTCTTTAAAACCTAAATATTCAAAGGATTGTTTAGACTCTGGCTTAGTGTAGACATAACAAGTTGATTCGCCATTTTCAAAAATAACATTTATCAAATGTGAAACCATTTGATTAATAACTCCACCACCTGTATATTTTTTACAAATGGCGATGCATTTTAAAACATTTTTTGCTGTTGATCCAGTTGCAATCAATTCATCTCCATCAAATAACCCAACTGTGTAATCGACATTCTTTTCTGGACGAATATCTGCATGAATAAGGAAATTTCCCCATTTTTCGTAATCTTTTTCATTACGTTTGATAAGCAATTGCCTTACTTGATAGGACATTATCACTTGCCTACTTTCTAGCATAAAAGAACTATTCATTTTAAATCTTATTTTTTAGCTGGAAATATTTTTAATAATAACAGACTGGCCAAATACAATATGAATAAAACAAAGAAGGTTCCACCCATACCAAAAGCCATAACTTCAAATGCTTGCACAATTAGGGGATTATCGAATAACATAACTTTCAAACCTCTTTTCTTTTGGTAAATACCATTTTTTTCTCTTATTTACCATTTGTCTATTTATCCAAAGAAAGATAAAATAAGTCCTCCAGCAACAACAGATGCTATTTGACCTGATACATTTGCTCCAACAGAGTACATCAAGATAAAGTTTTGTGGATCTTCTTGTGTTGCCATTTTTTGAACTACGCGACTTGACATTGGAAATGCGGAAATTCCCGCACCACCAATCATTGGATTAATTTTTTCTTTTCTAAATACATTTAATAATTTTGCGAATAATACTCCTCCAATCGTATCCATCACAAATGCTACTAGTCCAAATGCAATAATCATTAGCGTTTGGATATTTAAAAACTGATCAGCAGTCATTTTTGATGCAATTGTTAAACCTAATAGAATAGAAACTAGATTTACTAATTCATTTTGTGCGGTTTGACTTAATCGATTTAATACGCCACATTCTCTAAGAAGATTCCCAAACATTAGAAATCCAACTAAAGGTAAGGATACTGGAGCAATCAAACCTGATATTACTATTACTACTAATGGAAAGACTATTTTCGTCATTCTTGATACACTTTCAGCTTTATATTCCATTCGTATTTGTCGTTCTTTTTTTGTGGTCACTGCTTTAATAGCTATAGGTTGAATGATTGGAACTAAAGCCATGTAAGAATAGGCAGCAATCGTAATAGGGCCAATTAAATCCGGTGCTAGTTGGTTTGCAACAAAGATAGATGTTGGACCATCCGCAGCACCGATAACACCAATAGATGCAGCTTGTTCTAAATTAAATCCAAATAAAACAGCTACTATAATAGTGAAGAAGATACCGAATTGTGCTGCAGCACCAAATAAAAACATAAATGGTTTTTGTAAAAGCGGACCAAAATCAATCATTGCTCCAATTCCAATAAAAATTAGTAAGGGAAACAGTTCAGTTGAGATACCGAAATCAAATAGTAAGTCTAGTACTCCTTCTGTCTCTATTCCATTTGAAACCTGAGTAACTAATCCAGATCCAGGGAAATTTACTAAGATTGCTCCTAATCCCATTGGGACTAAAAGAGTTGGCTCATATTCTTTTCTTATTCCTAAGTACATCAGTAGACCACCAATGGCCATCATAACGATTTGTCCAAATGTAATAGATGTAATACCTGCTAATAACGTGTCCATTTTATCGCTCCTCTATTAAACAATTGTTATCATAGGGTTTCCTACATCAATTGCTTCTCCTTTTATTACATGTAAAGCTGCAACGGTTCCGCTCTTTGTTGCCACAATTTCATTTTCCATTTTCATAGCTTCTAACACTAGTAATACTTGATTTTCTACGATTTGATCTCCAACTTTTACTCGTATATCAATAATTGTTCCTGGCATTGGAGCTAGGGTAGGCTCTCCTTCTCCAAAATTTGTAGAAGTTGGTGCTAATGTAGCTACTGCTGAGCTTGCTGGCATAGTGTTAATTTGTGGCGCTGATGCTGTATCTAAATTTTGTTGCGGAGTTCCCATTTCTTCCATTTCTACATCATAAGATTTATCGTTAATGTTTATTTTAAATTTTCTCAACATTTATGTAGCCTCATTTCTTATTATTTAGTTTTTATTATTTTCTTAATTGTAAATTCACTATCTTTATAATTTTTTGCTGCACCTGCTGAACAAATGACAGCTACTATTTCTTTTTCTTTTTTTGACATTGGTAGTCCAGTATATTCTGCAACTTCATTATTTCTTACATTAATTGAATTAGCATTTGCTTCTTCTGGCTGCTTGTCAAACATTTTTTTGATGCTACTTAGGAATCCCATCCCTACCCTCCTACTCTATTACTTAATACATTCATTGTATTATGTTTTCGTACCTGCTACGTTTTTTTTACTGTTTATACTGTTTTTTTCATGTTTATTTTATTAAAGGAACTGCACTTGTAACACCAGATACGACGATAAAGATAACGAAGATGCCAATTGCCCACTTAGCTGATTCTTTTTGCCATCCTCCCATTTCTAATCCAGTTAAATTAAGTAGTAAGTATATAAAGGCTACCAGCGGACTTAGTAAATGGAATGCTTGTCCTAGAAGTGAAGCTACTCCTATTTCTTGCACTGTAAATCCATATTTCGCTCCTGCTTCAGCTAGAATAGGTAGTACACCGAAGTAAAAAGCATCATTTGATAAGAAGAAGGTCCCCGGAGCTGAGATAACAGCAACAATCAATCCCCAATAATTCCCCCAGCTTTCTGGAATAATGGTAGCTAAATTATATGCCAAGGCATCTGCCATTCCAGTACCTGTAAAGATACCCATGAAGATACCAGCTGCCAATACTAAAATAACTACTTGAACTGCATCACCAGCATTTACTTGAATCCGTTGTTTTTGTTCTTTTAAACTTCTATAGTTAATTACTAGCGCTAAAACTGTTCCTACTAAAAACAACACTGCAGAAGGGAACGTTCCAGCCATTAGCATAGCAATAAGTACAAATGTCAGAATAGCATTGATCCAAATTTTATCTGGACGCTTCAATGCTTCTTCTTCAGGAGTAGATGTTGTAGTTAGAGCTAATAATTCTGTTTCTGACATTACTTGAATACCTAATCGTTTTCGTTCCTTAAGTCCCATATAGTAAGCAACGCCGATCATATAAATGATTGCGGCGATCATTCCAGGCATAAGGGCTCTTAAAATACCTTGTTCATTAATTCCTAGTACAGCAATTACACGTGCAGTAGGACCTCCCCAAGGAAGAAGATTCATGATAGTATTCATCAAAATAACAATTACAGCAAAATTCATAATTTTTAAATTTAGTTTTTTGTAAATTGGAAGGAAGGCCGTACAAGTTATTAAAGTAGTCGTTGTTCCATCACCATTTAGTGATACCATTGCAGCAACAATTGCAGTCCCTATAAGTATCTTTACGGGATCTCCTTTAGAAACTCGGATAACAAAATTTGTCACTGGATCAAACAACCCAGTATTTAACATAATTGAAAAATATAAAATGGCAAATAACAACATAATTCCGGTTGTTGAAGTATCTTGAATACCTTGTAATGCCATATCTCCAATTGATTTAGGGAAAATACCAAAAATAGCTCCTACAGCTCCAAAAATAACTGGCACCAAAACTAATGCTGAAAATGGTGTTAATTTCTTTCTAATGATTAAAAACATAAAAACAACTATCATAGCGTAAGAAAAAAATGTTATCATCCTTATACACTCCTTTAATTTTTATACGTGATCACATTAAAAGTATAGTATAATTAACCGCTTTCAACAATCCGTTTTAGCCTATACACACAAGAAAAAACAGAAACACAGCATAAATAATCAATACACACGAAAAGAAATACAAGTACATTGAAAGTCCTCAATTTTTCTTTTAATCTTAAATAAGATAGTGTATAATTATTAACTCATACTGAAATTCAGCATATAAAAGCCTCATTAAAATGATGAATGAATTTAGAAATTCATCATTTTAATGAGGCTTTTAAATTATACTTAAAACTCCTTGTTAATCTTACTAGATGATACCCTCTAATTTCCCAAGAAATAATGTTACGCTAAGTAAATCTGCACTTCCGCCTGGGCTGATCTGTTTACTAACAAATTGTTTGTTCATTTTTCTAACTCTTTCAAATGCTTTAATCTGTTTCATAGACCCATCTTTTATAAATTTTTCAGCTTCTTGCTGTACATACTCTAATCCTTCTATTCCAGCACGATGTAAAATATTTGAGTCTTCTGAGAAGGCCATCAGCTGATATAAGACATCTAATAAGCGTACTTGTGTAGATTCTTCACACTTAGTTTTTCTTAATTGAGGTAAAGCAAGCCTTCTTACTACGGGATACCCATTCTCTGCTTCTCCTCGAATTCCTGTTATTCCATATTCCACATACAATTTCTCTCCATTTGTCAATTTTTTTTTGGCTTTTATAGTTTTAAAATCATTCGAAACTAGTCCCACTGTCATTCTTAAAATCTCTTTAAAAATCTTATCTGTATCTTGTTCTGAAAACCTTCCTAATTTATCAGTCTTTTTTTTTGATTCCTGATAAACTTTTCCTGCTGCAGCTAAAAATAAGCCCATTGAAAAAATGATTCCTTTATGTGTATTGATTCCATTTGTTTCTTCAAACATTTGCTTTTCAGCTTCTACTCCAACAGGACGTATCGCTTTTAATAATTCTTTTGATGTGCTTTTCCAAGAAAGTCCGATTTGAGCAAACTGGACAAATCCTTTAAAAAGACTAGAAGAACTATCTAAAAAAGTATAAATAGTCATATCTGTGTGTGACCCATTATCTACTGCATCAACTAGACCTGGCTTTGGAGAAAGGACCGCTTCATAAAGTATTGCTTGCTGAGCATACTTTGCTAGTTGAATTGCTATCTGATTTAATTCTATATTGTTTGAAATAGAGGCATCCATTTGTATTTTTTCCATTTTATTGTTTTTCCATTTCTTTTATAATAAATTTTTCAGAATAGCTTAAATGTTCTTTAATAATCATATTGACCTGTGTTTCATCTTGGTTACACATAGCGCGATAAATCATCCAATGTTCACTAAGAGCTTTTTTTCTACGTTCTTCTCCCCTTAAAGAAATATCCCTAAATCGCATTAAATATTCTCTCAACTTAGTTACCATATTCGTTAGCCTTGGCATGTGACTATATTGATAAATTTTTCCATTGAATTCGGAAAACAATTTAATGACTACATCAAGATCTTCATTCTGTTCATTTAATTTTTCTGTTTCTTCTAAAAGATTTCTTAATTCTTCAAATTGTTTTTTTGTCATTAATTTCATTGCATTCTTAGTTGCAAGAATATCTAATGCTTTACGGATTTGATAGATTTCTTTAGCATCATCAATTGTAATTTTTTTTACGATAACTCCATAATGCGGGATACATTCAACGAGTCCTTCTTTTTCTAATCGATTTAAGGCTTCTCTAATAGGTGTCCTACTAATATTCATGCGTTCAGCATATTCTTTTTCATTAATTCTTTCCCCAATTGGAAGAATGCCTTTAATAATAGCCTTCCGTATACCTTCAAAAACAATTTCATTTAAAGTCTTATGTTGTTTCATATCTGTAAATCTTATAATTTCTCCAATATAATCCTCCATGGTACTCCCCCAAATGCTTTAATTTCCCTTATTTTTAAAACGGTTACTTCCTTTTATTATAAAGCACCACAAAATTATATTCTATCTTTAATTGAAACCTTTAAATGCAAATTAAAAAGATAAATACAAATTAAGAAAATTACTTTGCATTTATCTTTTTCAATTTACTTATACTTGCAGGATTACTTTTTACAGAAAAGATCCTATTTGATCTTATTTATTAAACAGAATCTGGCAATTTCCAGTCAATGGGGGTTTCTCCAAACTGGGTCAACGCCTCATTCGCCCTAGAAAATGGTTTTGACCCAAAGAAGCCGCGATAAGCTGATAAAGGACTTGGATGAACAGAAGTCAGCACAACATGTTTGGTTTCATCGATCAATATTCTTTTCTTTATCGAAGGGGTCCCCCACAAAATAAATACCATCGGTTGGTCTCGATCGCTCAATTTTTTAATAACGGCATCCGTCAGCACTTCCCATCCCTTCCCTTTATGTGAGTGAGCTTGTCCTTTTTGAACCGTTAAAACAGTATTTAACAACAATACACCTTGTTTAGCCCAAGCTTCCAAATAGCCATGGTTTGCAGGAGGTATCCCTAAATCACTCTCTAATTCTTTATATATATTAACTAATGAGGGTGGAATTTTCACATTTGGTAAAACAGAAAAACTCAATCCATGAGCTTGATGCGGTCCATGATAAGGATCTTGTCCTAAAATCACTACTTTCACTTCATGATAAGGAGTCCATTCAAAGGCTTGCCAAATATGATGCATTTCTGGATAAACCACCGTTTCTTGATACTCATGTGCCAGGAATTGTTTCAATGACTGATAAGAGGATGTAAGCATTTGTTCTTGCAAAATTGGTAGCCAATCATTTTCTACAGGTAAGGTCACTACACTTTCCTCCTTGTCTTTTTAACAGACTTTATTTCTATCCTACAAGAATTCCCACTTTCTAACAAGTGCTATCTTTTGGTTTGATTTCTAACTTTCTATAGCTTCTTAATTTTGAAAAATCATAATAAAAAAGGCTTTATGCGTTTATTTTCTTACTATTAATGGTAAAATTAGTAATACAAACAAATCTTGGGAGGAACAAAAATGATAGAGCTTATTGTATCTGATATGGATGGAACATTATTAAACGAGAAGATGAAAGTTTCTGAAACAAATACCAAAGCCATTAAAGAAGCTATGAAACAAGGCATTCATTTTATGGTGGCTACAGGACGAGGGTTTACAGAAGCACAACCGTTACTTAAAGAAGTAGGTATAAATTGTTCATTTATCACTCTTAATGGGGCTCAGGTTTACAATGAAGAAGGTCAAGTTATTCAAAATATTGGCATTGACAAAAAAACGGTACACGAAATCGTATCCGAAATCAAAGAAAGAAATCTTTATTGTGAAATGACCACATCGAACGGAATCTATTCAGACAATAAATCGAAACGTATCGAATCCGTTGCTTCTTTATTGTATGAAACGAATCCAGATACTACTTACAAAATGGCAGTAGTTTTAGCAGCAGCTCGTTTAGAAATCATGAATATCAATTATGTTGAGGATTATGACCAACTTGTCCACGATGAATCTATTGAAATTTTAAAAATTATCGCGTTTAGTGATGATGGTCGTAAAGTACTTGGACCACTTTCAACAGAACTTGAAAAATCAGGAAATCTTGCTATTACAGCTTCCTTTGTCAATAACATTGAAATCAATAATATTAATGCCCAAAAAGGGATTGCTCTTGAAGCAGCTGCAAAAAAGTTGAATATCCCGCTTGAAAATATTATGACATTAGGGGATAACTTCAATGATGTATCAATGCTAAAAGTAGCAGGATACAGTTTTGCCATGGAAAATGCTGAAGAAGAAGTCAAAACATATGCTAAGTACCGCACGACCAGCAACAATAATCATGGGGTAGCACACGCAATCCAACTTGCATTAGATGATAAGCTGGATTCAGCTAAAGCTCCCGAAATTATAAAAAGTAATGATTAAAAAATCAATAGCTCAACCAGTTTTGGAGTAACACTTCTTCTTTCTTTTTCGTTGTTACTAGTAGGCTAACAATTCGGTTACCCTATCTAATACATGAAAGGAGAGTGCAACATGGATGCAAGTACACAGTGGCTATCTACTGTAACAGAAATTATTGGTAATGTTGGTTTTCCCATCTTTATCGCATTGTTTCTGCTTCAGCGTATGGAAACAAAACTTGATGACGTGGTTAAAGCTCTGCACGAGCTAGGTCAAGCCATTAAATCAGCTATATGAAAAAAAGCCCTCCTGTTTAAGGTGGGTTTTTTCCAATTATTTTTCATTTCGCTTTGCATTAATCTTTGGTATAATTAAGAAAAAATGTATCCGCTTAATTCACTTTTGGAGGGGCGTTTGTTATGGTACTTCTATATATGAAACAAGACTATGTTTCCAAGCACGAGAAGATACTCGTTAAAAATGAACTTGGTAAAGATCTATACCTTATTTCGGGAAAATGGGGTAGAGTTGGTGATACGTTATCTTTATATAGCATAGACGGAACAATGCTTGTAAAAGTAAAACAAACCGTATTATCCTTACTTCCTAAATTTGATATTTATATTCAAGGTAAACGAGCTGGCTCAATCACTAAACACCGTAACTTAAAAAATGTTTATTTTAAAGTTGCGCCGCTAGATTGGATGGTAACCGGAGATTTTTACAACCATGCCTACACTGTACGCTGTAAAGGGCAATTAATAATGGAGATGAACAAATCTTACACTTCATTTGGAGATTACTATACGTTGCTCATCCCAGAAGCTCAGCATGCTCCGATTTGCATATGTCTTGCTTTAATTGTAGATGATCTCACTTTAACGCGCTTACCAGATGTCGCAAGGAAAAGATTCATCCGTGCAATTCGGCCGCTTTATTCGATACGTAAAGCATTGATCTGATTTTATAATCGATCAATGTTTTTTTAATGGACTTCCCACTGCATATGATCATATAAATGATGGCCAATTTTACACTCCCAAACTTTTTTGAAGCCGATATTAAGGTATAGTTGCTGTGCTTTTTTATTTTGTTGGTCACAATTCAGACCAATGATTTCTTCATTTTCTGACTTAGCAATAGCCGGTATGGTTTTTAACAATTCAGTTGCTACGCCTTGACCTCTAAAGTTTACATCTGTCACCAGTGAATCCAAGTACCACTCCCCTGAAACAGTTTCAGCATCCTGAAATAATGGTTCTTTTATCCCAATTGATTCTAATTTTTCATTAAAAGCTTTATCAATTGTAGGCTCCAACTTACCTCTATAACCAAAACAGACACCTGCTCTTTTTCCTTCACGGATACTGATAAGCGCACGATGATAACTATAGCGATAATTTTTATCTTCCATAGCTTGTTTCATCATGTCTTTCAATATAATTGGATCTGCTTTTTTCAATAATGTTAGCTCCATATCTTCTAAAATGATCCAGACCCATTCCACTAGTTGATCAATATCTGAAATTTCAGCTTTACGTATCATTTTTATCACCCACTTAATTAGACTTTATCTTCTATTACCATCATAACGAACAAAAGATAGCTAATCAACTGTTTAAAAAAACCAACAAAACAAGCTCATGTTAGAATATCTCACATAATTAGATTACATTATTGTTGCATTTGGTTTAAACTTAAATTAAAATAATAACTTATACAAGGAGGGTTTTTATGAATTTACAGAAACGATCAATTTTCACACTTACAACAACTCTATTACTTACAGTAATCTTCGCTATCTTATTACCTAGCACCGTTTCCGCACAAGAAACAGCCAAAACTTATATTATTGGAACCGATGTTACTTTTGCTCCCTTTGAATTCAAAGATGCTAATGGTGAATATCAAGGAATAGATGTTGACTTGTTAGATGCAATTGCCATAGACCAAGGTTTCAATTATGAACTACGCCCTTTGGGATTTAGTGCTGCTTTACAAGCTTTAGAAACAAATCAAGTAGATGGTATGATTGCCGGAATGAGCATCACACCCGAACGTCAAGAGTCATTCGATTTTTCTGAACCATACTTTGAGAGTGGTGTAGTTATGGCCATCTCAGCAGATAACAATGAAATCACTTCTTATGAAGACTTAGAAGGTAAAACAGTTGCTATCAAAGTTGGAACAACTGGTGCTGCTTTTGCTGAGTCTATTCAAGAGGAGTACGGCTTTGAAGTAAATACATTTGAAGATTCTGCAAATATGTACGAGGATGTTCAAACCGGAAACTCAGACGCCGCTTTTGAAGATTATCCCGTAATGGCTTATGCTATTCAATCAGGATTAGCCTTACAAATACCTACAGCCCCTGAACCAGGGGACAATTACGGATTTGCAGTAAATAAAGATCAAAATGCTGAATTGTTAGAAATGTTTAATAATGGATTGATCAATATTCGTGCAAACGGAACTTATGATGAAATTCTGAATAATTATCTTGGAGAAACAGCTCAAGAAGAAACTTCTAATCTTGGTTTCTTTGGTCTAATCCAACAGAATGGTGGAGAATTACTAAAAGGTGTTGGTAGAACGCTCTTATTAACTATTACAGCTTTTATTATTGCTACAATCCTGGGTGTTGTATTTGGTTTATTTAGCGCTTCTCCCAACAAAACATTAAATTGGATAGCTATGATTTACGTAGATATTTTACGTGGTATTCCTTTGATTGTTTTGGCCTTTTTCATCTACTTCTCTATCCCACAATTTTTAAATATTCAAATACCAGCTTATGTTGCTGGTGTGATCACATTGAGTTTAAATACAGCAGCTTACATTGCTGAATTGGTTCGTGGGGGTATCCAAGCAGTAGATACTGGCCAATTAGAGGCTTCAAGAAGTTTAGGCCTGACTTACAATACGTCTATGCGTAAAGTTGTTTTGCCGCAAGCTTTTAAAATTATGATTCCATCATTTATCAATCAATTTGTTATTACACTTAAAGATACTTCAATTCTATCGGTTATTGGAATCGTTGAATTGACTCAAACCGGAAAAATTATTATTGCACGTACCTACTCTTCTGGAAATATGTGGTTGATCGTTGGATTGATGTATATCATTATTATCACGATCCTGACGAAATTTTCAAATTATCTTGAAAGGAGATTATCAAATGACTAAACTAAAAGTTGAACATTTAAAGAAGAGTTTTGGGAAATTAGAAGTTTTAAAAGACCTGAATGTCGAAGTTCAAGAAGGTGAAGTAGTTTGTATCATTGGCCCTTCAGGTTCTGGTAAAAGTACCTTTCTTCGCTGTATGAATGCTTTAGAAGATATTACTGGCGGAAAAGTGATCATCGATGACTTTGACTTAACCGATCCAAAACAAGACATCAATAAAGTGCGGGAAAATGTTGGAATGGTTTTTCAACAATTCAATTTATTTCCTCATCTAACGGTTTTAGAAAATATTACGTTAGCACCTAAAGAACTTAAAATAGATTCCAAAGAAGCGATAACAAAACACGGCTTGGAACTGTTAGAAACAGTTGGACTTTCTGAAAAAGCCAATGACTACCCTAAATCATTATCTGGTGGTCAAAAACAGCGTGTAGCTATTGCACGTGCATTGGCAATGAATCCGGATATTATGCTGTTTGACGAACCAACCAGTGCCCTTGACCCAGAAATGGTTGGAGACGTGCTTGCGGTAATGCAAAAATTAGCAGATCAAGGTATGACTATGCTAGTTGTAACTCATGAAATGGGCTTTGCTAAAGAAGTAGCTGACCGCGTTATCTTTATGGATGGCGGCTACATCGTTGAAGAAGGCAAGCCTGAACAAATCTTTAATAGTCCACAACACGAACGGACTAAAAACTTTTTAGAAAAAGTTTTAGTCTAAAAAAAGGTTCTTCACTACATAAATCGTAGTGGAGAACCTTTTTTATTTACAGTTTTATCTATCTTGTACCTCAGCTAACACTTTTATTTCTTCTGTATCATTTTCTTTAACTCTAACGCTCTTTTTTTGTAGAGTATACATCGTTAGCATCAGCAAGCCATTAAAAACCAAAATTATACTGATCATAATAAAAATCGTTCTCCAATAAATAGCATCACCTAAACCATTGCTGATAGCTTGCCTAAATCCATAAACAGAATAC